>NZ_JBVIEN010000009.1:0-410614 GCF_055571835.1 Streptomyces sp. NPDC030862 | reverse complement strand
ACGCCCGGTTACATTCCGAACCCGGAAGCTAAGCCTTTCAGCGCCGATGGTACTGCAGGGGGGACCCTGTGGGAGAGTAGGACGCCGCCGAACAATTTTTGGGAAAGCCCCGCACCTTCTGGTGCGGGGCTTTTCTGCGTTTACGGTGCGTCCTTCGATGGAAATGGGTTGGCTCGCAGCGGCTCGGGCGGCCAGGATCGGGGAATGCGATACCTCATTCGTTCCCTGCACGCCGACGAGTGGCGCGAAGCCCGCGAGATACGGCTGGCGGCCCTTCAGGACCCCGTCGCGCACCTTGCCTTCCTCGACACGTACGAGAACGCCTCCGCCCAGCCCGACGCCTTCTGGCGCGAGCGGACGGCCGGGGCGGCCGAGGGCAGCGACAGCGTCCGCCAGTTCGTCGCCGAGACGCCCGACGGCAGCTGGGCCGGCACGGTGACCGTGCTCGTGGAGCGGGCGGGCGGGGACGTACGGTTCGGGGAGCCGGCGAAGGTCGACCAGACGCATGTCGTCGGCGTGTACGTACGGCCGGAGGCTCGTGGCAGCGGGCTGGCCGAGGCGCTGATACGCGCGGGCGTGGAGTGGTCCTGGTCGTTGGATGGGCCCCCGGTCGAACGCGTACGGCTCTATGTGCACGAGCGGAACACGCGCGCTGCGGCGCTCTACCGCAAGGTGGGCTTCGTGCCCACGGGCGAGAGCGTGCCGATGGAGGGCGACAGCGACGGCGCGCAGGAGTTGGAGTACGAGATCAGGCGGCCCGCCGGGGCCTAGGCGGTTTCCTCTGGGAGACGCGAGGGAGTGTCCACGGGCGTCCACGGCGTCCAGGGCAGTGCCGTACGCCAGGCTGTGCCTCCGCGGGCCCAGTCCCAGACCACCTCGGCCACCGGCTCCACGGCGAACACCTCGTGCCGCCGGGGGACATGCGCCTGGAAGTGCCGGTCCGGGCCGCCCTCGCGGTACTCCACCTGGTAACTCAAATCGTCGTTCAGGTAGACCTGCACGTAGTGGTGGCCCTCCGGTTCGCGGTCGAGGCGTTCGACGACGACGTGCCGCCAGGTCAGGTTCATGTCGGCCAGCAGATCGTGCAGGCGGTCCTCGGACGGGTCGTCCCAGGCCGTCCCGTCCGCTTCGATCGCGCGTACCACCGATGCCGTCATGAGCGCGACTGTACTGCCAGGTCTCGGCGTGGTCCCTAGGCGAGCGTGTGGTGCGGCCAGCGGGTGCGGCCCTGTTCGGGGGAGCGGAGCAGGGCGAGCGTGGCCATGCCCGTCTCCTGGCCGCTCATCAGCAGCTCGGGCAGGTGGGGCAGCGGGGCCACCGCGGCGATGTCGTCGAGGACCAGCGCCATTGGTGGGTCGAGCCGACCGTCGGATGACCGTGCGGCCATGCGGCGGCCGTGCTCGACCACGTACGAGGCGAGCGCGGTGAGAAGGGGCATCGCGCCCGGGCGGGTGCGGGGGTCCTCGATGGATTCCCCCACCACATAAAGGGTGCCCCCTTCCCGGATAAATGATTCCAAGGTCAGCGAATCAGTTCGATGCGGTGTGCAGGCCTCGCGGATGTGGACCGAGGAGAGGGACGACAGCGCTCGGACCGCCAACTCCTGTGCGATCTCGCGGCGTTCCGGGTACGCGGTGAGGGCGGACTCCAGGAGGCCGGCGTGGCTGTTGGTGGCCTTGGGGTGGGTGCGCAGGATGCGTACGGGTTCGTGGGCGCCGTTGTTCTGCGCCCAGCGGTGCACCTGCTTGAACGGGCGCCCGTCGACGGCTGCCGCGTGCAGCCAGCAGCGCATGAGCGTTTCGGCGGTGTCCGCGACCGCCTCGTCCATGCGGGCCGGAGGGCGTACGGGCGCCAGGAGCGCGGCGGCGCGGGCCGCGGCCGTGTCGGTGTCCTCGCACCCCGAGGTGGGCGACCAGTGGAGGCGTGCCGGCGTGTCGCAGAGGTGGCCGGGGTCGTAGACGAGGACGGGCCCGAGCTTGGCGCGGGCGTCCTTGGTCTCCGCCCAGAGGGTCGGGTCGGAGGTGACGACGAGCGCGGCGCCCTCGGCTTCGTGGATGGCCTGGAGGGCGGTCGGGCGGCGGATGTCGGGGCCGCCGTAGAGGACCCGGGGCGCGCGGGGTGTCGGGACCTTGGGCGCGGTGAGGACCGGGGCTGGGTCTGTGCCCGCGCCCGTTGCCGGGCGGCTTGGCGGTGTACCTGCGGCGGCGGGTGCCGGTACGGGGGTGCTCGGAGTCTCGACGGGCGCGGGCGCGGGTACGGGAGCGGATGCCGGCGCGGGTACGGGTACGGAGGCGGTCGGCGCGTGCCCCGCGTGGGCGCGGTCGGGCTCGTACCCGTGCTCGTACGCCTTGGGGTGCCGCCGCGCGGACCGCACCGCGCGCCAGCGGGCCAGCGTGCCGAGGACGAACACGGTGAGCACCACCAGCACCATCAGCTCGCCGATGAACAGGCCCCAGAACAGCCCGTACCCCGAGAGCTGCTCCGGCGGGGTGTCCGGCCACGCGCCCGGGAGGTGGTGGGGCTGGGACATGAGGGCGCGCATCGCCGACGGCGTACGGCCGAAGGTGACGGCGTCCGGCCAGGAGCCGTGGGCCAGCAGGCCCGCCAGGCCGGTGGCCGTCCAGACCAGGATCGACACGCCGAGCAGGAAACCCAGCAGGCCCACCAGCAGGCCGTCGGGGATGCCGCCCTCGGCGCCCCGCTCGGCACTCCGCTCGCGCTCGCCCCGCATGTCACGCCACCGTCGACTGTGAGGACTCGTTCATCTGCCGCTCCATGAGCGCCGCGCGCTGCTCCGCCTCCCATTCCGCCGCCTGGATGTCGTCCGGTACGGAGGACTCCGTCATCGCGCGGTCCGTGTAGACCAGGGGGCGTTCGGCTTCGGTGATCAGGTGTTTGACCACCTGGACGTTGCCGTTGACGTCCCAGACCGCGATGCCGGGCGTAAGGGTCGGGATGATTTCCACCGCCCAGCGGGGAAGGCCCAGGACCCGGCCCGTCGCCCGCGCCTCGTCCGCCTTCTGGGCGTAGATCGTGCGCGTGGACGCCATCTTCAGGATCGCCGCGGCTTCGCGTGCGGCCGCTCCGTCCACGACGTCGGAGAGGTGGTGGACGACCGCCACGAAGGACAGGCCGAGGCGTCGGCCGAACTTCAGCAGCCGCTGGAACAGCTGGGCCACGAACGGGCTGTTGATGATGTGCCACGCCTCCTCCACCAGGAAGATGCGCTTCTTGCGGTCCGGCCGGATCCAGGTGTGCTCCAGCCACACGCCCACGATGGCCATCAGGATCGGCATCGCGATCGAGTTGCGGTCGATGTGGGAGAGGTCGAAGACGATCAGCGGTGCGTCGAGGTCGATGCCGACCGTCGTGGGGCCGTCGAACATGCCCCTCAGGTCACCGTCGACCAGCCGGTCCAGGACCAGGGCCACGTCCAGGCCCCAGGCGCGTACGTCGTCTATGGCGACGTTCATCGCCGCCGCCGACTCGGGCTCCGGGTGGCGCAGCTGCTCGACGATGTCGGACAGCACCGGCTGGCGGTCGGTGATGGTCTCGTTGACGTACGCGTGCGCGACCTTGAGCGCGAAGCCGGAGCGCTCGTCCAGGCCGTGCCCCATCGCGACCTCGATGATCGTGCGGAGCAGGGCGAGCTGGCCGGTGGTGGTGATCGACGGGTCGAGGGGGTTGAGGCGGATGCCGTCGTCGAGGGCGGCCATCGGGTCGAGCCGGATGGGGGTTATCCCCAGCTGCTGCGCGATCAGGTTCCACTCGCCGACGCCGTCCTCGCCCTGGGCGTCGAGGACGACGACCTGCCGGTCGCGGAAGCGGAGCTGGCGGAGCACGTACGTCTTCTCCAGCGCCGACTTGCCGTTGCCGGACTCGCCGAGCACCAGCCAGTGGGGGGCCGGGAGCTGCTGCCCGTACAGCTGGAAGGGGTCGTAGATGTACCCCTTGCCGCTGTAGACCTCGCGGCCGATGATCACGCCGGAGTCGCCGAGGCCGGGGGCGGCGGTCGGCAGGTAGACGGCCTGGGCCTGGCCCGTCGACGTACGGACGGGCAGGCGGGTCGTCTCGACCTTCCCGAAGAGGAAGGAGGTGAAGGCCTCTGTGAGGGCGGACAGCGGATCACGCATGAGGATCAGGGCCCCTATCGGCGGATGCCGGTCGCGAACGGCAAGGTGTTCACAAAGGCCCGGTGGTGTTCGCGGTCGCACCACTCCAACTTCAGATACGACTTGCCGGCCGAGGCCCTGATCGTCCGCTTGTCCCTGGCCAGGGCCTCGGGCGAACGAGACGACACAGTGATGTACCCGACAAGATTCACTCCTGCCGCGCCGCTGGCGAGATCTTCACCCCGCTGGTCGAGCCGGCCGTGCGCGGCGATGTCGCGCGGGTCGACGGTGCGGTTCATCTTGGCGGCGCGGCTGGCCTCCGCCTCGTCGTTCGTCTTCTCGGTCAGCATGCGCTCGATGGCGACCTCGGTCGGTTCGAGGTCCATGCAGACGGCGACGGTCCGGATGACGTCGGGGGTGTGGACGAGGAGCGGGGCGAGGAAGTTGACGCCGACGGGGGTCATCGGCCACTCCTTCACCCACGCGGTGGCGTGGCACCAGGGGGCGCGGGTGGACGACTCGCGGGTCTTGGCCTGGAGGTAGGTGGGCTCGACGGCGTCGAGCTCGGCGGGCCAGGCGTTCCGCTTCGTCATCGCCTGGATGTGGTCGATGGGGTGGTCCGGGTCGTACATGGAGTGCACGAGGGAGGCGAGGCGGGCCTGGCCGAGGGGCTGGCGGACGCGGATGTCGGCCTCGGCGAGCCGGGCGCAGATGTCGGTGAGCTCGCGGGCCATGACGACGGCGAGGCCGGCGTCCTTGTCGAGCTTCCCGCCCCTTCCGCCCTTGGTGCCGGCGGTGTGGCGGGCGGCGCGGGCCATGGCGTGGGCCTCGGCGGCCAGTTCGCGGGTGTAGTGCATGCAGGCGACGAGGTACGCGCGGTGCTGCTCGCTGGAGGTGGAGACCATGGACTGGAGCTGGTCGTACGAGTCCTGGAGCCACGCGGGGCTCTTGGGGTCGCCGCGCTGGGCGACGTCCTTGGCGTGGGCGTCGGGGTCGGCGGGGAGGGTGCGGGCCAGCATCTGAAGGCGCGTCACGAAGCCGTCGCCGTTGGCGACGTGCTTGAGGAGGGTGCCGAAACGGTCCACCAGGGCTTCCTGGTCCTCGCTGTCGCGCAGGCCGACGCCCGGGCCCTCGATCTCGATGGCGGCGGTGACGGTGCGGCGGTCGGCGTGGAGGAGGACGGCGATCTCGTCGGGGCCGAAGGGGGCGGAGAGCCAGTTGATGCGGCCGATGCCGGGCGGCGGGCCGACCTCGACCTCGCGGCCGTCGATGCGGGTGCCGGCCTCCATGGCGGCGGAGCGGTAGGTGGTGCCCTGGCGGAGGGTGCGCTTGTAGCTGCGGTTGATCTCGAACCACTTGTAGAAGGTGCGGTGCTTGTACGGGACGTACACGGCGGCGAGGGCGAGCAGCGGGAAGCCCATGAGCAGCACGATCCGCAGGGAGAGGACCGGGACGAGGAGACCGCTCATCATGCCGAGGAACGCGCCGGCGATGATCAGGGCGATCTCGCCGGTCTCGCGGTTCTTGCCGATGATGGCGTTGGGCCGGGCCCTGCCGATGAGGTACGTGCGGCGGGGCGTGATCGCTGGGGACTGGGTCGTCAACGCCCTCCACCTCCTGTGCTTCCTGTGCCTGTGTTGGTGCCTGTGCTCTTGCGGTGGCTGTGCGGGGTGCCGGTGGTGGGACTGCTGCTCCTGGGGCTGCGGGGCGGGGGTGCGGCGGAGGGGACAGTTCCGCCGCCGCCCGAGCCTCCTGCGCCTCCTGCGCCGCCTCCGGCCGTCGGCGTACGGGAGCTGTGGGCGGACATGCCGCCGGTGACGGCGCCGGCGGGCTGGGGGGCGCCGGAGCCGCCGCCTGAGTCGTTGCGGGTGCTGTGGGTCTTGATGCCCTGCGAGACGAGGGCGGCGGGCGAGGAGATGACGGCGGCGGCCTTGTTCTCGGCGCTGTTCTGGATGCGGTTGTTGCGGGAGGCCGCGATCTCGTCACCGAAGCCGGGGACGAAGCGGTAGATCATCGCGGAGGCGAAGATCGCGAGCAGGATGATGGCGAGGCCGGTGACGACCGCGGAGAACGCCTTCGGTCCGTCGTCGCCGGCGAGCGCCCCGGCGAGGCCGAGCACGATGATGATGACCGGCTTGACCAGGATCACCGCGATCATGATGCCGGCCCAGCGGCGTACGTGGCCCCAGAGGTTCTTGTCGACGAGGCCGGCGTACACGACGACGCCGAGGAGGGCGCCGACGTACAGGAGTACGGCCCGGAGGAACAGCTCCAGGTAGAGCACGCCCGCGGCGAGGACGGTCACGAGCGACACGATGATCAGCATGATCGGCCCGCCGCCGATGCCGTCGCCCTTCTGGAGCGCCTCCTTGAAGCCGCCGAAGAACACGTCCGTCTGGCCGCCGGTACTCTGCGCGATCACCTCGGTGACGGCGTCGGTCGCGGAGACGACGGTGTAGAGGATCAGCGGCGTGAAGGCGGACGCGAGAACCGTCAGCCACAGGAACCCGATGGCCTCGGACATGGCCGTCGCGAGCGGTACGCCGCGGATGGCGCGCTTGGCGACGGCGAGGAGCCAGAGGAGGAGGGTGAGGACGGTGGCGGCGGCGAAGACGATGGCGTACTGGGCGAGGAAGGTGCCGTTGGTGAAGTCGACCTCGGCGGTGGACTTCACCGCCTTCGACAGCGCGTCGATGATCTCCACGGCGGCGTCGGCGCAGCCGCGGGAGAGGGAGGCGAGGGGGTCGAGGGCGGCGGTGGGATCGGTGGGGGTGGAGCGGGCGCCGGGGTTGTTCGCCGCCTTCTCACCGTCCTCGCAGTAGTCCTTCGCGAGCCCCACGATGAGGTCGCATGGGTTGTCACTGCTGCTCGGCGAAGGGCTCGGAGTGGGGGATGCGGGCGGTGGAGTCGGCGCCGCCGCGGCGCGCGCGGCGAAGGCGAAAGCTGCCGCCTGGACGGCCGTGACAGCGGCGAGGATCGAGCGGGTGCCGAGCTGAGGGCTAACGCGCATAGGTGAAGCCTCCATATCCAGCAACAGCACTGGCGATCTCATCCGCGGTGGAGGCGCGGTTGTCGCCGTTGACCGGCGTCGGGCCTTCCTGCTGGCTCGATGACTCGATCTTCCAATCGCCCTGCGTCCACTTGAGCTTCTGCGTGATGGTGAACCACGTCTCTGTCACCGGCTTGGTGGAACCCTCGCCGGCGAGCCCGACAAGGCCGGTGCACCAGACTTCGACGGTGGCTGTACCACCCTCGAAGCTGGTGACCTTGGTGCCGACCGGAACCGTACGGGAGACGAAGGTGAGGCCCCCGGGTGAGGATCCGTCCTCGTTCAGGCCCACGTTCTTGAGGAAGGCGCCGGAGTAGGCCTGGTCCAGGTTGGCCAGCAGGCCGTCGACGACGGCGGGGTCGTGCACGGCTCGCACGATGACGTGCCGCGCGTCCCGCCTGAACATGCCGTCAGACCCCAGCGCCACCGCGTAGTTCGCCGCCGCGCTCTGCGCCCCCTGCTCGTCGTGTGCGTACCCCGTCGGGATCGTGCCGTCCTTGCCCGTCACCGGGCGGACGCCCGTCGCCGACGTGGGGGCCGCGGCCCCCGGGTCCTTGGCGGTGTCGTCCGAGGTGCCGCCGTCGGTGCCGCTTCGGTTCGCGAAGGCGATGGCGGCGATCAGCAGCACCACCACACCCACCACCGTGATCAGCGAGCGCGAGTTGCGCGCCGGGCGGCGGGCGCCGCCGTAGACGTCGCCGGTGCCGCCGTCGGGCAGGCGGGTGCGGGTCTGGCCGCCGTCGTTCTCGTCGCCGAGGCTCATGACGGGTACGCCCCCTCAACCTTTCGCTGTTCGGTGTGGTGACTTGACATCAGGTGACGCAACCTCAGGGAGCCGGGGACCGCGGGGGCCGCTGGCGGGAGGGGCTAGACGGCCATCCCGTACACGATGGTGAAGAGCGTGCCCAGCGAGCCGATGATGAAGACCCCGGTCAGGCCGGCCACGATGAGGCCCTTGCCCTGTTCGGCGCTGAACGTGTCCCGGAGGGCGGTCGCGCCGATGCGCTGCTTCGCCGCTCCCCAGATCGCGATGCCCAGGCACAGCAGGATGGCCACGGCCATCACGACCTCGATCATCACGCGGGCCTCGTTACCAAGGCTCCCGAAAGGCCCCCAGTTCGGGGCGATTCCGCCGATGATGGTGGTGATGTCGCCTTTTTCAGCCGCCAGGTACATGTAACTCACCGCCCCTGTTGGGTAATTCGACGCCCCTGCCACTCGGCACGGGTCACCGCACTATCTTCGCTGATGAAACCGCCCGCGTATGCCGACTTGGCTGGTCTCTTTACCCGATCCCCGCACGTTTGACCGGTCCGACCGTCGTGACCTGCGTCGGGTGGTGGACCGGGTGTGCGCGCGTACGCGTACGGTCACTCTGTGTATCACGGGGGGTGACTCCGGGCAATGACTGTCGTTGTCCCACCTTGGGCCTGTATGCGCGGTCCGTCGTGCCGCCGCCTCAGCCGCCGCCTCAGCGGTACGCGGCGACCAGGCGCGCCAGGTGACGCCCCGCCAGCAGGAGGGGCTCTTCGTCGCGGTTCACCTGGGCGGTGACTTCCGCGCCCTCCAGGGTGTTGATGACCGTCACCGCCAGTTCGCGGGCGTCGGTGGCAGGGAGGCCGGAGCGCAGGAGCTTGTCGGCGACCATGTCCTGCCAGGCGCGCAGGGCGGTGGCGCAGGCGCGCTGGATCTCGGAGTCCGCGTCGCCGAGCGTCTCCAGGGCGGTGGCCGTGACGGGGCAGCCGTCGACCCAGCCGGACTCGCGCAGCGCCTCGGCGAGGAGGCGGGCGCAGGCGTCCACGGCGGCGGCCGGGTCGTCGTGGCCGGCCAGGGCCTCGCGGAGGATGGCCGCGAACTCCTCGCCGCTGTGGGTGATCGCGGCGACGGCCACTGCCTCCTTGCCGCCGGGGAAGAAGTGGTAGACGGAGCCGAGGGTGGCCTGCGCCTCCTTGGCGATCTGCTTGATGCCGGTGCCGACGTACCCCTGGCGCTGGATGAGGCGCGCGGCGGCGACGACGATCCGGTCGCGGGTGCTGGTGGGGGGCGTGGCGGTCTGCATGGGGCGATCCTACCGAGCGAATTGAGTAGAGCGTTCGTTCTAGAGCTGTGCTACGGTCGCGTCAGCGCTCTGGATAGAGCGTTCGTTCTAGTCCGTGCCAGCGAGTGAAGAGGCGTTTCCCATGAACGCGAACAAGACCCCCGCCCCTGCCCCTGCCCCTGCCCCCGTCACCGTCATCGGCCTCGGCCCCATGGGCCAGGCCATGGCCGGTGCCCTCCTCGACCGCGGCCACCGCGTCACCGTCTGGAACCGCACCGCCTCCCGCGCCGACGCCCTCGTCGCCCGCGGTGCGCACCTCGCGCCCTCCGTCGACGACGCGCTCGCCGCGGCCGGGCTCGTCGTGGTGAGCCTGACCGACTACGACGCCCTGTACGCCGTACTGGGCGACGCCGACCCCGCCGCCCTCGCCGGCCGCGTCCTGGTCAACCTCACCTCCGACACCCCGGACAAGGCGCGCGCCGCGGCCGCCTGGGCCGCCGAGCGCGGGGGCACGCAGCTCACCGGCGGCGTCCTCACGCCGCCCTCCGGCATCGGCAGCCCCGACTCCACCACCCTCTACAGCGGCCCGCGCGAGGTGTTCGAGGCGCACCGGGCCACGCTGGAGGTGCTGACCGGCACCGCCGATCACCGGGGCGAGGACCCGGGCCTGGCGGCGCTGCTCTACCAGCTCAACATGACCATGTTCTGGACCGCCCTCACCGGCTACTGGCAGACCCTCGCCATGGCCGACGCCCACGGTCTGAAGGCCGCCGACATCCTGACCCTGGCCGTCGACGCCCTGAACCTGAAGCAGTTCGTGGAGTTCTACGCGCCCCGCGTCGACGCCGGCGACCACCGCGGCGACGTCGACCGGCTGGCCATGGGCGTCGCCAGCGCCGAGCACGTCCTCCACACCGCCCTGGACGCGGGCGTCGACGGCGCCCTCCCGGCGGCCGTCCTCGACGTCTTCCGGCGCGGCCTGGCCGCCGGGCACGGCGCCGACAGCACCTCCAGCCTCGTGGAGGTGCTGAAGAAGCCGGGCGCGTAAGGCGATTGCGGTCTAGGTTGAGGGCGTGACCGACATCGAAGCGAGGATCGACACCGGCAGGCCGCACACCGCCCGCATCTGGAACTACTGGCTCGGCGGCAAGGACAACTATCCCGTCGACCGCGAAGCCGGTGACCGGATCCGCGAGCTCCACCCCGGCATCGGGGCGTACGCCCGCGCGGACCGGCTCTTCCTGGGGCGGGCGGTGCGCCACCTGGCGGCGGAGGCGGGCATCCGCCAGTTCCTGGACGTCGGCACGGGCCTGCCGACCGCCGACAACACCCACGAGGTCGCGCAGCGCGTCGCACCGGACGCGCGGGTCGTGTACGTCGACAACGACCCGCTCGTCCTCGCCCACGCCCGCGCGCTCCTCTCCGGTACGCCGGAGGGGCGCACGGACTACGTGGACGCCGACCTGCGGGACACGGACGCCGTCCTGGCGGCCGCGGCCAAGACCCTGGACCTCGACCGGCCCGTCGCGCTCATGCTGCTGGGCGTCGTCATGTTCGTCGAGGACGACGCCGAGTCGTACGCCGTCGTCCGGCGCCTCCTGGACGCGCTGGCGCCCGGCAGCCACCTGGTGCTGTCCCACACCGTGCGCCACCCCGCGATGCCGGACGTCGACGCCGCGGTCGCCTTCTGGAACGAGCACGGCACCCCGAAACTCACCCAGCGCACCCCCGAGGCCATCACGCGCTACTTCGACGGCCTGGAGCTCCTGCCCCCGGGCGTCGTCTCCTGCTCCCGGTGGCGCCCCGAGGGCTTCCAGGACCCGGAGGCGGAGGAGGTCGCGATGTACGCGGGCGTCGGCCGCAAGCCCGCAAGCGTCATGATCTGAGGCTTGGCCTGCAGGCTGGGCGTTTCGGTCAGTGGCTGCGGTGCAGGGGGCGCCCTCATTCCGAGTGCGGCGCATTCAGTGCCCCGTCAAGGGCGACCTCTTCGCTTGCGCCCGTTGCGCCCATGGCCTTCGGCCACCCTTGACCGGCTGCTGCGCCCGGCCGAGCCCGTACGAGAGCTTGAATCCCCGCACGGAGTCGCCGCACTCCTCAGGGCCCGGAGCAGTTCGCGGAAGCGATCCGCCGTGGTGGAGAGGAGAGAGCACTCGGGTCTGCGCTTCCGAGGGCGATGGCGCCTTGCGCCGTTGAGGTGAACGTGTACGCACGCGTCGCCCTCGGCTAGTGCCCTCCTTCGGCCTGCACCTGGAATCGCACCGTCCAGCGGGACGGCAGAGCCACCGGGCCTCGACCGACTCACCTTTGCGATCGGCGACCTTCATGGCAACCATCTCGCCATCCAGGGCGGGCTGCATGGGCGGGGGTCTCGGAAGCTGCTCTGGGTGGAGTGCGCCAACAGGCCGTGATGACTGCGTAACGCCGACGCATCTTCTCCCTTTCGGTGTCCCCGCAGGCGCATCAACTCAGATGCTGAAGGCAACATCGAGTCCCTTTGCTCTTGTACGCGGCGAAGCCGAGTGGTATGTCGCGGCGGACTATTTCAGGCCCTCCTTCAATGTGCTCTTGCTCATCCGGGGCTCCCGCCTTCTAACGTGATCACGACGGGGGCGTGGCAGAACACGGGGAGGGTGCCCAGATGTACTCGGAGTCGTGGCAGCGACTGATCGACTTAGCCGAGCAGGGCGACGGCGGTACGGCGGGGGCACGGATGTCGTTGGCCTCGGCCGATGGTTCCGGTGGAGGGGCCGGCGACTTGAAGCACAGCGACGGTCCCTGGATGACAGCGGCAGGGGTGGCCGGCGCGCTGCAAACGAGTATGGCGACGGCCCGGGGCAAGCTGACCGCCGCACATGCAGATGTGGCAGCGGGGTGCGCGGGCCTCGGGAGCGTGGAAGTGCTGAAGACGGTGCTCACTTCCTGGGAGGAACGGCTGGGTGCTGTGCGTGACGAGTGTGGTTCCCTGGCGCCGGCACTGCGGTTGGTCGCCAAGGAGCAGGGAGAGCGTGATGCGAAGGTGAAATCGTCCTTCGCGGGCCTCGACACGGTTACCGACCCGAAGGTCCGGTGACGGTCGTGCTGACATGGCAGCAGTTACGCGACCTGAAGTGGTCGGAGCTCCAGGAAGCGGCCGACGGGTGGGGGGAGGCGAGTAACCGAGCGGATGCGGCTCGGGACCGCGTGAGCAACGAGATGATCAATCGGCTGGCCGAGACGCAGAAGGGTGTGGCCGCAGGGAGAGCTCTTGAGCGGTTGAAGCAGCTCGACCGCAACTTCGAGTACATCTACACCGAGACCGGATTGATCCGGACTACGCTGAACAGCCTCGCGTCCGAACTGATCGACGCCCAGCGGAAGCTCAGAGACGCGCTGGACGATGCGGCACGCCTCAAGTTCACCGTGGAGCCGGACGGTTCGGTGGCATATCCAGCCGGTGGCGAGAACATGGTTGATGGACAACCGTTGCCCGGCTCGTCCGTTGGGCGTAGCGAGTACGGCCCAGGACTTGGTCCCTCCGCCCCTCCGGGCCTCATCAACCCCAACCCGAATCACGCCAAGGCTGAGGACATCGCGAATCGCATTGCCAAGGCGTTGGCTGAAGCACGGGAGGTCGACGGGAGGTTCGGCACGACGCTGGCGAAGTTGAAAGCGGCACCGAGCCTCACGGTCGACAGCCAGACGTGGAAGGACGCGGCTGCAGATGCGGCGGCGGTCCGCAGCGTGGCCGAGGAGTATCTGAAGAACGACATCCCGGTGGACAGGTCACCGGCAGAGCGCAAGGCATGGTGGACGTATCTCACTCAGGAGCAGCGCGAGGAGTACCTGGCGACGTACCCGGATATCATCGGAAATTTGGACGGCATCCCGGTGGAGGTGCGGGATGCGGCCAACCGGGACAACCTGCAGCTGTTGATCGGCAAGCTTGATGGCCTGGACAACGAAAGGGCAAGGACCCAGTTGGAGGGGCTGAAGTCGATAGACCAGCAGCTCCGGGCCGACCCAGCGGATGGGGTCCCTCCGATGTATTTGCTCGGCGTCGGTGATGAGGGGCTGGGGCGCGCCATTGTGTCCTTTGGCAACCCCGACGTTTCCAAGCACGTTTCGGCCTATGTCCCCGGGCTCGGTACGGCGCTGGACAAGGCATTCGCGGAGAACGACATCCAGAGGGCCAGGGATACAGCTGTCGGCGCGAGGAACGTAGACCCGTCAAGCGCGTCGATCGTGTGGCTCGGTTACGATCCTCCCCAGCTTCCGGCCGACGAGATTGTCGACAACCTGGCCGTCACGAGTGATAAAGACGCGCGTGCAGGCGCTCCCTCGTACAACTCGTTCATGGCAGGGATTTCAGCGACGAACCAGCATCCCGACCCGCACATCACGGCCATCGGACACTCTTATGGTTCTCTCACCGTGGGACTGGCGGCACAGCAGGACGGTGGGATCCCTGGCGCGGACGACATCCTGCTGCTGGGCAGCCCGGGCACAAAAGCTGAGACAGCCGCCGATCTGGGCGTGGGGCGAGGCCATGTGTACGTCGGGGCTGCTGAGAACGATTCCGTCACCAAGCTTCCGACGCAGGACGAGGCGCGAGGGACGCTGATGGGTGCCGCTGGCGGAGCGGCCGCGGGCGCATCCATCGGATTGGTAGGCGGTCCGGTCGGGGCCGGGGCCGGGGCCATCATCGGCGGCGGCTTGGGGGCCGCAAACGCCTACATCATGCAGGAAGCGGCGAGTGACAACAGTCAGATCTACTACGGCACCGATCCGGCGCATGAGGACTTCGGTGCGCGACGGATCAAGGTAGCGGACGGGCCGCCACCCGATTATCCCGACATCCCCGCGCACTCCAACTACTTCGATCCGGAGCTGGATCCAGGGTCCGCCCGGAACATTGCCTTGATTGTCGCAGGGCAAGGTCACAAGACCACAACTCAGGAGCACCGATGAAAACATTCCGCCTGCTCGGGACGGCTGCACTTCTTGTGGGGCTCGTGGGGTGTGGGGCTGTGGGGACGTCGGTCGGTATGGGTGAGGAGAAGCCTGTGGTGAGCAAGATCAGTCTGCAAGAAGCAGCTGAGAAGGCTGATTCGATCATGTTGGACAGTGTTTCGGCGGTGAATCCGGAGTTGAACTGGGTGCATTACGCGCCGACGCAGGGCGGCTGTGGCAGCTACACCATCGACGGCAAGGCAACGAGTTCTGCGACGCGACGTGTCGCAGTCATGACCATCGTGTCCGAAGCCAGGCGGGGAAGCCTTTTGGGCGTGGTCGAGCGGCACTGGAAGCAGCGCGGCTACAAGATCACTGATGTGAACCCCGATAAGGACTTGCCGGCGATTTTCGCCAGCACCCCGGAGGACTTCCGGCTGGGCGTCACCGTCGGAAAGAGGGGGCAGTTCTTCTTCTCCATCACCACCCCCTGCTTCATCGAGGCCGAAGTCCAGCCCCCCAAGACCAAGCCCAATGGCACCCCCTTCGAGGGTGAGCACGTCCCCGATCCCTACGTGCGCTCCGACTTCTGGTCCTCCAACACCCCCG
Organism: Streptomyces sp. NPDC030862; assembly: GCF_055571835.1. Lineage (NCBI taxonomy): Bacteria > Bacillati > Actinomycetota > Actinomycetes > Kitasatosporales > Streptomycetaceae > Streptomyces > Streptomyces sp. NPDC030862. The sequence continues at coordinate 395,877 of NZ_JBVIEN010000009.1, read as the reverse complement.
CGCCGTCCTCGCCGTCCACCCCCTGAAAACGGAGCCCGCCACCTACACTGGCCCCCGGTGGACTCCCACGGCGCGAGGGGTGGTTGACGGTGCGTAAGGGCTGGCTCGTCGCCGGGGGGGCCGTCGGGCTGTGCATGGCGTTCGTCGCGTTGCTCGTCGTCGGGACGTACTCCGCGGCCGCCGGGCTCTTCGGCGGGGCCGGGAGCGCCACCCGGGGCGTCGTGGGGCTGGCCAAGGGGGCCGTGCCCGCGGCGTACCAGGGGCTCGTGCAGAAGTGGGGGAACCTGTGCCCCGCCATCAACCCGGCGCTGCTGGCCGCGCAGTTGTACCAGGAGAGCGGCTTCAACCCCAAGGTGACCAGCCACGCCAACGCCATGGGCATCGCGCAGTTCATCCCCGGCACCTGGGCCTCGCACGGCATCGACGGCGACGGGGACGGCGACCGGGACGTGTGGGACCCGGCCGACGCCATCCCGTCGGCCGCCTCGTACGACTGCGAGTTGGCCGGGTACGTGAGGAAGGTGCCCGGCGACCCGACCAACAACATGCTCGCGGCCTACAACGCCGGTGCGTACCGGGTGATAAAGGCCGGCGGGGTGCCGCGCATCAGCGAGACGCAGAACTACGTCCGCATCATCCGCTCCCTGGAGAAGAGCTTCGCCCGGCCGGTCGGGCGCGTGGAGCCGTCGAAGCAGGCGGCCGGGGCGATCTACTTCGCGCAGAAGAAGCTCGGCACGCCCTATTTGTGGGGCGGCAACGGCACGCCCGAGCAGCAGGGCCGCTTCGACTGCTCCGGGCTCACGCAGGCCGCGTACCGGACCGTGGGGATCGAGCTGCCGCGCGTCGCCAACGACCAGTACAACGCCGGGCCGCACCCGTCGCGGGACGAGCTGCTGCCGGGCGATCTGGTGTTCTTCTCGGACGACTTGACGAACTCGCGGGCCATCCGGCACGTGGGCATCTACGTCGGCGGCGGGTACATGATCAACGCGCCGTACACCGGCGCCGTCATCCGTTTCGACAAGATCGACACCCCCGACTACTTCGGCGCGACCCGCGTCACCGAAGATGGCGCGAAAGCACTGCCGAACCGCGCGGCCGATCCGGTCTGAGCTGCGGCGACGTATCTCTCTTCGATAACGTCATCGTGATCGTTCGGTGGAGAGTGGAACGTACGCTTCCCTCGTGTCGTTCCCTGGACTGACACAGTGACAAGGCAAGGGGCCGCAGCAGATGGCTGGACTCGCATCGGACGGTTCGAACCCCGATGTCAGCCTGCTCTACGACATCAACGGGCTGGCCAAGTCCGCCCCGACCTGGTTCGACCGGGTCATGGAGTTCGTCGGCGAGTACGGGATCATGCTCGCGATGGTGCTGGTCGTGCTCTGGTGCTGGTGGAGCGCGCGCCGCCGCGGTGGGCCGGAGGACTCCATCTCCACCGTCGCCGCCCTGGTGTGGGCGCCGCTCGCCGCCGGGATCGCCCTCCTGGTCAACATCCCGATCCGCGGCTTCGTGGAGCGGCCGCGGCCCTTCCGCGACCACCAGGGACTCGAGGTCCTCGTCGCGGGCAAGACCGACTACTCCTTCGTGAGCGACCACGCCACCATGGCCATGGGCATCGGCGCCGCGCTCTTCGTCGCCCACCGGAAGTTCGGCCTGGCCGCCATCGGCCTCGCCCTCGCCGAGGGCTTCTGTCGCGTCTACATGGGCGTCCACTACCCCACCGACGTCGTCGGCGGCTTCGCCCTCGGTACGGCCGTGGCCCTGCTCCTCGCCCCGCTCGCCCTCGCGCTGCTCACGCCGCTCGTGTCGGCCGTGGCCCGTTCGGAACGGGCCGGGTGGCTCGTACGCTCGCGAAAAGCCCGCGCTCGGGGGGAGCTGCACGAGACGGTGGACCTGCCCGACCCCAAGGTGGGCGGTAGCGAGAACGACCTCGCGGCGTAACCGCCGCCGGGGCGTCAGAAGGCCTGCGGGAAGGTGAAGAGGCGCTGCGGGTCGTAGCGCCGCTTCACCTCCGACAGCCGGTCCGCCGCCGCGCCGTAGTACGCCGTGCGCCAGTCCTTGAGTGCCGGGTCGGGGTAGTTCTGGTACGCCGACCCCGAGACGTACGGCCCCAGGGAGTCCCGCGCGGTCGCCAGCCACGCCCGCTGCGCCGCTCCCGGGGTGCCCGGGCGCCAGGAGGCCCAGTACTGCACCAGGATCCGCTGCCGCCGGTGCACGAAGGCCGTGGCGAGCGGGTCGACGCGGCCCGTCGCCCCGCCGAACGCCGTGAGCTGCAGGGACCCGGTGCCGCCGCCCTCCGCCGCCGGGATGCGGGCGAAGGCCTCCGGGGCGGCCGTCAGCGCCGCGGCCGCCGCCGGTGACAGCTCCCGGTCGAAGAAGTCCGACACGGCGGTGTACGTGTTCCGCCGCAGCACGCCCCGCGGATCGCTGCCCGGGGTGGTGCCCGGCAGGTGGCACTGCGCCTCGGTCAGCCCGGCGCACTCCGCGTACGTCAGCATCGCCTCCAGGTACGTGCGGTCGTGCAGGTGTACGGAGTCGGCGGGGGCACCCGCGTGGTCGGCGAGGCGGTCGAGGGCGTTCTCCAGCTCCGTACGGTCGCCGACGGTGCAGACGGACAGGGTGAGGGCGGGTCCCGCACCCGGGTCCGCCGCCAGGCGCAGGGCCGACCAGATCGCGTCGGGCTGTGCCGGGCCCCACGCCTGCCAGGCGGCCAGGACGGACCGGGCCCGCGCCCAGGGCCAGGTGAGCCGCCCGGAGACGACCGTCGCCGGCACCGGGTGCGTACGGAAGCGCAGCTCGGTGACGACCCCCAGGGTCCCGGCGCCGGCGCCGCGCAGCGCCCAGAAGAGGTCCGGGTGCTCCTCGGCGTCGGCGGTCAGGCGCCGCCCGTCCGCCGTGACGACGGTGGCGCCGGTGAGGCTGTCGCAGGTCAGGCCGTACGCGCGTGAGGTCACGCCGTGTCCGCCGCCGAGCGTGAGGCCCGAGATCCCGACCGTCGGGCAGGTGCCGGCCGGGATCGTACGGCCGTGGCGGGCGAGGGCGCGGTAGACGTGGACGAGTCTGGCGCCCGCGCCGATCGCGGCGGCCGTGCCGTCGGGGCGCACGTGGTCGATGCCCGACACGTCGACGACCAGGCGGCCCGTGCCGCTGGACCAGCCGGTGTAGGAGTGGCCGCCGCTGCGGAGGGCGACCGGCGTGCCGTGGCGGCGTGCGAAGGCGAGGCACGTGCGTACGTCGTCGTCTCCGGTGACGTACGCGACGGCGGCGGGGCGCAGGTCGTCGAAGCGGGTGTTGTAGAGGAGGCGGGCGGTGGCGTAGTCGGCGTCGCCGGGGCGTACGAGCGGGCCGTCGAGGCCGCGGGCGAGGGCGGCCCAGTCGGCCCGGTCGTCCATGGCGTGACCTTTCCCCGAACGGTTGCGGTCAGTCGGCGTCGGTCGCGTCGGCCGGTGGCGCGGTCGTGTGCGCCGCCGCGTCCGTACGGGCCCGGTCCCGTGAGCGCCGCGCCGGGCCCGACCAGCCGCAGCTGCAGCGGGCCACGCAGAACGAGCCGCGTTCGACGGTGGTGGCTTCGTGGCCGCTGGTGACGGCGGGTGGTGAGTCATGCGTCGCAGGCACGCCACCACGGTACCGGCGTGACGGGGCGCCGCGGTGGTCGTTAAGGGAGGCGGGTGGGGGTCTCGGTCAAGCGCAGTCGGTCAGGCAGGCAGGCAGCAGCGTCTAGGCGTTGGGGGTTGCAGGCGATGGTGGTGCAGCGACAGCAGCGGCGGTGTTACGGGCGCGGGCTATCGGTGATGGTGGTCGTGGCCGTGGCGCTGACGGCCGGCGGGTGTTCCGGTCCCGCGGACGCGAGCCCCGGCGTCGGCGCGGACGCCGCGGCCGCCGCCGTGCGCGAGGCCCCCGACGCGCTGACGCGCGCGGGCACCTCCAAGGCCCGTACGTCGATGGAGATGGCGACCGGCGGGACGCGGGTGACGATCCGGGGCGAGGGCGCGTACGACTTCGCCGCGCGGCACGGGCAGCTCAAGGTGGTCCTGCCCAAGGACGCCGCCGGCGGCAGCCGCCACCGGCCGATCACCGAGCTCCTGGCACCCGGCGCGCTCTACATGAAGAACCGCGGCGCCGGTGTCCCCGCCGACAAGTGGGTGCGCGTCGACACGACGACCCTCGCCGACGGGAACCTGGTCACGGGCGGCGCGACCGATCCGGCCGCCGCCGCCGAGCTGCTGCGCGGCGCCGAGCGCGTCGCGTACGTCGGCGAGGAGGAGCTCGCCGGGGTGCCGGTCACGCACTACCGCGGCGTCACCGACCTCGGGCGGGCGGCGCGGACCGCGTCGCCGCAGGTGCGGGGGGCGCTCGCGGCGGCGGCGAAAGGGTTCGCCGACGACGAGGTGCCGTTCGACGCGTACCTGGACCGGGAGGGGCGGCTGCGCAAGGTGCGCCACCGGTTCAGCTTCACCAACGAGGGGCGCACGGTCGCCGTCGCGTCGACGACGCTGCTGTACGACTTCGGCGTGCCCGTCGTCGTACAGCTGCCGCCGCGGAAGGACATCTACGCCGGGAAGATCAGGGCCTAATGGTGTCCCTGGGGCCCGGCAAATGGTCCGGACGTGCCATGCGCGGTGTGTGGTCCCCTCCCTACGCTAGGAAGCCGACTCCCCGCAGGAAGAGGTGATGCGCGTGGCCCCGCTCCCTTCGACGACAGTCCAGGACCACGTGGCCCTCGCCGAGATCGAGCTGTGCGGAGAGCTGATGATCGCCGCATCGGCCACGGACGGGGAGCGGCTCAGCGCGGACCTCATCGACGAGGTCCTGAAGGTCACGCCGGCCGCACCCGCCCCGCAGTGACGTCGGTCAGGTCCGCAGCATGCGGGCGATGGCCTTCGTCGCCTCCTCGACCTTCGCGTCGATCTCGTCGCCGCCCTTGACCGCGGCGTCGGCGACGCAGTGGCGCAGGTGCTCCTCCAGGAGCTGGAGGGCGAAGGACTGCAGGGCCTTCGTGGACGCGGAGACCTGGGTGAGTATGTCGATGCAGTAGACGTCCTCGTCGACCATGCGCTGGAGGCCGCGGATCTGACCCTCGATGCGGCGCAGGCGCTTGAGGTGCTCCTGCTTCTGCTTGTGGTAGCCGTGCACACCGTGGTCGTGGTCGGTGACCTGCTCGGGGGTGCCCGGCTCCTCGATGGCCTGCTCCTCGACCGGAAGGCCGGCCGCCTCGGTGGTCGTCATCGCGTCCTCCCGTTGTCCAGTGGGGCTTCTATACCCCTCATGGGTATATGGTACCGATCCTCGCGCACAGGGGGCGGGGGCCCGGTTCTGTTCACTGTGCCTGATGGGCGACACTGAATGACGCCGGTTAGCCGTGGCCGGATGATGCGCCTAGCATCAGCCTGACCGAAACCCATGCACCCCGAGGACCCCACGTGCGCTTTCGTCTGACCCCCAGGGAGACGAGCTTCTACGACATGTTTTCCGCCTCCGCGGACAACATCGTCACGGGCTCCAAACTCCTGATGGAACTGCTCGGGGCGGAATCCTCCGCCCGGGCCGAGATCGCGGAGCGGATGCGGGCGGCGGAGCACGCGGGTGACGACGCGACCCACGCGATCTTCCACCAGCTGAACTCCTCCTTCATCACGCCGTTCGACCGCGAGGACATCTACTCCCTCGCGTCGTCGCTCGACGACATCATGGACTTCATGGAGGAGGCCGTCGACCTCGTCGTCCTCTACAACGTCGAGGAACTGCCGAAGGGTGTCGAGCAGCAGATCGAGGTGCTGGCGCGGGCGGCGGAGCTGACCGCCGAGGCGATGCCGCACCTGCGGACGATGGAGAACCTCACCGAGTACTGGATCGAGGTCAACCGGCTGGAGAACCAGGCCGACCAGATCCACCGCAAGCTGCTGGCCCACCTCTTCAACGGCAAGTACGACGCCATCGAGGTGCTCAAGCTGAAGCAGATCGTGGATGTGCTGGAGGAGGCCGCTGACGCCTTCGAGCACGTGGCCAACACGGTGGAGACCATCGCGGTCAAGGAGTCCTGAGCTTCGTGGACACCTTCGCACTGGTCGTGACCATCGCGGTCGCGCTCGGCTTCACGTACACGAACGGCTTCCACGACTCGGCGAACGCCATCGCCACCTCCGTCTCCACCCGGGCGCTGACGCCGCGCGCGGCGCTGGCGATGGCCGCGGTGATGAACCTCGCGGGCGCCTTCCTCGGCAGCGGGGTCGCCAAGACCGTGAGCGAGGGCCTGATCGCGACGCCCGAGGGCTCGCGGGGCATGGGCATCCTCTTCGCGGCGCTGGTCGGCGCGATCGTCTGGAACCTCATCACCTGGTACTTCGGCCTGCCGTCGTCCTCCTCGCACGCGCTGTTCGGCGGCATGGTGGGCGCGGCGCTGGCGGGCGGTACCGACGTGATCTGGTCGGGCGTCGTCGACAAGATCGTCATCCCGATGTTCATCTCGCCGGTGGTCGGCCTGGTGGTCGGCTACCTGGTGATGTGCGGAATCATGTGGATCTTCCGCAAGGCCAACCCGCACAAGGCGAAGCGCGGCTTCCGTATCGCCCAGACCGTGTCGGCGGCGGGCATGGCGCTCGGCCACGGTCTCCAGGACGCCCAGAAGACGATGGGCATCGTGGTGATGGCGCTGGTCATCGCCGACGTCCACGACGCCGGTGACGCGATCCCGGTCTGGGTCAAGGTCGCCTGCGCGGTGATGCTGTCGCTGGGTACGTACGCCGGTGGCTGGCGCATCATGCGGACGCTGGGGCGCAAGATCATCGAGCTGGATCCGCCGCAGGGGTTCGCGGCGGAGACGACGGGCGCGTCGATCATGTTCGGCTCGGCGTTCCTGTTCCACGCGCCGATCTCGACGACGCACGTCATCACGTCGGCGATCATGGGTGTCGGCGCGACGAAGCGGGTCAACGCGGTGCGGTGGGGTGTCGCGAAGAACATCATCCTCGGATGGTTCATCACGATGCCGGCGGCGGCGCTGGTCGCTGCGGCGAGCTTCGGTGTGGTGCGGCTGGTGTTCGGCTGACGGTCGCCTTCGGCTGACGGCTGCGGGCCGGGCGGGTGTGGTTGGCCCTACGGGGCTTTTCCCCACCCCGCCCCTTCCCGAACCGGGGGCTCTGCCCCCGGACCCCCGCGCCTCAAACGCCGGCGGGGCTGAGTTTCGAGTGACGGAAGGGCCCGCCCCCTGTTCAGGGGGCGGGCCCTTTGCCTTGCGGTGGCACCGCCATGCAGCACCGCAAGGGGATTCCGGCGGACGGTTATCCGAAGCGGCCCGAGATGTAGTCCTCGGTGGCCTGGACGGACGGGTTGGAGAAGATCCGCTCCGTGTCGTCGATCTCGACCAGCTTGCCCGGCTGGCCGACCGCCGCCAGGTTGAAGAAGGCCGTCCGGTCCGAGACGCGGGCCGCCTGCTGCATGTTGTGGGTCACGATGACGATCGTGAACCGTTCCTTCAGCTCGCTGATCAGGTCCTCGATGGCGAGCGTGGAGATCGGGTCCAGCGCCGAGCACGGCTCGTCCATCAGCAGGACGTCCGGCTCGACCGCGATGGCGCGGGCGATGCACAGGCGCTGCTGCTGGCCGCCGGAGAGGCCGGAGCCCGGCTTGTTGAGGCGGTCCTTGACCTCGTTCCAGAGGTTCGCGCCCTTGAGGGAGCGCTCGACGGTGTCGGCCAGCTCCTGCTTGCGGTACTTGCCGTTCAGGCGCAGGCCCGCCGCCACGTTGTCGAAGATCGACATCGTCGGGAAGGGGTTCGGACGCTGGAAGACCATGCCGACCGTGCGGCGCACGGCGACCGGGTCGACGTCCTTGGCGTACAGGTTCTGGTCGTCCAGCATCACCTTGCCCTCGACGCGGCCACCGGGGGTGACCTCGTGCATGCGGTTCAGGGTGCGCAGGAAGGTGGACTTGCCGCAGCCGGAGGGGCCGATGAAGGCCGTCACGGAGCGGGGCTCGACGGTCATGGAGATGTCGTCGATCGCCTTGTGGGCGCCGTAGTAGGCGGTCAGGCCGCTGACGTCGATTCGCTTGGCCATGGTTTCGATCACTTCCAGGAGGCCTTAGCGGCCGGTCTTCGGGGCCTTCCAGCGGGCGATGCCGCGGGCGACCAGGTTGAGGATCATGACGAAGGCGATCAGGACGAGCGCGGCGGCCCAGGCGCGGTCGTACGACGCCTCGCTGCCGACCTTGTACTGCTCCCAGATGTAGAAGGGGAGCGCGGACTGAGCACCTTCGAAGGGGTTGGTGTTGATCAGCTGGCTGCCGAAGACCAGCAGCATGATCGGCGCGGTCTCGCCGGCGATGCGGGCGATGGCGAGCATGACGCCGGTGGTGATGCCGCCGATCGCCGTCGGGATGACCACCTTCAGGATCACGCGCCACTTCGGTACGCCGAGGGCGAGCGCCGCCTCGCGCAGCTCGTTCGGGACGAGCTTGAGCATCTCCTCGGTGGAGCGGACCACGACCGGGATCATCAGGATCGCCAGCGCCAGCGCGCCCATCAGGCCGGACGGCTGGAGGTCGGCCATCAGCATGATGGAGAGGATGAAGAGGCCGGCGACGATCGACGGGATGCCCGTCATGACGTCGACGAAGAACGTGACGGCCTTGGCCAGGGAGCCCTTGCCGTACTCGACGAGGTAGACGGCGGTCAGCAGGCCGATCGGCGCGGAGATGAGGGTGGCGAGGCCGACCTGCTCCAGCGTGCCGACGAGCGCGTGGTAGACGCCGCCGCCGACGTCGAAGCCGGGGACACCGGCCATCGAGTGGGTGAGGAAGTAGCCGTCGAGGACCTTCAGGCCCCGGCTGACCGTGACCCAGATGAGGGAGAGCAGCGGGACGACGGCGAGGATGAAGCACACCCAGACCACGCTGGTGGCGAGGCGGTCCTTGGCCTGGCGCTGGTTCTCGACGGCCGACGTCACGGCGTACGAGACGACGACGAAGGCGAGCACCGAGATCAGGCCCCACTGGGTGCGGCTTTCGAGGCCGGCGGCCAGGCCGGTGCCGCAGCCGATGGCGACGGCGACGACGGCGAAGGCGGCCGGGGCCCAGCGCGGCAGGTGGCGCTGGCTGAGGTCGTCCTTGCGGGGACGGGGTGCGGCCTTGGCGGGCGCGTCCTGGATTGCGTTGCTCATCAGGCGTTCGCCCCCGAGTACTCCTTGCGGCGCGCGATGATCAGGCGGGCCGCGCCGTTGACCAGCAGGGTGAGGACGAAGAGGACCAGACCGGAGGCGATCAGGGCGTCGCGGCCGAGCTGGTCGGCCTCGTCGAACTTCGCCGCGATGTTCTGGGCGAACGTGCCGCCGCCCGGGTCGAGCAGGTGCAGCGAGATCAGGAAGCTCGGGGAGAGGACCGTGGCGACGGCCATGGTCTCGCCGAGCGCCCGGCCCAGGCCGAGCATCGAGGCGGAGATGACGCCGGAGCGGCCGAAGGGCAGCACGGAGAGGCGGATGACCTCCCAGCGGGTGGCGCCGAGGGCGAGGGCGGCCTCCTCGTTCATGCGCGGCACCTGGAGGAAGACCTCGCGGCTGACGCTGGTCACGATCGGCAGGATCATGATGGCGAGCAGGACGCCGACGGTGAAGAGGGTCCGCGCGACGCCGACCTCCGTCTTGTCGAAGACGTACGTCCAGGCGAAGAACTGGTCGAGCCAGAGGTTCAGGCCCTCCAGGTACGGGACGAGGAAGAGCGCGCCCCAGATGCCGTAGATGATCGACGGCACGGCGGCGAGCAGGTCGACGACGTACGCGAGGGGCGCGGCCAGGCGGCGGGGCGCGTAGTGCGAGATGAACAGCGCGATGCCGACCGCGATCGGGACCGCGATGACCATCGCGATGATGGAGCTGACGATCGTGCCGAAGAGGAGGACCGCGATGCCGAAGACCGGGCGGTCGCCGACCGGGTTCCAGTCGAATGTGGTGAAGAAGTTGCCCTCGTTCTCCGCGAGCGCGAGGGAGGCGCGGTAGCTGAGGAACACGGCGATCGACGCCATGATCACCAGGAGCAGGATCCCGGAGCCGCGGGAGAGGCCGAGGAAGATCTTGTCGCCCGCGCGGCCGGTGGAGGTGGGGCCCGGCTTCCCGGCGACCGGCGGAGCCGGTGCGTTGTCAGTCGTTATAGCCATGGTCTTTCCGGTCTGTGTGGGGGAAGTCCGCGGGTGGCGGCTCCCCTGGCGGCGGTGCACCGGATGGGGTGGTGGCCGGCCCGGTGAGTGGCCGGGCCGGCCTTGCGTGCGTGCGGTTACGACAGGCCGTTGACGGTCTCGCGGACCTTGGCGTTGATCTCGGCCGGGATCGGGGCGTAGCCGGCCTCGGCCAGGACCTTCTGGCCCTCGTCGGAGGCGGTGTAGGTGAGGAAGGACTTCACGGTGCCGAGGGTGTCGGCCTTGTTGCCGGTGTCGCAGACGACCTCGTACGTCACCAGGACGATCGGGTACGCGCCCTCGGCCTTGGTGGCGTAGTCCAGCTCCAGCGCCAGGTCCTTGCCGGTGCCCTTGACCTTGGCGGCGGCGATGGCCTTGGAGGCGTTCTCCGAGGTGGCCGCGACCGGGGCGGGGGCGCCGGTGGCGATCTGGACGGCCGGGATGCTCTGCGACTCGGCGTAGCTGAGCTCGAAGTAGCCGATCGCGCCCTCGACCTGCTTCACCTGGGCGGCGACGCCGGAGGAGCCGGACGCGGCCTGGCCGCCGGGGGCGGGCCACTTCTTCTCGGCCTCGTACGGCCAGTCGGCCTTGGCGGCCTTGCCGAGGTACTTGCCGAGGTTCTGGGTGGTGCCGGAGTCCTCGGAGCGGTGGAAGGCCTGGATCGGGGTGCTCGGGAGCTTGGCGCCCGGGTTGAGCTTGGCGATCGCCGGGTCGTCCCACTTCTTGATCTTGTCGTTGAAGATCTTGGCGATGGTGGGGGCGTCGAGGACGAGGTCCTTCACGCCGGGGACGTTGTAGCCGATGGCGATCGGCCCGCCGACCATGGGGAGGTTGATGCCCTGGCCGGACTTGCAGATCTTCTTGGACTCGGCGACCTCTTCCGGCTTCAGCGCGGAGTCGGAGCCGGCGAAGCCGACGCGGCCCTGGTTGAAGGCGATGATGCCCTCGCCGGAGGAGGAGGACTTGTAGTTGATCTCCACGCCCGGGCAGGCGGCCATGTAGTTCTTGACCCACAGGTCCATGGCGTTCTTCTGCGCGGAGGAGCCGGAGGCCAGCAGCTGGCCCTTCGCGCCGTCACACTTGATGGACGAGGTGGCGCCGGTCTTCTTGCCGCCGTCGGGGCTGCCCGTGTTGTCGTCCGAACCACACGCCGTGAGTACCAGGGCGCCGGAGACGGCGAGGGCGCCGAGCGCGGTGGCGCGAAGCCCGGTCTTGCGCTGAAGCTTCACTGTTGGGTGTTCCTTCCAGGAGCCGCCGCGGCGTCGATACCGAATCCGTGCGTGAGCTCGGTGGCGGCGTGTGTCAGTAACCGTGTACGGCCGAAATTAGGCAGATCAGGTGACATGGCTGGCGGGGGAGAGTGAACGGGAGGTGAACCGTGACGGAAGCCGTGGTGAGCCGTGGCCAGAGCCTGTGGGGCCATTGTCGCGGGGGTGCGCCGGGCGCAGGGAGTGAGGTTTACGACGGGGCTGTGCGGGGGTGCACGGCACCTCGGGCGGGCGAGGGCGCACTCCGGCGGTGTGAGGCGCGGAGCGTGGGGTTGTGCGCCGGTACGCGGGCGCGCGGGGGCCGCACCGGGGCCACCCGGGAGGATGACGGTGGTGCGGGGCGGGTTGCCCCCGGAAGGGTGAGGTTGCCGGTGCCGCTGACGGTCAGCGCCCGGTTTCCCGGGGCCCCGGGGTGATCGCCGCGAGGGCCGCGTCGACCAGGTCCCGGTCGACGGCGTACGACAGGAGCGCCCGGGCCTCGGGCGGGGAGAGCCAGCGCAGGTCGTCGACCTCGCCGTCGGGGCGGAAGGCGCCGCCCGTGGCCTCGGCGGCCCAGTAGCGGACCTCCTTGGGGCGGTCGCCCGCGCGGTAGCAGGCCTTCGGGAGCTCGGGCCCGAGGGCGCAGGTCATGCCGGTCTCCTCCCGCACCTCGCGGACGGCCGCCTGCGCGTGGTCCTCGCCGGGTTCGAGCTTGCCCTTGGGGAGGGACCAGTCGTCGTGCTTGGGGCGGTGGATGACGGCCACCTCGACGGCGCCGTTGGCGCCGCCCGGACCCTCGCCCGCGCGGCGCCACAGGACGCAGCCGGCGGCGTGGACCAGGCCCTTCGCGGGTGGAGTCGGCGTCACCGTGCCGTCACCGCCGTACGCTGCCACGCGCGCTGGAAGCTCACGCGCGCCGCCTCCACCTCGTGCCGCTGGTCCGCGTGGAGCACGCCCAGCACGTACGCCGTCGCCGGCGCGATGCGCGGGGTGCGCGCGGCGCTCGCCGCGGCGGACGCGGCATCGGCGGCGTCCCGGTGCCGGTCGAGCGCGCGGCCCGCCTCGTACAGCTGCGCCTCCGCGCCGAGCACCTCCTGGGCGTGGCGGTGCAGCCGGAGCAGCAGCCGTACGTGGTGCCAGGAGGTGTCGTGCTGTTCGCCGCCCACGGCGGGGCTCATCGGCAGCGCCGCCACCGCGTCCAGCAGGCGCCGCTCGACGGCCTCGGTGGCCGGGCCGAGGACCTCGCCGGCGCGGGCGCCCGCGGCCGGGCCCAGCGGCACCTCCGAGGCGAGCAGCGCCACCGCGTCGGCGACCGCGTGGAAGCGGGACGAGCCGAGGGCCTGGAGCGCGGCGGAATGCGCCCGGGTCCGGGCCAGCGTGAGGCGGCGCTCCAGCAGGGCCCCGGCGCGCGCGCCGCCCACCGCGAGCGCCTCGGCGCCGCCCGTCAGGCGGGACAGTGCGTCCACCAGGCGGACGAGCCGCGAGGTGCACGCGTGTTCCTGCGCCAGCAGGCCGGAGAGCCACGCCAGTTCGGTGCGCAGCTGGTCGGCCCAGGAGGCGTCGAGCAGCGGGCGGAAGGTGTGCAGCGTGGAGCCGATGCGCCGGGCGGCGGCGCGCAGCCCCCGTGCCGCCTCCTCGGCGCCGGCCGAGTCCGCGCCGCTCTCGGCGTGCAGGCGCAGGTTGCGTAGGAAGTCCCCCGCGCGGGCGTGGAGGTACGGGGACAGGACCTCGCCCGCGGTGAGCTGGTCAGGTTTGAGCACGCCGGCGCCTCCGCGCGTCTATGAGCATCTCCTGGACATGCCGCAGCGGCTGGCCGTCCCCGTCCGTCGCGTGCCGCGTCCACTCGCCGTCCGGGCCGAGGTGCCACGACGAGGTGGTGTCGGCCATGCCCGTCTCCAGCAGCCGGCACAGCGAGGCGCGGTGCGCGGGGTCGGAGACCCGCACCAGCGCTTCTATCCGGCGGTCCAGGTTACGGTGCATCATGTCGGCGCTGCCGAACCACACTTCGGGCTCGCCGCCGTTCCCGAAGGCGAAGACGCGCGAGTGTTCCAGGAACCGTCCGAGGACGGAGCGGACCCTGATGTGCTCGGAGAGGCCCGGGACGCCCGGCCGTACGGCGCAGATGCCGCGGACCCAGATGTCGACCGGTACGCCGGCCCGCGAGGCGCGGTAGCAGGCGTCGATGACGGCCTCGTCGACCATCGAGTTGACCTTGATGCGGACGTATGCGAGCCGCCCGGCCCGGTGGTGGACGATCTCCTTGTTGATGCGGGAGACCAGGCCGTCGCGGAGCGACTTGGGGGCGACGAGCAGGCGCCGGTAGGTCTCGCGGCGGGAGTAGCCGGACAGCCGGTTGAAGAGGTCGGACAGGTCCGCGCCGACCTGCGGGTCGGCGGTGAGCAGGCCGAGGTCCTCGTACAGGCGGGCGGTCTTGGGGTGGTAGTTGCCGGTGCCGACGTGGGAGTAGCGGCGCAGCGTCTCGCCCTCCTGGCGGACCACCAGGGAGAGCTTGCAGTGGGTCTTGAGGCCGACGAGGCCGTACACGACGTGGCAGCCGGCCTCCTCCAGCTTGCGCGCCCACTTGATGTTGGCCTGTTCGTCGAAGCGGGCCTTGATCTCGACGAGGACGAGGACCTGCTTGCCGGACTCGGCGGCGTCGATGAGGGCGTCGACGATGGGGGAGTCGCCGGACGTCCGGTACAGCGTCTGCTTGATGGCGAGGACGTCGGGGTCGGCGGCCGCCTGTTCCAGGAAGGCCTGGACGGAGGTCGAGAACGAGTCGTACGGGTGGTGCAGCAGGACGTCGCGCTCGCGCAGGGCGGCGAACACGTCCGGCGCGGACGCCGACTCGACCTCGGCCAGGTCGCGGTGGGTCCCGGCCACGAACTTCGGGTACTTGAGCTCGGGCCGGTCCAGGGCCGAGATCCCGAACAGTCCGGTCAGGTCCAGCGGCCCGGGCAGCGGGTACACCTCGGCGTCGGTGACCTTCAGTTCGCGTACGAGCAGGTCGAGGACGTACGGGTCGATCGACTCCTCGACCTCCAGGCGCACCGGCGGGCCGAAGCGGCGCCGCATGAGCTCCTTCTCCAGCGCCTGGAGGAGGTTCTCGGCGTCGTCCTCCTCGACCTCCAGGTCCTCGTTGCGCGTCACGCGGAACATGTGGTGCGCCAGCACCTCCATGCCCGGGAACAGCTCCTCCAGGTGCGCGGCGATGACGTCCTCCAGCGGGACGTAGCGCTGCGGCGAGGCCTCCAGGAAGCGGGAGAGCAGCGGGGGGACCTTCACGCGGGCGAAGTGGCGGTGGCCGCTGACGGGGTTGCGTACGACGACGGCGAGGTTGAGGGAGAGGCCGGAGATGTACGGGAAGGGGTGCGCCGGGTCGACGGCGAGGGGGGTGAGGACCGGGAAGATCTGCTGGCGGAAGAGGGTGAAGAGCCGGGCCTGCTCCTTCTCCGTCAGGTCGGGCCAGCGGATGAGGTGGATGCCCTCGTCGGCGAGGGCGGGGCAGATGTCCTGCTGGAAGCAGGCGGCGTGCCGGGCCATGAGCTCCCGCGAGCGGGTCCAGATCAGCTCCAGGACCTCGCGTGGCTGGTGCCCGGAGGCGGACCGGGTGGCGACGCCGGTGGCGATGCGGCGCTTGAGGCCGGCGACCCGGACCATGAAGAACTCGTCGAGGTTGGAGGCGAAGATCGCGAGGAAGTTCGCTCGTTCGAGGAGCGGCGTCGTGGGGTCCTCGGCGAGCTCCAGCACCCGTTCGTTGAACGCCAGCCAGGAGCGCTCGCGGTCCAGGAAGCGGCCGGGGGGCAGTTCGCCGTCCGGGCCGTCCTCGTCGTACGCGTCCAGATCGGAGTCGAGGTCGGGCGCCAGGTCGGACACGGGTCCGGCGGTCACCATGTGCGGTCGGTGCGCGGCTATGGACCCCACGGACGGCTGCGCGTGCTGGATCTGGACGTCGGCCTCGGCGGGCTGCTGGCTCATGGCACCATTCTTCCGCGCCAGGGGGTGGTCAAGCGCGTCGGAGCGGGCCGCTGACACGGCGGGCTTCATTCGCTGAGCGTCGCAAGCCGTTCTGAATGGTCGGTAACCATTACGTGACGTACTGGGGTCGGACGGCCAGACCCCCGTCCAGGCCGTCCGACCCCGGTCCTGTGGTTACGCGTGGTGGCGGCGCAGCACGCGGAAGGCGGCGTATACGGCCAGGGCCGCGAGGGCGAGGACGATGCCGGTTTCGATGAGCTGGACGGGCCAGTAGTGCGAGGCGGGGTGGTATTCGGCGTACCAGCTGACGGTGTCGGGGTCGCACTGCGTCTCGCCCTCGGGCTGCAGGCACGCGTCGTACGGGAGCGGCCGCCCGTCGGCGGTGACGTAGCCGGAGCGGAGCAGGAGGGCGTCGAAGGGGAGGCCGGACAAGCCGCCGGTGAGCTGGGAGCCCTGGCCGCTCGCGTGCAGCGACGGCCACAGCTCCCACCGCAGGTTCCAGAATCCCAGGAGCACCGCGCCCAGGACGGCCGCCGTCGTGGCCATGGCGGCGACGGTACGGCGGACCAGCAGGCCCACGAGGGCGCCGACGGCGACGCCGAGCAGGCAGTAGCCGCCGAGGGCCGGGCCCGTGAGCTCGTACGCGCCCGGGTCCGCCCACGAGAGGTTCTGGTGGTAGCGGACGGGTCCCCGGCCGAAGCGGAAGACGGCGGTGAGCACGGTCGCGGTGACGGCCGCCAGGCCGGCGGCGAGGAGCAGTTTCGAGGCGAGCCAGCGGGCCGGGGTGGCCGACTGCGTCCAGGCGAGCTTGTACGTGCCGCTCTCCAGCTCGCGTGCGAGCATCGGGCCCGCGACGAAGGCGCCGATCAGGAACGGGACGGGCATCAGCACGAAGAGGGACCACTCCAGCGCGAGCGCAAGGAAGCCCTGGGGGGTGAGCCAGTCACCGAAGAGCTGCTCGCCGCATGCCTCCGGCTCGCCCGCGAAGCAACGGGCCTCGTCCATGGAACCGGCCACCCACCAGCGCAGTCCGGCCGTCACCACCGCGGCCAGGGCGAGGAGCGCCGCGGTGGTCCACAGCGCCCGCCGGTGCTGGCGGAGCGTCAGCCGGCCGGTGCGGGCGGTCGTCAGCGTGCTCATGCCGCCACCGCCGGGTCCGTGTCGACGGCCGCGCTCGGGGAGAGGAGCGGCGGGGCGTCGGGGGAGCGGAGATGGCCCAGCAAGAGTTCCTCCAGGGTGGGTTCCATGGTCTGCCAGGTCCGGTCGTCGACCGGGCCGTCCCGGCGGACGAGCGCGGTGAGCTGGCGGCCGGTGGTGCGGGACTCGATGACCGTGTGCGGGGCGAGGTCGGCGACCGGGCCGGTGACCAGCGTGTGGGCGGCGAGGATGTCGTCGATGCCGCCGCCGAGGCGGACCCGGCCGCCGTCGACCAGGAAGAGGTAGTCGCAGGCGCCCTCCAGCTCGCCGAGGATGTGCGACGACATCACGACCGTCGTGCCGCGCTCGGCGGCGTCCGCCATGAGCGCGCCCATCAGCTGGTGGCGCGCGAGGGGGTCGAGGTCGGCCATCGGCTCGTCGAGCAGGAGCAGTTCGGCGCGTTTGCCGAGCGCGAGGGCGAGCGCCACGCGGGTGCGCTGGCCGCCGGAGAGGCGGCGGATGCGGGCGCCGCGGTCCAGATCCCCGAGGACGGCCTCGGCGGCCTCGGCGTCCCAGCGGTCCGGGTTGAGCTCTGTGCCCATGCGGAGGGTGTCGGCGACGGTGAGCTGCGGGTAGAGCGGCTTGTCCTGGGCGACGTATGCGATCCGGTGGCGGGCGGAGGCGGGGTCGGTGCCCAGGACGCGGAGGGTCCCGGCCGTCGGCCGCATCAGGCCGGCGGCCAGGGCGAGGAGCGTGGACTTGCCGGCGCCGTTGGGGCCGACGAGCGCGCAGATCCGGCCCGCCGGCAGGCGGAAGGCGCAGTCCTGGAGCGCGGCGGCCCGTCGGCCGTAGCGTTTGGCGAGGCCGTGGGCCTCCAGAGCGCTGGTCATGAGTCGTCCCCCTCGTAAGTCTGTTCGAGTACGGAGCCGAAGAGCGCCGTCATGTCGTCCCGCTCCAGTCCGGCCGCGCGGGCGCGGGTGGCCCAGGCGGCCAGCTCGTCGCGGAGCGGGGAGTCGGCGGGGGCGCTGCCGAGCGTCTTCCGTACGAAGGTGCCGAGGCCGCGGCGGGCCTCGACGAGGCCCTCGCGCTCCAGTTCGCGGTAGGCCTTGAGCACGGTGTTCGGGTTGATGGCGGTGGCCTCGACGACCTCGCGTGCGGTGGGCAGCTTGTCGCCGGGCTCCAACAGACCCAGGCGCAGGGCCTGTTTGGTCTGCTGGACGATCTGGAGGTAGGTGGCGACGCCGCTGCGCCGGTCGATGCGGTACTCGACCACGTCCTTGCACCACCCTTTCACTAATCAAGTAGTGAAAGGGTGGTGCAAGAGAGGGCGAGGTGTCAACACCCCGCCCTGTCCGGCTTCTTAAGGTCGCGTCACGTCTCCGAGCGGTACATCAGGTCGACCTCGTGCGTCGAGAAGCCCATCCCCTCGTACACCCGCACCGCCGCCGTGTTGTCCGCGTCCACGTACAGCATCACCGTCGGCAGCCCCTGCGCCGCCAGGTGCCGCAGGCCGATCGCCGTCAGCGCCTTGCCGAGGCCGCCGCCCTGCGCCTGCGGGCTGATGCCGAGCACGTACACCTCACCCAGCCGCTCCTCGGCGTGCACCTTCGTCCAGTGGAAGCCCACCAGCTCGCCGTCCGTCTCGCGTACGGCGAGGAAGAAGCCCTTCGGGTCGAACCACGGCTCCTCCTTGCGGTCGTCCAGGTCCCGCTGCGTCATCGAGCCCTGCTCCGGGTGGTGCGCGAACGCGGCCGCGTTGAGCGCGAGCCAGGCCGCGTCGTCCTGCCCCGGTACGAAGGTGCGCACGGTGACGCCCGGCGGCAGCACGGGCTCCGGGATGTCCAGCGGGGCGAGCGGCCGGCGCATCTGGCGCAGCTCGCGGAAGAGCGTCAGGCCGAGGACCTGGGAGAGGTGGCGGGCGGCCGACTTGCCGCCGTGCGCCCACACGCGCAGCCGCTTGCCCGAGGCGGCCAGCAGCGCCGCGCCGAGCGCCCGCCCGTGGCCGCGGCCCCGGTGCGAGGGGTGGACGACGAGCTCGGCGGCCGGCGCCTCGACCGGGTCGGTGTCCTCCAGCTGCGCGTACCCCACGAGCTCTCCGCGGACGGTGAGCAGCAGGTGCGAGACCCCTTCGCGCCGCCCGTGGCGCAACTGGAGCCGCCCCTGCTCGGAGACGGCCTGCATCCCGTCGATACGGGCGGCCTCGGCGAGCAGGTCGAGGACGGCCTGGGCCTGCGCGGGGGTGAGCTCGTCGAGGGTGTCGATACGTCGACCGGGCTCAATGCCGGGTACGGGGGCGTCAGTCGTCATGCCTCCGAGCGTAGGGCCTGGCCCCTGGATCAGGTCGGGCCCACGGCGAGGGCCTTTCGGAGGAAGGCAACCAGCTCGTAACCCGCTCCCCCCTGTTGCGCTACGCGCGTTGACTCTAGGCTGCGCTGGGCCCTACCCGTCCACACGCCTTGCCGTACCCAGAGGGGACAGATGTCAGCGACACACAAGAAGCAGCGCGCGGTCACGCGGATACTCGCCACCGCCGCCGGACTGGCGACCGTCGGAGCCGTGGTCGCCGCCCTGCCCGCCGGCGCCGACGACCGGGTGCAGACCGCCGGGCACCACTCCGGCCGCACCGTCGACGTACAGCTGCTCTCCTTCAACGACCTGCACGGCAACCTGGAGCCCCCGGCCGGATCCTCCGGCGAGGTGAGCCACACGCACGCGGACGGCCGGGTCGAGAAGATCAAGGCGGGCGGTGTCGAGTACCTCGCCACCCACCTGCGCACCGCGCGCCAGGGCAACCCGTACTCCATCACCGCCGCCGCCGGCGACATGATCGGCGCCTCGCCGCTGATGTCGGGCCTCTTCCACGACGAGCCCACCGTCGAGGCGCTGAACAAGCTCAAGCTCGACGTGTCGTCCGTGGGCAACCACGAGTTCGACGAGGGCGCCAAGGAACTCGCCCGGATGCAGAACGGCGGCTGCCACCCCACCGGCGGCTGCTACGAGCAGGGCAAGACCTTCCCCGGCGCGAACTTCCCTTACCTCGCCGCCAACGTGACGGACGAGAAGACCGGCAAGCCGATCCTTGACCCGTACTTCATCTGGGAGCGCAAGGGCGTGAAGATCGGCTTCATCGGCGTGACCCTGGAGGGCACCCCGAACATCGTCACCGCCGAGGGCGTCAAGGGCCTGAAGTTCGGTGACGAGGTCGAGACGATCGACAAGTACACCAAGGTCCTGGAGCGCAAGGGCGTCAAGTCGATCGTCGCCCTCATCCACGAGGGCGGCGCCCCGGCCTCGTCCTCGTACAACTACGACTGCGACAGCCCGGGCGCCGGCGACGGCATCTCCGGCCCGGTCGTGGACATCGCGAAGAAGCTGAACCCGCAGGTCGACGCGCTGGTCACCGGCCACACGCACCAGGCGTACGTCTGTACGATCCCGGACCCGAGCGGCAAGCCGCGCATGGTCACGTCGGCGTCCTCGTACGGCAAGCTCTACACGGACACGACGCTGACGTACGACCGGAAGACCAAGGACATCGTCCGTACGGCCGTGAAGTCGGCCAACCGCGTCGTCACGCGTGACGTGGCCAAGGCCGCCGACATGACCTCGCTGATCGAGCGGTGGAACGCGCTCGCCGCGCCCATCGCGAACAAGCCGCAGGGCTACATCTCCGCCGACATCAACGGCCGCGGCTCCACGGAGTACGAGAAGCCGCTCGGCGACCTGATCGCCGACGCGCAGCTCGCCGGGCTCGCCCCCGCCGACAAGGGCGGCGCGCAGATCGCGCTGATGAACCCGGGCGGTATCCGCTCCGACCTGGTGTACAAGGCGTCCGGCGCCGAGGGCGACGGCGTGGTGACCTACGGCGAGGCGTTCACCGTGCAGCCGTTCACCAACATGATGAACGTCGTCGACCTGACCGGCGCCCAGCTCATCGCGGGCCTCCAGCAGCAGGTCAGCGGCGCGAACGAGGCCTCCCCGAAGATCCTCCAGGTGTCGAAGGGCTTCACCTACACCCTCGACCTGACGAAGACGGGCGCGGCCCGTGTCGACGCAGCCTCGGTGAAGCTGAACGGTGAGCCGATCGACCCGGCGAAGACGTACCGCGTCGCGATGAACGAGTTCCTCGCGGGCGGCGGCGACGGCTTCCCGGCGCTCGGCCAGGGCAAGAACAAGCTCGTGGGCGCGTCCGACCTGGACGTCTTCAACGCCTACCTGGCGGCCAACTCCTCGCCGTCGAACCCGATCGCGCCTCCGGCGGCCGGCCGGATCACGGTCGTCAAGTAGCGGATACGCGGAGGAAGGCGGGGCGGCGGGACCATCGAGGTCCGGCCGCCCCGCTCACTTCTGGGGCGCGGTCCCCGGCGGCGGTGTCGGCGCGCCCGGCAGGCGGACCACCGCGCGGGTGCCGCCACCCTCCTTCGGGCCCACCGGGATCAGCCGCACCTCGCCGCCCGCCCGGGTCACCGTGCGGGCCACGATCGACAGGCCGAGCCCCGAGCCCGGCAGGCTGCGGGCCGACGGTGAGCGCCAGAAGCGCTCGAAGACGTGCGGCAGCTCCTCGGGGGAGATGCCCGGCCCGTGGTCCCGCACCGTCAGCTCACCGTCCACCAGGGCGACCTCGATCGTGCCGCCCGGCGGCGAGAACTTCACCGCGTTGTCGAGGACGTTGACCAGTGCGCGCTCCAGCGCGGCCGCCTCGGCCCGTACGTACCAGGGGCGAACGTCCTCGGCCGTGATCGTCAGCTCCGGCCCGCGCAGCCGCGCCCGCCGGAGCGCGGTGTCCAGCAGGTCGTGCAGCGCCACCACCTCCAGCCGGCCGCCCGATCCGGCCGCGTCCGGCCGGGACAGCTCCTGGAGGTCGCCGATGAGCGCCGCCAGCTCCGTCATCTGCGCCTTGACCGACGCCAGCAGCGCCCGCCGGTCCTCGGGCGGGATGGCCCGGCCGGTCTCCTCGCTGCGAGCCAGGAGCTCGATGTTGGTCCGCAGCGAGGTCAGCGGCGTACGCAGCTCGTGCCCCGCGTCGGCGATCAGCTGCGCCTGCCGGTCGCGGGAGGAGGCGAGGGCGGCCGTCATCGCGTTGAACGACCGCGACAGGCGGGCGATCTCGTCCTCGCCCTCGACGGGGATGCGGACCGTCAGATCCTCGGTGCGCGCGACGTGCTCGACCGCCCCGGTGAGCCGGTCGACGGGCTTGAGCCCGGTGCGGGCCACCCACAGCCCGGCCGCCCCGGCCCCGACGACCCCGATGCCGGCCAGCACGGTGAGGACCAGCGCGAGCTGGTTCAGCGCGCCGTCCACCTCCGTCAGCGGCCGGGAGATGGACACCGTGTACCGGGTCTTGTCGTCGGTGCGGGTGAGCACCCGCACGGACTGCCCGCCGGTGGTGACACCGTCGTGCAGCGACTCGGCCCGCAGCCCCGCCGCGACCTCGGCGTCGGACCGCTCGACGACCACGGGCGGGCTGCCGGGCCCCACGCACCGGCTGCCGTCCGGACGCACGAGCTGCACATACGCCGTCCCCGGCGCCGTGTTGGCCTGCCCCGGGCCGCCGGACGGACGGCAGGTGAGCTCGGTCAGCCGCTGGTAGTCCTCCGAGGCCGACAGGCTGTACAGCGAGTTGTCCAGCTCGTCCCGCAGCTGCGCCCGGGTCAGCAGCCAGCACGCCACCGACACCGCGGCCACCGCCACCGCCACGGCCGTGGCGGTCAGCAGGGCGAGGCGCGAGCGCAGCGGCAGCGCCCGGAACCGCGCCACCGGGCCGGTCATCCGTCGCCCCCGGCGCGCAGCACGTACCCCACGCCCCGCACCGTGTGGACCAGGCGCGGCTCGCCCGCCGCCTCCGTCTTGCGCCGCAGGTACATTACGTACACGTCCAGGGAGTTGGAGCTCGGCTCGAAGTCGAAGCCCCATACCGCCTTGAGGATCTGCTCCCGCGTCAGCACCTGGCGCGGATGCGACAGGAACATCTCCAGGAGCGTGAACTCGGTACGGGTCAGCTCCACGCGCCGCCCGCCCCGCGTCACCTCGCGCGTCGCCAGGTCCATCCGCAGGTCCGCGAAGCTCAGCACCTCCGCCTCCGGCTGCTCGCCCACGGTCCGGGCGTACGAGCTGCGCCGCAGCAGCGCCCGGATCCGGGCGAACAGCTCGTCCAGCTCGAACGGCTTGACGAGGTAGTCGTCCGCGCCCGCGTCCAGGCCGGTGACGCGGTCGCCGACCGTGTCCCGGGCCGTCAGCATCAGGATCGGCACGGTGGACCCGGCGGCGCGGATGCGGCGCGCGGCGGTCAGGCCGTCCATGCGGGGCATCTGGATGTCGAGGACCACAAGATCGGGTGCGTACGCCTCGGTCTTCGCGAGCGCGTCGACGCCGTCGACGGCGACCTCGGTGCCGTACCCCTCGAAGGCGAGGCTGCGCTGGAGCGCCTCGCGGACGGCGGGCTCGTCGTCGACGATCAGGATGCGCTCGGCGTCAGCGGGTGCGTTCACGGGGTTCATGGGGCCAGCCTCGCACGCGGTCAGGAGCCGTCGCGGAGGCCGTCGAGGTCGGCCTTGACGGTGTTGACGGGTATGGCGAAACCGAGGCCCACGCTGCCGGCGGTGGAGCCGGTGGCGGCGCTCGGCGAGTACATGGCGGAGTTGATGCCGATGACCTCGCCGTTCATGTTGATCAGCGCGCCGCCGGAGTTGCCGGGGTTGAGGGAGGCGTCGGTCTGGATGGCCTTGTACGTCGTCTTCGACTGCCCCGTGTCGCCGTTGAACTCCCGCCCGTCGAACTCGAACGGCCACCCCTGGCGCGGGTCCCGCTGCCGCTGGTCCTCCTCCTTGGAGACCGTCACGTCACGGTCGAGCGCGGAGACGATGCCGCTGGTGACGGTGCCGGTCAGGCCCTCGGGCGAGCCGATCGCGACGACCTCGTCCCCGACGCGCACCTTGTCGGAGTCGCCGAGGGCGGCGGGCTTCAGCCCGGACGCGCCCTTGAGCTTGATCAGCGCGAGGTCCTTGCCGGGGTCGGTGCCGACGGTCTCGGCGGCGTACGTCTTGCCGTCGCTGAGCCGGACGGTGATCTCGGAGGCGCCGGAGATCACGTGGTTGTTGGTGACGATCTCGCCGTCCCCGGTGATGATCACGCCGGACCCGGTGGACTGCCCGGCCGTGGACGCCGCCTTGATCTCGACGATGCTCGGCGACACCGCCTGCGCGACCCCGGCGACCGTGCCCTTGCTGGACTGCGCCACGCTCGTCCCGTTGACCGCGCCGCCCGTGCTCGGGCCGCCGCCCCGGGTCAGCTGCTGGACCAGCGCCGACGCCCCGCCCCCGATCCCGGCGGCGGCGATGGCGACGGCGACGATCAGCGCCACGGGCCGCCGGGCCCGCTCGCGCCGGTGCGGCACGGGCGGTGCGGGCGGCACGGGCGGCGCGGGCGCGTACGCCGGGGGCGGCGGGTACGGCGGGAACGTCTGCTGCTGGTCACCTTGCGAGTAGTCCGTCATGGATACGACTCTCGGAGCCGTACATGAGAGGACGCTGAGGATGCCCTGAGAGTCCGGGAAGAGTCTCGTATGCCCGGTGTAAAGAGCGCCCCGGGATGGTGCCCGACCCCTCGTTGCTGAGATCATCCGGCGGTCGCCTCGCGGGAGGTGCGGGGGAGGATACGGATGTCGACGTTCTTCGCGGTGGTCACCACCGTGATGGCCCTGTCGTTGGGCGCGGCCGGTGTGCTCGCCCTGGCGACGGGCCGCCTGCTGTTCCCCTGGCTCTACCGCGGCGTGCACCGTCCACGGCTCTGGGGTGCCGGCGCCCTGCTCGTGGCGGCGGGCCTGGTGGCGCCGCGCCTGCTGCCGTACGAAGCGACGGCCGCGCTCATGCTGGGCGGCCTGGGGCTGATCGCCGTCGCCCAGTTCTGGGCGGCGCCGGGGGAGGCTTCGCGGCCGGAGTGAGGGCGGCCCGCCCTGGCGGCGCTACGTGCTCTGGAGGCGCTACTCGCCGTCGCAGCCGCACGACCGTCGGACGATCAGCGCCGACGGGAACTGCTTCACCCGCTCCCGGCGCGACCCCGCCACCCTCAGGCCGTCGTCGAGGACCAGGTCCACCGCCGCGCGGGCCATCGCCGGGCGGTCGGAGGAGACCGTCGTCAGGGGCGGGTCCGTCAGGGCGGCTTCCTTGACGTTGTCGAAGCCCGCGACCGCGAGGTCGCCGGGGACGTCGAGGCGGAGCTCCCGGGCGGCGCGCAGGACGCCGATGGCCTGGTCGTCGGTGGAGCAGAAGATCGCCGGGGGCCGGTCCGGCCCGGACAGGATCTTCAGGGCGACCTGGTACGCGTCGTAGCGGTTGTACGCGGCCTGGAACAGCCGGCCCTCCACCGAGCGGCCGGACTCCAGCATCGCGCGGCGCCAGCCCTCCTCGTGGTCGGCCACCGGGTCGCCGACGGCCGGGGTCGACTCGACGCCGCCGAGGCAGGCGACGTACGCGTGGCCGTGCTCCAGGAGGTGGCGGACGGCGAGCTGCGCGCCGCCGATGTCGTCCGTGACGACGGCGACGTCGTCGATGGCCTCGGGCCGCTCGTGGAGCAGCACCACGCGGGCGTCCCACGCCTCGATCTCCTGCGCGGCGCGCTGGCTGGGGCCCTGGCTGACCAGGATGAGCCCGGCGACGCGCATGCCGAGGAAGGCCCGCAGGTAGTGGAGCTCGCGCTCGTCGCGGTAGTCGGAGTTGCCGACGAGGACCATCTTGCCGCGGTCGGCGGCGGCTCGTTCGACCGCGTGCGCCATCTCGGCGAAGAACGGCTGCCGGGCGTCGGGGACGATCATGCCTATGAGGTCCGTGCGCCGCGAGGCCATCGCCTGGGCCACGCGGTCGGGCCGGTAGCCCAGCTCCTTGATCGCTGCGAGTACCCGCTCGCGCGTGGCCGGGGCGACCGGCCGGGGTCCGTTGTTGATGACGTAGCTCACGACCGCGGTCGAAGTACCCGCAAGTCGTGCCACGTCGTCCCGCGTCACCTTGGCCACGCGCCGCAGTCTACGCGGGGGGACCTACCTCTGGGCAGGTCGTACGGCCGCTTCCTGTACCTCTTCGGTGTCGGCCGTACGGGTGACGGCGGCCTTTTCGGCCTCCTTCGTACGGGCTTCCTCGGCGGCGCGGTCCACCTTCTCCGGGGTGACGAACCGGTAGCCGACGTTCCGGACGGTCCCGATCAGCGACTCGTGCTCGGGCCCCAGCTTGGCGCGCAGCCGCCGTACGTGGACGTCGACCGTCCGCGTACCGCCGAAGTAGTCGTAGCCCCACACCTCCTGCAGGAGCTGGGCACGCGTGAAGACCCGGCCCGGGTGCTGGGCGAGGTACTTCAGCAGCTCGAACTCCTTGAAGGTGAGGTCCAGGACCCGGCCCTTCAGCTTCGCGCTGTACGTCGCCTCGTCGACCGAGAGGTCGCCGTTGCGGATCTCCATCGGGGAGTCGTCGGCGGTGATCTGCTGGCGCCCCATCGCGAGGCGCAGCCGCGCCTCGACCTCGGCGGGGCCCGCGGTGTCCAGGAGGACGTCGTCGATGCCCCAGTCGGCGGTGACGGCGGCGAGGCCGCCCTCCGTGACGACCAGGATCAGCGGGCAGCCGGGCCCGGTGGAGCGCAGCAGCTGGCACAGCGACCGCACCTGCGGCAGGTCGCGGCGGCCGTCGACGAGGATCACGTCGGCACCGGGGGTGTCGACGAGTGCGGGGCCTTCGGCGGGGGCCACCCGCACGTTGTGCAGCAGCAGTCCGAGGGCGGGGAGCACCTCCGTGGACGGCTGGAGGGCATTGGTCAGGAGCAGCAGAGAGCTCATCGCGACGCCCCACCTGCCCGGGTCGTCGTTTCACGGTCGTGCACGGTTCGCTCGCCCATAACGTCGGTTCCTCCTCGGTCCCTGCGAGGACGTCCTGGCACTGCTGTCGACTCCCGCGCCCTGAGAGCCTTTGTTCATCCGTCTGTAACAACGGCGGCAAAACACAAAAGGACCCGGGGGCTGCTTTGCCCGGATCCTCTTCGCAGCACAATAGCCGACATGGGGTCCGAGACAGAGGGTGCGTTTCACATCGCGGATGTTTCCTCGGTCACTCCCGGCCTTCTGCGCGCCACCCTCCGTACCCCTGACGGGATCCGTATCGAAGCGGTGCACGAGCCGCATAGGGGCCATAGGGACAGTCTTACGGACACAGCCGTCGTTGTCGCCCATGGATTCACCGGCTCGGTGGACCGGCCGGCCGTCCGGCGGGCCGCGCGGGCCTTCCGGCGGCGCGCGGCGGTGGTGACCTTCTCCTTCCGCGGGCACGGGCGCTCCGGGGGCCGGTCAACGGTCGGGGACCGCGAGGTGCTGGACCTGGCGGCGGCGGTGAGCTGGGCGCGGGAGCTCGGGTACACGCGTGTGGTGACGGTCGGCTTCTCCATGGGCGGGTCGGTGGTGCTGCGGCACGGGGCGCTGTACCGGGACGACCCGAGGGCGCGCGCGGACGCGGTCGCCGCCGTGAGCGCGCCGGCGCGCTGGTACTACCGGGGTACGGCCCCGATGCGCCGGCTGCACTGGGTGGTGACCCGGCCCGCCGGGCGCCTGGTCGGCCGCTACGGGCTGCGCACGCGCATCCACGACCGCGACTGGGACCCGGTGCCGATGCCGCCCTTCGAAGCGGTGCCGCTGATCGCGCCGACGCCACTGCTGATCGTGCACGGCGACCGCGACCCGTACTTCCCGCTGGACCATCCGCGCATGCTGGCGGCGGCCGGACCGTGCGAGCTGTGGCTGGAGCCGGGCATGGGCCACGCCGAGAACGCCGCCGACGACGCCCTGCTCGCCCGGCTCGCGGACTGGCTGTCGGCGGCATAGCCCATCATGGATGCCGACGAGGCCGTGGAGGCCGACGAGAGGAGTGCCGCTATGGCAGCGGGGACCATCCGCTACTGGGCCGCGGCCAAGGCCGCCGCCGGGACCGCCGAGGAGCCGTACGCCGCGGAGACCCTGGCCGAGGCGCTGGAGGCCGTGCGCGAGCGGCACCCGGGCGAGCTCGCCCGCGTGCTCCAGCGGTGCTCCTTCCTGGTCGACGGTGACCCCGTCGGCACCCGGGCGCATGAGACCGTACGGCTGGCCGAGGGCGGCACGGTCGAGGTGCTCCCGCCGTTCGCAGGAGGGTGAACCGCACACCATGAGCAGCAGCAGCGACCAGCAGTACCCGTCGTACGGCGACCCTTCCTACGGCGAACCGTCGTACGGGGAGCAGGCGTACCGGGAGCAGGCCTACGGCCGGGAGACGTACGGGCAGCAGCCGTACGGCGAGCAGCCGTACGGTGAGCCGTCGCACGGCCACCAGGAGCCCGGCGTCGCACAGACCTGGCAGGGCCAGACCTGGGACACCCACTACCAGCCGGCCGCGCAGCCCCAGGAGGCGGCGGCTCCCGCCCCGGCCCCGGTCTCGTACCCGCTGCCGCCCGAGGTGCCGTACGACACCCCGACGACCATGCTGCGGCCGGTGACCGCCGCGCCGCCCGCCGCGGCGGCACCCGCTCCGGCCGCCGTGGCGCCCGAACCCGCGTACGGCGCGCCCACCACGCTGGGCAACGCCCGGATGACCGACGCCCAGCGCGCCCGCGCCGAGGGGCGCTCGCCGATCATCGAGCCCGGCATCCAGCCGGCCGCCCTGACGGCGCTGCTCGGCGTCCTGCTCGCCGCGGGCGCCGCCCTCTCCCCGTACGGGCTCCTCGTCCCGCTGGTCCTGCTCCAGGCGGTCACGGCCGCCGGATGGTTCCGGCTCAACGGCATGTGGCCGGCCCGTCAGGGCATCGCGCTCGCCTTCGCGGGCGGCGTCACCGCCGACATCGCGCTGCTCGCCGCCGGTGAGGAGCACGCGCCCGTCGCGATCCTCGGCACCCTCGGCGTCTGGGTGCTGCTGGTGCTCGTCCTCCAGCTGCGCAGCCACGCGGGCGCCGACGAGCGTCAGTACGGCCTGATGGCCACGGTCGTCTCGTCGGCGCTCGCCGTCGTCGCGGCCGGGTACCTCGCGGCCGCGTCGGACGCGGTGGTCGTGGGCGCCCTCGCGGCCGGGGCCGCGGTGCTCGTCCGGGCGCTGCCGCTGCCGGGCGCCGTGTCGCTCGTCGGGGGCCTGCTGGCGGCCGCGGGCGCCGGGGCCGCGGCCGGGGGGCCGCTCGGCGCCGGAGCGCTCGACGGGGCGCTGCTGGGGCTCGGGGCCGGGGTGTGCGCGCTGGTCGGCCACCGGGTGGCGAGCTACGACTACCCGTCGCGGTTCGTCCACATGACGGCCGGGGTGGCGCTGCCGCTCGCGCTCGCCACGCCCGCCGTGTACCTGCTGGGACGCGTCCTGGTGTGACGGCCGGGGTTACCGGTGAGGGAACCAATGAACGATCCCGTACGTCGATCATGACGTGACGGGGGGCCGGGCGCGACAAGGGTGGGGGATCACCGAACCATGCGAGCACTGCGAATACTGCTGATCACCGCCGTGGTACTCGGTGGCCTCTCCATCGCCGCGGACCGGCTGGCGGTGAACTACGCGGAGGGCGAGGTGGCCGCCAAGGTCCAGGCCCAGCGCGGCGTGGGCGGCGGTTCGGCGGACGTCTCCATCAAGGGCTTCCCGTTCCTGACGCAGGTCCTCGGCAAGGAGCTCGACGAGGTCGACGTCACCCTCAACGGCGTCGAGGCGTCGGCCGGCGGCCGGACGCTGCGCATCGCCACGATGACCGCCGCGCTCCACGACGTGCGCCTGGGGAACAACTTCTCCACGGCCACCGCCGCCAACGCCACCGGCACCGCGCGCGTCTCGTACGCCGAGCTCGCCAAGGCGTCCGGCGAGGACGTCACCGTCGCCTACGGCGGCAACGGCAAGGTCAAGGTCACCGGCTCGGTGGACGTCCCGGTCCTGGGCCGGGTCACGCGCAGCGTCATGTCCACCGTGAGCATCGCCGACGGCACCACGATCCGGGTCCGCGCCGACGAGGTCCCCGGCGAGGGCATACCCGGCGTGGAGGAGCGGGTCCGCGAGCGCACGGACTTCGACCGCTCGGTCGCCGGCCTGCCGGCCGGCCTCAAGCTCCAGAAGGTGGAGGCGACGGCCGAGGGCGTCGTCATCACGCTGACCGGCACGAACGTCGCCCTGGCGGGCTGACGACGGGCTGACGACGGGGGGTGTCGGCGGGGTGTCGGCGGGGCCCGCCTCGCGCCCCCGGCCACATGGTGAGACGGCGGCGTCCGCTCCGTAAACCACCTGCGACGACGGCCTGAGCGGCGGTGGGCCGGGGAGGCTCCGGAGACCCCTCCCATCCCACAATGCGGATGATCGCGTCTCGACATACGACACGCCGGTGACACGACCGCCCGTCCGTCCCTACGATCTGACCCATGAAGCGACAGGCGGAACTCACGAAGCGGCGGGCAGTAGACCTGTGCCGCGTCGCCGCCATGCTCTGTCGCTCCGTCTGAGCGGGACATCAACCTCCCGCCTTCCCCGGGCCCTTGAGCACCTCGGGCCCATCCCCGTGCCGAACGCAGCCGACGAGCGCGCCCGCCCCGCGTACCCCGTACACGACGAGCGGTCCGACGGCCGGCCGGCACCACCCGCCACACCCCGCCGCACACTGCCCCGGAGGAGAAACAGCATGAGCCGCAGCGACGTCCTGGTAGACGCCGACTGGGTCGAGGCCCACATCGACGACCCGAAGGTCGTCATCGTCGAGGTCGACGAGGACACCTCGGCGTACGACAAGAACCACATCAAGAACGCCGTCCGGATCGACTGGAAGCAGGACCTCCAGGACCCGGTCCGCCGCGACTTCGTCGACCAGGAGGGCTTCGAGAAGCTCCTGTCCGCGAAGGGCATCGCCAACGACGACACCGTCGTCCTCTACGGCGGCAACAACAACTGGTTCGCGGCGTACGCCTACTGGTACTTCAAGCTGTACGGCCACGAGAACGTCAAGCTCCTCGACGGCGGCCGCAAGAAGTGGGAGCTCGACTCCCGCGACCTGGTCGACGGCTCCGAGGTCCCGAACCGCCCGGCCACCCAGTACAAGGCCAAGGCCCAGGACACCTCCATCCGCGCCTTCCGTGACGACGTGGTCGCCGCCATCGGCAGCCTGAACATCGTCGACGTGCGTTCCCCCGACGAGTTCAGCGGCAAGCTGCTCGCCCCGGCGCACCTCCCGCAGGAGCAGTCGCAGCGCCCCGGCCACGTGCCGAGCGCTCGCAACATCCCGTGGTCGAAGAACGCCAACGACGACGGCACCTTCAAGTCCGACGAGGAGCTCAAGGAGCTCTACGCCCAGGAGCAGGTCGACCTGGAGAAGGACACGATCGCCTACTGCCGCATCGGTGAGCGCTCGGCCCTGACCTGGTTCGTCCTGCACGAGCTGCTCGGCCAGCAGAACGTCAAGAACTACGACGGCTCGTGGACCGAGTACGGCTCCCTCGTCGGCGTGCCGATCGAGCTCGGCGCCAACAAGTAATCCCGGACCTCCCGTCCACCCCTCACACCCCTCAGGAGTACCCATGTGTGGAGCACAGGCCGGCGGCCCGGACGCTTCGACGATCAAGCCCGGCGAGACCACGATCCAGGGCCAGGTGACCCGTGACGGCGAGCCCGTCACCGGTTACGTCCGCCTGCTGGACTCGACCGGCGAGTTCACCGCCGAGGTCCCGACCTCCGCGACGGGCCAGTTCCGCTTCTACGCCGCCGAGGGCACGTGGACCGTCCGCGCGCTGGTCCCCGGCGCCACGGCCGACCGCACGGTCGTCGCGCAGCAGGGCGGCCTGGCCGAGGTCGCGATCGCGGTCTGACGCGGTCCGGCGCGTCTGACGCGGCGACGCGTCTGACGGCGACGTCACACATACCGGCCGAAGGGCCGCGCCTCCTGGGGGTTGGACGCTTACCGGGACCGAGGTGCGGCCCTTCGGTCGTACGCTGGACATATGTACGCGCAGCGCCGGCGCGCCTACCTCCGGATGATGACGGCCTGTCTGGTGCTCTTCGTGAGCGCCTGGGCCGTCGTACGGCTGTGGTCGGTGCCCGCGGCCATCGCGATGTGCTTCATCGCCATGGTCATCCCGCCCGTCGCCGCGATGATCGCCAACCGGCGCGGGCCGGACGACCGCTGGTGGGACGACCCGTCCGGCGATCCGAAGTCCGACGAGTGGTGGGACGAGCTCGACGGCAAGCGGAGGGGCCGGTAGGCCTCAGTAGACGAGCGCCTGCGTGCCGTCGGCCAGCGCCTCGCTGACGAAGACCTGCGCGCCCGCGATGCGCACGCCCTCCAGCACGTCCTTCTCCGTGATCTCCCGGCGCGCCGCGCACTGCGTGCACAGCGTGATGCGCCCGTTCGCCTGGATCGACTCGATCAGCTCCGGCAGCGGCGCGGCGTGCGGCAGCTCGAACTCGGCTGCGCGCCCGGGCAGCGCGAACCACGACGACTCGCCGGTCAGCCAGAGCGAGACCTCCACCCCGCTGGCCACGGCCACCGCCGCCACCGTGAACGCCTGCGAGCACCGCTCCGGGGCGTCGGCCCCGGCGGTCACCTTGATCACGAGCTTCTTCGCCATGGTCGAACTGTAATGGCGACACCCTCGCCGTGGTCGTCCTCGGCTGACGCCGCGCGCACGGGCGCACGGGCGCACCTCACACCGAGGGGCCGGGTCCCACCCATTACGCTGGGAACCGGCCCCTTCTTCACCCACATCGCTCACCGAGGAGCACCCGTGCTTGAGGCTTTCTTCTCCGCCCTGCTGGTCCTGGTCTGCATCGGCGTCGTCGCCTTCGCCGCCCTGACCGTGAAGAAGCTGTACCAGGGCCAGCGCTGACCACTCCCACCGACCGACAGAGCTGCTCATGATCGAGATCCCGTCCGACCTGAACCCCGACCTCGTCCCCCTCGCGTTCCTCCTGGGCACGTGGGAGGGCGCGGGTGTCTCCGACTTCCCCGGTGCCGAGAAGTGCAACTTCGGTCAGTCCGTGACCTTCAGCCATGACGGGCGGGACTTCATCGAGTACACCTCCCGCACCTGGGTCCTGGACGCCGAGGGCCAGAAGGTCCGCCCCCTGGAGAGCGAGAGCGGCTACTGGCGCATCGACAAGGACCGCAAGGTCGAGATCGTGATGGTGCGCGACCAGGGCGTCGTCGAGGTGTGGTACGGCGAGCTCGCCGACCAGAAGCCGCAGATCGACCTGGTCACGGACGCCGTCGCGCGCACCGCGGCCTCGGGGCCGTACAGCGGTGGCAAGCGGCTGTACGGCTACGTGAAGGGCGACCTGATGTGGGTCGGCGAGAAGTCGACGCCCGAGGTGCCGCTGCGGCCGTACATGTCGGCGCACCTGAAGAAGGTCGTCACGCCCGACGAGGTCGCGGCGTGGGCCAAGGACCTGGGCGACCTGCCGGACGACGGCATCGCCTTCTTCAAGTAGGCCCGGTGAACCGGCGGTCGGTGCTCCTACACTGGAGCGCGTGGTGAGCACCGACTGGAAGAGCGATCTGCGGGAGCGCGGTTACCGGCTGACTCCCCAGCGCCAGCTTGTCCTGGAAGCGGTGGACGCGCTGGGGCACGCGACGCCCGACGACATCCTCACCGAGGTCCGCAAGACCGCCTCCGGGGTGAACATCTCCACCGTCTACCGGACGCTGGAGCTGCTGGAGGAGCTGGGCCTGGTCAGCCACGCCCACCTCGGGCACGGCGCCCCGACGTACCACCTGGCCGACCGCCACCACCACCTGCACCTGGTGTGCCGGGACTGCACGGAGGTCATCGAGGCGGACGTGTCGGTGGCCGCGGAGTTCACCGGGAAGCTGCGCGAGACGTTCGGTTTCGACACCGACCTGAAGCACTTCGCGATCTTCGGGCGGTGCCGGGACTGCACGGCGAAACGTACGACCAACGGGTCGTAGGACGTACGGGTCGTAGGCTTGCTGCCATGAAGAGCCCTCTCCTGTCCCTGCCCGGCGCGGTGCCCGCCGAGGGACGCGACGAAGGGGTCGCCGCGCACTACGGCGACCTGTTCCGTGAGCAGCGCGCCCTCGCCGACGGCAAAGGCATGGTGGACCTCAGCCACCGCGGCGTCGTCACCGTCAGCGGCGCAGACCGGCTCAGCTGGCTGCACCTGCTGCTCACCCAGCACGTCAGCGAGCTCCCGGCCGGACACGCCACCGAGGCGCTGATCCTCTCCGCCCACGGGCACATCGAACACGCGCTGTACCTGGTCGACGACGGCGAGACGGTCTGGGCGCACGTCGAACCCGGCACGCAGGAGGCGCTCATCGGCTACCTGGAGTCGATGAAGTTCTTCTACCGCGTCGAGGTGGCCGACCGGACCGCCGACGTCGCCGTCGTCCACCTCCCGGCCGGCTCGATCGCCGAGGTGCCGGACGGGGTCGTCGTACGGGAGACCTCGCACGGCCGGGACCTGTTCCTGCCGCGCGCCGAGCTGGAGGCGTACGCCGCCGGGCACGGCCCGCTCGCCGGGATCTGGGCGTACGAGGCGCTGCGCGTGGAGGAGCACCGCCCGCGCCTCGGTTTCGAGACCGACCACCGGACCATCCCGCACGAGGTCGGCCTGATCGGCACGGCCGTCCACCTCCAGAAGGGCTGCTACCGCGGCCAGGAGACCGTGGCGCGCGTCCACAACCTGGGGAAGCCGCCGCGCCGGCTGGTCTTCCTGCACCTGGACGGCAGCGAGGTGCACCTGCCCGCGCCCGGTACGCCCATCCGGCTGAAGGCCGACGGGGAGGAGGGCCGCCAGCTGGGCTTCGTCACCACCGCCGTACGCCACCACGAGCTCGGGCCGATCGCGCTCGCGCTGGTCAAGCGCAACGTACCGGTGGACGCCGAACTGCTGGCCGGGAACACCGCGGCCGCTCAGGAGACCGTCGTCGAGCCCTAGACGTCGATGATCACGGTGAACGGGCCGTGGTTCGTGAGCGAGACCCGCATGTCCGCTCCGAACCGGCCCGTCTCCACCCGCGCGCCCAGCTCCCGCAGCCGCGCCACCACCTCGTCCACCAGCGGCTCGGCCACCTCGCCCGGCGCCGCCGCGTTCCAGGTCGGGCGCCGGCCCTTGCGGGCGTCCCCGTAGAGGGTGAACTGCGAGATCACCAGCAGCGGCGCGTTCACGTCCGAGCAGGACTTCTCGCCCTCCAGGATCCGCACCGACCACAGCTTGCGGGCCAGCTGGGCCGCCTTCTCCCTGGTGTCCTCGTGGGTGACCCCCACCAGCACGCACAACCCCTCGCCGACGATCTCGCCGACGGTCTCACCCGCGACGACGACCTTCGCGCCGTCGACCCTCTGCACCACTGCACGCATGCGTACCAACGTAACGGGGCCGAACGGGTGCAGTGCACCTGCACATCGCATGCGGGAGTGGCACCATGCGTGTCAGGCGGTGCGGCTGCGCACCGGTCGAGGGGACGGATCACCATGAGCACATCGGGCGCCGGGCAGACGCCAACGCCACCGCATGCCGTACACCAGGTCCACCAGGTCCACCTCCGGCCGCCGGGGCCGCGCACCCCGGCCGAGTCCGTCCTGCCGGAGATGGGGCCCCACGACCTGAAGGCGCTGCGCCTGCCGGAGCTGCGCGCCCTGCGGCGCGACGCGCACGGCGACGAGGCCGACCTCAGCTACGTACGACGGCTGCTCCAGGGCCGGATCGACATCCTGCGGGCCGAGCTCGCGCGGCGGGGCGGTGCGCAGGTGCCGGTGGTGGACCGGCTCTCCGAGATCCTCGCCGACACCCCCTCGCGGCACCGCTCCTCCGTCCGCCACGTCACGGTCTCCACGCCGCGCGGCGAGACGTACCGGCGGCTGGCCGCCGAGATGCTCGCCGACGTCGAGCTGTCGGACCTGACCGCCCGAACGGACGAAGAGCTGCGCGCCGCGATGGGACGTCTGGAACGCTACGAACAACAGGTGTCCCGGCGCCGGCAGCAGCTCCAGCGGACCGCCGACGATTGCAGCGCCGAGATCGCCCGCAGGTACCGTGAAGGCGAAGCACAAGTAGACGACCTGCTCAGCTGAGGCTCTCGGCCGGGTCTCCGCCCAGGAGCCTCGACGCGGGCTCGCGGCTCCGCGGGTCTCGTTCCGTTCCGGAAGGCCACCGTCATGACCTCCACCTCCGCCAACGCCTCCATACCTCCGGTCCTCGCCGAAGTCGTCCGGTCGGGCTTCGTCGAGGGCCACCATCGGGGGTCGCTGGTGGTGCTGGCCGAGGACGGCACCATCGAGTTCACGGCCGGGAACGTGACGGCGCCGGTCTTCCCGCGCTCGTCGAACAAGCCCATGCAGGCCGCCGCGCTGCTGCGTGCCGGGCTCGACCTGAGCGGGGAGCGGCTGGCCCTGGCCGCCGCGAGCCACTCCGGCGAACCGTTCCACCTCGACCTCGTACGCAAGATGCTCGCCGAGTACGGGCTCACCGAGGCCGACCTCCAGACGCCGCCCGACCTGCCCCTCGACCCGGCGGAGGCGGAGGCGTACCTGGGCTCCGGGCGGGTCCGGGAGCGGATCACCATGAACTGCTCCGGCAAGCACACCGCGATGCTCGCCGCCTGCGCGCAGAACGGTTGGGACCCGGTCGGCTACCTGGACCCCGCGCACCCCCTCCAGCGCCTGGTCCACTCCGAGGTCGAGGCGGCCTCGGGCGAGACCGTCGACACGGTCGGCACCGACGGGTGCGGCGCGCCGCTGATGGCGATCAGCCTGGTGGGGCTGGCCCGCGCGTTCCGCTCGTACGTGCTCGCCGAGCCCGGCACGCCGCAGCGGCGGGTCGCGGACGCGATGCGCGCGCACCCCGAGTACGTGGCGGGGACCCGGCGGCCGGACACCTGGCTGATGCGGGAGGTGCCCGGCACGCTGTCCAAGATGGGCGCCGAGGCCGTGCAGGCGGTGGCCCTGGCGAACGGCCGCGCCCTCGCCTTCAAGATCGACGACGGCTCGGCGCGCGCGATGGGCCCGGTCCTGGCGCGCGGCCTGGAGCTGCTGGGCCTGGACGCCGAGACCGCGCCCGTGCTCGCGCGGATCGCGGACGCGCCGCTGCTGGGCGGGGGCGAGCGGGTCGGGGCGGTACGCGCCGCGTTCTGAGGGGCCCAGGGCTGGGCGGGCCCCGCGAAAACCGGATGCCGGGTGCGGGGGCGGCCGCCTAGCGTGGCGGCCATGAGCAGCGTCGAGGTCCGTGCCGTCACCGAGTCCGAGTTCCCCGACTGGCTGCGCGCCCTGCGCACCGGCTTCCTGGTGTCGCCCAGGGTGCCGGAGGGCGAGGCGGAGCGCCGCCTGCCGCACATGGACCTGGCGCGCACGCGCGGCGCGTTCGAGGCCGGGCGCTGTGTCGCCACCTTCCGGTCGTTCGCCCAGGAGCTCACCGTCCCGGGCGGCGCCCCGGTCCCGGCGTGCGCCGTGAGCCAGGTGACCGTCTCGCCGACGCACCGGCGCCGGGGACTGCTCAGCCGCCTGGTGGACACCGAGCTCAGGGCGGCCAAGGAGCGGGGCGAGGTCGTCTCCACGCTGATCGCCGCCGAGTACCCCATCTACGGGCGGTACGGCTACGGCCCGGCCGCCTCGCTCACCGAGTGGACCGTCGACGTACGGCGCGCCGGCCTCGACCCGCGCTGGTCCGGTCCGGAGGACGGCGGGCGCATCGACCTGATCGACGCGTCCGAGTTCGGCAAGCTCGGGCCCGACCTGCACCACCGGGTACGGGCCGTGCGGCACGGCGTGGTCAGCCGGAGCGAGCGGGACTGGCTGCTGCGCACGGGCGCTCTTCCGCGGCCGGACGGATCCCCGTACACCGAGCCGTTCCACGTCGTGTACCGCTCGCCCTCCGGTGAGGTGGAGGGGTACGCGGTCTACTCCTGCGACGACCACTGGGACGCCGGCAAGCAGCCGATGAACACCGCCACCGTGCGCGAGCTGATGGCGCTCACCCCGGCCGCCGAGCGCGCCCTGTGGCGGTTCGTCTGCTCCATCGACTGGATCACCACGGTCAAGAGCGGCTACCGCGCCCCGGACGACCTGCTCCCCCTGCTGCTGCCGGACCCGCGCGCCGCGCGCGTCACGACGTACGCCGACTACCTGTGGGTGCGGATCCTCGATGTCGTACGGGCCCTGGAGGCGCGGACGTACGGCACCTCCGGCAGCCTCGTGCTGGACCTGCGGGACGCGGCGGGTCTCGCGGGCGGCCGCTACCGGCTGGACGCCTCGCCGGAGGGGGCGGCCTGCGCCCCGACGGGCGCCCCGGCCGACCTGACGATGGACATCGCGGAGCTGGCCACGTTGTACCTGGGCGACGAGTCGGCGGTGCGGCTCGCCGCGCTGGGCCGGGTGGAGGAGTCCACCCCGGGCGCGGCGGCCCGGGCGGACCTGCTGCTGCGCACGTCGCGGCGGCCGTGGTGCCCGGACGAGTTCTGAACCTGATCTTGAGCCTGCTGCTTTCCGTGCCGTGTCAGGTGGTGAGCACCACCTTGCCGAGCAGGCTCCGGTTCTCGATCGCCACGTGGGCGTCCGCCGCCCGTTCCAGCGGGAAGGCGCCGCCGATGACCGGCCGCAGCCGCCCCGCGGCCGCCTCGGTGAGCGCCCGGCCGGCCAGCGCGGTGTAGGCGTCGGGCGCCAGCTGTACGTCGCCGATGCCCAGCAGCCGTACGCTCCGGCGCTCGGCCTCGCGCGGGTCCACCTCGGCGAAGCCGCCGGTCGGCGCGCCGTGCGCGGAGAAGCGCCCGCCGTCGGCGACGAGCGCGAACGCCGCCAGGCCCACCGGGCCGCCCACGCCGTCCAGGACCACGTCCGCGCCCCGGGCGCCGAGCGCCTCGCGGGCGCGGTCCACCCAGCCGGGGGCGCCCGCGTCGACGACCGCGTC
The DNA here is from genome assembly GCF_055571835.1 of Streptomyces sp. NPDC030862. Taxonomy (NCBI): domain Bacteria; kingdom Bacillati; phylum Actinomycetota; class Actinomycetes; order Kitasatosporales; family Streptomycetaceae; genus Streptomyces; species Streptomyces sp. NPDC030862. Next base: position 357,490 of record NZ_JBVIEN010000009.1, on the reverse strand, counting down.
GGCGCCCAGGTCCCGGACGAGCGCGGCCTTCCGCCCGCCGCGCGCGGTGCCGACGACGCGGGCGCCCGCCGCCTTCGCCAGCTGGACCAGTACGGTGCCCATCCCGCCGGACGCGCCCACGACCAGCACGCTCTCGTCGGCCGTGAGGCCCGTCGCGTCGAGCAGTGCGGTCGCGGTGACGCCGTCGTGGACCAGGGCGGCGGCGTCGGTGAAGGAGAGCCCGTCGGGGATGGGGACCAGCGCGTCGACGGCGGCGACGGCCCGCTCCGCGTAGCCGCCGGTGTAGCCGAGGGAGGCGATCACACGGCGTCCGAGCCACGCCTCCCCGTCGACGCCCGCGCCGACGGCCCGTACCGTACCGGCGATGCCGCCGCCCGGGACGTACGGCGGTTCGAGGGTGAAGTACTCGCCGCCCCAGCCGGATCGCAGCTGGGTCTCCAGGAAGATCGTGTCGACCGCTGACACGGCCACGAGCACCTGGCCGGGACCGGGCACCGGCTCCGGGACATCGGCCGGGACCAGGACCTCCGGGCCTCCGAACGCCTTCACCTGTGCCACGCGCATGGCCTTCACCCCCTGTCGTCGCGGGCCTGTTCCGGTCCGTCCGGGGCCCGCGATCACGAGTCTCGGACCTCAAGCGGACGTGAGGTCAAGCCGGGTGCGTAGGCTCGTCCGCATGAGCGGGTTGCGGGAGCGGAAGAAGCGGCAGACGTACGAGGCGATCTCGGAGGCGGCGATCGCGCTCTTCCTCGACAAGGGCTTCGACCGGGTCTCGGTCGCGGAGGTCGCGGCGGCGGCGGAGGTGTCGAAGCCGACGCTGTTCCGGTACTTCCCCGCCAAGGAGGACCTGGTCCTGCACCGGTTCGCCGACCACCGGGACGAGGCGGCGCGCGTCGTCCGCGAGCGGCCCCGGGGCGTCGATCCGCTCGGTGCGCTCGAGCGGCACTTCCTGGACGGGCTCGCGCGTCGCGACCCGGTGACCGGGCTGTGCGACGAGCCGTCGGTGCTCGCCTTCCACCGGCTGCTGTACGGGACGCCGAGCCTGGTGGCGCGGTTGTACGCGTACCAGGGCGCGGCCGAGGCCGAGTTGGCGGCGGCGCTGGGCCCGGTGCTCGGCGCCGGGGTGGCGGCGCGGCTCGCGGCGGGCCAGGTCGTCGCCGTACAGCGGGTCCTGGCGGAGGAGAACTGGCGGCGGATCGCGGCGGGGGCGAGTGCCGACGCGGTGGAGCCGGACGCGGTGGCCGCCGCGGAGCTGGCCTTCCGGCAGCTGCGCGGCGGCCTTGCGGGGTGACGGTCTCGCGGAGTGACGCCTCGCGGAGTGACGGCGGCACGCCGCCTCGCGGCGGCTACCACATCACGGGGAGGCGCTCCGGGATGCGCTTCATGAAGCCGGTCCGCCAGACGAGCTGGGCGATGGGGACGGCCAGCTGGAGGTCCGGCATCTTGTCGAGCAGCGTCTCCAGGGCGATCTCCGCGTGCTTCTTGCCCAGCGCGGTGGCCGGGCAGTAGTGCCGGCCGCCGCCGAAGGAGAGGTGCGCGGTGTTGTTCTCGCGGGTGAGGTCCACGGTGTGCGGGTCGCGGAACACCTCGGGGTCGAAGTTGGCGCCCTCGACGAGGACGAGGAGCAGCTCGCCCTTCTTCACCTCGACGTCCCCGAGGGTGACGTCCTCCAGGGCGAGGCGCGGCAGCCCGTCGCCGATGGAGAGGTTGATCCGGAGCAGCTCGTCGACGGCCGCCGGGATCTTGGTGCGGTCCTCGAGGAGTTCGGCCTTCAGCTCCGGGTGCTGGATGAGCGAGACCAGGGCCATGGTGAGGAAGCCGGCGGTGGAGATGACGCCCGCGCCGAACATGGTCACGCCGACGGTCGCCAGCATCTCGTCGGTGAGGTGGTCGTACTCCGGGTCCTCGCGCAGCGCCGCGAGTTCGGCCATCAGGCCCGTCGTCGACGGGTCGTCGAGCCGCTCGACCATGTACGCCATGTCGCGGTCCCAGTTGAGCTTGGCGCCCGTGACGGGGCAGGCCGAGTTCATGAACGCGATGTCCAGGCTCCTCATCAGGCGGGGCGCGTCCGCCTGCGGGATGCCGAGGATGTGGCAGTGCATGGCCGCCGAATAGGGGTCCGCGAACTGGCCGCGCAGGTCGGCGGGGGCGCCTTCGGCCATGGCGCGGTCGACCAGGTCGGCGGCGGTCGACCGCATCCACTCCACCAGGCCCGGGGCCTTGGGGTTGAGCGCCTTGAGCACGGCCTTGCGCAGCCCGGCGCCGGTGATGTTGCCCATGTTGTTGACGACTTCCGGCGGGATCGTCAGGGCGTACTGGCGGGGGACGCCGGGAGCCGAGGTCTCCGCCAGGCTGAACCGCGGGTCCTCCAGGACCTGCTTGCACAGGGCGTGGGACGACACCAGCCAGGCCGGGTCGCCGGCGATGGTCCGTACCCGCTTCACGGGCTCCTTGCGCAACAGCTCTATCTCGTCGGGGAGTTGGTCGCCGCGCCAGGAGAAGGGGAAGTCGGGGAGCTCATCGGGCAGGTCGTCACGGTGTCCACGGTCGTCACGCAGCTCGTCGTGCAGGGTCTCAACGGACATCGGAGTCTCCTTCGGCGCGCTGTGCGGGAGAGGTCGGCTGGGGGTGTTCGGCGGGCGTGACGATGGCGTGGCCCTGGTTGCGGGAGGCGCGCAGACCGGAGCCGCGCGAGTAGAGCAACTCGGCCATCGGCAGCAGCTGGTGGTAGCAGTTGAGGGAGGACGGCACGCCCAGGATGGCGGGCGTGTCGAGGAAGAGCGGGGCTTCGGCGCAGACGTACTCCACGCACACCTCGCGCTGCCGCTCCGTGGGGGCCTTCCCGTCCAGGACCTTGGAGGAGAGGAAGGTGTCCACGAGGGCGTCGCAGGTCTTGCGGAAGTCCGGGTCCGTGTCGAGCCGGTCCTGGAGATGGTCCCGGATCTCGCGGTACGCGGGGTTGTCCAGGAACGCCGACATGGGGTGGGCGCGCAGCCGGGTGCCGTCGGGGTCGACGGTGGCGACGGCGTTGGTCACTTTGGCCCGTACGCCGCGCAGGTTCTTCACGGCCTTGCGGCGGGCGTCCTCGGCGGTGTAGCCGGACGCCTCGTACATCTCGGCGACGTGCATGTCCGTGTAGACGAAGTCCACTTGCTCGAAGTGGGCCATGCCCCAGCGGGCCAGGTCGATGACGCGCTGGGCGGAGAAGTAGCTGTTGCCGGGTGAAACGCCGATCACGGCGTGGGCGCCCTCGGCGCATATCACCTGGCAGTGGGCTGTGTAGGGCCGGACGGTGAACAGTCCGGCGGCGGTGTCCGGAGGGGTGAAGGGCTGGATCTCGAAGACGGTCTCAGTCGTCAACTGGGAAGGAGTCCTTCGCGTCGCTAGTCCCTGAGGAGCCTCGTGCTCCTGGTGTGGCGACGACGCCGCGAAGTTAGCTTCCGGATACGGAGAGTGTCAACGAGCACCCGGAGGCGTTGATTCAAGGTCGGCTGGAATTCATCGTTCCGCCATCTTGAGAGTCGGTAAATTCCTTTACTCGGTTACGTTATTCTTGGGGGAATGACCTCACTCGACGCTGAACTGAGCAAGGAACGGGCCCACCACGACACCTGCCGCGCCGCCCTCGTCCGGATGGCCGAAGGTGCCGAACGCCACGTCGTCACCGGCGAGGACGTCTCCGCCTCCGGCGCCGACGCCGAAGCGCTCGGCTACCAACTCCGCAGCCATGCAAAGCGGTTGCGTGAGGAGCGGCCGGGCCCGCTCTTCTTCGGCCGGCTCGACCACGCGGACGGGCAGTGCCACCACATAGGCCGCCGCCGCATCGCCGAGCACCCCGCCTCCCCGCCGCTCGTCATCGACTGGCGCGCCCCCGTCGCGCGCGCCTTCTACCAAGCGAGCGCCCGCGATCCCCAGGGCGTACGGGTACGGCGGCGGTTCGGCTGGGCCCCGTACAGCGACGGCGACTCGGCGGACCTCACCGCCCTGGAGGACGAGCACCTGACGGCCGGGGAGGCCCTCGCCGGGGAGGCTCTCTCTGGGGCGATCCTCGCCGGGGAGATCGAGCGGCCCCGCGTCGGGCCTATGCGGGACATCGCCGCCACCATCCAGCCCGAACAGGACGATCTCGTACGGGCCGACCTGGCCCTCTCCCTCTGCGTGCAGGGCGCGCCGGGCACCGGCAAGACCGCCGTCGGACTGCACCGGGCCGCGTACCTGCTCTACACCCACCCGCGGCGCATCCACCGCGGCGGCCTGCTGGTCCTCGGGCCGAACCGCACGTTCCTGACGTACATCTCCGAGGTGCTGCCCGCGCTCGGCGAGGGGGACGTACGGCAGTCGACGGTCGAGGACGAGATCGCGCGGGGCCACGAGGTCCGGGCGTACGACACGCCGGAGGCGGAGGCCGTCAAGCACGACGCGCGCATGGCGGGGGTGCTGCGCCGGGCGCTGTACGCGAGGGTCGGCGCGCCGGCCGAGCCGTTGGTGGTTCCCGACGGCTCGTACCGGTGGCGCGTGCCGCTGGACGAGCTGGAGCGGCTCGTCGCCGGCGTACGCGCCGAGGAGCCCCCCTACGCCGTGGGGCGTGAGCGGCTGCGGAGCCGGGTGGTGCGGGCGATCCAGGAGCAGGCCGAGCGGCGTGCCGGGCCGCGGGGCGGTGCGTGGGTGCGGAAGGTGGAGCGGGCGCGGGCGGTGACGGCGCTCGTGGACGCGTGCTGGCCGAAGGTGACGCCGGAGGAGGTGCTGGCCGGGCTGCTGGCCGATCCGTGCGACGAGGCGCTGTCGGGGGAGGAGCGGGCGGCGATCCGGTGGCCGCGGGCGCCGCGTTCGTACCGCTCGGCGCGGTGGACGGCGGCGGACCTGGTGCTCCTGGACGAACTCGCCGGGCTCGTCGAACGCCCCGAAGGCTACGGCCACATCGTCGTCGACGAGGCGCAGGACCTCTCGCCGATGCAGTGCCGCGCCATCGCGCGCCGCGCCGGCTTCGGCTCCCTGACGGTGCTCGGCGACCTGGCGCAGGGCACCACGCCGTGGGCCGCCCGCAGGTGGCCGGAGCAGCTCGCGCACCTGGGCCGGCCGTCCGCCGAGGTGGTCCCGCTCACGGCCGGCTACCGCGTCCCGGAGGCCGTCGTGGAGCTCGCGAACCGGCTGCTGGGCGCCTTGGACGTCGACGTACCGCGCCCCCGGGCCATGCGGCCGGGGGGCGAGGTGGCGGTACGCCGGGTGGAGCGGGGGTCCCTCGCGGCCGCGGTGGTCGAGGCCGTACGGGCGGCGCTCGGCCGCGAGGGCTCGGTCGGCGTGATCGCCGCCGGGCCGACGGCCGAGCTGCTGCGGGGCGCACTGGCGAGCGCGGGGGTGGCGGACGCGGGGGTTGCGGCGGCGGACGGCGGGGTCGTGGACGCGGAGGCGGCGGATGCGGGGGTGGCGGTGCCGCGGGTGACGGTGCTGCCCGCGGCGCTCGTGAAGGGCCTGGAGTTCGACCACGTCGTCGTGGCCGAACCCGCCGAGATCGTGGCGGCCGAGCCCCGAGGGGTCCACCGGCTCTACGTGGCGCTCACGCGCGCGGTCTCCCGGCTCGACGTCCTGTACTCCGGCGAGCTGCCGGCCGCGCTGCGGGCCTGAGGCGCGCGCGGCGCTGTGCGCAGCACCAGGACCGCGACGGCGAGGGCGGCGACGATCAGCCCCGCGCCGACGGTGAAGGCCAGCCGGTAGCCGCTGGTCAGCGCCTCGGCCTGGGGCGTGCCGGCCGAGAGCAGGCCCTCGGTGCGGGAGGCGGCCAGGGTGGAGAGGACGGCGACGCCGAGCGCCATGCCGATCTGCTGCGTGGTGGTGAACAGCCCGGAGGCCAGACCCGCGTCGTCCTCGCCCGCGTCCGACATGCCGAGCGTCGTGAGCGCGGGCAGCGCGAGCCCGAACCCGGCCGCCAGCAGCATCACGGGCAGCAGGTCGGTCACGTAGTCGGCGTGTACGGGGACGCGGGCCAGCAGCCCGAGGACGCCGAGCAGCAGGCCCAGGCCCACCAGCAGGACCGTGCGCTCGCCGAAGCGGGCGTTGAGGCGGGCGGAGACGCCCAGCGACACCGCGCCGATGACCGCGGCGGCGGGCAGCATGGCGAGACCGGTCGCGGCGGCGCCGTACCCGAGCACCTTCTGGAGGTAGAGCGCCACGAGGATCTGGAAGGAGAACAGCGCGGCCACCATGAGGACCTGGACGAGGTTGGCGCCGACGACGCTGCGCGAGCGGAGGATGCGCAGCGGCATCAGCGGCTGCGCCGCGGCGGCCTGCCGTACGACGAACCCGGCGAGCAGCGCGAGGGAGAGGGCGCCGAGGCCGAGGGTGGGCGTCGAAGTCCAGCCGTACTCCTCGACCTTGACGACCGTGTAGATGCCCAGCATCAGGCCGCCGGTGACGAGCAGGGCGCCGATCACGTCGGCCCCGGCGGCGAGGCCGAGGCCGCGGTCGCGGGGGAGGGCGGGGACGGCGGCGGCGAGGGCGGCGAGGCCGATGGGCAGGTTGATGAAGAAGATCCAGTGCCAGGCGAGCGCGTCGGTCAGGATCCCGCCGAGGACCTGGCCGAGCGACGCGCCCGCCGCGCCGGTGAAGCTGAACACGGCGATGGCCCTGGCGCGTTCGCGCGGCTCGGTGAAGAGCGTGACGAGGATGCCGAGGCTGACGGCGGAGGCCATCGCGCTGCCGGCGCCCTGGAGGAACCGGGCGGCGATCAGGACGGCGGGGCTGGTGGCGAGCCCGGCGAGCAGCGACGCCGCGGTGAAGACCGCCGTGCCCGCCAGGAACATCCGCTTGCGGCCGATGAGGTCGCCGAGCCGCCCGGCGAGCAGGAGCAGGCTGCCGAAGGCGATGAGGTAGGCGTTGACGACCCAGCTGAGGCCGGCCGGCGAGAAGCCGAGGTCGCTCTGGATGGCGGGCATCGCGACGGTGACGATGCTGCCGTCGAGGACGGTCATCAGCATGCCGGTGGCGATGACGCCGAGGGCGAGGGGGCGTGAGGGTGCCCGAGAAGTCATGGACATGACGGTCTCTCCTGTCGATGCGGCGAGGGCGCGGCGAGGACGATGGGAGTGACCGTAGCAGATAGTTTTGTTACAGACGATCTCTTTCGGGATCGGCTTACGGGGGGTGTGGTGGCGTGTCAGGCCTGACGGGCCCGCCGGGCCGGGCGCGGGCTCTCCACAGGTTCGGCCAGGTGGCCGCTGACCAGGTGGTTCAGGGCGCGCAGCAGGACCTCGCGGTCCCCGTCGGGGATCGAGGAGAGGGCCTCCGCGTGGACGCGGTCGACGATGGCCTGGCTCTGCCGGGCGACCTTCGCGCCCTCCTCGGTGACGGCGATGATCCGCGCGCGCCGGTCGCGGCTGGAGGGCCGGCGCTCGGCGAGGCCGGCCTTCTCCAGGGCGTCCACCGTCACGACCATCGTCGTCTTGTCCATGTCGCCGATCTCGGCCAGCTGGATCTGGGTGCGCTCCTCCTCAAGGGCGTGGACCAGGACGCAGTGCATGCGGGCCGTCAGGCCGATCTCGGCGAGGGCGGCCGACATGCGGGTGCGCAGGACGTGGCTGGTGTGGTCGAGGAGGTAGGAGAGGTCGGGTTCGGTGCGCGCTGGCGACATGGCGGTCATGCCGCCAGCGTACAACTCGGTCCGTACCGGATAATCCGAAACTGGACGTCTGGTGGCGGCCGGCTCGCTCCGAACCGGACGTCTCGTGGTGACCGGCTGGTTCAGAAGCGGCCGGTGACCTTGTCGGGCGTCACGCGCACGGTGAGCCGGTCGCCGTCGGGGGCGCTTCCGCCCATGAACGTGGCGAAGTCCTGGCCCGTGTACTTGAGCGAGAGCTCGTCCGCCAGCTCACCCGTGGTGTCCGGGGTGAGGGTGGCGGTGCCGCGCACGGCGGCGTAGGTGTACGGGTTCTCGGGCGGGTTGATCATCACGGTGACCCGCGGATCACGGGTGAGGTTCCTGCCCTGCGTGCGCTGCGCCGTGGTGGAGAAGACGAGGTCCTCGCCGTCCCGCTTGATCCAGACGACCGTCAGGTGCGGCTGCCCGTTGGGAAGTACGGTCGCGACGGTCGCGAAGACCTTCTGCTCGTCGATGTACGTCTTCAGCTCGTCCGAGAGGCTGGCTGTCACGTTCGGATGCTCCTTCGGGGTCCGGCGGTTCTCCGTAGACCCCAACACCCGTACGCCGCCGCCGAATTCCGGCCGGACACGACCGGGTCCGGCCGAACTCGACCGCGTTCGGAGGCCCGGCGGGCCCAATGTGCCCTCACCGGGGGCCGATCGGCGCCGGCCGTCCTACCGTGGTGTCATGGCCGACACACCCAACCCCCTGACCCGGCTCACCCTCGACCAGCTCCGCCGCCGCACGAGCGCCAAGTGGCGCGCCTACCCCGAGGACGTGCTGCCGCTGTGGGTGGCCGAGATGGACGTACCGCTGGCCGAACCGGTCGCGCAGGCGCTCAACGACGCGGTCGCGCTCGGCGACACCGGGTACGCCTCCGGTACGGGGTACGCCGAGGCGCTGGCGGACTTCGCCGAGCGGCGATGGGGCTGGGACGGCGTCGCCGTGGAACGTACGGCGCTGGTCGCCAACGTCATGCAGGGCGCGGTCGAGCTGCTGAAGGTGATCACCGGGCCCGGTGACACCGTGGTGGTCAACAGCCCCGTCTACCCGCCCTTCTACGCGTTCGCCGAGCACATGGGCCGGCGGGTGGCGGAGGCGCCGCTGGGCGAGGACCTGCGCATCGACTTCACCGTCCTGGAGGAGGCGTTCCGGGGCGCGGTGGCGGGCGGGCGGCGGGCCGCGTACCTGCTGTGCAGCCCGCACAACCCGACCGGCACCCTGCACACCGCCGACGAGCTCGCGGCGGTCGCCGCGCTCGCCGCCCGCCACGGCGTGCGCGTCGTCGTCGACGAGATCCACGCCCCGGTGGTGGAGCCGGGGGCCACCTTCGTGCCGTACCTGAGCGTGCCGGGCGCCGAGAACGCCATGGCGCTGACGTCCGCGTCCAAGGCGTGGAACCTCGCGGGCCTCAAGGCGGCGATCGCCCTCTTCGGCCCGGCGGCCGCGGCCGACCTCGCGCGCCTCCCGGAGGAGGTGAGCCACGGCCCGAGCCACCTCGGCGTCCTGTCCCACACCGCCGCGCTGCGCTCGGCCACCGACTGGCTCGACGCCCTCAACACGGGCCTCGCCGCCAACCGCCGCCTGCTCGCGGACCTGCTCGCCGAACACCTGCCCGCCGTCACTTACCGCCCCGCCGAGGCCACCTACCTCGCCTGGCTCGACTGCCGCGCCCTGCCCCTCGGCGACGACCCGGCCGCCGCGTTCCTCGACCGCGGCAGGGTGGCCCTGAACTCGGGCCTCCCCTTCGGCACCGGCGGCGCGGGCCACGTCCGCCTGAACCTGGCCACGTCCCCGGACCTGCTGACGGAGGCGGTCAGGCGGATGGCGAAGGCGGTGCCGTGACGCGGGCGCGGGGGCGGGCGCGGGTGCGGGCCACGCGCCTCACCGCACCTCGACGCTGCCGCACGTGAACGTCGTCCCCTCCAGCAGCTCCGCCGTGAGGGCGACGCCGGTCAGGTGCTCGGCGAGGGCGAACGCGGCCGGGCCGGAGAGGTCGGGTTCCGGGGCGTCGCCGTCGCCGAAGTGGAAACCGATGCGGTGCATGGCGTCCAGGAGGTCGTCGGGCGTGGTGCCGCTTGCCGTCCGTACGACGGGAGAGGCCGAAGGCCGCGTCACCGACCGCCTCCGACAGCCGCGCCCCGGCCGCGATGCCCGCCGTGGGTGCCATCGTTGGAAACGTGACTTTCACGTACGACGACATCGCGGAGCAGCAGGCGGACATCGCGCGCCTGCTGCTCCACCACATCCACGCTCCCCTGCCCGACGGCAGCTTCATCCGCGGTGTCCTCCCCTCGCCGCCCCCTGCCGAGACGGTCCGGATCGCCACCGGCCCTCAACGCGTGAGCAGCCCCGGTGACGTGATGGTGTGGGAGATCCCGCTGCGTGCCCTCGACGACCCTGAGGAGCCGGCGAGCCCGCACGACGTCCTCGGCATCGTCCGGGCCTTGAGCACCGGCACTCAGGTCTTCTCCAGCAGCCGCGTCGGCACGGTGATGGGCATGACCCTCATCCAGGTGGACCCGGCGCCCGTCGACCCCGTCGACCCGGGGGAGTACGACAACGCCTTCACCGTCCTGCGCACCCTCACCTACCCCTGGACCGAAGAACAGCCCGACCCGCGCCTGCGCGGTTTCCTCCTCCAGGGCCCCGACCGGATGCGCTTGTACCTGGACCGCGAGGAAGACACCGACGTGGTCGCCGCCGACGTCCGGCCCTCCGGCGCCCTGACCGCGCTGCTCGCCGCCCTGCCCTCCCTCATCGAGGAGAGCGAACGGACAGTGCCGGGCGGCATCGACGACCCGCACTGCTCCCGCCTGGTCGACCTCACCGACTGGTGACCCTCCGCCGGGAGCGACACACCTGCAAGCATTCGCTTGCAAAAGTTAGCAAGAGTGGTGCACCATCGACCCATGGCATCGCTCAACGTCGGCAATCTCGGTGAGTACCTGCGCGAGCAGCGGCGCAACGCGCAGCTGTCGTTGCGGCAGCTCGCCGATGCCGCCGGGGTGTCCAATCCGTATCTGAGCCAGATCGAGCGCGGGCTGCGCAAGCCGAGCGCGGAGGTGCTCCAGCAGGTCGCCAAGGCGCTGCGGATCTCCGCGGAGACGCTGTACGTACGCGCCGGGATCCTGGAGGAGCGGGAGCGCGAGGAGTTGGAGACGCGCGCCGTCATCCTCGCCGATCCGTCGATCAACGAGCGGCAGAAGCAGGTGCTGCTCCAGATCTACGACTCGTTCCGCAAGGAGAACGGGCTCGATACGGACACCAGCGAGGACGGCGCCTCACCCGAAGTCTGACCCACCCGCGTTCCCGGAGGATCCACAGTGGCCATCATCGAAGAACTCCGTACGCCCCTCTACTTCGCCGCCGGTACGGCGAACCTGGCCGTGCAGCAGGCCAAGAAGGTGCCCGGTCTGATCGAGCAGCTCAAGGCCGAGGCGCCGGCGCGGATCGACGCGGTGCGCAACACCGACCCCAAGGCCGTACAGGAGAAGGTGGCCGCCCAGGCCAAGGAGGCGCAGGCCACCGTGCAGGCCAAGGTGGGCGAGGTGCTCGGCTCCCTTGAGCCGGACCTGAAGAAGCTGGGCGAGACCGCCCAGGACCTGGCGCTGCGGAGCGTCGGCGTGGCCGCCGAGTACGCCATCAAGGCGAAGGAGACGTACGAGAAGGTCGCCGAGCAGGGCGAGCAGGCCGTCCGGCAGTGGCGCGGCGAGGCCGCCGAGGAGCTGACCGAGATCGCCGTGGCCGTCGAGCCGGACGCCGCACCGAAGAGCGAGCCGAAGTCCGAGGCGAAGACCGAGCCGAAGAGCGAAGCGAAGTCCGCCACGGCGGAGAAGTCCGCCGCCCAGCGGACCGCTCCCGCCAGGAAGGCCCCCGCCGCCCGCAAGCCCGCGGCGAAGAAGCCCACGGCACCGGCCGAGAAGTGACCCTCACCGCCCCGCCGCCGCACGCGGCGGGGCGGGGCTCGTGGGAGTACCTTGGCGGCGAGGGAGTGCCCGCACAGGAGTGTCGTCCGCCCACGGGGCGGGCAGACGGGACGTCGCGGACACGACCGAGGGGCTTACATCACTGGTGAGGCGGTGCTCAGCATGTTGATTGAGGGATTCACGTCGTTCCTCTCCTTGATCTACCTGGCGATCCTGGTGATCGCGGTCGTCGCGTTCTTCCTCGCGGCGACGGCCCGCGAGGACGCCTACCGCGCCGCCGACAAGCAGACCAAGACCTTCTGGTTGATCCTCCTCGGCGTGACGGTCGCGGTGAACCTGCTCGTGCCGTGGCTCTTCCTCCAGCTGGCGGGGCTCGTCGCGTCGATCGTCTTCATGGTCGACGTACGGCCCGCCCTCCAGCAGGTGTCGGGCGGCGGCCGGCGCGGCGGCGGCTCCAGCAGCGACGGGCCGTACGGGCCGTACAACGGCGGCCGGTAGCCCGCGCTCCCGACTAGTGGCCCGCGACGCGCGCGTCGCGGGCCAGCAGCAGGACCGCCACGTCGTCCGTCAGCTCGCCGCCGTTCAGGTCGCGGACCCGCGTCACGGCGGCGTCCAGCAGCGCCTCGCCGGTCAGGCCCGACGACAGCTGCTCGTTGATCATCGCGAGCATGCCGTCCTGGCCCAGCCGGGGCGAGCCCGGCCCCGCCGAGCGGCCCTCGATCAGGCCGTCGGTGTACATCATCAGGTTCCACGAGCCGCCCAGCTCCACCTGCCGGCGCGGCCAGCGGGCGCGCGGCAGCAGGCCGAGGGCCGGGCCCCCGTCCTCGTACGGCAGCAGTCGCGCCGCGCGGCCCCGGCGGGCGATCAGCGGCGACGGGTGGCCCGCCAGGCACAGCCCGGCGCGGCGGCCGTCGGGCGCGATGTCCACGGTGCACAGGGTCGCGAAGATCTCGTCGTTCTCGCGCTCGTGCTCCAGCACCCGCTGGAGCGTCGACAGCAGCTCGTCCCCGCAGAGCCCCGCGAAGGTCAGCGCCCGCCACGCGATCCGCAGCTCCACGCCGAGCGCCGCCTCGTCGGGCCCGTGCCCGCACACGTCGCCGATCATCGCGTGCACGGTGCCGTCGGGCGTGCGCACGGTGTCGTAGAAGTCGCCGCCGAGCAGTGCGCGCGAGCGCCCCGGCCGGTAGCGGGCCGCGAACCGCAGGTCCGAGCCCTCCAGCAGCGGCGTCGGCAGCAAGCCCCGCTCCAGGCGGGCGTTCTCCTGCGCGCGCAGCCGCGACTCGGCCAGCTTCACCTGCGCCGAGTCGGCGCGCTTGCGCTCGACGGCGTACCGGATGGCCCGGCTGAGCAGCGGCCCGTCGAGCTCCTCGCGGAAGAGGTGGTCCTGCGCCCCGGCGCGTACGGCCTCGGCGGCGAGCTCGGGCTCGCCGGACGTGGCCAGCGCCAGCACGGCGTGGCGCGGCGCGAGGCGCAGCACGTGGCGGAGCGCCGCGAGCCGGTCGGCCGCCTCGTCCTGCCGGGGTGCCGGCAGCGCGAGGTCGACGAGGACGCAGTGGACGTCGTCGGTGAGCAGCCGTTCGGCCTCGGTGAGGTTGCGGGCGGTGCGTATGCGGACCCGGGTGCCGGAGGCGTCCACCAGCTCCGGGACGGTGAAGGCGCCCACCGGGTCGTCCTCGATCACCAGGAGCGTGAGCGTGAGGCTGAGGTCCGTGGTCCCGGCGGTTTCCGCGACGGCGGCGGACGCGGCCTGGCCTGAGTCCACCCTCTGTCGCGGTACGGGTACGGGCATCGGTCTGTTTCCTTCCCTCCCCCCGAGGGCGCGGTGGCGCGCCGGTCGACACACCACCAGCCGGGACCATAGCGGTACGCGACGGCCGAACGGAATGGTGATCGGCGAAGAGCGGGTGGCATATGCCGTACGGAGGGAGGTAGTTGGGCATCGGCCCATGACGAACATCACGCGCCCGATGTTGGGCGGGTCACATCCGACAAAGGCTATTTGTCCGGGCGTACGACGCCGAGGATCCGCATCGAGCCCGCCCCGGCCAGCGTCACGTTCCGCCCCGGGCGCGGCGCGTGCACGATCATCCCGTCGCCGACGTACATGCCCACATGGCTCGCGTCGGCGTGGTAGATGATCAGGTCGCCCGCCCGCATGTCCCTGATGTCGATGCGCGGCAGCAGCCGCCACTGCTCCTGGGAGGTGCGCGGGATGGCCTTCCCGGCCGCGCCCCACGCCCGCTGCGTCAGCCCCGAGCAGTCGTACGACCCCGGGCCCTCCGCGCCCCACACGTACGGCTTGCCGATCTGGGCGGTGGCGAACTCGATCGCCTTCCTGCCCTGCGCGCTCGCGCTGCCGTCGACCCCCTTCAGCACGCCGGAGCCCAGCCACGCCGTCTGGGCCCGCGACTGCTCCTGCTGCTCCAGCAGCAGCAGCCGCTCGCGCTCCTCGGCCTCCAGCTGCGACTCCAGCTTCTCGGCCGCGGCGATCTTGGACTCGATGTCCTTCTTGGCCTTCGCCTGCTGGGTGCGGTGGCTCTCCAGCCGGGTCCACTCGGTGCTGGCGTCGGCGGTGTACGTCTCCAAGTCGGTCTGGGCGCGGCTCAGTTCGCCGAGGAGGTCCTGCGTGGCCTTCTGGCCCTGCTGGAGGCGCCCGGCGCCGTCGAGGAAGCGCCGCGGGTCGTTGGCGAGGACGAACCTCGCCTCGTCCGGTATGCCGCCGTTGCGGTACTGGGCGCGGGCGGCCGCGCCGGCCCGCCTCTTCAGGTCGTCGATCCGGGCCTGGCCGTCGACGATCGCCTGCGCGAGCCGTACGACCTCGGCCGACTGCTTCCGCGCCCGCTCCTCGGCGAGGTTGTACGCGTCGGTGGCGGAGGCGGCCTGCCGGTAGAGGCCGTCGATCTCCGCGCGTACCTCTTCGAGGCTCCGGCGCGGCTCCGGCGGCGGGGTGGGCGCGGCGTACGCGGATGAGGTGTACGAGGGTGAGGCGAGCACCGTCAGGGCGCAGACCAACGTGATCGCGGCGGTGACGCAACGGCGTCGGTTCACGGAATCCCCCTCTGGCCCGGCACCTGATTTACCGTCAGTAACTTTTCGCGGACTCCGCGATGGTGCCATGCCCTACGGCAAAGTAACAGGGGGTTCGTGCCCCGACCGGAGGCGGCTACGAGCCGCCCCCGGGCGCCAGCGCCGACCACTCCACCGTGAGCTCGCCCTGCCGCCACCGCCGCCGCCCGTCCGCCAGCGGCCAGTCCTCCGCCAGCGCCCGCGCCGTCGCGATCCACCGCTGCCGGGCCCCCAGCGAGGCGTACGGCGACGCCGCCGCCCACGCCCGGTCGAAGTCCCGCAGGAAGGCGTGCACCCGCTCGCCCGGCACATTGCGGTGGATCAGCGCCTTCGGCAGCCGCTCGGCCAGGTCCGACGGCCGCTCCAGCGACCCCAGCCGCGTGGCGAACGTCACGGTGCGCGGCCCCTCGGGCCCGAGCGCCACCCACACGTGCCGCCGCCCGATCTCGTCGCAGGTCCCCTCCACCAGCAGCCCCCCGGGCGCGAGCCGCGCGCACAGCCGCTCCCACACGGCGGCGACCTCGCCCTCGTCGTACTGGCGCAGCACGTTCGCGGCCCGGATCAGCGCCGGGGCGCCGTCCACCGGGACCTCGAAGCCGCCGTGGACGAAGGTCAGGCCCTCGCGCGCGTACGGCTGGGCGGCCGCGACCCGCGCGGGCTCGATCTCGATGCCGACGACCCGGGCGCGGGGGTCGGCGGTGCGCAGCCGGGCCAGCAGCTCGACGGCGGTCCACGGCGCGGCCCCGTACCCGAGGTCCACCGCGACCGGGGCCGCGGCGGCGCGCAGCAGCGCCGGGCCGTGGACGGCCGCGATCCAGCGGTCCATGCGGCGCAGGCGGTTGGGGTGGGTGGTCCCGCGTGTGGTGGTGCCCACGGGGCGGGTGATGCGCGGGGCCATGCGATCGAGGGTAAATGATTTGGCAAACCGGAAATGAAAGGGCGTATTCCGCTGTTGAGCGCGGGAGAGAGGATCGACCCGCGCATCCTCCTTTTGTCATGTCTGAAGGACTGCGGAAGGACGCCGACGTGAGCCAGTACGTGTCCCGGTTCGCCGGCACCCTGGCGGCCGCCACGCCGTCCCGGCTGCGGCTGCCCGGCCGGCCCCGGACGCCTCGCCGGATCGCCATGCTCAGCGTCCACACCTCACCGCTCCACCAGCCGGGCACCGGCGACGCGGGCGGCATGAACGTCTACATCGTCGAGCTCGCCAAGCGCCTCGCCGCGATCAACATCGAGGTCGAGATCTTCACGCGCGCCACCGCCGGCGGCCTGCCCCCGGCCGTCGAGCTCACCCCCGGCGTTCTCGTCCGGCACGTGGACGCCGGTCCGTACGAGGGGCTCGCCAAGGAGGAGCTGCCGGCCCAGCTGTGCGCCTTCACGCACGGCGTGATGCAGGCCTGGGCCCGGCACCGGCCCGGCCACTACGACCTCGTCCACTCCCACTACTGGCTCTCCGGCCACGTCGGCTGGCTCGCCGCCGAGCGCTGGGGCGTCCCGCTCGTCCACGCCATGCACACCATGGCCAAGGTCAAGAACGCCTCACTCGCCGAGGGCGACACCCCCGAGCCCGCCGCCCGCGTGATCGGCGAGACGCAGATCGTGCGCGCCGCCGACCGGCTGATAGCCAACACCGCGGGCGAGGCCGACGAACTCACCCGCTTCTACGAGGCCGACCCCGCCAAGGTCGCCGTCGTCCACCCCGGCGTGAACCTGGACCGTTTCCGGCCCGCCGACGGCCGCGCCGCCGCCCGCGCCCGGCTCGGGCTGCCCGCCGACGCCTTCGTCCCCGTCTTCGCCGGGCGCATACAGCCGCTCAAGGCGCCGGACATCCTGCTGCGCGCGGCGGCCCGGATGCTGGAGCGGGACCCCTCCCTGCGCACCCGCATGATCGTCCCGGTGGTCGGCGGCCCCAGCGGCAGCGGCCTGGCCAAGCCCGAGGGCCTGCAGAAGCTCGCCGCGCGGCTCGGCATCGCCGACGTCGTCCGCTTCCACCCGCCGGTCGGGCAGGAGCGGCTCGCCGACTGGTTCCGGGCGGCGTCCGTGCTGGTCATGCCCTCGTACAGCGAGTCCTTCGGGCTCGTCGCCATCGAGGCGCAGGCGGCCGGCACCCCGGTCGTCGCGGCCGCCGTCGGCGGCCTGCCGGTGGCCGTGCGGGACGGCGAGACCGGCTTCCTGGTGCGGGGCCACGACCCGGCGGCGTACGCGCACGTCCTGCACCGCCTCGCCGACGACCCGGCGCTCACTGCCCGC
Organism: Streptomyces sp. NPDC030862; assembly: GCF_055571835.1. NCBI lineage: Bacteria > Bacillati > Actinomycetota > Actinomycetes > Kitasatosporales > Streptomycetaceae > Streptomyces > Streptomyces sp. NPDC030862. The sequence goes on along the minus strand of NZ_JBVIEN010000009.1, from coordinate 340,612 downwards.
CTGGGCGAGGCGGCGGCGCGCCACGCGAGCTCCTTCGGCTGGGACACGGCGGCGGCGGCGACGGCCGACGTGTACACGGCCGCCCTGCACGAGCACCGGCGTCACGTACGCTCCCACCATGGCTGACGCAGCGCACGCAGACGCACGGCACACGATCGAGACCGCGCTGGACGACGCCGGGCTGACCTGGGAGTCCCCGGCCCCCGGCACGTACGTCGTCACGCTCCCCGGCACGAAGAAGCTCTCCACGACCGTCTCCCTGCGGGTCGGCAACCACTCCCTCTCCCTCAACGCCTTCGTGATCCGCCACCCCGACGAGAACGAGGCGGCCGTCCACCGCTGGCTGCTGGAGCGCAACCTCAAGCTGTACGGCGTGAGTTACGCGGTCGACGGCCTCGGCGACATCTACCTGACCGGCAAGCTGCCGCTCGCCGCCGTCACTCCGGAGGAGCTGGACCGGCTGCTGGGGTCGGTGCTGGAGGCGGCGGACGGGGCGTTCAACACGCTGCTGGAGAAGGGGTTCGCGACGGCCATCCGCAAGGAGTACGAGTGGCGCGTCGCGCGCGGCGAGTCGACGCGGAACCTGGCGGCGTTCACGCACCTGACGACCCCTCGGTCGCAGTCGCAGTCGTAGCCCTCGTCCGACGGCCGAGGTCCGGTCGTAGCTAGGCGCTGACTTCGGGCTTGGGCTTCCGGTCGCGCGCGGGGCCCGCTGCCTCCGCCACCCGAGCCGCCTCGGTGGCGGCAGCCGCTTCCGCGGCCTCGACGGCGGCCGCTTCGACCGCAGCCGCTTCGGCGGCCTCGACGGCGGCGGCCTCCGCCGCTTCGACCGCGGCGGCCTCCGCCGCCTCCACCGCGGCCGCCTCCGCCGCCAGCGCCCGCCGCAGCAGCAGCGCGTACCCGGCGGCGGCCGTGGTGCCGACCACCGCGCAGCCCAGCCACAGGACGTCCGGGCCGGGGCCGCTGATGACCCAGCCGGCCACGATCGGCGCGATGAACCCGCCCAGCGACCAGGACATGCCCATGACGCCCTGATACCGGCCGCGGGCGTGCGCCGGGGCGAGCCGGGCGGTCGCCGCGGCGTTGGTCGGCACGTGCACCATCTCGCCGATCGTCCACACCACCACGGTCGCGGCGAAGAGCAGCGGCGTACCCGCCAGCGCGGTCGCGCCCGTACCCACCGCGAAGAGCAGCGACGAGACGGTGAGGAGGGCGACCGGCGACCGCTTCTCGGTGACCTTGTTGACGAGCAGCTGGAAACCGACGATGACGACACCGTTGACGGCGATGACCACACCGTACGCGTCCGGCTCCAGCCCCTCCTGGGCCATGGTGAGCGGCAGGCCGACCCACGGGACGGAGAAGACGGTGCAGACGAGCAGGTTGAGCAGTACCAGGGTGCGGAAGGGTCCGTCGCGCAGCACGTCCAGCATGGAGATCCGCTGCTCGTCGGCGGCGCCCTCCTTCGCGGCGGCACTGCCGGCCGCCGGCGCCGTCGGCCGCGTCTCCGGCAGCCGCAGGAAGACGATGAGCGCACACAGCGCGGTCGCGGCCGCGTCGACCAGGAACAGGGTCCGGTAGCCGAGGAAGATCGCGGCGCCGCCGCCGATCGCGGCGATGGCGAAGCCGAGGTTGAGGGCCCAGTAGTTGAGGGCGTACGCGCGCCGGCGGTCGTGGTCCGGCACCTGGTCGGCGATGGTCGCGCCGATGGCGGGCCGTACGGACTGCATGGCCACGCCCATCAGGAGCACCACGACGGCGACGCCCCAGGTGCTGGTGACGAAGGCGAGCGCCGCCGCGCCCGCGGCGGCGGCGAGGTGGCCGGTGACCATGGTGGGCCGTCGCCCCCACCGGTCGCTGAGCATGCCGCCGAGCGGGGACCCGGCGATGCCGCCGAGCCCGTGGAGGGCGACGACGAGGCCCGCGTACCAGGCGGAGAAGCCCAGCTCCTGGGTGAGGTAGAGGGAGAGGAAGGTGAGGACGAAGGCGCCGGTGCGGTTCACCAGCGTCGAGGTCCACAGCCACCAGAAGCCGGGGGGTAGCCCCGACACGGTTCCGCGGAGGGACTGCCGGAGTGAGGCTGTGGACACGTGTACTCCCCTGTAAGCGCCCGAGATAGCGAGCGCAACTTACAAGCGGGTCGCTCCACCGAGCCACTGAATTGACGCGAGCCGTCAACCGTCAGCCGCGTCCATTAATCTCGTACGCATGGCCGACGCACCGTACAAGCTGATCCTCCTCCGCCACGGCGAGAGCGAATGGAACGCGAAGAACCTGTTCACCGGCTGGGTGGACGTCAACCTCACCGAGAAGGGCGAGAAGGAGGCAGTCCGCGGCGGTGAGCTGCTCAAGGACGCCGGTCTGCTCCCCGACGTCGTGCACACCTCCCTCCAGAAGCGCGCCATCCGCACCGCGCAGCTGGCGCTGGAGTCCGCCGACCGCCACTGGATCCCGGTCCACCGCTCCTGGCGCCTGAACGAGCGGCACTACGGCGCGCTGCAGGGCAAGGACAAGGCGCAGACCCTCGCCGAGTTCGGCGAGGAGCAGTTCATGCTGTGGCGCCGCTCGTACGACACCCCGCCGCCGGTCCTCGCCGACGACAACGAGTTCTCGCAGGCGGGCGACGCGCGCTACGCCACCATCCCGCCGGAGCTGCGCCCCCGCACCGAGTGCCTGAAGGACGTCGTCGTCCGCATGCTGCCGTACTGGTACGACGACATCGTCCCGGACCTCCTCGCCGGCCGCACGGTCCTCGTCGCCGCCCACGGCAACAGCCTGCGCGCCCTGGTCAAGCACCTGGACGGCATCTCGGACACCGACATCGCGGGCCTGAACATCCCGACGGGCATCCCGCTCGTGTACGAGCTCGACGCCGACTTCAAGCCGGTCACGAAGGGCGGCACGTACCTCGACCCGGAGGCGGCGAAGGCGGCCATCGAGGCGGTCAAGAACCAGGGCAAGAAGTAAGCACAGCTGAAGAAGCCCCCTACCTGCGGTTCTTCCCTCAGGAGGGGGCTCTTCTATGGGCTGGGGCCGTGTCTGGGCCGTCGCGGTCAGATGCGGTGCAGTCTCACCCGGACCGACACGAGGAAGGCCAGCGGGAGGACAGCGACGGGTTCGGCGCCGACCCACATAGCAAGGGTCGAGCCACCGAGGCCGACCAGCACGAGCGGCAGCTCACGGGGGATGAGGTCGATACGCAGACCGCATCGTGGCACCATGGGCTTCTCCGTAGGGCACATGACTTCTCCTATATCAGCGGTGAATAAGCGTGCCGGCGGGGTGAGGGGCCGCTCATGGCAGTGAGCGGCCCCTCTTGTTTCCCTCGGCGCGTAGGGGACTTTAGCGACCCGGTGGGGAGTGTCACAAACCCGCAGCTAAAACCGCTTGAGTGAGCCCTTCACTCAGTCTTGCGGTGCTATCAGAACGGTGCAGCCTTGGTGGTAGAGCCGAGACGTGGTGACGGTAAAAAACGGAAAACCGTTGAACCATTGAACCGTTGAAGCGGTATTTCGGTGGGTACTCGCCCGCCCGCCCGCCCGCCCGGCTGGTCGCCCGCCTGGCCGCCCGCCCGCCCGCCCACCTGGCCGCCCGCCCGGGCGGGAGCGCAGAGGTGAACGTGGACCGGGACCTTGGGCGCGGCGGTATCAAATCACGGTTGGTGATTTCAGATGCTAGCTTCGGTGATTCTCAATCTGTGATTTGGCGCGGCGGTACCAAATCACGGTTGGTGATTTCAGATGCTAGCTTCGGTGATTCTCAATCTGTGATCTGGCGCGGCGGTACCAAATCACGGTTGGTGATTTCAGATGCTAGCTTCGGCGCTTCGTGGGTGATGTTTTCGAACTGGGCGGTGAGGGTGAGGTTGCGCGGGGTCAACCTCGGCTAGGCGAAGACGGGCGCAATCGCCTTGCGGGTGCGCTCCTGGCTGGACGGCTTGAGGTGTGCGCACACCCGCGGGATCAGGCCCGGGTCCGAGTGGCTCTCACAAGCGAGTCGGGTTAGCTACGAGGCATGTTCCGACCTGGCCGACGCCAGCATTGGCAACGTGGCCGAGGACGGCGGGGCGCAGCGAGGCAGACGCGCGCGTCAATCGGCCGGCGTTCTCGCCGGCGTGGCTGACTAACGTCGGTTGAGGCTCAGACGCGACGCGTCGAGGGCGCCGGCCGTCAGAGGGGGCGGCGTGCCGGGCCATCTCTGGGCCGTCCCAAGCCGCTCGACAGTGGCCAATGACGACCAACGACGACCACCAGGCGCACGGCCCCACTGCCGCTGTGCAGGGAAAAGCCAGCTCCCCAAGATCCCCGACAAGATCCAGGGCAAGGAGTAACAAACGCCCACGAACGAGCCCCTTGCCTGCGGTTTCCCGCAGGCAAGGGGCTCGTTGCTATGCGGGCCCCGCCCAGGCCCGCGCTCCGACAGCGCGGAAAGCGGCGACGGCCGCCTCGGCGTCCTCTCGCGGTGCGCCGTCAAGGATCACGGCGGGCACCTGCATGGCCAGGGCCCTGCTGCGCCAGAGGCTCAGACCCGTCAGCCGGCGTACGACCTGGGCGACGTCCAGCGCACGCGTGCCGGGGTCGGTGAGCACCACGTGATGAGGCACGTCGTCGCACACCGACAAGAAGTCCTCGCCGGCCATGGCCCCCTCCTCCCTCGTCCCCCTCCGCCCCGGCGCGTCACCGGGGCCTGAAGACCCCGGGGCGGCAAGGGACTTGTCATTGTCCACCTCCCCGCGGCGCTGGCAGACTGCCGCACCATGGCGAACAGCGGACTGTGGGTCGGCGTCCTCACCGCGCTGACCGCGCTCGCGGCCAGCTACATCACCGCGCGGGCGACCTCGCGCGCCGCGCTGGTGCAGGCCCGGACGGTCGTGGTGGCGGAGGCGCTGCGCGAACAGCGGGAGCGGCGCCGTGCCACCTACCGGGAGATGATGGGCTGCGCGCACGCCTTCTTCGAGATCACCTGGCAGATCAACGACGTCGACGCCGCAAGCGACCGCGAGACGAAGGACCGCCTGCTGACGCGGATGTACGAGCGCACCGCGCCCGCCATCGCGGCCATGAACCGGGCCAACCACGAGGTGCGCCTCGACGGCCCCGCCGAGGTCTCCGAGGCCGCGGAGCACGTACGGCAGCTGAGCCGCCGCCTGCAGCCGCTGCTCAAGGCGCTCATCGGCGACGACAGCCCCGAGCGCAGGCACGCCTACGACGCCGCGTTCGTCGAACTGCGGGACGCGTACCTCGCCTTCATCGGCCTGGCCCGCCACACGCTGGAGGTCACGGACGACGGCCGGCAGCGCTGAGCCCCGCCCGGTCGTCCGGACGGGGCCCGCGCCTACGCCCGGCCGCTCAGCCGCAGCAGCCGCCGCACTGGCACGGCGCGCCCGACTGGCAGCCGCAGCCGCAGCCCGAGCCGCAACCGCAGGCGCCGAGGACGGGCAGGTGGACCACTTCGACCGGTGCTGCTTCCTGCTGGGTGCCGCTCACGGGGGAATCTGCCATGGGGTCCCTCCTCAAAGGCGTACGTTCGAAGGCGTACGTCACCTCTCCCCATTGCATGCCCACCCGCCAGGGCGCATCAACGGCGCACAGAGGCCCGACCCCGACGGGGAGGCGACCGTCAGGCGCCCTCGACCGGGGCCTCCGCCTGCTGGAGCTCGTCCGCGTGCTCGCCCGTCACCAGGTACACCACGCGCTTGGCCACCGACACCGCGTGGTCGGCGAAGCGCTCGTAGTAGCGGCCCAGCAGCGTCACGTCGACCGCCGTCTCGATGCCGTGCTTCCAGCGGTCGTCCATCAGGTGCTGGAAGAGCGTGCGGTGCAGGCGGTCCATCTCGTCGTCGTCGTGCTCCAGCTGGAGCGCCAGGTCGACGTCCTTGGTGATGATGACCTCCGCCGCCTTCGCCATCAGGCGCTGCGCCAGCTGGCCCATCTCCAGGATGGTGGCGTGCAGGTCCCGCGGCACCGCGCGGTTCGGGAAGCGCAGGCGAGCCAGCTTGGCGACGTGCTGGGCGAGGTCGCCGGAGCGCTCCAGGTCCGCGCTCATCCGCAGCGAGGTCACCACGATGCGCAGGTCCGTCGCGACGGGCTGCTGGCGCGCCAGCAGGGCTATGGCCCGCGCCTCCAGGTCGTGCTGGAGGTCGTCGACCTTCTGGTCGGCCGCGATCACGGCCTCCGCCAGCTTCAGGTCCGCGTCGAGCATCGCCGTCGTGGCGCGCCCGATCGCCGACCCGACCAGCCGGGCCATTTCGACCAGGCCCTCGCCGATCGAGTCCAGTTCCTCGTGGTACGCGTCCCGCATGGATGTCCCTCTCTCAGTGCGAACCTCAGGGGTCCGGGGTGGGCTCGGGCCCCTACGTTCCCACGGTCCGAGCCGAAAAAGTCCGGGGCCTCCCTCTCAAGTGAACCGTCACTTTCCCCTCGGTGAACTCTGAGCGACGACTGTTCGAGCACCCACACGGATGGCTGGGAGCATGTCCGAGCACCCGCATAACCTGGACGCATGGACGTGAACGCGGCGGTTGCCGCATTGGCCGCGATCGCCGGGGCGTGCACCGGCGTGATCGCCATGCTGGCGTTCCGCTGGAGCGAGCGCGACCAGGCCAGGCCCACCCGTACCTCCCTGCACACCGACGCGGTGCTCCCACCCGGCGTGGACACCGTGCTGTCGGTGCTCCGCTCCTCCGCGGTCGTGCTCGACGAGAGCGACTCCGTCGTCAAGGCCAGCTCCGCGGCGTACGCGCTCGGCCTGGTCCGCGGCGGCAAGCTGGCCGTCGAGCCGATGCTCCACATGGCGCGCGACACCCGCCGCGACGGCGAGATACGCCAGGTCGAGCTGGACCTGCCCCGGCGCGGCACCGGCCGCGGCGAAGCCCTCGCCGTCTCGGCCCGTGTCGCGCCCCTCGGCTCCCGGCTGGTCCTGCTCCTGGTCGAGGACCTCACCGAGGCCCGCCGCATCGAGGCCGTACGCCGCGACTTCGTCGCCAACGTCAGCCATGAGCTCAAGACCCCCGTCGGGGCGCTCTCCCTGCTCTCGGAGGCTGTCATGGACGCCTCCGACGACCCCGAGGCGGTCATGCGCTTCGCCGGGCGCATGCAGATCGAGGCGACCCGCCTCACCAACCTCGTCCAGGAGCTCATCGACCTCTCCCGGGTGCAGAACGACGACCCGCTGGAGGACGCCGAGCCCGTCCGGGTGGACGAGCTCGTCGCCGAGGCCGTCGACCGCTCCCGGCACACCGCCACCACCAAGCAGATCACCATGGCCGCCGGCGGCACCCAGGACCTGTACGTCTGGGGCCACCGAGGCCAGCTCGCCGCCGCTCTCGGCAACCTCGTCGAGAACGCCGTCAACTACTCCCCGGCCCACACGCGCGTCGGCATCGCCGCCCGCCGCGTCGCCGCCCCCGGGGGCGATCTGATAGAGATCGCCGTCACGGACCAGGGCATCGGCATCCCCGACAAGGACAAGGAGCGCATCTTCGAGCGCTTCTACCGCGTCGACCCCGCCCGCTCCCGTGCCACCGGTGGTACGGGCCTGGGCCTGGCGATCGTCAAGCACGTGGCCGCCTCGCACGGCGGGGAGGTCACGGTCTGGAGCACCGAAGGACAGGGCTCCACCTTCACGCTGCGCCTCCCCGAGGCCGGCGCCGTACGGCAGAACGGCCGGCCCCACGGCCGGACGCATCACGACTCAGCGACCACCTCAGAACCGCTCACCGCCCCGGAGGTCCTTCCGTGACCCGAGTCCTTGTCGTCGAGGATGAGGAATCCTTCAGCGACGCCCTGTCCTACATGCTCCGCAAGGAGGGCTTCGAAGTCGCCGTCGCGACGACCGGGCCCGAGGGGCTCGACGAGTTCGAGCGCAACGGCGCCGACCTCGTCCTGCTCGACCTCATGCTGCCCGGCCTGCCGGGCACGGAGGTCTGTCGCCAGCTGCGCGGCCGCTCGAACGTGCCCGTCATCATGGTCACGGCCAAGGACAGCGAGATCGACAAGGTCGTGGGCCTGGAGATAGGGGCGGACGACTACGTCACGAAGCCCTTCTCCTCCCGTGAGCTGGTCGCCCGCATCCGCGCGGTGCTCCGCCGCCGCGGCGAACCGGAGGAGGTCGCCCCGGCCGCCCTGGAGGCGGGGCCGGTACGGATGGACGTGGACCGCCACGTCGTCACGGTCTCCGGCGCCAAGGTCGACCTGCCGCTGAAGGAGTTCGACCTGCTGGAGATGCTGCTGCGCAACGCGGGCCGCGTCCTCACGCGCATGCAGCTGATCGACCGGGTGTGGGGCGCCGACTACGTCGGGGACACCAAGACCCTCGACGTCCACGTCAAGCGGCTCCGCGCCAAGATCGAGCCGGACCCGGGCGCGCCGCGCTACCTGGTCACGGTCCGGGGGCTGGGCTACAAGTTCGAGCCGTAGGCCTGCCCGCCCGGCGTACGCATACGAGGGGCGCCCCACCGGAAAGGTCCGGTGGGGCGCCCCTCGCGCGCTGCTACGTCAGCGGTACGTCAGTGGTACATCAGTGGTCGGCCGCGTGCGACTGCTCGCCGCCCGCCGGGGCGCCCGGGGTGGCCTCACCCTGGGCCTCGCCCTGCGCGGGCGAACCCGTGGGGGAGCCGGTCGGCGAACCGGTGGGCGAACCGGTCGGCGTGGCCTCGGGCGACTTCGTCGCCTCCGGGGACTCCGGGGACTTCGGGGCCTGGGACGGACCGAAGTCCGCGTAGTAGCCGGTCGCCGGCACGACGAACGCGTCCAGCTTCACGTCACCGGTCTCGCTGAGCTTGAAGACGACCTCGCGGGCCTCGCCGGCGGCGGCGGCGTCGCCGACGTTCTCGATGACCGCGGAGGCGTTGCCCTCGCCGCCGATGACGATCGAGCCGTTCGCCGGGACGGTGACGGCGCCCGAGCCCTCGGCGGGGGAGAGCTTCACCGTGGCGTCGGAGCCCGGCAGCTGGATGCCCTCCAGCGTCTCGGGCTTGTCGCCGCCGTTGAAGAGGGTGGCGGAGACGACGGCGGCGCCGTCCTTCCCACCTCCCGCCTGCGTGAGCACCGTGGCGTTCTGCACCTTGATGTCGCCCACGGTGGTGGCGGCGTTGTCCGGCCTGATCTGGAGCGTCTGGGCGTCATTGCCGGCGCCGCAGGCGGAGAGCGAGGCGATCGAGAACACGATGGCGGTGGCGGCGAGGGCGCCGCGTCGAAGGCTGCGGCTCACGGCGGCGGCAACTCCTAGGACGTACGGACGGACGGATGACGGCGACCGAAGACGGACGGGTAAGCCTGAGCTAAGGATCACTCAGCGGGCTCAGGTTACCGACCCCTCTCCCCGCTCCCGCACCCGACCCGCCCCCGACCCGGTCCCGGTCCATCCCCGGTCCATCCCCGGTCCGTGTCGGCCTCCGCCACCCGGTCCCCTCAACCGGCCCCCTCGCCCCACCCCCTCACCTCACTCGTACGGCGTTCACATAACCCTCCTTGATCAATTCCGCATTCGTTAACCGAAAAGCCTCGGTGATCACTCGCGCGCCAATTCGGGAATCATGGCCGCCCTCGTCCGAGCGGGTGACCGACATCCGAACGGAGTACGTGATCTTCACCGCTTCGAACCCGACAAAACAGGACGTTCACCCTCGCCACGCCGCAGCCGGATGCGTGTATCGGGCCCGTTTCCGCTCGCCCGTGCAGCCGCTCCGACCTGCGAATACCCCCTTCCGCAAGCCCTCCGCAGCACGTTCCCGTCGGTGTTGTCAAGCCCCGAGATATGCCCTGACCTGCGAAAACGCCATTCAGAAGAAGCTGTTCTCGTGTTACCCTGGATAGCCACGGAAGGGGTACCTGTCACATGACGTTCAAGGTTGGCGACACCGTGGTCTATCCCCATCACGGGGCCGCGCTGATCGAGGCCATCGAAACTCGCCAGATCAAAGGCGTGGACAAGACCTACTTGGTGCTCAAGGTCGCCCAGGGCGACTTGACGGTTCGTGTGCCAGCGGACAATGCGGAGTTCGTCGGCGTGCGCGATGTGGTCGGTCAGGATGGGCTGGACCGGGTCTTCGAGGTGCTGCGCGCGCCGTACGCCGAGGAGCCGACGAACTGGTCCCGTCGCTACAAGGCAAATCTCGAGAAGCTCGCCTCCGGCGACGTCATCAAGGTCGCCGAAGTGGTGCGTGACCTGTGGCGCCGTGAGCGTGAGCGCGGTCTCTCCGCCGGAGAGAAGCGCATGCTCGCGAAGGCGCGCCAGATCCTGGTGAGCGAGCTCGCGCTCGCCGAGAACACCAACGAGGACAAGGCCGAGGCCCTGCTCGACGAGGTCCTCGCGTCCTGACACGCACGCACACGCACGTCTTGACACGCACGTCTTGACGCGCAAGCGGTTCTGACGCGAAGCGTTGCCGCAGTGCCCGCTGACATGCTGTGATCCACTCGTACGAAACGTACGGATCAACAGCGCGTCGCCGGGCGCTGCGGCATGTCCGTACCCCGGCCGGTGCGGCCCGCTCGACCGTCGTCACGGAAGGGGCAAGGGTCCGGTCAAGGCGCCGCGCCGACAGTACCCCGACCGTCCTCCGGTCCGGGCGTGCCTCCAAGGCCATACCCAAATCGGCCGAGTCAACAAACCTGCCGGAGTGCAACCCATGTCTGACGAAGCACCCCCCGCACGCGCGACCCGCACCGCCGCGGTGATCCCCGCAGCGGGCCGGGGCGTACGGCTCGGCCCGGGCGCCCCCAAAGCGCTCCGCGCGCTGAACGGCACCCCCATCCTCATCCACGCGGTACGCGCCATGGCGGCCTCCCGCGCGGTCTCGCTCGTCGTCGTGGTCGCCCCGCCGGAGGGCGCCGCCGAGGTCAAGAACCTCCTCGACGCGCACGCGCTCCCCGAGCGCACCGACTACCTCGTCGTGCCCGGCGGCGAGACGCGCCAGGAGTCCGTCCGCCTCGGCCTGGACGCCCTGCCCGACGGCATCACCACCGTCCTCGTCCACGACGCGGCCCGCCCGCTGGTGCCCGTCGACACCGTCGACGCGGTCATCGAGGCCGTACGGGACGGGGCCGTCGCCGTCGTGCCCGCGCTGCCGCTCGCCGACACCGTCAAGCAGGTCGAGCCGCGCCAGGACGGCGAGAAGGGCGAGCCCGAGCCGGTCGTCGCCACGCCCGACCGGGCCACGCTCCGCGCCGTACAGACCCCGCAGGGCTTCGACCGCGACACGCTCGTGCGCGCGCACACGACCGTCACCGGCAGCGTCACCGACGACGCGAGCATGGTGGAGCAGCTCGGCGAGCCGGTCGTGGTCGTCCCCGGCCACGAGGAGGCGTTCAAGGTGACCCGACCCCTCGACCTCCTCCTCGCGGAGGCGGTCCTCGCCCGCAGGAGGGCCAACGATGGCTTCTAGCCTGCCGACCATCGGCATCGGCACCGACGTCCACGCCTTCGAGAAGGGCCGCGAGCTGTGGTGCGCGGGCCTCCTCTGGGAGGACTCCGACGGCTACGGCCTCGCCGGCCACTCCGACGGCGACGTCGCCGCCCACGCCGCCTGCGACGCGCTCTTCTCCGCCGCCGGCGTCGGCGACCTCGGCGCCCACTTCGGCACCTCCCGCCCCGAGTGGTCCGGCGCGTCCGGCGTCACCCTGCTCGCCGAGGCCGCCCGGATCGTCCGCGCCGAGGGCTTCGAGATCGGCAACATCGCCGTCCAGGTCATCGGCGTACGCCCGAAGATCGGCAAGCGGCGCGACGAGGCTCAGAAGGCGCTCAGCGCGGCGGCCGGCGCCCCGGTGTCCGTGTCCGGCACGACGACGGACGGCCTCGGCCTCACCGGCCGCGCCGAGGGCCTCGCCGCCATCGCGACGGCGCTCCTCGTCCGTACCACCTGAGGCACGGGGCACTGGCACCGGCCCACTACTCTGGAGTGGTGACTATTCGCCTGTACGACACCAGCGCCCGGCAGATCCGTGACTTCACCCCGCTCAGGCCGGGCTGTGTCTCGATCTACCTGTGCGGCGCCACGGTGCAGGCTGCCCCGCACATCGGGCACATCCGGTCCGGGCTGAACTTCGACATCATGCGCCGCTGGTTCGCCTACCGCGGCTACGACGTGACGTTCATCCGCAACGTCACGGACATCGACGACAAGATCATCGCCAAGTCCGCGGACCAGGGCCGCCCCTGGTGGGCCATCGGGTACGAGAACGAGCGCGCGTTCAACGACGGCTACGAGGCCCTCGGTTGCCTCCCGCCCACCTACGAGCCGCGCGCCACCGGCCACGTGACCGAGATGGTCGAGATGATGCGCGGCCTCATCGAGCGCGGTCACGCGTACGTGGCGGACGGCAGCGTCTACTTCGACGTGCGCTCCTTCCCGGAGTACCTGTCGCTGTCGAACCAGGACATCGACGACCTGCGCCAGCCCGCCGAGGAGGGCATCACCGGCAAGCGCGACCCGCGCGACTTCGCCATGTGGAAGGCGACCAAGCCGGGCGAGCCCGACTGGGAGACGCCGTGGGGCCGCGGCCGCCCCGGCTGGCACCTGGAGTGCTCGGCGATGGCGCACAAGTACCTGGGCACCGCCTTCGACATCCACGGCGGCGGCCTCGACCTGGTCTTCCCGCACCACGAGAACGAGATCGCGCAGGCCAAGGCGTACGGCGACGACTTCGCCCACTACTGGGTGCACAACGCCTGGGTGACCATGAGCGGCGAGAAGATGTCCAAGTCGCTGGGCAACTCCGTGCTCGTCTCCGAGATGGTCCGGCAGTGGCGGCCCATCGTCCTGCGCTACTACCTGGGCACCCCGCACTACCGGTCGACGATCGAGTACAGCGAGGAGGCCCTGCGCGAGGCCGAGTCCGCCTTCGCGCGCATCGAGGGCTTCATCCAGCGCGTCGTCGAGAAGGCCGGCAAGGCCGTCGAGCCGGCCGCCGAGGTGCCGCCCGCCTTCGCCGAGGCGATGGACGACGACCTGGGCGTCCCGCAGGCGCTCGCGATCATCCACACCACCGTGCGCCAGGGCAACAGCGCGCTCGCCGCCGACGACAAGGACGCCGCGGTCGCCCGCCTCGCCGAGGTCCGCGCCATGCTCGGCGTCCTCGGCCTGGACCCGCTCGACCCGCACTGGGCGGGCGAGGCCGACCGGGGCGAGGACCTCCACGGCGTCGTCGACAGCCTCGTCCGCATGGTCCTGGACCAGCGCCAGTCGGCGCGGGCCCGCAAGGACTGGGCGACGGCGGACGCGATCCGCGACCAGCTCGGCCAGTCCGGCCTGGTCATCGAGGACAGCCCCGACGGCCCGCGTTGGACGCTCGGCGCGCGGTAGCCCCCGCGCTGGCACACTTCATATAGACGCTTCATACAGACGTACGTACGACACGCATCGACCAGAGCAGGTAAGTCATGGCCGGGAACAGCCAGCGCAGGAACCGCCGCACGTCCAACAAGAAGGGCGCGACGGTCGGCAGCGGTGGCCAGCGGCGCCGGGGCCTGGAAGGCAAGGGCCCGACGCCGCCCGCGTCCGCTCGCAAGGGGCACAAGAAGAACCGCATCGCCAACGCCCAGGCGAAGAAGGCCACGCGCCGCCCCGTCGCCCGCCGCGGCGGCAAGGGCACGTCCGAGATGGTCGTCGGCCGCAACCCCGTCTTCGAGGCCCTGCGCGACGGCGTGCCGGCGTCGACGCTGTACGTCCAGCAGTTCATCGACAACGACGAGCGGGTGCGCGACGCGCTGAAGCTCGCGGCCGACCGCGGCGGCATCAACCTCATGGAGGCCCCGCGCCCCGAGCTCGACCGCATGACGAACGGCCTCAACCACCAGGGCCTCGTCCTCCAGGTCCCGCCGTACGAGTACGCCCACCCCGAGGACCTCGCCGCGGCCGCCTTCGACGACGGCGAGGACCCGCTGATCGTCGCCCTCGACGGCGTCACCGACCCGCGCAACCTCGGCGCCGTCGTCCGCTCCGTCTCCGCCTTCGGCGGCCACGGCGTCGTCGTGGCCGAGCGCCGCGCGGCCGGCATGACCGCAGGCGCCTGGAAGACCGCGGCCGGCACCGCCGCCCGCACCCCGGTCGCCCGCGCGACCAACCTGACCCGCGCCCTGGAGGCGTACCAGAAGGCCGGCATCACCGTCGTCGGCCTGGACGCCGACGGTGACACCGAGGTCCACGAGCTGGACGCCCTCGGCGGCCCGGTCGTCATCGTCGTCGGCAGCGAGGGCAAGGGCCTCTCCCGCCTGGTCGGCGAGACCTGCGACTTCCTCGTCCGCATCCCGATGCCGGGCGGCGCCGAGTCGCTCAACGCCGGTGTCGCGGCCGGTGTCGTCCTGTACGAGGCGGCGCGCCGCCGCGCCTGACGCGTACACCCATCCGAGACCCGTCATGATCTTGACGGGTCTCGGACATTTCCCCGCCGTCAAGGCAGTGTCCTAACCCCGCGTCACTCGGTTAGATGAGTGTGGACACCAGAACGCCCCGGCCCGGGTTCGACGATCAGCCTGCGTTGAGCATGGTCAAGGTGGATTGCGATCCCGCGCAGGTCATCGTGAACCACGCCAGCTTCCGGGTGCAGCTCGCCCCGGTCAAGAAGCCTCGGTACGCCGAAACCACCACCCGTGTACCCGCCGTGAGCGCGGGCGCGGCGGGAGCGGGAGGACGGCGGCGGGCGACCGTCGTATGGAGCGGGAAGTCGTCACCCGGCGACCCCGGAGCGACCGGCCTCCTCCAGGCCGTACGGGACTCCGCCGCCGTGGACACCCTCGACCCGTCGCGCGACGCCGGCGCCACCCAGGTCATCCCCCGCGTCACCCTCTCCGACGACACCATGCCGACGCCCCTCCTGCCGCCCATGCGGCGCGCCGAAAGCGCCTATGAGGAGAGCGGCTACGAGGGGAGCGGCTACGAGGGGAGCGGCTACGAGGGGAGCGGCTACGAGGGGAGTGCCTACGGGGGGCATGACCGCCACCATCGGCACGACCCCGCCGCCCACGCCGACGGCACCGACCAGGACGACTACGCCGCGGACGACACCCCGACGCGCGGCAGCGGCGACCGCCGCGCGGCCTACGCCGACGCCGCCGCCCAGCGGCACGCCTACTACCCCGGCCGCCGCATGAACCTCGGCGTCGTCCTGCTGCCCCTGCGCGTCTTCCTCGGCTTCATCTCCATCTACGCCGGCATGGGCAAGCTCTGCGACCCCGTCTACTTCGACGGCGGCGAGCGCGGCTCCATGGTCAAGTGGCTCACCTCCCTCCACCCCTGGCCCGCCGCCGAACCGCTGCGCGACTTCGCCCTCGCCCACCCCGTCGGCGCCGGACTCACCGTCGCCTTCGCCCAGGTCATCGTCGGCGTGCTCACCGTCCTGGGCCTCTGGCAGCGGGTGGCGGCCGTCTTCGGCGCGCTGCTCTCCGCCGCGCTCATCCTCACCGTCAGCTGGCGCACCGTCCCCGCGTACGACGCGCCCGACATCGTCTACCTCGCCGCCTGGTCACCGCTGATCATCGCGGGCGCCCCCGTCTACTCCATCGACGGCCGCCTCGCCGGCGAGGCCTGGCGCACGCTCGGCCCCCGCTCCGCCCTGTGGGACCTGCGCCGCCGCGTCCTGCGGCGCGGGGCGCTCGTCGCGGCCGTCGTGGTGGGCCTGACGCTGCTCATCGGGTCGGTGCTCGGCGGAGCCGTACGCTCCACCGAGATGGTCACCGTGCCCGGGCCGAACGACGACCCGACCAACCACCTGCCCGGCCGGCCCCTGCCGCAGGAGCCCGGCTCGCAGTCCCCGTCCTCCCGCGGCGAGTCCTCCCACCGGCCGCCCAAGCCGTCCGCGTCCACCTCCAAGGCCCCGACCGCCGACGAGTCGACCCCGGCCGGGACCGTCCGGGAGAGCGAGCGCGCGCAGGACCAGCGGCCGACCGCCACGCAAGGCACCGGCCAGCGGCCCCCGCAGCAGTCCCGGCCCGTGGACCCGGAGCCGCCGGCCAGCAGCAGCTCGGGCCCGTCCTCCAGCGGCTCCACCGGCACCTCGGGCGGGGGCGGCGGTGGCTCCGACGACAGCGGCTCGGGCGGCTCCGAGGACGGCGGTTCCAGCGGCGGCAACCGGAACCCGATCGGCGGCCTGCTCGGCTGACCCGCACGACACACGAGCGAGAGGGGCCGTCACCGTGTTCCCCACGGTGACGGCCCCTCGTCGAACACCACCCGGCGCCCACCCGGCCGAAAGCTCGGCCCCGGTCTTCCGTAACCTCTCGCTATGAGCGCCGCCGTGCACATCCCGGAGTACTTCGAGGACTGCGACCTGGTCGAGGGCGAGGACCTCGTGCGAGACCCCGCCTTCTGGCTCGCCCATGTCCTGTTGACGATGGGTGACCCGGGTGGGCGGCCAGAGCGGTACGGGGTGGACGCATCGGCTTACGAAGCGATGGTGGATCGCCTCGCCGACCCCGAGCAGCCCTGGCCCGTCGTTCGGGTCCGCTTCGCCGGCGGGCATACGGCCTACGTCGTCTACGCCTCCTTCGAGGACGAGAACAACGTCGACTTCTTCGTCCGCCACCCCGCATGGGGGCGACTCGGTCACCTCGGGCAGTGCGGCGCCGACCAGGCCGGCCCGGGCCTGTCCTGGGCCGAACTCGTCACTCTCGCCGCGAGCGCGCAGGACGGCGACGAAGGCCTGTCCGATCCGTCCCAGCGCCTCCTGCTGCTCCTGCCGATGCTCGGCGATGCCGACACGCCCGGCGAAGCGCGTGACACCGTGGCGCGAGCGCTCGCGTGCTGTGGGATACGTCCGGATGCGGCCGGCGAGCTGGCCGCATCCCTGGTGGGCGAGCAGGACTCGACCGGCGGGCCCCGGTGGACCGTGACCGGCGACAGTCCGATCGCCGTGTGCTCGTCCCCGTACAGCCCTCGCCGGGTACCGCTCGGCCTCGGCATCTCCCCGGAGCAGGCCCAGGCTCTGGCCAACGCCCTCTACGGATCCGTGCTGGAGGAGACGGGCGACACCTGGATCAGTCGATCCAGATCAGCATCGCGTGACCGGTGGACGCGGCCCCCCGGAAGAACTCCGTCAGGGGCGTGAACAGGTCGCGGGCCCACTCCAGTGAGGCGGACGAGTCCCAGATCTGGGGGTAGATCTCGGCCTTGGTGAGTTCGGAGGGTTCGACACCCTGGATCAGCCGGTCGTACGTCGTCCGGTGCAGGGTGTCAGCGGCCAGCTGTACTCGCTCGGGGGTCACGTACCGCGGCGGCTCGTAACCCCAGTCATCGGTGGCGAGGGGTTCCTCTCCGTGGACGATGTCGACCGGGAAGCCAGAACGTTGCAGGAGGAACCCGAGCAGGTGCCATGTCTGGTGTGTAGTGAAGTGCCGCGCCTCGGCCGGTACGGGTTCATCCTCCGTCTGCGCGTCCTGGGCCTTCTCGGCGAGAGCCCACGCCCACTCGGGATCCTTCCTGGCCCGGTCCAGTTCGGCGGGCGTGACGCGCAGGTACTCCCCGTTCATACTCATGGGCGGCAGCATACGGAGCGTGTCCGATAACGCGTCGCGTCGCTCCGAGAGACCAGGCACCCGTCCGGCGGCCGGAGTTCAGCGACAAGCTCAGAACTGGTACGCGGCGAGCTCCTCCGCCGCCCGTTCCAGGTCCTTCGCCGTGTCGATGGCCCGCCAGTAGGCGCCCTGCGGCAGCGGGAAGCCCGCCAGGCGCCGCTCGCGGGCGAGGCGGGGGAAGGTGGTGCGCTCGTGGTCGCCCACGTCCGGCAGCAGCGGTGTGAAGGCGGGGGAGAGGACGTACACGCCGGCGTTGATGAGGTACGGCGACGGCGGCGCCTCGACGAAGTCGGTGACGTTCCCGAAGGTGTCGGTCTCGACGGCGCCCCAGGGGATGCGGGGCCGGGCCAGCGAGAGGGTGGCGAGGGCGTCCCGCTCGGCGTGGAAGGCGGCCATCTCGCGCAGCGAGAAGCGCGTCCAGATGTCGCCGTTCGTGGCGTACCAGGGCTGGTCGGGGCGCGGCAGGCGCGCGGCCGCGTACTTCAGGCCGCCGCCCCGGCCGAGCGGTTCGCGCTCGACGACGGTGGTGACGCGCAGCGGCAGATCGGCCGACTCCAGCCAGCGCTGGAGGACGTCGGCGAGGTGGCCGCAGGAGACGACGGCGTCCGTGACGCCCTCAGCGGCGAGCCAGGAAAGCTGATGGCCGATGATCGGGGTCCCGGTTCCCGGGATCTCGACCATCGGCTTGGGGCGGTCGTCGGTGTACGGGCGCAGACGCGAGCCCTGGCCGCCCGCCAGGATCACGGCCTGCGTCGGAGAGGTGTGCATACCTCGACAGGGTGGCTCAGCTCTCGTTCGCGACGCCGGAGGCGTACGACGTGTCGCACACGGGCCGGGCGTGCGACTGGGCGTGCACGGGCCCGTAGTGGAGGACGGCGGCGCGGCCGAGCGCGCGGGCGATCGACATGCAGTGCTTGGCGAGCGAGGGGCGCTCCTCCACCGCACGCTGCAGGCTGGTCAGCGCGACACCGGGGTTCTCCTCCTGAAGCTGTGCGAGGAGGCGGTCGCGGAGAATATCCTGCGGTGCACGGGACTTGGCCCGTACGGAGACGTTCTCCGACGACGCGGTGAGCAACTGCGACTCGGAGCGGCTGCCGGCCCACGGGACACTGGTGACCGCGAGAGTTCCGGAGAGCACCAGGACGACGGGCAGGACGAGGGCGAGAGTGCGGCCGATTCGGCGTGCTGTGTGGGTCACGGACGTGAGCGTAGCGGCCAGTGATGATTTGGAGACATTTAGTCACCCCCACGGGGGATGGTTCGACGCGCCTTTTCGAATCGGGTGTTGACGAACAGGGTCCGAAATGACCCCTGTGCCGGGGTATTTGTCGACATCCCGGCGGGCGGGCGGACCTACGGGAACGGCCCCGCACCGAAGTGCGGGGCCGTTGCCGGGGTGTGAGGGCGTCAGTCGCTGAGGCGCTCGCCCGTGGAGGTCGAGAAGACGTGGATCTCCTCCGGGCGCGGCACGACGTGCAGCACGGAGCCCTTCTCCGGGATGGAGCGGCCGCCGACGCGGACCACCAGGTCCTTGTCGTCCTCGCCGCCGACGCGGGCGGAGCCGTACACGTACCCGTCGGCGCCGAGCTCCTCGACGACGTTGACCAGGACCGCCACGCCCTGGTCGCTCTCGGCGCCCGCGACGTCGAAGTGCTCCGGGCGGACACCGACCGTCACGGTCTTGTCGCCCTTGCCGCTCGCGGCGGCCAGCGCCTCGCGCGACACGGGGACGACGCTGTTGCCGAACTTCACGCCGCCGTCGGTGATCGGGACCTCGACCAGGTTCATGGCGGGGGAGCCGATGAACCCGGCGACGAAGAGGTTCGCCGGCCGGTCGTACATGTTGCGCGGCGTGTCGACCTGCTGCAGCAACCCGTCCTTGAGCACCGCGACGCGGTCGCCCATCGTCAGCGCCTCGACCTGGTCGTGGGTGACGTACACGGTGGTGATGCCGAGACGGCGCTGCAGGCTCGCGATCTGTGTACGCGTGGAGACACGGAGCTTGGCGTCGAGGTTCGACAGCGGCTCGTCCATGAGGAACACCTGCGGCTCCCGCACGATGGCCCGCCCCATCGCGACGCGCTGCCGCTGACCGCCGGAGAGCGCCTTCGGCTTGCGGTCCAGGTACTCGGTGAGGTCGAGGATCTTCGCCGCCTCCTCGACCTTCTTGCGGATCAGCGCCTTGCTCACGCCGGCGATCTTGAGCGCGAAGCCCATGTTGTCGGCGACGGTCATGTGCGGGTACAGCGCGTAGTTCTGGAACACCATGGCGATGTCCCGGTCCTTCGGCGGCAGGTGCGTGACGTCGCGGTCCCCGATGCGGATCGCGCCGCCGTTGACGTCCTCCAGGCCGGCGAGCATGCGCAGGGAGGTGGACTTGCCACAGCCGGACGGGCCGACGAGGACGAGGAACTCGCCGTCGGCGATCTCGATCTCGAGCTGGTCGACGGCGGGCTTGGTGCCCCCGGGGTAGATCCGGGTCGCTTTGTCGAACGTGACGGAAGCCATGGTGATGTGATCCCTTCACCGGCAGGAACGTGCCGGACGATCCGAGTGGAAGGAAGTGATGGGTCTAGTCCACGTGGGTGAACTCCGGGTGACGGTACCTGGCCGTTTGGCGTCTGTCAGTAGGTGAACGAAGGCCAATTTCCGCAGCGACGGTCGGTGGCGTCCGGTTACACTCGTGCGCAGTGCCTCCTTAGCTCAGCTGGCCAGAGCACCGCTCTTGTAAAGCGGGGGTCGTCGGTTCGAACCCGACAGGGGGCTCAAGACGAAGGGCCAGCTCACGGGGGGATTTCCCCGAGGCTGGCCCTTCGGCATGATCACGGCCGTGCCACCTACGTGCCAGAAGGCGGCTGATCACTCCCCTCTCCTGCTCTTCCCGGGCCCGGCGGATCATCTCTCCGAGCTTCCCGGCGATGTGCTGATCGCGGTCGCTCGTCATGTGCTGGTAGATCAGCGCGGCCCGGGTCGTGCTGTGCCCCATCCGCGTCATGAGTTCGCGGGTACTGGCCCCGGCGCTGGAGGCGAGGGTGTTCCCGGTGTGGCGCAGATCGTGAAAGTGCACGTCCCTGGAGACGCCGGCCTTGGTGCGGGCGTCGGTCCAGTCGTCCCGGAAGTTGCTGCGCCGCAGGAGGCCACCCCGGGGTCCCTGGAAGAGGTGTCCGTCCCGCCCGGCGCCGGCGAAGTTCTCCAAGTGGTGAGCAAGCTCGGGGACGAGTTCGGCGGGGAAGGCGACCGGCCGGACACCGGCGGCGGACTTCGGCGCCTTGTCGGCCAGCTTGCCGTTCTGCAGCTCGGACTGGGCACGACGGACCAGGACCACCCCGCGGTTCAGGTCGAGGTCCCGGCGCCGGAGCGAGGCCAGCTCACCGAACCGGAGCGTGGTGAAGGCGGCGAGGAGGATGAGCGCGCGGTGGTACGGCTGGATGGCGTTGGCCACGGCGTACACCTCAGCCACGGTGAGGACGGGGCGCTCCGGAACGTCATAGCGGTCGGCGCCTTTGATCCGGCACGGGTTGCGACGGATCAGCTCGTCATCCACCGCAGTGTTCAGGATGGCCCGCAGTAGCTGGTAAGCCTTGACGACGGTCGGCTCGCCCACACCGGCGTCCAGGAGAGCGGTACGCCATGCCCGTACGCGTGGCGTGGTGATCGCAGCTACGGTCCCCGCCCCGAAAGTCGGCTTGATGTGCAGCCGGATCACGCTCTCGTTCCGCTCCCGAGTCCGGTCCTCAAGCTTCCGGTGCTTCAACCAGTCGTCGGCGTAAGCCCCGAAAGCCACCTTGCCGGCGTCGGGGGACTGGTAGGCGCCCCGGATGATCTCCGCCTCGACAGTGGTCAGCCAGACGTCGGCGTCCGTCTTGGTGTCGAAGGTGTGTGGCGCGGACTTCATCTCGCCCGTCAGCGGGTCGCGGTAGCGAGCCTGCCAACGGCCGGACGCAAGCTGCCGCACACTGCCGAAGCGACGACGCCTCCCCTTCTTGTTCGCCATCAGGCCACCGCCCTGAACAGGGATGCGGACGTGTCGGCCCTCGCTGGGCGTGGCCCACTTCCTCAGCGAGAACATCGCCAGCATCTACGAGCAGGCAGGAAGCTCCCCGTTCTCCATGGTGGTCACAGCCGACTATGAGCCGGGCAGCAAGACGATCACAAGTAGCCGAGCCCTCAGTGGCGTCCTGATCCACGAGACGACCTAACGTGCTTGTCTCCGAGGTCAGTGCCGCACGTCTTCACGGGGCGAACGAGGACTTCGCGCTCTCCAGCTCCACGGTGGCCGTGGTGCTGGACGGCGCCGGCATGGCGCCAGGCTTGACGTCGGGATGCAGTCACGGAGTCGCCTGGTACGTAAGGCAACTCGGCACCCGACTGCACACCCAGGCGGATCATTCCGGCTCTTCCCTGGCTCACTGCCTCGCAGAGGCCATCGAGACCACGGCGAACGTCCACCGGCGCACCTGCGCGGTCGACGGTCCGCTCTCCCCATCCGCGACGGTGGCCATCGCGCGACTACGGAACGGGCTCTTTGAGTGGCTGGTCCTAGGAGACTGCACAGTCCTCATTGACAGCAACGGGAGCGTCACGGCCACGACGGATGATCGCCTTGCACACGTGGCGTCGCGAGCCCGCGAGGCACTCGCGGAGGCGGCTCCAGGGTCGGACGAGCGACAGCAGGCCCATCAGGTCTTGGTTCGGGAAGAGCGCGGTAGCCGCAACAAGCCGGGCGGGTACTGGGTGGCAGCGTCCGACCCAGCAGCAGCAAGCCAGGCAATTACCGGTGCGGAGAGGGCGTCCGACGTCCAGCGAGCGGCCCTGTTGACCGATGGCGCGGCGCGGCTCGTGACCTTGTTCCATGCGACCGATTGGCCGGGCTTTCTGGATCTGATCACGCTCAATGGCCCCGAAGACACGATCCGGCAAGTCCGCGAAATCGAGCAGGCCGACCCCAATCTCAGCCGATGGCCCCGGAGCAAGCAGCACGACGACGCGACGATCGCGTACATCCGCCCATAGGGAGCTGTTACAGGTTTCTCTACCTCATCAAGGCACCCGGCTGCGCTCCGCTCCGCCGGGCGGGCTTCCCGGCTCCGCTCGGGGCGCCGCTCCTGCCTTCGGCCCGCTCCGCCCCCGCTGCGCCGACGCCCGCCCCTGCAAGGCGGGATAGGCCCAAGGGCATGAGTCGAGTCGCAACGGCCACCGGCGCCCAAGGTCACCGACATGCCTCCGGCGGGGGCCTCAGGCTCCGGGATGGCGGGGCGTACGCGGGTGCCGGCCGGTGGGGTGCTGAGGCGGGGAACTCCCATCCCGTCTGCCATCGACCCAGGACAAGCCGAGCAGACACGGCACCGGGCGTCCAGGTCGTTCGTACAGTGGCGCGCTCCACCTGGACGCCCGGCACCGCGCCCGCTCCACTGACGTGTGGGTCGACGGCAGACGGGATGGGAGTTCGGGGGTGAGTGGTGGGAAATGCGGCAGGCGGCCCCTGGGGCATGACCAACGACTGGCTCGGTCCCAACGTGGCCCCTCTACCAGTCCATGTTGGCTGCCTGTTCTTCAGCATATGACGCTGATTCCAGGTAATACATGAACGCGTCGTCCCCCTCTTCAACCGCCGACCGAAATTGATCGAGAGATGATGAATCATACGAGACGCCGAGACCAGCCTCAGCCCACATCACCCCGTGGCGAACAGGTCCGTTGCGCAGCCATTCGTCAATCTCATCGAAGAGAGTGCACGATTCCTCAAAGGCGCTCTCGCGATCCGGGGTGAAGTGAAATGTCGGATGAGATCGAATGTCCGAAAGGATCGCAGGAAGCGCGCCGATGCCGGGAACCTGAAAGTAAAGCGTGCCGTGACTCTTGTCGAACGCTCCGTGACCGTAAGGGTTTCGCCATACTTCGGCCGCACCATGAAGGCGGACGCGGAATTTCTTGGCTACAGGGTCACCCTTTACGTCGAATACGCGATCATACTTCTCTAGGATTTTGCTGCCGATGAAGTCGGTGATCGGCTCGCGCTTGGGGTTGAAGTCTGTGGCTGGGAGTGCGAGGACTAGGAGATGTTCGAGCAGGCTGAAGTAGGCATTGATCATGGCGATGGTCGCATAGAAGCCCTCGCGGTCACGAGCAATCGGCGCTCCGATTGTCATCTGGATTTGGCGGGCGAGCTCCTCTGCCTCCGGAGTCGATCCAGACGCGGAAGCGTTTTTCAGGTCCCCCATCAGCACTCCCTCGCCGGCGTAGGCCTGTTTGGCTAGACGTCGGAAGAATTCATACATTGCCCGAAGCTTGCCAGCCTGGTTGTGGATCGTGACGCGGCCAGCTTGAACTTCCTCCTTCGCCACTTTCGTAAGCAGGCGCCTCTCGATACATCGACCGGCGGCGGAGATCTTTCCGAAAATCTCCCTGGCGATGCCCTCTAGGTGGTCGGATTCACCGTCCTCCAGTGGGGTGATGTAGAGACGCATCCCAAATTTCTGCAAGGCTAGCGCGCATGAGTGACCTCGAAACTTAAAAGGGTACTCCCATGCCAGTTTCTCGGCCCTCCCCAAATTATGAGCCCCCACGCCCAGGCGCATCACCAATTCCACCACCCCCGGAACCGGAAGAACCTTGCGATCGACAGGGAACTGGCTAGCTCTGCCTGTGGCGTAGGCCAGCCCAGTCTGATCGTCTGGAGACGGTGCGAAATCGCGCAGGGCGGATCGGCAAGACTGGAGAAGTTCATCTAGCGTCGTAGTTTCGAACACCTTTAAAGTGTCACGCAAGCGCCATGCCTGCGCGAGGCTTTTCCTGGATCACCGGGATGAGTTCACGGACCAGTGGTGCGACTGGTGGCAGCGTGCCACACCCGTGCCAGATCGGGCGGGGAGTCACGGGGAACACCGGTAGTCAGCAGGGGCCTGATGGCACGTCTGCCTGATGGGAAGATGTGCAGGTCAGAGCCGCAGTGGCCTTCCCTCTCTTGTAAAGCGGGGGTCGTCGGTTCGAACCCGACAGGGGGCTCTTTGCGAAGGGCCGGCGCAGGGGCATGCCTCCCCGGCGCCGGCCCTTCTGTCTGATCCCAGGACCGCGGATGTCAGTGCCCCGGCGCACCTTCCCGCCATGGCGAAGAGACCCACCAAGAACTGGCGTGCCTGGATGGCAGAGGTGACCCGCGATGTCGAGGCTGGCCGAGATGCGTGAGCTGGTGGATCCCTCCGACGACGAGGTCCTGGGAGCAGTCGAGAGGGTTCTCGCGCTCAATGTGTCGATGGTGAGGGGCAGCGCGAGCTCGTAGGCCTGGTTCACCTCTCCGAATCGACTTGTGCAGCACGGGCCTCGGTTCGAACCCGACAGGAGCTCGGTGGGCAAGGCCCCGGACCAGTGCGTCCGGGGCCTTTTCGGGTGCCTCCCCGTGCCTCCGCGAGACGTGCGGTTCCCGTCAGTGCCTGCCCGAGAGGCGGTCCGCCAAGGTGGCGAGGCGGGGGGTCGTGGGGGTGTGGGTGGTGGCCTCCTGGTGGTCCGCGGTGCGGTAGGCGGCGTAGAGGGTGTGGACGCCGAGCCAGCGCAGGGGTTCCGGTTCCCAGGGGCGGACCTTGTGGTTGACCCAGGGGAGGGTGGTGAGGTCCGTGGGGCCGGACTGGCCGGAGTCCTGCTGGATCAGGTCGCGCAGGGTGCGGGCCGCGAGGTTGGCGGTGGCGACGCCCGAGCCGACGTAGCCGCCGGCCCAGCCGAGGCCGGTGGAGCGGTCGAGGGTGACGGTGGCGCACCAGTCGCGGGGGACGCCGAGGACGCCGGACCAGGCGTGGGCGATGCGGGTGCCGGCGAGGGCGGGGAAGAAGCGGATCAGGATGTCGCGCAGGGCCTCGATGGTGGCGGGCTGGGTGCGGCCGTCGTTGTCGGTGCGTGAGCCGTAGCGGTACGGGATGCCGCGGCCGCCGAGGGCGATGCGGTCGTCGGCGGTGCGCTGGGCGTACATGTAGGCGTGGGCCAGGTCGCCGAGGGTTTCGCGGTTGCTCCAGCCGAGTTCGTCCCACAGTTCGGGGGGTAGCGGCTCTGTGGCGATCATGGAGGAGTTCATGGGGAGCCAGGTGCGCTTGTGGCCCTTGAGGTTCGCGGTGAAGCCCTCGGTGCAGCGCAGGACGTAGGGCGCGCGGACCGTGCCGTACGGGGTGACGGCGTGCTTCGGCTTGATCTCGGTGACGGGTGTCGATTCGTGGATCGTGACGCCGAGGGCTTCGACGGCGGCGGCCAGGCCCTTGACCAGTTTCACCGGGTGGATGCGGGCGCCGTGCGGCGTCCAGCTGGAGCCGACCGCGCCGGTGACGCGGATGCGGGCGGCGGTGTCGCGGGCGCCGTAGAGCTCGCGGTCGGTTTCGCCGAAGGCCACCTCGACGGAGTGGAAGTCCTTCAGGCGGGCCAGCTGGGCGGGGGTGTGGGCGACTTCGAGGACGCCGCCCTGGTGGATGTCGGCGTCGATGCCCTCGTCGCCGGCGACCTTGACGACCTCCGCGACGGTGTCGTTCATCGCCCGCTGGAGGCGGACGGCGGCCTCGTGGCCGTGGCGCTTGGCGTAGCGGGCGCGGCCGGCGATGCCGTTGTAGAGCCAGCCGCCGTTGCGGCCGGAGGCGCCGTAGCCGCAGAACCTGCCTTCCAGGACGGTGATGTTGAGGAAGGGGACGGCCTTCTTGAGGTAGTACGCGGTCCACAGGCCGGTGTAGCCGCCGCCGACGATGCAGACGTCTGCCGTGGTGTCGCCGGGGAGTGGTTCCCGGGGGGCCGGCGTGCCCTCCTGTGCGTACCAGAACGATATGCCGCCGTTGACGGTGTCCATGTGGTTCCTTGGGTGCTGCTGTCGGGTGGGTGTGGACGTTACTGGATGGGGGCGTGGCGCGGTGATCGAGGTGCCTGCCGAGTTGGCGCGTACGCAGGAGGAGTTCAACGGCGCGGAGGGGCGGGCGTTCGTCGCCGCGCTGCCGGGGCTGGTGGAGCGGTTCCTGGGGGAGTGGGGGCTCCGGCAAGCGGGGCCGGTGATGCACGGGCTGGTCGCGCTGGTGGTGCCGGTGGTGACGGCGACCGGGGCGCGGGCGGCGCTGAAGCTGCAGCTGCTGGACGAGGAGAGCGCGGGCGAGGGCGCCGCGCTGCGGGCGTGGGCCGGGGGCGGGGCCGTACGGCTGCTGACGGAGGACGCCGCGACGGGCACGCTGCTGCTGGAGTGGCTGCCGCACGGCCGGTCCCTGTCGGCGGTCGGGGACGCGCGGGAGGCGACGGCGGTCCTGGCGGGGGTGCTGGCGCGGCTGGTGGCGACGCCGGCGCCGGCCGGGCTGCGGCGCCTGGGCGACCTGGCGGCGGGCATGCTCGACGGCGTACCGGAGGCGCTGCGCCGGCTGGCGCGGGCGGAGGACCGGCGGCTGGTGCGGGAGTGCGCGGCGGCGGTGCGGGAGGTGGCGGGGGAGCCGGGGGACCGGCTGCTCCACTGGGACCTGCACTTCGACAACGTGCTGGCGGCGGACCGGGAGCCGTGGCTGGCGATCGACCCGAAGCCGCTGGCCGGTGATCCGGGGTTCGAGCTGCTGCCGGCGCTGTGCAACCGGTTCGAGCCCGGTGAGGTGCGGTGGCGGTTCGACCTGATGACGGAGGTGCTGGGGCTCGACCGGGAGCGGGCCCGGGCGTGGACGCTGGGGCGGGTGCTGGAGGACTCCCTGTGGGAGGTGGAGGACGGGGAGACGATCCTGCTGGGGGAGCGGGCGGAGGTGGGCCGGATACTGCTCTCATGATTCGTACTGCTGTGGTCGACGATGTCCCTGTCATTCACGCGATGGTCCGCGAGCTCGCCGCGTACGAGAAGGCGCTCGACGAGGCGCGGGCGAGCGAGGAGCAGCTGCGGGAGGCGTTGTTCGGCGACCGCCCGGCGGCGTACGCGCACATCGCGGAGACGGAGGACGGCGAGGCCGTCGGCTTCGCGCTGTGGTTCCTCAACTTCTCGACGTGGCGCGGGGTGCACGGGATCTACCTGGAGGACCTGTACGTACGGCCGGAGGCGCGCGGCGGCGGGCACGGCAAGGCGCTGCTGACGGAGCTGGCGCGCATCTGTGTGGCGCGGGGGTACGAGCGGCTGGAGTGGTCGGTGTTGGACTGGAACACGCCGTCGATCGACTTCTACGAGTCGCTGGGGGCGCGGCCGCAGGACGAGTGGACGGTGTACCGGCTGACGGACGAGGCTCTCCACAGCCTGGGTGCGAGCGCGTAGCGCGCCGCCGGCGCAAGGGCACCACCGGTCATCAACTGCCGTGTGGGCGGCTGGAGTCCAGGGATGCGGCCGGATAGCCTGCCTGCATGCACCTCACTGATCCGGGCGCATGGGGGGCCGGGCCCCGGCGGATGTTAAGGGGACCCGCCGGGGCCGGTCTCTCCGCTCCTGCGAGGCGGTACCCCTACCGCCTTGGCGGCGGGCGTTGGCTTGCCGTATGCCCGGATGAGGAGGATGCAAGATGGCCGCAAAGGAGAAGGAGTCGTGGATCAAGGAGTTGGCTTCACGGTTCGCGGTCGCACTCGCTGCTAAGGCGGTGTGGGCTGCGATCATGAGGCTGGCTCTCCGCGACGACGCCTGAGTAGAGCTGTCCGGCCGGTCTTCGGAACCCCTTGCCGAGGGCCGGCTGTTTTTCGTCGTGCGGCTGCCTTTGCCGGGGTCGCAGCATGCTCCCTTTCGCGCCTCCGAGGCCGAACGGCCTCTTCCGTGTGGCCGGTATGTCCGGCTTGTGTCACGGTCGGGGCGTGGAGGACGGAGGTGCGTTCCGGTGACGAGTTCCACGATCCTGGTCGCCGTCGGGGATCCGGCGGACTGCGGCGCGGTTCCGGCCGCGAAGATGGAGCAGGTGTGTGCGGCGCTGCGGAGCCTGGGGCACGAGGTCCTGGCGGTCGGTGACGTGTCGGACGCCGTGGCCGTGGCCGTGTCGCAGGCGGATCTGGCCGCCGCCGTCGTGAGCTGGGAGCTGCCCGACCGGCTGGGGCGGATGCGCGACACGAAGAACCCGGCCGAGGGCGCTCTGCGCGCGCTCCTGGAGCGGTTCTCGTCGCGGCTGCCGGTGTTCCTCGTGACCACCGGGGACTACGCGGACGACACCCCGCTGTGGGTGTCGGAGGTGATCAACGGCTGGGTGTGGCTGCTGGAGGACACGCCGGACTTCATCGCCGGCCGGATCGACTTCGCCGCCCGCCGGTACTTCGAGCACATCCTGCCGCCGTTCTTCCGCGAGCTGCGCCGATTCGACGACACGCACGAGTACTCGTGGCACACCCCCGCCCACGCCGGCGGGGTGGCGTTCCTGAAGTCGCCGGTCGGGAAGATGTTCCACGACTACTACGGGGAGCGGCTGTTCCGGTCGGACATCTCCGTCTCCGTGGGTGAGCTGGGTTCGCTCTTCGAGCACACCGGGCCCATCGGGGAGGCGGAGCGCAACGCGGCGCGGATCTTCGGCGCGGACGAGACGTACTTCGTGCTGCACGGCACCTCCACCTCGACGCGCATGATCATCCACGGCGTGGTCGCCAAGGACGAGATCGTGGTGCTGGACCGCAACTGCCACAAGTCGATCGACCACGGTGTCACCCTCGCCGCGGCCCGCCCGGTGTATCTCGTACCGACGCGCAACGGCTACGGCATCACCGGCCCCATCCCGCCGCACCGGCTGCGGCCCGAGGCGGTGCGGCGGCAGATCGAGGGCAGCCCGCTGGCCAGGGCCGCCGCCAACGACCAGCCGGTGTACTCCGTCGTCACCAACTCGACGTACGACGGGCTGTGTTACGACACCGTGCGGGTGGCCGAGCTGATCGGTCCGGCCACCTCGGTGCTGCACTTCGACGAGGCGTGGTTCGCCTACGCCCGCTTCCACCCGCTGTACGCCCGCCGCTTCGGGATGGCGGTGGGAGGGGACGGCGGTGCGGACGGCCTTCCGGACGAGACGCGGCCGACCGTCTTCACCACGCACTCGACGCACAAGCTGCTCGCCGCGCTGTCGCAGGCGTCGATGATCCACGTCAAGAGCGCGCCGAAGGCGCCGTTCGAGCGGGCGCTGTTCGACGAGACGTACATGATGCACGCCACGACCTCGCCGTCGTACCCGATGATCGCGTCCTGCGATGTGGCGGCCGGGATGATGGACGGCCCCGCCGGGCAGTGGCTCACCACGGAGGTGATCAACGAGGCGATCCGCTTCCGGCAGGCGGTGATCCGGCTCGGGCGGCGGCTCGCGGAGGAGCAGAGCCGGCGGCCGTGGTTCTTCGGGGTCTGGCAGCCGTCGGAGGTCGTGCACCCGTACACCGGTCAGCGGTACGCCTTCGAGAACGCGCCGCTGGAGCTGCTCCAGACGGACCCGAACTGCTGGACGCTGGATCCGGAGGCCGACTGGCACGGGTTCCCGGGCCTGGAGCCGGGCTTCTGCCTGCTGGACCCGGTCAAGGTGACGATGACGTGCCCCGGTACGGACGCCTCCGGCGCCGTGGCGGACTTCGGCATTCCGGCGCGCATCGTGACCGAGTACCTGGAGACGCGGCAGATCGTGGTCGAGAAGACCGACGTCTACACCTTCCTGGTGCTGTTCTCGATGGGCATCACCAAGGGCAAGTGGGGCACGCTGCTCGACGCGCTCACCGACTTCAAGCACCTCTTCGACAAGGCCGTCCCGCTCGCGGACGCGCTCCCCGCCCTCGTACGCGCGCACCCCGAGCGGTACGGCGCGCTGAGCCTGCCGGAGCTGTGCGCCGAGATGCACGGCTACCTGAGGGAGAGCCGGCTCATCGGGCTGGGGAACCAGGCGTTCACCGGCGCCGAGCCGCCCGAGCCGGTGCTGACGCCGGTCGAGGCGTACCAGCGGTTCATCCGGGGCGGTACGGAGCTGGTGCCGTTGTCCGAGGTGGCCGAGCGGGTCGTCGCCACGCAGGTGACGACGACCCCGCCCGGCATTCCGGTCCTCATGCCCGGGGAGCGCGCCGGGCGGCACGACGGGCCGCTGCTGACCTACCTGCGGGTGCTGGAGGCCTTCGACCAGCGCTTCCCGGGGTTCGCGAGCGAGACGCACGGGGTGCACCACGCCGAGGGCCGGTACTGGCTGCGCTGCGTCAAGGAGCCCGTTACGGGTTGAGTCCTCACGAGATGAGCCCTCAGGGGTTGAGCCTTCAGGGCACGAGGACGACCTTGCCCGTCGTCGCCCTGGTCTCCAGGGCGCGGTGGGCTGCGGCCGCCTCGGCGAGCGGGAAGCGCTGGACGGCCGGGCGCAGGCGGCCGGCGGCGGCTTCGGCGAGGGAGGCGAGCTCCAGGTTGCGGACGTCGCCGCCGGCCTTGTGGAGCATGGCGGGGCCGAGGACGTTGACGGAGGCGATGCCGCGCTCGGCGAGTTCTTCGTCGGTGTACGTGAGCGGCTCCCCGTCGTGCAGGTTCTCGCCCGCCCAGCCGTAGACGACGTGCCGGCCGCCCTTGCCGAGGAGGTCGACGGCGGCGCGGGCGGTGTCGCCCCCGACGGCGTCGAAGACGACGGTGGCGGGCCGCGCGTCGCCGAGGTGTGCGCGGACGCGCTCCGGCCAGTCGGGAAGCTTGTAGTCGACGGCGAGGTCGGCGCCGTTCGCCTCGACGCGGGCGGTCTTGGCGGGGCCGCCGGCGAGGCCGACGACGGTGGCGCCGGCGTTCTTCGCGTACTGGACGAGGAGCGTGCCGATGCCGCCGGCCGCGGCGGTGACGAGGACGACGTCATCGGGGCTGAGCTCGGTGAACTGGAGGATGCCCAGGGTGGTGCGGCCCGTGCCGATCATGGCGACCGCTTCCGCCTCGTCGAGGCCCGGCGGTATCGCGTGGAGCCGGGCCGCGTCGACGACGGCGAGCTCGGCGTAGCCGCCGGGCGCGAGGCCCAGGTGCGCGACGACGCGCCTGCCGAGCCAGGCGGGGTCGGTGCCCTCGCCGAGCGCGTCGACGGTTCCGGCGACCTCGCGGCCGGGGATGGTGGGCAGCTCGGCGGGGGCGGGGAAGGGGCCCTTCATGCCCTCGCGCAGCGCGGTGTCGAGGAGGTGCACGCCGGCCGCGGCGACGGCGATGCGGACCTGGCCGGGGGCGGGGCGGGGGTCGGGCGTCTGCTCGTAGGTGAGGTTCTCGGCGGGACCGAAGGCGTGGAGGCGGATGGCGTGCACGGGCTCTCTCCCTTGTTCTGGTGAGGGCCCCAGCCTTCAACCTCAAGTTCCCTTGAGGTCAAGGACTCCGATCAGCTGATCCTGGGGAAGCGCGACTGGAGCGTCCAGATCGCCGGGTTGTCCGCCAGACCCTCGTGCATGTCCGTCAGGTCCGCGATCAGGTCGTGCAGGAAGTCGCGGGCCTCGCGGCGCAGCACGGCGTGGCCGAAGGTCAGCGGGGGCTCGTCGGCCGGCATCCAGTCGGCCTCGACGTCCACCCAGCCGAAGCGGCGCTCGAAGAGCATGCGGTCGGAGGACTCGGTGAAGTCGAGCTCGGCGTACTGCGGCTTGGCCGAGCGGCTGCCGAGCGGGTCGCGGTCGAGGCGCTCGACGATGTCGCACAGCGCCCACGCGAAGTCGAGCACCGGCACCCATCCCCAGGCTGTGGACACCTCGCGGTCGGTCTCGGTGTCGGCGAGGTACACGTCGCCGCAGAAGAGGTCGTGCCGCAGGGCGTGGACGTCCGCGTGGCGGTAGTCGGTCTGCGGGGGGTCGGGGAAGCGGCGGGAGAGGGAGTAGCCGATGTCGAGCACGTGGTCGATGGTGTCACGCCCACGGGAGCGCCCCCGCATCACCGCCGACCGCCTACGGCAGCAGGCGCTGCTCCTTCGCCACCGCCACCGCGCCCGCGCGCGTGTCCACGCCGAGTTTCGCGTAGATGCGGCCCAGGTGCGTCTTGACCGTCGCCTCGCTGATGAAGAGCGCCCGCGCGATCTCGCGGTTGCCGAGGCCCCCGGCCAGCTGGCCCAGGATGTCGAGCTCCCGGTGGGTGAGGGAGGGGGCGCGGTGCTCCGGGACGGTGCGGCTCAGGGCCCGGCGGCCCTCCGCCGCGGCGTGGATCGCGGCGAACAGCTCCTCCGGGCGCTCCGCCTTCAGCAGGTAGCCGGTGGCGCCCGCGTCGACGGCGCGGGTGACGTCGGCGTCCGTGTCGTACGTCGTGAGGACCAGCACCCGCACCTCGGGCGAGGCGATGCGGCGCGTGGCCTCCACGCCGTCGATGCCCTCCCCGAGCTGGAGGTCCATCAGGACGACGTCCGGAGTCAGCTTGGCGGCCATGGCGACCGCCTCCTCGCCGCCACCCGCCTCGCCGACGACCTCGATGCCGGGCGCGCTGGCGAGCAGGGCGCGCAGCCCGGCGCGTACGACGGCGTGGTCGTCGCAGAGCAGAATGCGTACGGGGCTCATCGCCGGGGCTCCAGGGGGATCGAGACCGACAGGACCGTGCCCTCGCCGGGCGCGGATTCGATGGTGAGGGTGCCGCCGAGCTGTTCGGCGCGCGCCCGGATCGCGGGCAGGCCGTGGCCGCGGAGGCCCTTGCGTACGGCGGCGGGGTCGAAACCGCGGCCGTCGTCCGCGATGTCGAGCACGACCTGGTCGTCCAGGTAGGTGAGGGTCAGCGCGGCGGAGGTCGCGCCCGCGTGCTCGCGGACGTTGGCGAGCGCGCCCTGCGCGATGCGCAGCAGCGCGGAGCGCACCCGGTCGGGCAGGGCGGCGATCGGCGTGCCGTCGACGCGGAAGGCGACCGGGAAGCCGACCGAGTCGCGGGCCCAGGCGGCGGTCGAGTCGCGGGTCGCGGCGCCGGCCGAGTCGCGGGCCGGCCCTCCGGCGGACTCGCGTGCCGGTGCACGGGCCGGTGCACGGGGTGCACGGGCCGATTCGCGGGCCGCGAGCGCGGCGAGCGCGTCCTCCAGGTCCGCGCCGCCCGCGAGGTCGGCGGGCGCCAGGTCGTGGACGAAGCGGCGCGCCTCGGCGAGGTCGCGCTCGGCGATCGACGCGGCCGTACGCACATGGTGGCGCGCGGTCACCGGGTCGACGTCCCAGGTGCGGTCGGCGGCCTGGAGCAGCATCCGCAGGCTGGACAGGCCCTGCGCCAGGGTGTCGTGGATCTCCATCGACAGCCGCTGCCGTTCGGCGAGGGTGCCCTCGCGCCGTTCGGTCGCCGCCAGCCGGTCCGCCTGCCGCCGCGTGTGCAGGAACACGGCGGTGGCGATCGCCGCGACGGCGGGCGGCGCGACCAGCACGTTCGGGTCCAGGGCGCCGTCCGACAGCCGCAGTTGCGCGGCGACCACGAACGCCGTCAGCAGCACCACCAGCGCGAGCGCGGCGCGCGGCGGCAGCGTGCGCAGCCCGGTGTAGAAGAGCGGCACCGCGCACCACGCGAAGCTCGGCGCCAGCACCACCAGCACCACCCACACGGCGACGACGGTGCCCAGCCAGGCCAGCCGGCGCGGGCTCGGCAGGACGTACAGCACCGCGAGCGCCGCCGAAAGACCCACCACCCACGGGCCGAGCTCCGCCCACGGGTGGCGCAGCAGGAACCGCACCAGCGAGGCGCCGAGCAGTGCGAAGAACGCGGCGTGCATCACCCGCGCCAGCCTGCGGGCGTCGGCGTCCTGCTCCACGGCGCGCTCCTTGTCCATACGACCGTCATACGCCGCCATCCTCGCCCGGGCGCGGCGGCGCGGCATCAACCGATCGGCTGACCCCGGACCCCCGCCGGCGGCCCCAGGATCGAAGGCGTAGCCCTCCCCCGAACCGCGTGAACCATACGAACCGTACGAAGGAGCCCCCGTGAAGAAGATGTCACTGCGCGCCCGCGTCCTGACCGGTGCCGTCGCCGCCGCCGCCCTGTCCGCCGGTACCTTCGGCGCGATATCGGCGAACGCCGCCGCGCCCGCCGCCCCGGCCGCCGCGCCCGCGCAGACGGTCGACGCCTCCGACCACCACCTGCGCACCACGCAGCACCTCACCATCGACGCCGCCACCAAGGCCGCGCAGGCCGCCCTCAAGGCCGCCGAGAAGGACAACCAGCGCGTCACGGTCGCCGTCGTCGACCGCAACGGCACCACCCTCGTCACCCTGCGCGGCGACGGCGCCGGCCCGCAGTCGTACGACTCCGCCATCCGCAAGGCGTTCACCGCCGTCTCCTGGAACGCCCCGACGTCCGAGCTGGCCAAGCGCCTCCAGAACGCGCCGAACCTCAAGGACATCCCCGGCACCCTCTTCCTCGGCGGCGGCGCCCCGGTCGCGGCCGACGGCGCGCCGATCGCGGGCATCGGCGTGGCGGGCGCGCCCAGCGGCGACCTCGACGAGAAGTACGCCCAGGCGGGCGTCGCCTCGCTGGGCAAGTGACCGGGGGCCGTCCGTAGGATCGGTGCGTGGATCACCGACCCTTACGGAGACGTGTGCGGACCGCCGCCGCCCTGCTGCTCGCCGGAACCCTCACCGCGGGCTGTACGAGCGGCGGCGGCGCGGCCGTGGCGGCCGAGCCCGGCGCCGCCGGCCTGCGCGACCCGTACTTCCCCCGGCTCGGCAACGGCGGCTACGACGTCCGGCACTACGCCCTCACCCTCGACTACGACCCCGCCACCGGCCGCCTCACCGGCACCGCCGACATCACCGCCCGCGCCACCCAGGCCCTCAGCGCCTTCAACCTCGACCTGGCCGGGCTGACGGTGCGGTCCGCCACCGTCGACGGCGAGCCCGCCGCCGTGAGCCGCTCCGGCGAGGAGCTCACCGTCCGGCCCGCGAGCGCCCTCGCCGACGACGCCACCTTCCGTACCGTGATCCGCTACTCCGGCGTCCCGCTCACCTTCACCGACGAGGACGCCGAGGAGGGCTGGCTGAAGTCCTCCGACGGGGCTCTGGCGCTGGGCGAGCCGACCGGTTCGATGACGTGGTTCCCCGGCAACCACCACCCCAGCGACAAGGCCACGTACGCGGTCACCGTCACCGTCCCGGAGGGGTACGAGGCGCTGTCCAACGGCGAGTTGAAGGAGCACCGCACGCGGCGCGGGCGTGCGACGTACGCCTGGCGCTCCGCCGAGCCGATGGCGAGCTACGTCGCGACGGTCGCCGTGGGCCGGTACGAGACCAGGGTCTCGCGCACGCCGTCCGGGCTGCCCGTCCACACCGCCACCAAGGGCTCCGAGGCGGACCCGGAACTGCTCGCCCGCATCCCCGAGCTGCTGGAGTGGGAGGCGGAGAACTTCGGGCCGTACCCCTTCTCCTCCGTCGGCGCGATCGTGGACCCGACCGTCGACGTGCCGTACGCACTGGAGACGCAGACCCGGCCCTTCTTCGCGGCGGACACCTTCACGGTGGAGTTCGTCGTCCACGAGCTGGCCCACCAGTGGTACGGGAACTCGGTCTCGCCGGAGACGTGGCGTGACATGTGGCTCAACGAGAGCTTCGCGACGTACGCCGAGTGGCTGTACGCGGAGGACTTCGAGGACAAGCCCGCGCAGGAGAGCTTCGAGGAGGCCTTCGCCAACGCGGCGAACTGGGCCTTCCCGCCCGCCTCTCCGCCGTCGGCGGAGCGGATCTCCGACGCGCCCGTCTACGGCCGGGGCGCCATGGTCCTGCACAAGGTCCGCCAGGCCGTCGGCGACGACACCTTCTTCGCGATCCTGAGCGGCTGGCCGGCGGAGCACCGGCACGGCAACGCCTCGACCGAGGACTTCACGCGGTACGTGGAGGAGGAGGCCGGCAAGGACCTGGACGCGGTGTGGGACGTCTGGCTGTACGGCGGTGAACGCCCGGCCCGGCCGTGACGAGGGCCGAGGTCCCCGGGAGGCGCCGCGCGTGGCCTACAGCGCCTTCCGCATGACGACGGAGTCGCGGCCGAGCCGCAGGTCCTTGCGGCGGTCGAGCTCCTCGTACCCGAGCGCCCTCCAGAAGGCGACCGCCTTGGGGTTGTTCTCCAGGACCGCCAGCCTGACGCCCTGGCGGCCCGCCTCCCGGAACCGCTTCTCGACGATCTCGGCGAGCTCGCGGCCGAAGCCGACGCGGTGGTCGCGGGCGTGGACCATGAGCAGCCCGATCCAGGGGTCCGGGTCGTCGGGGTCGGTGGGGTGGTGCGCCCGGGTCACCGAGACGCCGATGACGTGCCCCGCCGAACGGGCGAGCAGCACCTCGGCGTCCGGGTGCGCCAGCTCCTCGGCGAGCGAGGCGGCGACCTGCTCGGGCCGGATGTCACCGGGGTCCGGGAAGTCCCCGCTGAGCTGCTGGAACTCCCGGTTCGACGCGTACAGCTCGGTCAGCTCGGTGAGGAGCGGGCCGGGCAGCGAGCCGTCCTCCCGGACCTCCAGGGGTTCGACGATCACGTGAAAACAGTAGGGCCCCGGCGCGGTCTTCGCCGCCGGGGCCGTACCGAAGGGGGCGACGGGTCAGATGTTGACGCCGAAGTCGCGGGCGATGCCCTCCAGGCCCGAGGCGTAGCCCTGGCCGACGGCGCGGAACTTCCACTCGGCGCCGTGGCGGTACAGCTCGCCGAAGACCATGGCGGTCTCGGTGGCGGCGTCCTCGCTCAGGTCGTAGCGGGCGATCTCGGCGCCGCCGGCCTGGTTGACGATGCGGATGTAGGCGTTGCGCACCTGGCCGAAGTTCTGCGAGCGGTTGACCGCGTCGTAGATGGAGACCGGGAAGACGATCTTGTCCACGTCGGCGGGCAGGCCCGCGAGGTTGACGTTGATCTGCTCGTCGTCGCCGCCGCCCTCGCCGGTGCGGTTGTCACCGGTGTGGACGATGGTCTGGTCCGGCGTCGACTTGTTGTTGAAGAAGACGAAGTGGCCGTCGGAGACGACCTTGCCGGAGGCGTCGACGCCGATGGCGGAGGCGTCGAGGTCGAAGTCGGTGCCGGTGGTGGTGCGGACGTCCCAGCCGAGGCCCACAGTGACGGCGGTCAGACCCGGCGCCTCCTTGGTCAGCGAGACATTGCCGCCCTTGGACAGGCTTACAGCCATGGAGTCCCCTTCGTAATTCTCGACATTCTTGACTGGCGTCACTGCACATAACGCGGGGCGAGCCGTATCGGTTCCTCAAGCGGGAACAAGGGGAAAACGGGGTGACGTGACCGCGCCAGAGGCGCGACCATGGTGGGCATGTCCGGTCCCTATGTCATCCGCGGTTCGGTCTCCCTGCCGGAGGCCGAGCTCATGTGGCGTTTCTCCAGGTCGTCCGGGCCGGGCGGACAGCACGTGAACACCAGCGACTCGCAGGTGGAGCTGCGCTTCGACCTCGCGCGTACGGAGTCGCTCCCGCCGGTCTGGAAGGAGCGGGCGCTCCAGCGGCTCGGCGGGCGCCTGGTGGACGGCGTGATCAGTGTCCGCGCCTCGGAGCACCGCTCGCAGTGGCGCAACCGCGAGACGGCGGCGGTGCGGCTGGCGTCCCTCCTGGCGGAGGCGACGGCTCCGCCGCCGAAGCCGCGCCGCGCGACGAAGATCCCCCGGGGGATCAACGAGCGCCGCCTGCGGGAGAAGAAGCAGCGCGCCGAGACCAAGCGCGGACGCTCGTCCCGCGACTGGTCGTAGTCACCTCACCGGCCTCAGCTCAGGTGGCGGTACTTGCCGCGGAAGTACAGCAGGGGCTCGCCCTGCGGGCTGGGGAAGTCGGCGCCGAGCACGCGGCCGATCACCAGGGTGTGGTCGCCCGCCACCACGCGCTGTTCGGTACGGCACTCCAGGGTGGCCAGGGCCCCGCCCACCAGGGGCGCGCCGCTCGCCGCGCCGCGCGTGTACGGGATGTCGGCGAACAGCAGCCGGTCGCTGATGCGGCCCTTCATCGCGAAGCGCCCCGCGATGTGCCGCTGGCTTTCGGCGAGCACCGAGACGCCCCACAGCGGCTGCTCGTCCAGCAGGTCGTCCATGCGGGAGCCGTTGCGCAGGCTGACCATGACCAGCGGCGGGTCCAGCGACACCGACATGAAGGCCGTCGCCGTCATGCCGACGTCCTCGCCCAGCGGCGGCTCGACCGCGGTCACCAGCACCACGCCCGCGGCCAGCCGCGACATGGCGGCACGGAACTCGTCGTTGCTCACCCCCTCAGGATGGGGGACGGCGGGGGCTGAAGGCGGGGTCGTCGGGAACACACCCGGAACGCTAACCTTGCCCGCCTACCGGCCGCATCGGCCCAAGGGACCAGCCGGGTCCTAGGACCCTGTGCCGGAAGTGGCCGGGGAGTTGCCGGAAGCAAAGGAACGCCGCGCCGCAGTGCCTCCCACGCGCCCCGACCCCACCACTTGTGACTTGAGTCACAGAGCCCGGGAATTGTTGACCCTGTGTACCGGGTGCGCAGCTCGCTGTGATTCAGTGGCCGATGACAGTGCAACACGAGCGCCGATGAGAACCCTGGAGTTGCTGTCGAGGTCTCGGGGAGAGCGAGCAATGGAGACCGAGTCGGAGCCGTACGTCCGTCTTGCGACCCTGCGGCAGCTGCATCAGGTCGTCGCCAACCTCAACACGGCCCGCAGTCTGGCCGACACGCTGCAAACCGTCGCCGACGGCGTCATCCAAGGCCTCGGCTACGAGCTGGCCTGCGTCAACCTCGTACGCCCCGACGGTGACCTGGTCGTCGCCGCCTTCGCCGGCAGCGCCGCCGCCGAAGCGCTGATCACGGGCCGGGTCGGCTCGCGCGCCTCCTGGGAGCGCCGCCTGTCCATGGGCGAGGCGTGGGGGGACCTGCGCTTCATCCCGCACACCGAGGGCTGGGTCCTGATAGAGGACGACGTCCCCCAGTGGCACACCGAGGGCCCCGAGCCCCGTTTCGAGGACGAGTGGCACCCCCGTGACCGCCTCTACGCCCCGATGTACGCCTCGGGCAGCGGCCGCGAGCTCCTCGGCGTCATCTCCGTCGACCGGCCCCGCAACGGCCGCCGACCGGGCCCCTGGGGCCAGGAGGCGCTCCAGATGTACGCCTCGCAGGCCGCGATTGCGATCAGCAACGCCCGACTGAGAGCAAACATGCAGCGGGCGCTGGTCCGCCTGGAGCGCGAGCAGCAGGCCCTGCGGGCCAGTGAAGAGTCGTTCCGCCAGGCCTTCGAGTACGCGCCCTCCGGCATGGCCATCGCGGAGATGGGCGGCGACCAGCACGGCCGGCTGCTGCGGGCCAACGACGCGCTGTGCCGGCTGCTGAACCGTCCCGCCTCCGTCATGCGGCGCTACTCCTTCGCCGACCTCGTCCACCCCGAGGACATCGGCACCCTGCTGCGCACCTCCGCCGAGGGCGGCCGCGCCGAGCTGCGCCTCGGGCGCCGCGACGGCACGTACGTGTGGGTGTCCCTGCGGAACTCGGTGGTCGCCGACACCGCCGACGGGCCGCGCTTCCTGCTCACCCACGTCGAGGACATCGAGGAGCGCAAGCGCCACGAGCTCCAGCTCGCCCACCGCGCCTCGCACGACGCCCTGACGGGCCTGCCCAACAGCGCCGAGCTCCGCGCCCGCCTCAGTTCCCGGCTGTGCGCGCGCCCGCAGGCGGTCCGGTCGGCGGCGTCGACGCCGGACGCGTACGCCCCCGAGAGCGCCGCGTACGAGTTCGACTACGAGTACGAGAACCAGCACCCGCACCCGCCCCAGCAGAACCACGGCCACGGGTTCGACTTCGGCCCCGACGCCGCCGGGGCGTACGACCACCACGTCCACACGGTCGCGCCGCCCGCCGACAACGACGTCGACGACGGGACGAAGGGGCTCGCGGTCCTCTTCTGCGACCTCGACGGCTTCAAGTCGATCAACGACCGGTTCGGCCACCACACCGGTGACGCCGTCCTCATCGAGGTGGCCCGCCGCCTGACCGCCGGCGTCCGGGACGGCGACACCGTCGCCCGGCTCGGCGGCGACGAGTTCGTCGTCCTCGCCGACGGCCTCGGCGCGGCCGACGCCGCCGACCTCGCCGTCCGGCTGCGGAACGCGATCATCCCGCCCATCCGGGTCGACGGCCGCGCGGTCCGGGTGGGGGCGAGTTTCGGCATCGGCTGGGCGGAGTGCGGAATGTCCGTCGAAGAGGTCCTGAACTCCGCTGACCAGCGCATGTACATAGAGAAGCGCTCCCGCTCCAAGGTTCACCGACGGGCTGGGTAGGGGGTCGCCCGTGGATCAGGCCGGATCAGGGAGCGGGGGCAGATGCCCGTGCCAGGCCACGCGAGCCCGGCAAGATCCACGGGGGACCCCCTAGCCCGTTCGGGGTAGGCTCGCCCGGGTCGGTGACCGCTGGCGAGCAGGGATGAGGAGTGACCAGGGATGGCTGCCGGTAACAACGGCAACGGCGCGGGCACGCCCGAGGACGACGATCCGTTCGGCTACCTGTACGCGGACGGGCAGGCGGCGGGGGCGCAGGCCCCGCGCCAGGGCGGCTACGGCTATCCCGGTCCCGCGGCAGGCGCGCAGCCCGGTGTGCCGAGAACGTCGTACAACCAGGTCCGCGCGGTCGGCGAGCGCCAGTACGGCGGCCACGGCCACGCCCAGGTCCCGCCGCAGCAGCGCCCCGCGCCGCAGTACGCCGCGCCCGAGACGTACGGCCCGCCGCCCCAGGCGATGCCCCCGCAGGCCCCGCAGCGCGGCGGCCGGGGCGGTGGCCCCAACACCAAGGGCCTGCTGATCGGCGCCATCGCGGTCGTCCTGGTCGTGGTGATCGGCATCACGGTCGCGGTCCTGACCAACACCGGCGACAAGGGCAAGGGCGACCAGGCCGGCCCCTCGGCCCCCGCCTCCCAGGCCCAGGAGTCCCCGAGCGGCGAGCCCTCCAAGGGCGGCGAGGACGACAAGCCGCAGGAGCTGCCGAAGCAGGACGCGGCGACGCTGCAGCTGGGCGCGCCCGCCGTGCTGGCCAAGGACGTGAAGGGTGCCGAAGGCACCGAGGGCGCGTATGTGACGGGCTTCAACGCCGTCGGCGCCTCCGTCACCTGGAAGGCGAAGGTCGACAAGGCGGGCGAGTACAAGCTGTACGTGCGCTACGCCATCCCCGCGCAGGACGCCAACGCCACGCTGACCGTCAACGGCAAGGCGAACTCGAACCCCCTCGGTCTGAAGAACTTCATCAGCTCCACGGACCCGAACTGGGAGAAGAACTGGCAGACCACCTGGGCGCCGGTCACCCTCAAGGAGGGCGAGAACGAGCTCAAGATCTCGTGCGAGCAGGGCAACCAGTGCAACGCCATCCTCGACTGGCTCGAGGTCAGGACGCCCTGATCGGCCGGTCCTCGGTCAGCCGAGGACCGTCAGGAAGTGCGCCACCGTCCCCGTCATCGCCTCGCGAGCGGGGACGAGGTATTTCCGGGGGTCGACGGTCGAGGCACCGGCGTCGGCGTCGGCGTCGGCGTCCAGGAAGGCGCGCACCGCGCCCGTGAAGGCCGTGTTCAGGGCCGTACCGATGTTGATCTTCGTCATGCCGGCGGCGACCGCCGCGCGGAGCTCGGGGTCCGGGACGCCCGAGGAGCCGTGGAGCACCAGGGGGACCGGGACGGCGTCGTGCAGGGCGGCGATGAGGGTGTGGTCGAGGGTCGCCGTGCGCGCGGTCATGGCGTGCGTGGAGCCGACCGCGACGGCCAGGGCGTCGACCCCGGTGTCGGCGACGTAGGCGGCGGCCTCGGCCGGGTCGGTTCGCACCCCGGGGGTGTGGGCGTCCAACGGGGGTTCGCCGTCCTTGCCGCCGATCCTCCCCAGTTCCGCCTCGACCCACATGCCGCGCTCGTGGCCCCAGCGCACCGCCTCGGCCGTGGCCTTGACGTTGTCGCCGTACGGCAGTTTCGAGGCGTCGAACATCACCGAGCCGAAGCCCTCGGCGTACGCCGCGTGCAGCAGGTCGCGGGAGACGACGTGGTCGAGGTGGAGGCCGAGCGGGGCGGTGGAGCCGCGGGCGACGGCGGACGCGGCGGCGGCGATGGCGGAGAGGTCGCCGCCGTGGAACCGTACGGCGTTCTCGGAGATCTGGAGGATGGCGGGCGCCCCCGTCCGTTCGGCCCCGGCCGCGATGGCCTCCGCGTGCTCCAGCGTGATGACGTTGAACGCGGCGACCGCGCGCCGCGCCGCCCTGGCCTGGGCGATGAGCTCGCCGGTGGGAACGAGGGGCATCTCGGGGACCTCCGTAGGGCTCCGTTTACGCGGCTGCGACCAGCTCCGTCACCGTGATCCGGTCCAGAAGCTCCTGGTACGTCCGGGGGTCGTACTCGCCGGCGGCCGGGGCCCGCACGGTCGCCGTCGCCAGCGCCACCGCGCGGCGCAGGCGCTCCGGCCAGGCCTCGCCCTCGACCAGCGCGGACAGCAGCCCGGCGACCGCCGAGTCGCCCGCGCCCGTCGGGTTGCCCTTCACCGGCGCGGGCGGCGCCGCCCGCCAGGTGCCGTCGGGGGTCACCGCGAGCAGCCCGTCCGGGCCGAGCGAGGTGGCCACGGCGTGGGCGCCCCGGCGGCGGGCGTCGCGGGTGGCGGGCAGCGGCTCGCGGGCGCCGGTGAGGTGCGCGAGCTCGTCGGCGTTGGGCTTGGCGATGTCGGGGCGGGCGGCGATGCCCCGGCGCAGCGGCTCGCCGCTGGTGTCGAGCAGCACGGGTACGCCGGCGGCGCGGGCGCGGCGGATCAGCTCCGCGTACGCGCCGACGCGCACCCCGGGCGGCAGGCTGCCGCACAGGGCGACGGCGCTCGCCCCGCCGACGAGGGCGTCGTACGAGGAGAGGAACGCCGACCACTCGGCGGGGGAGACGACGGGGCCGGGTTCGTTGAGCTGCGTGGTGTCGCCGGTGGAGGCGTCGACGACGGCGACCGTGCGGCGCGTGGCGCCCGCGATCGGTACGAGTGCGTCGCGCACGCCGGGCAGCGGGGCGAGCAGGCCGCGGACGACCTCGCCGGTGGTGCCGCCGGCGAAGCCGGTGACCACCGTCTCGTGGCCGAGCGAGGCGAGGACGCGGGCGACGTTGAGGCCCTTGCCGCCGGGGCGT
The DNA here is from genome assembly GCF_055571835.1 of Streptomyces sp. NPDC030862. NCBI lineage: Bacteria > Bacillati > Actinomycetota > Actinomycetes > Kitasatosporales > Streptomycetaceae > Streptomyces > Streptomyces sp. NPDC030862. Next base: position 297,207 of record NZ_JBVIEN010000009.1, on the reverse strand, counting down.
TCGGTGACGTCGGTGACGCGGTGGGACGACCTCGGCACCAGGGCGCCGACGGTGTAGGTGAGGTCGAGGGCGGTGTTGAGGGTGACCGTGAGGATCATGTGGTGGCGCACCCCCAGCCCAGTCGTCTTCGGCGTCTTCCGGGCCCTGATCATGCCAAACGCGGGGCGGTTGGCCTAGGGCCAATCTTGCCGCTCAGGCCGGCGCCCCGCGTCGGCACGGGCCGGAATCAGGCCAGCTGGGGCTCGATCACCCAGGCGCCCTTGCGCATCACGCCCTTGAGCGTGAAGTCGGCGTCCAGGACGACCAGGTCCGCGTCCTTGCCCGGCTCCAGCGAGCCGACCTTGTCGTACAGGCCGAGCAGCTTCGCCGGGTTGGCGGAGAGCGCCTGGACGATCGACTCGACGGGCAGCCCGTCGACCGTCGCGGCCCGTCTGAAGGCGGTGTCGAGGGTGAGCGTGGAGCCCGCGATCGAGCCGCCCTCCACCAGCCGGGCCACGCCGTCGCGCACCTCGACCTCCAGCGGCCCGAGGTGGTAGACGCCGTCGCCGAAGCCCGCCGCGTCCATCGCGTCGGTGATGAACGCGACCCGCGCCGCGCCCGCGTGATGGAACGCCAGCTCCAGCGCCGCCGGGTGCAGGTGCGTGCCGTCGTTGATGAGCTCGACGGTGACCCGCTCGTCCTCCAGCAGCGCGGCGATGGGGCCGGGGGCGCGGTGGCCGAGCGGCGGCATGGCGTTGAACAGGTGCGTGGCGACGGTGGCGCCCGCCTCGATGGCCTCGACGGTCTGCTCGTACGTGGCGTCCGTGTGCCCGATGGCGGCGATGACGCCGTGCTCGGCGAGCAGGCGTACGGAGTCGATGCCGCCGGGCAGTTCGGTGGCGAGGGTGACCATCTTGGCGTGGCCGCGCCCGGCGTCGACGAGCTTGCGCACCTCGGCCGGGTCCGGGTGGCGCAGCAGCTCCTCGCTGTGGGCGCCCTTGCGGCAGGGGGAGATGAAGGGGCCCTCGAAGTGGATGCCGGCGATGTCGCCCTGCTCGGCGAGTTCGGACAGCTCGCCCGCGCGGTGCGCGAGGAAGTCCATGTCGCCGGTGACGGTGGAGGCGACGAGGGTGGTGGTGCCGTGCAGCCGGTGCGTGTGGACGCCCTGGAGGACCTCCTCGACCGTGCCGGAGGTGAAGGACGCGCCGCCGCCGCCGTGGTTGTGCAGGTCGACGAAGCCGGGGACGACCCAGTGCCCGGCGAGGTCCACGGCCGGGACGCCGTCGGGTACGTGGGCGGGCTCGGCGATCCGGCCGTTCTCGACGATCACCCGCCCGCTGTCGACGGTCCCGGTCGGCAGCACCACGCGGGCGCCGGCGAGAACAGTGCGATCGGCCATCAGGCGGGTACCTCCGAGTCAGGGGCGGGGTCCGTGGAGAGCAGATCCCAGGCGAGGAGGCCCGCGCCCAGGCATCCGGCGGTGTCCCCGAGGGCCGCCGGCACGATGGCGGGCAGCTTCTGGAACGTGACCCGCTCCTCGACGGCCGCCCTCAGGGGTGTGAACAACGTTTCCCCGGCCTCGGCGAGACCGCCACCGATGATGAGCGTGCGGGGGTCCAGCAGGGTGAGCGCCGTGACCAGCCCGTCGGCGAGCGCGTCGATCGCCTCGCGCCAGACGCGTACGGCCCGCTCGTCGCCCGACTCGACGGCCTTGGCGCAGTCCGCCGCGTCCGCGGCCGGGTCGCCGCAGGCCGCCGCCCAGGCCCGGCTGACGGCGGCGGCCGAGGCGACGGCCTCCAGGCAGCCGCGCTGGCCGCAGCCGCAGGCGGGGCCGCCGGGACGGACGACGATGTGGCCGAGCTCGCCGGCGTGGCCGTGGGCGCCGGCCTCGATGGTGCCGCCGATGCCGATGGCGCCCGCGATGCCGGTGCCCAGCGGGACGAAGAGGAACCGGTCGGTGCCCTGCCCCCCTCCGACGCGGCCCTCGGCGAGCCCGCCGGTGCGGACGTCGTGGTCGAGGGCGACGGGCAGCCCGCCGAGCCGCTCGGCCAGCAGGGTGCGGAGCGGGACGTCGCGCCAGCCCAGGTTGGCGGAGTAGACGGCGACGCCGTGGTCGCGGTCGACGATGCCGGGGACGGCGACACCGACGGCCACGGCGCCGGTGCCGTACCGCTCGCGGCCGTGGGCGTGCAGGTCCGCGGCGAAGCCGAGGATGGACTCCACGACCGCGTCGGGGCCGCGCTCCCGGCCGGTCGCGCGGCGCTCCTCGTACAGCAGCGCCCCGTCGGCTCCGACCAGGGCGGCCTTCATGCCGGTGCCGCCCACATCGAGGGCGATGACGTGTCGTCTCACGGAGACAGTGTGGCTCGTGAACCCGTGAAAGGTCTAGTCCACTCCCGTGGATTGTTGTCAGCGCATACAAAACGCTTTCCGTACGACCCTGCCTACGGCTACGGGGTCAGGATCACGCTCCGCGTGAGGTTGCGCGGCCGGTCCGGGTCGTACCCCTTCGCCTCCGCCAGCGCCACCGCCAGCCGCTGCGCCCGGATCAGGTCCGCCATCGGGTCCGCCGTCGCGTGCGCGTGCAGCGTGCCCCCCACCCGCGCCACCTCGGCCGCCAGGCCCTCCGGCAGCGCGCCGAAGACCCACGCGACCCGCCCCGGACCGGTGATCGCGATGGGGCCGTGGCGGTACTCCATCGCCGGGTACGCCTCCGTCCACGCGCCCGCCGCCTCGCGCATCTTCAGCCCCGCCTCCAGCGCCAGCCCGTACGCCCAGCCCCGGCCCAGGAACGTCCACTGCTCCGCCGCGAGCACCGCCTCCGGCAGCGGCTCCGTCACCGCCAGCTCCGCGTCCACCGCCGCCTCGCCGACCGGCTTCACACCCGGTACGTCACCGAGCCCCGCCCGCAGGAACGCCAGCGCCGTCGTCGCGAACCGCGTCTGGACCACCGACTCCTCGTCCGCCCAGTCCAGCACCGCCACCGCGTCCGCCGCCTCCATGACCGGCGTCTTGGGGTCGGCGGTCAGCGCCAGCGTCGCCACCCCGCGCCCGCGCAGCTCGTCCAGCAGCCGCAGCACCTCGGTCGTCGTCCCGGAGCGGGTGATCGCCACGACCCGGTCGTACGCGCGCGAGGACGGGAACTCCGAGGCCGCGAAGGCGTCCGTCTCGCCGTGTCCCGCCGCCTCCCGCAGCGCCGCGTACGCGATCGCCATGAACCACGACGTGCCGCACCCGGTCACGGCGACCCGCTCGCCGGGGCGCGGGAGCCCCTCCGCGAACGACGCGGCGGCCTCGGCGGCGCGGCGCCAGCAGGCCGGCTGGGTGGCAATCTCTGCTGCGGTACGGGACATGCGAGGGACTCCTACGGCGTTCGTACGCGTACAGGTCCCTGCCGGTCTAGCAGACCGGAGTTGTGGAAGCGATACCCAGTGGTGTAGACCTCATCCCCTCGGTAGGTGAATGAAGGTGGGACAAGGCTGTGCAGCGACGCCGCTCTCTGGGACTGACCGCGGCGGTGGCCGCACTCGGCATGACGGCGAGCCTGTCCGCCTGCGGGGCGGGTGACTCCGAGGGCGTCACCCTCAAGCTGGTCGCCGCCGACTACGGAAGCAACGAGTCCAACACGTCGAAGGCGTACTGGGACAACGTTGCCAAGGAGTTCGAGAAGACCCACCCGCACATCAAGATCGATGTGAAGGTGCTGTCCTGGAAGGACGTCGACCGCGAGGTCGCCGAGATGGTGAACCGCGGCGAGGCGCCCGACCTCGCGCAGATCGGCGCGTACGCCGACTACGCCAAGCAGGGCAAGCTCTACAAGGCGGAGGAACTGCTCTCCGTCCCCACCCAGGCCGACTTCCTGCCGCTGCTGGCCCGCGCCGGCGAGGTCGACCGGGTGCAGTACGGCATGCCGTTCGCCGCCAGCACGCGGCTGCTCTTCTTCAACGAGGGCCTCTTCGACAAGGCGGGCGTCAAGCCGCCGAAGACCTGGGCCGACCTCGCGGCGGCCGCCGCCAAGCTGAAGGACGAGGGCGTGAAGTACCCCTTCGCGCTGCCGCTGGGCTCCGAGGAGGCCCAGGCCGAGACCATGCAGTGGATGCTCAGCGGGGGCGGCGGCTACCGCGACGACAGCGGCGGTTCGTACGAGATCGACTCCGTCGACAACGTCAAGACCTTCACGTGGCTCAAGAACGAGCTCGTCGGCCCCGGCCTGACCGGCCCCGTCGCGCCCGGCAAGCTCGACCGGCAGCAGGCGTTCGACGCCTTCACGCGCGGCGAGGTCGGCATGCTCAACGGGCACCCGACGCTGATGCAGACGGCCGAGAAGGCGGGCGTGAAGGTCGGCACGGTGCCGCTGCCGGGCGCCGACGGCAGGGCCAAGGCGTCGATGGGCGTCGCCGACTGGATGATGGCCTTCAAGCAGAACGGCCACCGGCGGGAGGCCGGCGCGTTCCTGGACTTCGTCTACCAGGACAAGAACGTGCTGGAGTTCTCCGACCGGTACGACATCCTCCCGGTCACCGTCACCGCGAACAGCGCGATGGCCGCCGACCCCGAGCACGCGGACCTGAAGCCGTTCCTGGACGCGCTGCCCACGTCGGAGCTGTACCCGGTGGGCGAGACGTCGTGGGCGAAGGTCAGCGAGAGCGTCAAGCGCACCATCGGCCAGGCGGTGGCGCCGGACGGGGACCCGGAGGCGGTGCTGCAGGGGATAGCGAAGGCGGCGACGGACGCGGAAGCGGCCGAGTAGCCCGAGTCGCTATGTTCTTCATATGACCGCCGACCTCAGTGCTCGTGATCAGGCCGTCCTGGCCATGGAGCGCCGCTCGTGGCCGGGCCCCGGCGTGAAGGAGCGGGCGATCAGGGAGCAGCTGGGCCTGTCGCCGACGCGCTACTACCAGCTGCTCAACGCGCTCCTCGACGACCCGAGGGCGCTGCGGCACGACCCCGTGACGGTCAACCGGCTGCGGCGGGTGCGGGCGGCGCGGGAGGCCCGGCGGTAGGTGTGTCCACCGGCGCCGGTGGATAGGTTTCCGCTCATGGGCACCGAACAGAACGCATTGCCGCGCCCCACCACCAGCGCCGGCCGCGAGGGCCTCGACTCCTTCCTGGCCCATCCGGAGCGGGCGGTCATCGGCCTCGACTTCGACGGCACCCTCGCCGAGATCGTCGACGACCCCGAGCAGGCGCGCGCCCACCCCGGCGCGGTCGCCGCCCTCGCGGCGCTGGCGCCGCACGTCGCGTCCATCGCCGTGATCACCGGCCGCCCGGCGGGCGTGGCGGTACGGTACGGCGGCTTCGCCGGCGTACCGGGCCTGGAACACCTCGTCGTCCTCGGCCACTACGGCGCCGAGCGCTGGGACGCCGTGACGGGCACGGTCCGCGCGGCCCCGGAGCACCCGGGCGTCGCGGCGGTCCGCGCGGAGCTGCCGGGCGTCCTGGACCGCGCGGGCGCCTGGCGCGGCACCTGGACGGAGGAGAAGGGCCGCGCGGTCGCGGTCCACACCCGCCGCGCGGAGGACCCGCAGGCCGCCTTCGACGCCCTGCGCGAGCCCCTCGCCGACCTCGCCACCCGCCACGGCCTGGTCCTGGAGCCCGGCCGCCTGGTCCTGGAGCTGCGGCCCCCGGGCATGGACAAGGGCGTCGCCCTCACGGACCACGTCCGCGCCACCGGCGCCACGACGGTCCTGTACGCCGGTGACGACCTCGGCGACCTCCCCGCCTTCGCGGCCGTCGAGAAACTCCGCTCCGACGGCACCCCGGGCCTCCTCATCTGCAGCGCCAGCGCCGAGGTCCCCGACCTCGCCACCCGCGCGGACCTGGCGGTCCCGGGCCCGCCGGCGGTGGTGGACCTCCTGCAGTCGCTGGCGCGTCAGGTGTCCGGGCGCTGAGGGCCTTTCCCCCACCCCTCCCCCTACGCCCTGGCGGGCGCGGGGGGACCCCCACTTCCCGTAACTGGGGGCTGCGCCCCCAGACCCCCGGGGTCGGGTTAGCGGGGCTGCGCCCCGCACCCCCTACGGCGGCAGCTTCGCGCCGCCCCTGCACATCCGTGCGGCGGCGGCGAGACGAGAGCTGGGGCCCCGTGCCTGGGGCGGCAGCTTTGCGCCGCGCCCGCTGTGGCAGCGGGCCGGCTGTGCGGGCTGGACCCCGCACCCCCTGGGGCGGCAGCTTCGCGCCGCGCCCGCTGTGGCAGCGGGCCGGCTGTGCGGGCTGCGCCCCGCACCCCTGGGGCGGCGGCTTCGCGCCGCGAAGCGGGCGCGCCCAAGGGGGGTGGGGGCGTCAGCCCCCACATACACGACACCCCCGGGTCCGGGGCAGAGCCCCGGTTACGGGAAGTGGGGGTCCCCCCGCGCCCGCCAGGGCGTAGGGGGAGGGGTGGGGGACCAGGCCCCTAGCCCAGCTCCCGCAGCGCGTGCAGCTGGTCCAGGAACCACTGGTGGGGCGGGAGCGCCGTCGCCGCGGAGGCGAGGCGCTTCGTGCGTTCGTCGCGTTCCGCCGTCGGCATCGTCAGGGCCTCGTGGAGCGCCTCGGCCGTGCCGGTCACGTCGTAGGGGTTCACGGTGATCGCCTCGTCGCGCAGCTCCTCGTACGCGCCCGCCTCCCGCGACAGCACCAGCGCACAGCCCCGGTCGGAGACGACGGGGACCTCCTTGGCGACGAGGTTCATGCCGTCGCGGATGGGGTTGACGAGGGCCACGTCCGCGAGGCGGTAGGCGGCCAGCGAGCGGGCGAAGTCGTCCTCGACGTGGAGGATGACGGGGGTCCAGCCGTCGCGGCCGTACTCCGCGTTGATCTCGTCCGCCAGCTGCGACACCCGCGCCGTGTACTCGCGGTACACGGGCAGGTCCTGCCGGGAGGGGTAGGCGAAGGCGAGGTGGACCACCCGCTCGTGCCACTCCGGGCGCTGTTCCAGGAGGGCGCGGTACGCCAGCAGGCCGCGCACGATGTTCTTGGAGAGCTCCGTGCGGTCCACGCGGACGATCACGCGCCGGTCCGCCCCGCCGATCTGCTCCCGCAGCGCCGCCATCCGGTCGTCCACGTCCGCCCGCCGCGACCGCTCGCGCAGGAAGTCCGCGTCCGCGCCCAGGCCGTGCACCCCCAGGTACGTCCGCCGCCGCTGGTGGCCCGGGATGCGGTACTCGAAGCTCGGCTCCTGGTCCCGGGGCCAGTACGCCATCCCGTCGTAGTGCCCGAGCACCGCCTGGCAGCAGTCCTGGAAGGCGCGCCGCCACCGCGAGGTGAGGAAGCCGAGGCGGTCCGCGCCCAGCATGCCGAGCAGCAGCTCCTCGGCGATGTCGTCCGGCAGCATCCGGAAGTACTCCGGCGGCGCCCACGGCGTGTGGGAGAAGTGCCCGATCCGCAGGTCGGGGCGGAGCTCGCGCAGCATGCCGGGGGCGAGGGCCAGGTGGTAGTCCTGGATGATCACCGTCGCGTCCCGGTCCGCCTCCGCCGCCAGCGCCGCCGCGAAGGCCCGGTTGTAGAGCCGGTACGCGTCCCACTGGCGCCGGAACTCCGCGTCGTACACGGGCTCCAGCGGCGTCTGGTACAGCATGTGGTGCACGAACCACAGCACCGAGTTCGCGATGCCGTTGTACGCCGCCGAGTGCGTCGCCGCGTCGATGTCGAGCATCCGCACACCGGGCTCGGAGATCCCGCGCCGCACCGCCTCCCGGTCGCCGTCGCCCAGCGCCGCGCACACCCACAGCGCCCCCGCGTCCGGCCCGATCGCGGACAGGCCCGAGACCAGCCCGCCCCCGCCGCGCCGGGCGTCGAGCGTGCCGTCCGCACGCGGCACGTAGCTGACCGGACCTCTGTTCGAAGCAACGAGAATCTGGGGCGCCATGGAGACGAACCTAGCCCGTAGCCGAAACGCTCAAACGTACGCCCGTCACGCCACGCGCCGCCGCCGTGTGTACTCCGCCACACTCGCCATCGGCGGCCGCTCCTCCGTGTCCACCGCGTGCGTCCGCGGCACGAACCCCGTCTCCCCCCGGTCGAACTGCGTCAGCCGCGGCCGCACCAGGTGCCCCCGCGACAGCCGCAGCTGCGCCGTCCGGTAGATCGCCGCCGCCATCCGCCCCAGCGCCCGGTCGTCCTGGTGCCGGTGCTTGCGCACGCCCACGTCCACCTGCGCCAGCGCGTCGAGCCCCACCGTGTGCAGCGCGTCCACCAGCAGGCCCAGCTCCACCCCGTACCCCACCGGGAACGGCAGCCGCTCCAGCAGCGAGCGCCGCGCCGCGTACTCGCCGCCCAGCGGCTGGACGAACCCGGCCAGCTGCGGCCAGTGCAGGTTCAGCAGCGGCCGCGCCACCAGCTCCGTCACCCGCCCGCCCTGGCCGACGGCACCGCCCAGCGGCCGGTCGTACATCGCCTTCACGAACTGCACGGACGGGTCGGTCAGCAGCGGCCCCACGATCCCGGACACGAAGTCCGCCGAGAAGTCGACCAGATCCGCGTCGACGAAGCACACGATGTCGCCGCTCGTCACGAACAGCGACCGCCACAGCACCTCGCCCTTGCCGGGCAGCGCCGGTATCCGGGGGAGTATCGCGTCCCGGTGCTCCACCCGCGCCCCGGCCGCGCGCGCCACCTCCGCCGTACGGTCGGTCGAGCCCGAGTCGATCACCACCAGCTCGTCCACCAGCGGCACGGCGCCGGACATCAGCTCGCGGCGGATCACTGTGACGATCTCGCCGACCGTCGCCTCCTCGTTGAGCGCCGGCAGGACGACACTGACGGTCGTACCGCGGGTCGCCCCGCGTTTCGCCGCGAGCAGCCGGTCGAGCGGTCGCTCCGCAACGGACCAGGACCGCCGGTCCAGCCAGCGCTCCACCTCTTCCAGCACGTGATCTCCATCTCGCGTATCGGACGACCATCTCAAGCGTCCAGGGGTTCGGTTACAGTCTTGAACAACGCGGATGACCGTCACCTGTCGGGTCCCCCGCGCACACAATCGAATACCGCTCATCCAGAGGGGCAGAGGGATACGGCCCGTTGAAGCCCCGGCAACCCTCCAGTCGGCACTCGCACATCTGCGCAACGCGAGGCCCCGGCTAGGGAAGGTGCCAAATCCGTCTCATGGCGAAGTGCGCCATGAGGAAGATGAGGAGAAAGGGCCTCGCCTCCATGGCTGTACAGACCGTCGCCACCCCGGACGCCACCCAGAACGTCGACCTCGGGCCCGCCTCCGCCCTCTCCTGTCGCGAATGCGGTGAGCGCTTCCCCCTCGGCCCCCTCTTCGCCTGCGAGCAGTGTTTCGGGCCGCTCGAGATCGCGTACGACCTGCCGAGCGGCGACCCCGAGGCCCTGCGCAAGCGGATCGAGGCCGGGCCCGCCAACATCTGGCGGTACGCGCCCCTGCTGCCCGTCCCCGCCGACGTCGCGGACAAGCCGAACCTGAACCCGGGCTGGACCAAGCTCGTCCAGGCCGACAACCTGGGCCGCGAGCTCGGCGTCGAGCCGGGCAAGCTCTTCGTCAAGGACGACTCCGGCAACCCCACGCACTCCTTCAAGGACCGCGTCGTCGCCCAAGCCCTGGAGGCCGCCCGCGCCTTCGGCTTCACCACCCTGTCCTGCTCCTCCACCGGCAACCTGGCGGGCGCGGTCGGCGCCGCCGCCGCCCGGGCCGGCTTCCGCTCCTGTGTGTTCATCCCGCACGACCTGGAGCAGGGCAAGGTCGTCATGGCCGCGGTGTACGGCGGTGACCTGGTCGGCATCGAGGGCAACTACGACGACGTCAACCGCTTCTGCTCCGAGCTCATCGGCGACCCGCTCGGCGAGGGCTGGGGCTTCGTGAACGTCAACCTCCGCCCGTACTACGCGGAGGGCTCGAAGACGCTCGCGTACGAGATCTGCGAGCAGCTCGGCTGGCGGCTGCCCGACCAGCTCGTCATCCCGATCGCGTCCGGATCGCAGCTGACGAAGATCGACAAGGGGCTGCAGGAGCTCATCAAGCTGGGCCTGGTCGAGGACAAGCCGTACAAGATCTTCGGCGCCCAGGCGGAGGGCTGCTCCCCGGTGTCGGCCGCCTTCAAGGCCGGCCACGACGTCGTACGCCCCCAGAAGCCGAACACCATCGCCAAGTCGCTCGCCATCGGCAACCCCGCCGACGGCCCGTACGTCCTGGACATCGCCCGCCGCACCGGCGGCGCGGTCGAGGACGTCAACGACGAGCAGGTGGTCGACGCGATCAAGCTGTTGGCCCGTACGGAGGGCATCTTCGCGGAGACGGCGGGCGGTGTGACCGTGGGCGTGACGAAGAAGCTCATCGAGGCTGGTGTGCTGGACCCGTCCCTCACCACGGTCGTGCTCAACACGGGCGACGGCCTGAAGACCCTCGACGCCGTGGCCGCCACCTCGCAGGCGACCGCCACGATCCGCCCGAGCCTGGACGCGTTCCGCGACGCCGGCCTGGCCTGACCCGACCTGAGCTCGTACTGAAAGGCATCACGACATGAGCGTCAACGTGCGCATCCCCACCATCCTCCGCACGTACACGGGCGGCCAGGCCGAGGTCCCGGCGGAGGGCGCGACCCTCGCCGAGGTCATCGAGTCGCTGGAGAAGAACCACCCGGGCATCGCCGCCCGCGTCCTGGACGACCAGGGCAAGCTGCGCCGCTTCGTCAACGTGTACGTGAACGACGACGACGTCCGCTTCGAGCAGGGTCTGGAGACCGCCACGCCGGACGGCGCGGGCGTGTCGATCATTCCCGCCGTGGCCGGCGGTTGCTAGCCCAGGGATAGCGCTTTCCGGAATTGCCCCCTCCGCACACGGTGCGCAGGGGGCATTTCCGCATGGTTGAGCGCGGTAGAGTTGGGGAAGCCCCCGCCGCCGGTCATGTCACGCGCATATGAATTCACGCCCCGGCGCGACAAGATGCAGTCAAAGTACCCGTGCCTGATGCGCCGAATGTGCGCTTTGCCGGGCCCGACTTGCCCAGGATTCTGGCGAATTCCGCCTACTTTTCCGTTCACGCATGCTCGGAATTCTCGTCCGATTGACCTGTTGCAGACGGCAGTTGGACAGATACATTCAGCGGCGGTCGACGCGTTCCGGCGCACACCCGTTCCTGTCAGCGGGTGAGGTCTGACCCGGGTCCGCGAAGTGCGGTCCTGTGCAAGGGCCAGTAATAGGGGAGTTAGGCATGGCTCAGGGCACCGTCAAGTGGTTCAACGCGGAGAAGGGGTACGGCTTCATCGCGGTCGACGGTGGTGCGGATGTATTCGTCCACTACAGCGCGATCCAGATGGACGGCTACCGCACCCTGGAGGAAGGTCAGCGAGTCGAGTTCGAGATCTCGCAGGGCCAGAAGGGTCCGCAGGCGGACATGGTCAAGCTCGCCGGCTAGCGGCAGACGCGTTTCGGCCAGCGACTTTCACAGTGGTGCCGAGGGGCCCGCATCCGCACAGGATGCGGGCCCCTCGCGCGTGCGCGCACGCGTACACGCGGAGGGGATCGAGGGCTCTCGATCCCTGGGAGATCCGTGGGAGGAGCTTGCACTCGAAGGGGTCGAGTGCTAATCATTGGCGTTAGCACTCTGAAGGTGAGAGTGACAACGAAGGACCGAGTCGGTGAGGTCCGCAGGCCGGTGGGGCAAGGAACCACAGGGGCATGCAGGCCGTCCGTCGCGGGCGCCAGCGCGGTCCGGAGCATCCACCCCAGTCCGGGAGGACCACTTCACATGGCCAAGATCATCGCGTTCGACGAGGAGGCACGGCGCGGCCTCGAGCGCGGCATGAACCAGCTCGCCGACGCCGTCAAGGTGACCCTGGGCCCCAAGGGTCGCAACGTCGTCCTCGAGAAGAAGTGGGGCGCCCCCACGATCACCAACGATGGTGTCTCCATCGCCAAGGAGATCGAGCTCGAGGACCCGTACGAGAAGATCGGCGCCGAGCTGGTCAAGGAAGTCGCCAAGAAGACGGACGACGTCGCCGGTGACGGTACGACCACCGCGACCGTCCTCGCCCAGGCGCTCGTCCGCGAGGGTCTGCGCAACGTCGCCGCCGGCGCCAACCCGATGGCCCTGAAGCGCGGCATCGAGAAGGCCGTCGAGGCCGTCTCCGGTGCGCTGCTCGACCAGGCGAAGGAGGTCGAGACGAAGGAGCAGATCGCCTCCACCGCCTCCATCTCCGCCGCCGACACGCAGATCGGCGAGCTCATCGCCGAGGCGATGGACAAGGTCGGCAAGGAAGGCGTCATCACCGTCGAGGAGTCCCAGACCTTCGGTCTGGAGCTGGAGCTCACCGAGGGTATGCGCTTCGACAAGGGCTACATCTCGGCGTACTTCGCCACCGACATGGAGCGTATGGAGGCCTCTCTGGAGGACCCGTACATCCTGATCGTCAACTCCAAGATCTCCTCCGTGAAGGACCTCCTCCCGCTGCTGGAGAAGGTCATGCAGTCGGGCAAGCCGCTGCTGATCATCGCCGAGGACGTCGAGGGCGAGGCCCTGTCGACGCTGGTCGTCAACAAGATCCGCGGCACCTTCAAGTCCGTCGCCGTCAAGGCCCCGGGCTTCGGCGACCGCCGCAAGGCCATGCTGAACGACATCGCCATCCTCACCGGCGGCACGGTCATCTCCGAGGAGGTCGGCCTCAAGCTGGAGAACGCCGGTCTCGACCTGCTGGGCCGCGCCCGCAAGGTGGTCATCACCAAGGACGAGACCACGATCGTCGACGGTGCCGGTGACAGCGAGCAGGTCCAGGGCCGCGTCAACCAGATCCGCGCCGAGATCGAGAACTCCGACTCGGACTACGACCGCGAGAAGCTCCAGGAGCGCCTGGCGAAGCTGGCCGGCGGCGTGGCCGTCATCAAGGCCGGTGCCGCCACCGAGGTCGAGCTCAAGGAGCGCAAGCACCGCATCGAGGACGCCGTTCGCAACGCGAAGGCGGCCGTCGAGGAGGGCATCGTCGCCGGTGGTGGCGTGGCCCTGATCCAGGCCTCCTCCGTCTTCGAGAAGCTGGAGCTGGAGGGCGACGAGGCGACCGGTGCCAACATCGTGCGCCTGGCCCTGGAGGCCCCGCTGAAGCAGATCGCCGTCAACGGTGGTCTCGAGGGCGGCGTCATCGTCGAGAAGGTGCGCAACCTGCCCGTCGGCCACGGCCTGAACGCCGCGACCGGTGAGTACGTCGACATGATCGCCGAGGGCATCATCGACCCCGCCAAGGTGACCCGTTCCGCTCTGCAGAACGCGGCCTCCATCGCGGCGCTGTTCCTCACCACCGAGGCCGTCGTCGCCGACAAGCCGGAGAAGGCGTCCGCCCCGGCCGGTGGCGGCATGCCGGGCGGTGACATGGACTTCTGATCCCTCGCGGATCGGTAAGCCCGGTTACGGAACCGAGGGCGGCACTCCCACACGTGGGGGTGCCGCCCTCGGGCGTTGGTACGGCGCTACGGCGCGGAGCGGGGATGAGCCCCGGGCCGTCACACCCGTCACGCCCATGCCCCGTCACCCCATGCCCCGCCCTCCGGGCGGCCTACCTGGCGGCCTGGTGGCCCAAGCGCGATCCCAGCAGGTCGTACGGCAGGTACCCGGACCGGACACCGAGGTCCCACCCGTGGACCTGGACGGCGAGGCAGGCCAGGGCGAGGGTGCCGAGGGGGAGGAGGGACCGGGGCGCGGGATCACCGGCATCGGCCTCGACGCTCTCCCGGTACGCGACCAGCCGGGCGACGAGGGCGTCCTCGAAGGCGTCCTGGTCGTCGTCGAGGAGGACACGGAGCAGCCGCTGGTCCGCGCTCAGTCCGTCGCCGACCTCGTCGAGCCGCCGGGCCGCCTCCGCGCGCTCCCCGGCGTCGGGCTTGCGCAGCGGAACCGCCGGCCAGTCGCGGGGCAGATGCCCGGCCGCCTCGGTGAGATAGGGGCACAGGGCGTCCATGGCGGCGAGGTCGGCGGGATCGGAGACGGAGGTGTACCGGTTGTAGGGCACGCCGTCACGGATGGCGGGCGCGTAGTCGCCGCGCAGCAGCAGCCCGGTGACCCGCTCCTCCCGCAGATACCCGCTGACGACACACGTCTCGAACATGTCGAGCCAGGACCGCGCGGTGGGCGCCTCCCTGACGACGTCCCGGAAGGTGATGGGCCCGTCCCCGAACTCGTCGTCGGCCGGGTCCGTACTGATCCGTTCCCCGATGAGCGAGAACTGGAGGTCCTGGTCCCCCTCCGGGAAGCACATGATGCTCAGCACTCCGTGCAGACACTCCGCGGCGGTGACGGCGACCCTGCCGGCCGCGGCGTCGAGCCCCGGCTCCGTCACCGCTCGCGCGGCGACATGGTCGAGCAGTTCATCCGCCATGGCCCGGATCAGCGCCGGCGAGATGCTGCCGTACCGCAGGGAGTGCCACCGCGTGTAGGCCCGCCCGTGGATATCGTCGAGCGCCTCGGCCAACCGCTGCTCGCCGACCTGATGGCATGCCACTTCCCGCACGTTCCCCGCCCCTTCATGAACTTCACGACTAAGCGGAGCACGTTATCAACAGGCACTGACAGCACTGGAGCGTCTTCTTTCGGGTCACCTCGCCGACCAGAGGCAGACGGCGGCGATGACCGGCACGTGTGCGTCAAGGGGTTGCTCCCCTGACGCGACCGGGCCGAGGTGCACTATGGTGCGCCGATGTCATCGATCAAGAAGTTCCAAGTCACCTTCGACTGCGCGGAACCCGCGCGCGTCGCCCGCTTCTGGTGCGAGGTGCTGGGGTACGTCGTATCGGCGCCGCCGGAAGCGGACGAGTGGTCCGCCTGCGTGGATCCCTCGGGGGTGGGCCCGCGGCTGTACTTCCAGCGCGTTCCCGAGGGCAAGGCCGTCAAGAACCGCGTGCACCTCGATGTGCGGGCCGGCACCGGGCTCGTGGGGGAGGAGCGCCTCGCCGCCCTTGAGGCCGAGTGCGCACGGCTGGTCGCGCTCGGCGCGGTCCACGTGCGGACGCTGCCCGCCGACGACGAGAACGAGTCGTGCGTCCTGATGCAGGACATCGAGGGCAACGAGTTCTGTCTCGACTGAGCGTCCGAGAGGACGGCCCGCGGGCTGGGACGGCCTACGGGCTGAAGACGAGGCCCACGCCCGCGAGCACCCCCGCCGCAAGCGAGCACAGCGCGATCCGCTGCCCCTCCCGTAGGTAGCGGGCGCGGGCCCTCCGCTCCTTGCGGATGGTCTTGGCCGTCCCCATGTGCAGCCGCTTCGGGAACTGCGGGTGGTGCACGAACGCGTACGTCTCGCCCACCATGTGCGCGGGCCCGACCGTCGCACCCTGCTCGTGCCGTACGTACGTCCCACCGGGCCCTTCGAACTCGTACACCGCGTGTGCGTACCGCCCCTTGCCGAACGGCACCAGACTCACCAGACGTGCCTGCACCTCGATGCCGGTTTCGTCGAGCTCCGTCATCTTCTTCAGCACCGTCCGCTCGCCCTTGACGCACATCAGACCGAACATGAGGCCTGGCGCGGACGCGATCGCGAAGCATATGAGCACTGCGTTCACCAAGTTCACACAGCGGACCGTACGGCACCCTCGGCCCTGCCGTAAGCCCCGCAGTCCCTTCACCGCGCGGTCGAAGGCAGCTTACGATCACGCCCATGTCGATCCCATCGCCCATACCCATCCTCCGGGGCAACCGGGGAACCGAGCTCCGCTGCGAGGGCGAGGATCTACTGCTGCGTCGCTCCGACGAAGAACTGCGCATCCCCTTCGCGGCGATCGCCCGGGTGCGTGCCGAACGGCGCGACGTGACCGTCGAGCTGACCGCCCCGGCCGGTGCCGAGCCGACCGCCTACCGGGTCGAGGACGTGAGCGCGGCCGCTGCGACCGTCTTCGCCGACGCCGTGACCGACGTACTGCCCGAACGTCCCGCCGGTGAAGAGCCGGTCGACGGCTCCGCCCTGGTCACCGTCCGCAGCCTCCGTGCCGCAGCGGACGGCGAAGGGGACGCGACGCCGTACGAAGAGCCGCCCCTTGTGGGGCGGGCCGCCCTGGCCCCCGGCGCCGTCCTGGTGGTTCTCTCCGTGACCGTCTGGGTCGCCGGCGGCCACGTGGGCCGTGCCATCGCGACGCTGCTCCTCGGCTCCGTCGGAGCCTGGCTGGGCTTCCACGCGTGCAGGATGCTGTGGGACGCCTGGGACTCCTGGTACCTGCCCCGCTACGGCATCACCGTGGAATTCACGCAGGTCATCCTCGAAGGCGAGGCCGTCTTCGCCTTCACGGACAGCAGCGGAGCGATACACCGCGTCGGCCGCAACGTCCTGTGGTGCACCACAGGCCAAGCCGCCTACCACCCGCGCAACCCCCAGCGCGCCGTGGCCGGCCGGGGCTGGCGCGGCATCGTCCCGCATCTCGCCCTCGGCCTGTTCGTGGCCGCCCTCGCCACCGCCGTCGGCTACGGCACGCTCGCCCTCGCCCTCCCCGCCTTCAACGGTTAGGCCGTACGTTCCAGGCCGGGCCCGCTCAGCCCGCGTAGTCCTTGAGCTCCTCCGTCGCGAGGGTGATGCCGACGGGGTCGGGGAGCTCGACGGTGTCGCCGTACTTGTACGGGACCTGCTTCTGGTAGGTCCCGTGCGACGGCTCGCTGTGGACGACCAGGGTGTCGGAGTCCCGGTCGACGAGGAGGAAGACGGGGATGCCCGCCTGGGCGTATCCGGCGCCTTTCTCCTTGCGGTCGCGGAGGTCGGTGTCGGAGTCGTGCGAGGTGACTTCCACGGTCATGAGGACGCCTGACGGGTCCGCCCATTCGCCGTGCCCGGCGAAGTACCGCCTGGGCGCGAGGGCGCCGTCGGGCCGGGCCCGGCCCTTCCGGTAACCCTCGACCACGAGGCCCCGCTCGGGGTAGAGCCTGAGGTCGGGGCGGTGATGCATGCACTGCTCCAGAAGCCACATGATCATTTCGTCGTGGTCGCCGTCGGGCGCGGGCTTGACCTTCAGCTTTCCGTTGATGAATTCGAGCGTGACGGTGTCCGGGGCCCGGCGGGCGAGCTGCTCGAACTCCTCGACGGACATCTGCGGGCGCTCTGCGGTGCCAGGGGCCATGGTGTCGCCTCCTCCCCTACAGAGTGCCCCGCCTCTGGTGCGGGTGAGCTGAACTGTCATGCATGGCTCCTTTCGGGTCGCAGACCGGCCGCCGCCTTCGCCACCGCCGCGCGGGCGTGGACGCGGGCGGCCGGCAGGGGCGCCGTGGGCCGTTCGGGCACCGCCTCGCCCCGGCAGGGGCCGCATTCGCCGTCGCGGAGGGCCTCCGGGCGGGCCGGGTCGCCGCAGCGGGCGCACTCCAGGATGCGCAGCGGTGGCCGGTACGGCTCCGTGCGCGGCGGCGGGATCTTGGTCGTCAGGCGGGTCCGGGCCAGCGCCAGCGGGCGGTGGACGGTCTCCGGGAGCCCGGCCGTCAGGGCGATCCGCACCTGCTTATCGGTCGCCCCGCGCTCGAACCACTCGTCCACCAGCGGCGCCAGCACCGCGCACTCCCCGGCGGACAGCGACATCATCGGCACCTCGTGCCCCAGGGCCGCCAGCAGGACGTACGCCCGCGAGAGCGTCTGCCGCCGCGGCTTGTCCTCCGGTACGTCCCCCCGCTGGAACGCCGCCCACCAGGCGTCGTCCCGCGCCGTCCGCGACCACCACGTGCGCGTCACCCACTGCTGGGGGCCGTCGCCGAGCGTGTGCTCCCGTCCCCGCCGCAGGTGACCGGCGCGTACGAGGTTGTTGAGCGCCGTCCGCAGCGCGCACTGCCCGTACGCCGGGAGCACCTTCGCCAGCGTCTTCACGGAGATGTCCGCGCCGTCCGTCAACCTGTCGATGTACCCGGCGATGGACGCCTCGCGCGGCGGCAGGTGCGCGAAGTCACTGCTCGTCGGCGGTTTCTGGCCAGGCGCGGAACGCTTGCCGTAGCCGGGGCTCGCGAGGGGGTGCGCGGCGACACTAAGCTCTTCGTCATCCATGGGATCGGGCCTTTGCGATCTCGATGGCTAGACCCCCGCAGGTGTTTCCAGGCACCTTGCGGGGGTTGTTCGTTATGCGGGCACGCTAGAGCGTCGATACGCAGCGTGGCAAATCGACTCCGCACGGTCAACGCGCCGGGTGGGCGGGCGGATTCACGACCAGACCCATGAACCCAATCCTGTGAAGAAAGCTCGGATCTCGGGGCTTGAGCCCCGGGCCTACGCTGGAGATATGGCCGTCGACGTCCTGTCGGAGATCGTGATCGACGCGCCGTGCGACCTGGTCGCCGGGTACGCCGCCGATCCCTCGAACGCGCCCGAGTGGTACGCCAACATCGTCTCTGTTGAATGGCGGACCCCGCCGCCCCCGACCGCCGTCGAGGTCGGCTCCCTCGTCACCTTCATCGCGCGCTTCATGGGGCGGCGCTGGGTCTATACGTACGAGATCACGGAGTACGAGCCCGACCGGCGCCTCGTCATGCGCGCCACCGAGGGACCGCACGACATGGAGACCACCTACACCTGGGAGCCGTACGGCCCCGACGGCACCCGCACCCGCATGACCCTCCGCAACCGCGGCGGCCCCGGCCACCGCTTCGCCGAGCCCGCGGTGCGGTACGCCAACCGCAAGGACCTCCGGAACCTGAAGGCCCTGATGGAGTGGCGGATGGACCCCGACGCCTGAACGGTGCCGGGGTCCCTCTTCTACTGCTTGATGTCCGCTACGAACGCGGACCAGGCCGCCGCCCGGAACACGAGCTTCGGGCCGTGGGGGTTCTTGGAGTCGCGGACGGGGACGATGTCGGGGTTGCCGTCAGCAACTTCGAGGCAGTCGCCGCCGCTGCCGCCGCTGTGCGTGGACTTGCGCCAGGTGGCCACTTCCAGGCAGTCACCGCCGCTGGCGTCGCTGTAGCTCGACTTGCGCCACTCAAGAATGTCGATCTTCATGGGCGTAATCCTCCGCCACTGATTCGATCAGGGCCAGGGATTCTTTTGGTGATAGTGCACTGGCCCCGACCAGATCGTAAGTCAGTTCGTAGTGGCGGACGGTGTCCGGGTCATCCTCCAATCGTCCGGTGCCCAGCGCCTGGAGGTAGGCGAGAGGTGGGGCGTCGTCGAAGGACATCAGCTTGAGCGAGCCTCCGAGCGCCATGTGCGCGCCCGCCGAGAACGGAACCACTTGCACGATGATGCGGTGGCGTCGCGCGAACTCCGCGACGTACCGCAGGGCTTCCGCCATCACCGCAGGGCCGCCGACCTCACGGCGTAGCACCGCCTCGTCCAAGACCGTCCAGAACACCGGCTTTGTTGGATCGTCGAGCACATGGGCGCGGTCGAGTCGGGCTTCGGTCAGGTTGTCGATCGCCTCCTCGGGAGCGATCGGGTGCCCACCGCGGAACATCGCCCTCGCGTACGCCTCCGTCTGCAGCAACCCCGGGATCAGTTGCGGCGCGTACTCCTTGATGGCCACCGCCAGCGCTTCCGCCTTCGCCGCCTCCGCGAAGTGGTCCGGGTACTTCGACTTGCTCGCCGCCCCGCAGTTGCGGGCGAAGAAGCCGTTCGTACCCAGGATCTCGTCGAGCCGGACCGCCATCTCCGGTGTAATCCGCCGGATGCCCAGCTCCAGCTGGCCGATGAACGACCCGCTCACGAACAGCGCCGCACCCAGTGAGTCCTGGCTGTGACCTGCGGCTTCGCGCAGATGGCGCAGCTCGTTTCCGAGCAGCGCGCGGGGTGAGGAGAACGGATCCAGATCCTTCGGACGGGGCATGTGTCAACTCCCGTTAGCACAGATGGGGTTGTTGAGCCCCATATATGTTCAGGCTAGCCGTAAGTCGACCACTCTGTGTACAGGATCGGAATACTCAGCGTGGAGGTGGCAGGTCATGGAGTTGCGACCGATGGAGCGGCTGCGGGCGGCCGAGGAAGTAGTGGACCAGCTGCGGAGCGAGCTGAAGGAGCTGGGGCTGGTGCTGCCGTCCCTGGGGGTGGACCCGGTCACCGCGTCGAGTGAGGCGCCGTACCCGCTGGTGGATCTGGGGCGCTGCAACCTGGATACGGCCATGAGGCTGGTCGCCGTTCTCCACGAGGTGCGCCGGTGAAGGCGGGGGAGTACGTGATCGACGGCCGGAGCGGGCGCGTCGGTCAGGTGATGGGCCACGTGGGCGGATACGTACAGCTGCGTCCGCCGGGAGGGGGCCGGGAGTGGGACTGTCCTCCCGAGGTGCTGAGCCCGGCGCCGCCCGGGGAGGTGCTGAGAGAGCGGGTGCGGCAGCTCAACCGGCAGATGAGACTGGCGCCCTAGGCGTCAGGGGCGGGCGTTCGCCTTCGCCGCGCGGTTGCGGGTGCGGCGCTTGAGCGCGCGCCGCTCGTCCTCGCTCAGGCCGCCCCATACGCCGCTCTCCTGGCTGTTGTCCATGGCCCACCGCAGGCACGGTTCGCGTACCGGGCAGCTGAGGCAGACGGACTTGGCCGCTTGGGTCTGGAGCATGGCCGGCCCGCTGGTCCCGATCGGGAAGAACAGGTCGGGGTCTTCGTGCCGGCAGGCGGCGGCGGTACGCCAGTTGTCCATCAGGGGCCTCCCTGGTCGGATTCGGGGTGGTTCGGGGTTTCTCTTCGGGTGACCGCCCTTCTGTCGCTGAAACGGCAGACACGATTCCTCTTCTTTTCTTCTTCTCTTCTTGTCTTCTCGTCCGGCTCGCGGCGCGGGCTCAAGTCCCGGTCACCCGGGGGGCGTCGGCGCGGGAGTGAGGGTGGCCTTGTCGAGGCCGAAGAAGTAGGTGGCGAGGAAGCCGGTGACGTAACCGGTGAGGAGGCCGGCCGCGTAGATGGCGACCGTGGTGAGGGAGGCCGGGCCCTGGTCGCCGTTGAGGAGCGGGAACAGCGCCCAGCCGGACGGGCCGATGGCCGTCGAGCCGACCTTGGCGCCGAGCATGCCGCACAGGCCGACGACGCCGCCGCCGAAGGCGCCGCCGATGCAGGCGGTGATGAAGGGGCGGCCCAGGGGGAGCGAGACGCCGTAGATGAGGGGCTCCCCGACGCCGAGGAGACCGGCGGGCATCGCGGACTTGATGGTGCGCCGGAGGTCGGTGCGGTGGCGCAGCCGTACGTATACGGCCGCCGCCGCGCCGACTTGGCCCGCGCCCGCCATGGCGAGGATGGGGAGCAGGACGGTGAAGCCCTGCTGCTCGATGAGGGTGGTGTGGATGGGGATGAGGGCCTGGTGCAGGCCCAGCATGACGAGCGGGAGGAACAGGCCGCCGAGGACGAACCCGGCGGCGGCGCCGGCGTGGGTGAGGAGCCAGTCCGCGAAGGTGCCGATGGCGGTGGAGACCGCGCCCGCGAGCAGCATCAGGCCGAAGAGGGTGACGAGGCCCGCGAGGAGGACGGTGAGGGTGGGGGTCACGAGGACGTCGAGGGCCTCGGGGACGCGGCGGCGGCACCACTTCTCGATGCGGGTCGCCAGCAGCGCGGCGGCCAGCGCGCCGAGGACGCCGCCCTGGCCGGGGGCGAGGGTGTGGCCGAGAACCTCGATCTTCGCCACGCCCGCGTAGACGATGATCGCGGCGACCGCGCCGCCGAGGACCGGGGTGCCGCCGAACTCCTGCGCGGTGTTGATGCCGACGAAGACGGCGATCAGCGCCATGAAGCCGGAGGCGATGGCGGCGAGGGCGGGGGTGAGGGCGGGGAGGAGACCGAGGTTGACCAGCAGGCCGTTGAGGCCGGCGATGATGCCGCAGCCGATGAGCGCCGGGATGAGGGGCACGAAGATCGCGGCGACGCGGCGCAGCAGCAGCTTGAGGGGCGTGGCGTTCCTCGCCTTCTGCGCCTCCTTGATCGCGGCGCCCTGGGCTTGGAGGTCCCGGTCCTGGAGGAGGAGCGCCTCGAACGCGGGGGTGACGCGGTTGACGGTGCCGGGGCCGAGCACGATCTGGTAGCTGTCGCCGTCCTCGACGACGCCGAGGACGGCGGGGTGGGCGCGGATGTCCGTGTCCTGGACGAGGGCGCGGTCGCGGAGGGTGAGGCGGAGGCGGGTCATGCAGTGGGCGACGGAGGTGATGTTGGGGGCGCCGCCGAGGAGGGGGAGGAGGGCGGTGGCGGTCTCGCGGTGCGGGTCGGGCGCGGGGGCGGGTGCGGCTGCGGTCATGCGCGGATGGTGCCAGCGGGCGCGGGCCGTACGGCGCCCGCGCGCCGGTGGCGGGTCGTGCCCACCCGTTCCTCCCCTTGGGACTACGTCACTGGGGTGACGTTCCGGACCCGAGCGTTCCGGGCCCGGGCCGGGAAGCGATCCTCATCGCTGCCACAGGAAGGCGGCCTCGCGGCAGGGGAGGCAGTGGAAGACGTAGCCGCGGCCGCCTCCGCCGAAGTTGGCGGAGGTCGCGAAGTCGGCGCCCTCTTCCAGGTCGGCCGTGAAGGTCATCCGGGTGGCGCAGGAGGGGCAGTCGGGCGTCTCGTCCCCCTGGATCCAGTCGGGTTCGCCGCCCAGCGCTCCCAGGACCGGCTCCGTGGTCGGGACGTCGGCCGGGTGGGGGCGCAGAGCGGTGACCGCGCCGAGCAGCGTCTCGCCCTCGGCGGGGGCGGTGGCCGCCCCGAGGGGACCGTCGAACAGGAAGGCGCGGTTGGCGCCGCTGGTGGCGTCCCAGTCGTCGCACATGCCGGGGTTGTTCTGGCAGAGGAACACCGAGACCACCCCGAATGCGAGGGGCAGGTGGGCGAAGAACAGCATGGCCCCGCCGCACTCGCGGCACATCGGCCACACGAATCCCTCCGGAACGAGGGGCACGCCCCCCGTGCGCAGTTCGGGAGCGTCGGCTACGGCTTCCCCGCCGTGGATGAGCAGCATGTCCACAGACTAGGCACGGCCTCCCGCAGCCCAGGCACCCCCTAGCGTTCCAGTGCCGCGCGGAGGTGGCCGTCCGTCTCCTTGAGCAGGCGGATCGCCGTGTCGGCGTCGACGTCCGCCAGGAGCGTGAGGATCGCGGGCTTCACCTCGCCGTCCGTGGCCGCGAGGGCCGCGTCGATGGCGGGGGCGGGGGCGCCGGTCGCCAGGGCGACGATGCGGTGGGAGCGGGCGCGGAGCTTGTCGTTGGTGGCGCGGACGTCGACCATGAGGTTTCCGTACGTCTTGCCCAGGCGGACCATCGTGATCGTCGAGATCATGTTGAGGACGAGCTTCTGGGCGGTGCCCGCCTTCAGGCGGGTGGAGCCCGTCACGAACTCGGGGCCGACGACGACCTCGATGGCGTGGTCGGCTGCGTCCGCGAGCGCGCTGCCCGGGTTGCAGGCGAGGCCGATCGTCAGGGCCCCCGCCGTACGGGCGTGTTCCACCGCGCCGAGGGCGTACGGCGTACGGCCCGAGGCGGAGACACCGACCACCGTGTCGTCGGCGCGCAGCCGCAGGGCCGTGAGGTCCTCGGCGGCCAGGTCCCGCGAGTCCTCGGCGCCCTCGACGGCCTCCGTCATCGCCGCGCGGCCGCCCGCGATGAGGCCGACGACCTGGCCGGGGGCGGTGTTGAAGGTGGGCGGGCACTCGCTGGCGTCGAGCACGCCGAGGCGGCCGGCCGTGCCGGCGCCCGCGTAGATCAGGCGGCCGCCGCGGGCCATGCGGGCGGCGGTGGCGTCGATGGCGGCGGCGATCCGGGGGAGCTGGGTGGCGACGGCGGCCGGTACGGACTGGTCCTCGGCGTTCATGAGGCGGGCGATCTCGACGGTGGGGAGCCGGTCGACGTCCGCGAGGTCGGGGCGGAAGGCTTCCGTGGTGAGGGTGGCGAGCTCGGAGGGGTTCATGCGGGCGTGCTCTTTCGCTCTTTCGGCCGGTCGGTTCGGTCCGCCGGTCAGCGGGTGCGGGGGGTGTGGCGGTGCGCGAGCGCCTCGTACGACGCGGAGAGGGCGGGAGCGGCCGTCTCGTACGTACGCTGCGTGACGCCCGTGAAGAGGCAGTCCACGACGAGCAGTTGGCTCGTGCGCGACGACATGGCGGCGGGGCGCAGCTCGCTCTCGCGGGCCGTCGAGGTGGTGAGTATGTGGTCGGCGTACTGCGAGACCGGGCCGTCCGGGCGGCCGGTGATGGCGACGGTGGTGGCGCCCCGGTCGAAGGCGACGCGGAGCGGTTCTATGACGTCGCCGGTGGAACCCGAGTGGGTGATGGCGATGGCGACATCACCGGAACGGAGCTGGACGGCGTTGGTGACGGCGAGGTGCGGGTCGCTGTGCGCGTGCGCGACGAGCCCGATGCGCAACAGCTTCTGGGCCAGGTCCTGGGCGACGAGCCCGGAGGCGCCGACGCCGTAGATGTCGGTGCGGCGGGCGGTGGCCAGCGCGGTGACGGCGGCGCCGAGCTGGACGGTGTCGAGGTTCGCGGCGGTGTCGGCGAGGGTCTGCTGCTCGTCGTACGCGAGCTTCGCGACGACGTCGGCGAGGGGGTCGTCGACGGCGATGTCGGCGGTGACGGAGGGGCCCCGGCCGGACTGCTGCTGGGCGGCGAGCCCGGCGAGCGCGAGGCGCAGGTCGCGGTAGCCGGGGTAGCCGAGGAGGCGGGCGGTGCGCACGACGGTGGCTTCGCTGGTGCCGGTGAGCTCGGCGAGGCCGGTGACGGTGAGGGCGGCGCACCCGGCGGGGTCTGCGGCGACGGCTTCGGCGACGCGCTGCATGGAGCGGGTCATGGAGGGGGCGAGGGTGCGGACCTTGGCGGCGAGGGCGGCGGGGGCGGGGGCGACCGCAGCGGGGGCCGGGGCGGCCGGAATGGCGGGGCTCGCCGTGGGTGCCGTGGGGGCGGCGGGAGCGGGGGCGGGAGCTGCGGGGATGGCGGCGGTGAAACTTTCCTTCACGTGGCGGGTCACGCCATGAAAGGTATTTTCAGCCCACCGGGTCGTCAACCCTGCCCGGTCGCCCGGGGGGCTTCAGGGGCGACAATGGCTCCATGAACGCGCTAGACCCCCTTGAGCAGGCCCTGCACGCCGCCCGCGCGCGGGTCCTCGCCGACCTCGTCGCGCGCGAGGTCGCCCAGGCCGAGGTCGTCTCGCTCGTCGAGGACGCGGTGACGCACCGCCGCTGGTGGGTCGAGCAGTGGCCCGAGGGTGTCGGCTATCTCGCCGGGCTCGTCGCCCAGGACGTACAGGACGCGCTGCTGGAGCGGTACGGCCGCTGGCCGCTGTGCCCGGTGTGCGACGCGGGCGACCCGCACGCGCTGGACGTCGAGCCGGAGCTGGGCCCCGACCCGCACTGGGTCTGCGCCCAGGCGGGTGTCGTCGTGGCCCCCGTGGGCGGCCTCGCGTGACGGTGTACATCGACCCGCCGACCTGGCCGGGCCATGGCCGCATGTGGTCCCACATGATCAGCGACGTCTCCTTCGACGAGCTGCACGCCTTCGCCGAGAAGATCGGCGCCCCGCGCCGCGCCTTCGACCGCGACCACTACGACGTGCCGTCGGTGCGGTACGCGGACGCGGTGGCGGCCGGCGCGGTCGAGGTCAGCTCCCGGGAGGTCGTACGCCTCCTCAGGAAGTCGGGCCTGCGCCGCCCGAAGCGCCGCTCGGGGACGGACTGACGGCGGGGGCCGCTGCCGGCCCCTTCGCGCCCGTGACCAGGCGGGACGATGACGTACGGCCGTGCAGGCGCAGGGCTACGGCGACCGTGACCAGGGCCAGGAGGGTCATCGCCGCGCCCGCCCAGGCCGGGGAGGCGAAGCCGAGGCCCGCGTCGATGACCGTGCCGCCGAGCCAGGGGCCGCCGGTGTTGCCGAGGTTGAAGGCCGCCGTCGTCGTGGCGCCCGCCAGGGTGGGGGCCGCGCCCGCGACGTTGAACATGCGGGCGTTCAGCGCCGGGGCCGTGTAGAACGCCGAGACGCCCAGCAGGAACGAGAGCACGATCACGGCGACCGGGCCGGAGGCGAAGAGCGCGAGCGCGACCAGGAAGAGCGTCGACGCCGCGATGCCGCTGAGCAGCACGCCGAAGAGGTGGGCGTCGGCGACGCGGCCGCCGACCATCGTGCCGACCAGCGCGCCGATGCCGAAGAGCGCCAGCACCGTCGGGACCCAGCCGGCGTCGAGCCCGGCGACGTCCGTCAGCAGCGGGGCGAGGTACGAGAAGGCGCAGAAGACACCGCCCGCGGCGAGCGCGGTGATCACGACGGCCAGCCAGACGTGGCGGTCGCGGTAGATGGCCAGCTCGTGCCGCAGCCGGGGCCGCGCGTCGGGGAGGGGGATGCGCGGGATGAGGGTCACCACGCCCACCAGCGCTATCGCGGACGCCAGCGCGACCGCCCAGAACGCCGACCGCCAGCCCAGGTGCTCGCCGAGGAAGGCGCCCGCCGGGACGCCCAGGACGTTCGCGATCGACAGCCCGCCGATCATCACCGCCATCGCCCGGGCGCGCGCCCCGAACGGCACCATGGCGATCGCGACCGCCGCGCCGACCGCCCAGAACCCGGCGCACGCGAGCGCGCTGATCACGCGGGACGCGAACAGCACGCCGTACGAGGGCGCCAGCGCGCCCGCGACCTGGCCGAGGCCGAACACCGTGATCAGCGTGATCAGCGTCGTCTTGCGCGGCAGCCGCAGCGTCGCCACCGCCAGCAGCGGCGCACCGATCACCATGCCGATCGCGAACGCCGAGATCAGCAGGCCGGCGCGCGGAATGGAGACGTCCATGTCGGCGGCGATCGGCGGCAGCAACCCCGAGAGCATGAACTCGCTCGTACCGAGCGCGAAGACGGACAGGCCGAGGATGTAGACGGCCAGGGGCATGCGGGTGGTGCGGTCGGCATGAGGCGGCATGACAGGGATCAACGCCGCCGGTGCGGCTTACATTCCTGTCTCCAGGAGCGACAGCTCCGTCGTGAGGTTCTGACGCGCTCGCTCCTCCCACTCCTTACGGCCGTGCGGCGTGCGGAAGAGGTGCGGCAACCCCAGCAGCTGGCGCAGCACCGCCGCGCGGCCCTCGCGGAAGGCCTCGTCGGGGACGAAGCCGTACTCCTCCCGTACCGCCGCCGCGTACGCCGCGTACCGCTCCGGGGCGGCGGCCAGGACCGCGAGGTCCGCGTCGCAGAGGACCTCGCCGTTGCGGTCGCCCTCGGCGGGGTCGTGGGTGATCGTCAGACGGACGAGCCGCGCGACCTCCCGCGTACGGGCCTCGTCGATGCCGAGCTCCGGCAGCGCGCGCTCGGCGAGGCGGGCGCTGCGCTCCTCGTTGGTGGAGCGCTCGGGGAGGTAGACGGCGTCGTGGAACCAGGCGGCGAGGCGGACGAGGTCGGCGTCGTCGGCGTACCCGGCCAGCTCGTCGATCCGGTCGAGGACCGCGATCAGGTGGTCGGTGGTGTGGTAGCGGCGCTGCGGCTCGGCCCAGCGGGCGAGGAGGTCGTCCGCGTAGCGGTGGGGAGACGGCATGCAGTCGTCGGTGTCGCGGGCGACGAGTACGGCCGACGCCCAGCGTTCGCGCAGGTCGTCGTGGGCGGGGTGGCGGGGTGCGGAGGGTGCGGCCATGAGGTCATTGTGCCGGTGGCGTGCCGTCGCGTGGTGGCCGCGTGGTTGCCGTGGGGCGCGGTGGGCGGTTTGCTGGGGCCATGACCGACGTACGTGATCCAGAGCTGCCCGGGCTGTTGCTGCGTACCGAGCGCGACGCCCTGATCCCCTTCCTGCGCAAGCTTCCTGACGAGGCGTTCGCCGTCCGCACCTGCTGCCCCGGCTGGACGGTGCGGCATGTGCTCGCGCACTGTGCGGCGGCGCTGACGCGCGTCGTGGAGAACCGGTTCGAGGAGGGCGTCTTCAGCCCCGAGGCCAACGACCGGGACATCGAGGAGCGCGCCGGGCTGTCGAACGCGGAGGTCGTCGACGAGCTGGAGCGCGGCATGACCGAGGCCGGGCCGGTCATCGCGGCGGCGTCGCACGGGCGGCTCGACGCGATCGCGCTCGGCGAGTGGGTGCACGCCGGTGACGTGCGCGAGGCCCTCGGGGAGCCGGGGGCGTACGCGGGCGCGGGTCTCGCCCCGGCGCTGGACCTGCTTGCCGCGGTGACCCGCGCCCGCGCCACGCCGCCGCTCCACGCGGACCTCGACGACCTGGACGAGCCGGTGCTGCTGGGCTCGGCGACGGGTGAGCACCCGCCGGCGCGGTACCTGGGGCCCGCGTCCACGCTGATCCGGCTGTACGCGGCCCGGCCCCTGACGGGCACCCGCTACGACCTGGCGGGGGTGCGGGAGGCGGAGCTGGTGCTGTTCGGGTAGAGCACCTGGGGGGCCAGGGGCTAGCGGACGCGTACCAAACGGCGGGTCCGAGGCCCGTGGCCCCGCTCCGGGGTGGTTACGACGCGGCCTTGAAACCGCGCAGCCGCAGGCTGTTGCCGACGACGAAGACCGAGGAGAAGGCCATGGCCGCTCCGGCGATCATCGGGTTGAGCAGGCCGGCGGCGGCGAGGGGCAGGGCGGCGACGTTGTAGGCGAAGGCCCAGAAGAGGTTGGACCGGATCGTGCCGAGGGTCTTGCGGGAGAGGCGGATCGCGTCCGCCGCCGCGCGCAGGTCGCCGCGTACGAGGGTGAGGTCGCCCGCCTCGATGGCGGCGTCCGTGCCCGTCCCCATGGCGAGCCCCAGGTCGGCCTGGGCGAGGGCGGCCGCGTCGTTGACGCCGTCGCCGACCATGGCCACCGAACGGCCCTCCGCCTGAAGGCGCTTGACCACCTCGACCTTGTCCTCCGGCATGACCTCGGCGATCACCTCGTCGATGCCGACCTCGGCGGCGACCGCCTCCGCGACCGCGCGGTTGTCGCCGGTCAGCAGGATCGGGGTCAGGCCCAGCGCGCGCAGCCGTCGGATGGCCTCCGGGCTGGTCTCCTTCACGGCGTCCGCGACCTCCAGGACCGCGCGCGCCTCGCCGTCCCACGCCACGGCGATGGCCGTGCGGCCGGCCGCCTCCGCCGCCTCCTTCGCCCGCTTGAGCCCGGCCGGGAGGGCGATGGACCAGTCGGCGAGCAGCTGCTCGCGGCCGACCAGGACCGCGTGGCCCTCGACGATGCCCTGGACGCCGAGACCGGGGACGTTCGCGAAGTCCTCGAGCGTCGGGAGCGCACCCGCCCTGGCGGCGGCGCCGGCGGCGACGGCCTGGGCGACGGGGTGCTCGGAGGCGTGCTCCAGCGCGCCCGCCAGCCGCAGGACGTCGAGCTCGTCGGTGCCCTCGGCGGTGTGGGCCTTGAGGAGCGTCATCTTGCCGGTGGTCACGGTGCCGGTCTTGTCCAGGACGATGGTGTCCACCGTGCGGGTCGTCTCCAGGACCTCCGGGCCCTTGATGAGGATGCCGAGCTGGGCGCCCCGGCCCGTACCGACCATCAGGGCCGTCGGGGTCGCGAGGCCCAGGGCGCAGGGGCAGGCGATGATCAGTACGGCCACGGCGGCGGTGAAGGCGGCCGTGAGGCCGGCGCCGTTGCCGAGCCAGAAGCCGAGCGTGGCGAGCGCGAGACCGATGACGACGGGGACGAAGACCGCCGAGATGCGGTCGGCGAGGCGCTGCGCGGCCGCCTTGCCGTTCTGTGCGTCCTCCACGAGCCGGGCCATCCGCGCCAGTTGGGTGTCGGCGCCGACGCGGGTGGCCTCGACGACGAGCCGGCCGCCGGCGTTGATCGTCGCGCCCGTCACGGCGTCACCGACGCCGACCTCGACGGGGACGGACTCGCCGGTGAGCATCGACGCGTCGACGGCGGAGGAGCCCTCCACGACCGTGCCGTCCGTGGCGATCTTCTCGCCGGGCCGGACCAGGAAGCGGTCCCCGGCCTGGAGGTCTGCCGTCGCGATGAGGACCTCCCGGCCGTCCCGCAGGACCGTGACCTCCTTCGCGCCCAGCTCCAGCAGGGCCTTGAGCGCCGCGCCCGCCTTCCGCTTCGAGCGGGCCTCGAAGTAGCGCCCGGCGAGGATGAAGGCGGTGACGCCGGCGGCGGCCTCCAGGTAGATGTTCCCGGCGCCGTCGCTGCGGGCGATGGTGAACTCGAAGGCGTGGGTCATGCCGGGCGTCCCGGCCGTACCGAAGAACAGCGCCCACAGCGACCACAGGAAAGCCGCCGACGTACCGACCGAGATCAGCGTGTCCATCGTCGCCGCGCCGTGCCGCGCGTTCTTCCAGGCGGCGCGGTGGAAGGGCCAGGCGGCGTACGTGACGACGGGCGCGGCGAGGGTGAGCGAGAGCCACTGCCAGTACGGGATCTGGAGGGCCGGGACCATCGCCATCGCGATGACGGGGAGGGAGAGGGCGACGGCCGTGAGCAGGCGCTGCCGCAGCGGGCGCAGTTCGTCGTCCTCCTCCTGCTCCCGGGGCGGCGGGTCCCCGGCGGTGGTGGGCGCCGTCGGGGGCGGCGCGGGCTCGTGCGCGGTGTAGCCGGTGGCCTCGACGGTGGCGATGAGGTCCTGTACGGAGACGGCGTCGCCGCGGTAGGTGACCTTGGCCTTCTCGGTGGCGTAGTTGACGGTCGCCTCGACGCCGTCCATGCGGTTCAGCTTCTTCTCGATGCGGGCGGCGCAGGAGGCGCAGGTCATGCCGCCGATGGCGAGCTCGATGTGGGCCGTCGTGGTGGTGGGGGTGCTCATCCCGCTGCCGCTCCTTGTCGTGGGCTTCCGTTATACCCCTGGGGGGTACTGCTGTGCGACTCCATGTATACCCAGGGCGGGTATCGGTACGCAAGTGCCTCCCCGCCTTGACTTTATACCCCTGGGGGGTATCTAGTGATGGGTGTCAGGCAGGTCTCGGACCCGTACCAAGGAGTCGGTCATGAACACCGGAGTGAAGATCACCGCTTTCGCGGCAGTGCTCGCCGCGACGTTCGGCACGGCGTACGGGGTCGGCAAGGGCGTCGACCCGGTGGTCGCGCCCGCCGCCGCGTCCGCCGCCCACAGGGGGCACGCGGAGGCCCCGGCCGGTGGAGCGGCGTCCGCGCCCGGGGGGCTCCAGGTCTCCGAGGCCGGGTACACCCTCGCCCTGGAGCCGTCGGCGCTCACGGCGGGCGCGCCCGCCGAGCTGCGCTTCGCCATCGCGGACGCGCGCGGCCGCAAGGTCACCGCGTACGAGCGCGAACACGGCAAGGAGCTCCACCTCATCCTCGCCTCGCGGGACCTCACCGTGTACCGGCACCTCCACCCGGTGCGCGACGCCGACGGCACCTGGTCCGTGCCGGTGCGGCTGCCGAAGGCGGGCGACTACCGCGCCTTCGCCGACTTCACGCCCGCCGGGGGAGAGGGCCTGACCCTCGGGGCCGACCTCGCCGTCGCGGGGGCGTACCGCCCGGCGGCACTCCCCGCCGCGAGCCGCGTCGCCGAGGTCGACGGCTACCGCGTCGAACTGCGCGGGACCCCCGTACCGGGCCGGCCCGCCGAACTGACGCTGCACGTCAGCCGCGGCGGCGTACCCGTGACGGACCTCCAGCCCTACCTGGGCGCGTACGGCCACCTCGTCGCGCTGCGCGCCGGTGACCTCGCGTACCTCCACGTCCATCCGCACGAGGGGCCGGCCGGTCCGGAGGTGTCGTTCACGGCGACGGCGCCGAGCTCGGGGTCGTACCGGCTCTTCCTCGACTTCCGGCACGAGGGGAAGGTGCGTACGGCTGCTTTCACGGTGCACGCGCATTAGGCTGACCAATGGACTAGACCTGTCGATCGAGGAATGGAGTCCCAGTGAGCGTGAGCGATCGTGCACTTCTGGAGGTGATCGCGCTCGACGCGGAGGACGCGATCGCCGCCCGGGCGGGCGGGGCGGACCGCCTCGAACTGGTCACGGACATGGCCGCGGACGGGCTCACGCCGTCCCGCGAGACCTACGGCCGGATCCGCGCCGCCGTCGACATCCCGCTGCGCGTGATGCTGCGCCTCGCGGACGGCTTCGCGGCGGGCGACGTCGACGCGCTGGTACGGGCGGCGCGCGAGATGCGCGCGGAGGGCGCGGACGAGTTCGTCCTGGGCTTCCTGGACGCCGCCGGGCACGTGGACCTCGTCGCCGTCGAGCGGCTGGTCGCGGAGCTGGAGGGGTGCCGGTGGACCTTCCACCGGGCGCTCGACCGGGCGGCCGACCGCGACGCCGCGCGCAAGCAGCTCGCGGACCTGCCGGGCCTCGACACGTACCTGACCGCCGGCTCGGCGGCGGGCGTCGACGAGGGCCTGCCGACCCTGCTGGCCGAGGCGGCGGCGGCCCGGCGCGGCGAACCCGGCTACGCGCCGAGGCTCCTGGTGGGCGGAGGGCTGCAGCTGGAGCACGTGCCGGCGCTGCTGGCGGGCGGGGTGACGGGCTTCCACATCGGCGGCGCGGCGCGACCGGCGGGGTGGTCGGGGCCGGTGTCGCAGGCGGCGGTGCGGGAGTGGCGGGCGGCGCTGGACGCGGGGGCGTAGGCGGGGGCTCTGCCCCTACCCCTCCCCGTAACTGGGGGCTGCGCCCCCAGACTCCCACGGTGCCCGGGGCGGTGCCCCGGGGCCCGGGTGGGCAGCGGCTCCGCGCTGCGGTAGCGCCTGCGGGCGGGTTTTCCGGGCTTGCCGGGGGCGCCCACAGGGGGATGCACGCACCGGCGGCGGAAACGACCACCCGCGTGAGGGGGTCGGGGGTGGAGCGTGGGGGGTGGTCGGACGTAAAACGACTGAACTCGCGCGAAGCGCGGTGAACGAGAGTCCGACCACCCCCCACCGGAACCCCCGGCACCCGACCCGCACCCGCACCCGCCCGGTACGCACCCGGCGGCAACCAACGCCCCCGCTCAGCTCGCCAACTGCGCCGGAAGGTCCGCCGCGTGGACCACCGTCAGGCCCGAGACCGCGCGGGTCAGGGAGACGTACAGGCGGCGCAGGCCCGTGCGTTCGTCGGGTTCGGCGTCGACGATGGCCGAGGGCTCGTCGAGGACGACGTAGTCGTACTCGAGGCCCTTCGCCAGCGAGGCCGGGACCAGGGTGAGGCGGGACTCGGGCGTGGTCTCCTCGCCGGGGGCCAGGTAGGAGAGGCCCGCCTCGGCCAGCGCGCGGGCCAGTGGTTCGAGGCGGGCGTCCGCCGCGATGAGGCCGATCGAGCCCTCGTGCTCCAGGGCGGAGAGGCACGCCGACACGACCGCGGGCGTCGCGTCCGGCGCGTGCCGGACGACCTCCAGGGAGCCCGGTGCCTCGCGGACCGACCGGACCTCCGCGAGGTCCGGCGCGATGTGCGGCAGGAGCCGGGACGCGTACGCGATCACCTCGCGGGGCACGCGGAAGCCGGCCGTCAGCTCCTCCACGGTCGCCTCCGCCTTGCCGAGGTGCCGCAGGGCGTCGGCCCAACTCGCCGTGGCCCACGGGGTCGTGCCCTGCGCGAGGTCGCCGAGGACCGTCGCGGAGCCGGTCGTGCAGCGGCGCCCGACCGCGCGGTACTGCATGGGCGACAGGTCCTGGGCCTCGTCGAGCACCACATGGCCCAGGGAGTGCGTGCGCTCCACGAGGTCGGCGGCCTCGTCGACGAGGACCGCGTCCGCCGCCGACCACGTCGCGGACTTGACCGAGCGCGGCGGCTTCGGCCACAGAACGGCCTTCTGCTCCTCGGCGGACAGCAGGCCGTCCGCGTGCACGGCGAGGAACTCGGCGTCGGACAGCAGCCGGTGCACCAGTTTCGCCGGCTCGACCGGCGGCCACACCTCCTTGACCACGGCCTTGACGGCGGCGTTGCGCGCCACCGCGTTCTGCACGCGGTCGTCCGGGGCCTCGCCCGCCTGTTCCATGCGGACCAGCACCGCGTGGGCGATCCGCTGCGGAAGGGCCTCGCGGGCGGCGCCGTAACGGATGTCGCGGTCCAGCAACTCCCGCACCATCTCTTCCAGTTCGTACGCGGGGACGCGCCAGCGCCGGGAGCCGCGTACGACCATCAGCGGCTCGGTCGGCAGCGTGACGTGCGCGTACAGCGCGCGCCGCAGCACCTCCGCCATCCGGGCGTCGCCCTTCACCACGGCGGCCGCCGCGTCGTCGGTGCCCCGCACCTCGACGCGCGTGGCGACCAGGTCGTCGACCGTGGTCTGCTGCACCTCCAGCTCGCCGAGCGCGGGAAGCACCTGCTCGATGTAGTGGAGGAAGGAACGGTTCGGCCCGATGACCAGGGTGCCCGTGCGGGCGAGCCGCTCCCGGTGCGCGTACAGCAGGTACGCCACCCGGTGCAGGCCGACCGCCGTCTTGCCCGTGCCGGGACCGCCCTGCACGCAGACCGTGCCGCCGAGCCCGGACCGTACGATCTCGTCCTGCTCCGGCTGGATCGTCGCGACGATGTCCCGCATCGGCCCGACGCGCGGGCGCTCGATCTCCGCCTGGAGCAGCTTCGAGGTGCGCTCGGCCTCGTCGGGGTCGGAGAGGCGCTCGTCCTCGTACGCGGTGAGTTCGCCGCCCGTGTAACCGAAGCGGCGCCGCAGCCCCACGTCCTGCGGGTCCTTCTTGGACGCGCGGTAGAACGGTTGCGACACCGGCGCACGCCAGTCGACGACCATCGGGTCGCCGTCCCCGTCGTGGACGTGCCGCCGCCCGATGTAGAAGCGCTGCCCCTCCTGGGTCGTGGACAGGTAGTCCAGCCGCCCGAAGAACAGCGGGGTGTGCGAGAGGTCCGCCAGCGCCTTGATGCGCTGTTCGATCTGCGCCTCCAGGACGGCGGCGTTGACCCAGTTCGCGGTCACGTCGGTGATGTCGAGCGCCTCGACGTCCTCGCGCATCGCGCGCAGGGCGGCGCGGGAGGCGGCGAGGTGGGCCCGTTCGCGGGCGAGCGGGCCGGGATCAGGGGAGCCGGGCAGGTCGGCGGGCACGGCGGAGCCTCCGTCGGTCGTACGGGTGGTGGTACGGCGGGGCCGTCCGGTTGCCGACCGGACGGCGGCGCTCCACGAACGGGAGGCGGGCAAGGCGGAGGAGTCTAGCCACCGGCGGGGCGGCCCTCCACCGAATTACGGGACCGGGCGGACGGGGCCGGGCGCCGAGCCGGCCCCGCGACCCGTGGGGGGATCCTTACGACCCGTAGGGGACGCCGTATGCCTGGAGTCGTACGCGGGCGGCGGCCCGGTTCGCTCTGCGGACCGATGTGCCCCGCGCCCGTACGGGAAGGATCCTGGACACATGACCACAGTCACGCACATCCCCGGTGTCCACGGCCGGTCCGCCCGGTCCGGCCCCTCCGGCCGCCTCGGCAACGCCCTGCGCGCGGTCAAGGTCTTCACGACGGCGGCGCTGGAGGTCGTCCTCCTCGGCGAGTACGCCGAGGAGGCGGAGGCGAAAGCGGCGGCGGCGGGCGTCAGGCGCCGCTGAGGTCGGGGTCCGCGTCGCGGTCCCGCAGCAGCTCGTCGGAGTCGACGATCCGGTACGCGTACCCCTGCTCCGCGAGGAACCGCTGCCGGTGCGCCGCGAAGTCCTGGTCGATGGTGTCCCGGGCGACCACCGAGTAGAACGTGGCCTTGTGCCCGTCGGCCTTCGGCCGCAGGACCCGGCCCAGACGCTGGGCCTCCTCCTGGCGGGAGCCGAAGGTGCCGGACACCTGGATGGCGACCGTCGCCTCGGGCAGGTCGATGGAGAAGTTGGCGACCTTCGACACCACCAGCACGCTCAGCTCGCCGTTCCGGAACGCGTCGAAGAGCTTCTCGCGCTGCGCGTTCGACGTCTCGCCCTTGATGACCGGGGCGTCCAGGTGTTCGCCCAGCTCGTCGAGCTGGTCGATGTACTGGCCGATCACCAGCGTCTGCTGGCCCCGGTGCTTCTCGACCAGCGCCTCCGTCACCTTCCGCTTCGTCGCGGTCGTCGCGCAGAAGCGGTACTTCTCCTCCGACTCGGCGGTCGCGTACGCGAGCCGCTCGGAGTCGGTGAGGTTGACGCGCACCTCGACGCAGTCGGCGGGCGCGATGTAGCCCTGCGCCTCGATCTCCTTCCACGGCGCGTCGAACCGCTTGGGCCCGATCAGCGAGAACACGTCCGACTCGCGCCCGTCCTCGCGGACGAGCGTCGCCGTCAGGCCGAGGCGGCGGCGCGCCTGGAGGTCGGCGGTGAACTTGAACACGGGCGCCGGCAGCAGGTGCACCTCGTCGTAGAGGATCAGGCCCCAGTCGCGGGAGTCGAAGAGCTCCAGGTGGGGGTAGATGCCCTTCCGCTTCGTCGTCAGCACCTGGTACGTGGCGATGGTGACGGGCCGGATCTCCTTGCGGGTGCCGCTGTACTCGCCGATCTCGTCCTCGGTGAGGGAGGTCCGCTTCACCAGCTCGTGCTTCCACTGGCGGGCCGAGACCGTGTTGGTGACGAGGATCAGGGTCGTCGCCTTGGCCTGCGCCATGGCCCCGGCCCCGACGAGCGTCTTGCCCGCGCCGCAGGGCAGCACGACGACGCCCGAACCGCCGTGCCAGAAGCCCTCGACGGCCTGCTTCTGGTACGGGCGCAGGGCCCAGCCGTTCTCGTCCAGGTCGATGCGGTGCGCCTCGCCGTCCACGTAACCGGCGTGGTCCTCGGCGGGCCAGCCCAGCTTGAGCAGCGTCTGCTTGATCTGCCCGCGCTCGGAGGGGTGCACGGCGACGGTGTCGGGGTCGATGCGCTCCCCGACCAGCGGCTGGACCTTCTTGGACCGGAGGATCTCCTCCAGGACCGGCCGGTCGGTGGTGGTCAGCACGAGCCCGTGCGTGGGGTGCCTGGCCAGCGTCAGCCGGCCGTAGCGGGCCATCGTCTCGGCGACGTCCACGAGCAGCGCGTGCGGCACGGGGTAGCGGGAGTACTCGACGAGCGCGTCCACGACCTGCTCGGCGTCGTGCCCGGCGGCCCGGGCGTTCCACAGGCCCAGCGGCGTGACGCGGTAGGTGTGGATGTGCTCGGGGGCCCGCTCCAGCTCCGCGAACGGCGCGATGGCGCGGCGGCACGCGTCGGCCTGCTCGTGGTCGACTTCGAGCAGGAGTGTCTTGTCGCTCTGGACGATCAGTGGTCCGTTCACGCCTCACCCTTTCCTGGCGTTCCTGGCGGTTTTGGCCGCCGTCTGGGGAACGGCCAAACATCCAGTGTTACGCATCGGCGGAGGAAGCGGGGTGAGTAGTCGCGCGGCCACGGATGAGTACGGGCGCGGGTGGGGCCGCCGGGGCGGGGGCGGTGGGATGGGGGCATGCGACGAAGCCGCCCCGCCACGAACCCCTTCCCGCCGTACCTGCTGCCCTCTGCGCCCGCGCCCGTGGCGGCGCGGGCTCCGTACGACCGGCACTGGTGGGTGCCGCCGCTGGTCGCGACGGTGCTCGCCGTGGTGTCGGCGGTCGTGTGCTCGGCCCCGCTGCGGGAGGGCGGGGAGTGGAACCCCTTCGCCCTCGGCTACCTGGTGCCGCTGGGGATGGTGGCGGCCAGCTGGTTCGTCGACCGCACGACGGCCGGGCGGGGCGCGCGGATCGGGCTGGGGGCGGCCGGGTGCCTGCTCAGCGCGGCGTACATGACGCTCCTCACGCCCCTGGCGCTGATCGTCTTCTTCGTCATGCTCCTGACCGGCAACGTGACGGCCTGACCGCCGCGGTCAGAGCATGATGCTCTGGATCAGGGGCCCCTCGATCTGCAGGTCGCTCAGCGGGCCGCTGATGGGCGGGAGCACCGTCCCGGCGACGGCGAGGAAGACGGTCACGGCGGTCACGGCGAGGGTGAGGCGACGGATCACGGCGGGTCCTTTCACGGGGACAGCGGCCGGGCCCGCACCGGTCGGACGTCGGTGGGGACCGGTCGCAGAGGGCTGGGCTGAGGAGCGGGACCGCCCCGTGGCTGCCCGTGCCACGCCGAGAGGATGCGGAAAGTCCCCCGGGGGTGCGGATTCGCTCACCCCGGAGTGGTAATCCGACCGGCCCGGCGCATGATCGGCGCCGGACCGTTCAAACGGTCAGAGCTGGTCCTCCGCCACCTCCGCCACACCCGTGATGCGGTGCAGCGGATACGTGCGGACTTCGTCCGCCGTGTGGTCGTACGCCGTGACGAAGCCGCCCTCGACCCGTACGGGCGCGATGACGCGCTGGCTGGCGGCGCCGTCGGCGTTGACGTAACCGATCCAGACGGCGGAGCCGGTCATGGCGGCGGCCTGGACGGTGGCGAGGGTCTCGGCGGCGGAGGTGCGGGGCAGTTGGCCGCCGTGCCGTTCCCGGCCCAGGGCCCCGTCCTCGCCCTCGCCCTGGTCCGTGGTGTCCTTGCGCACCACCGACGACGCCTGGTCACCGGCGCGGATGGCCCGCACGGCCGCGCCGAGCAGCGTGGCGTCCGGCAGCGGCGGGCCGTCCGGGACCGGCGCGGGCGGCGTCCGGGGCGGGGTGCGGCGGGCGTGGGCGCGGGTGACCAGCACGTCTCCCTCCGCCGACTCGGCGGCCGGCGCGAAGCCCATGGACCGCAGGCCCTCCAGCAGCGCCGCCGGGTCGGCCTGCGCGGCCAGCACCGTGGGCGCGAGGCGCCGCAGCCGCAGGGACGCCGACCGCTTGTCGGCGAGGATCTCGCCGAGGACGGCGTCGTCGTCGCAGCGTACGTAGGCGGAGGCGGCGCCGACGCGCAGGTGGCCGTGGCGGCGGGCGACGTCGTCGATGAGGTACGCGAGCGGCTGCGGGACCGGCGTGCGGGAGTGCGCGGCGAGGAAGGCGTGCAGGTCGGCAGCCGCCTGCCCGGAGTCGAGCGCGCGGCGCACGGAGGCGGGCGTGAAGCGGTACACGGTGGCGCCGCCCTTGGACTCGACGTCCGCGATCACGGCGAGCATGTCGGCGAGGGGCCGCTGGAGGGGGCCGGGGGCGACGGCGGTGAGGTCCGCCTGGAGCAGTACGTGGTCGACGGGCTCGGGCAGCAGCGGCGCGAGCAGCGCGGCGGCCCGCACGGCCCCGGCGGCGGCCTCCGCGACGGAGACCCCGTTCTCGGAGGCGACGCCGTGCCCGGCATGCTGCGAGGCCCCGGCGCCTGCGACGCCCGGCGCTCCCGTGCCCGACGCTCCTGCGCCAGTGCCCGTGCCCGGCGCTCCCGCGGCCGGCGCTCCCGCGGCCGGCGCGCCCGTGCCCGACGCTCCTGCGCCCGTGCCCGTGCCCGGCGCGCCCGCTCCTCCGGCGGTCCCCCCGGCGTCCGTCGCCTCACCCGGAGCCGGGGGCACGGCCTCCGGCAGCAGCGCCCGGCCGTGCGTGGACAGCGCTCCCCGGCCCGTCACGCCCAACAGCTCCGCCTCCGACAGGGTCCACCGTGCCAGCCGGGCGCGCAGGTCCGTCCCCGACGCGGCCGCGCCGCGCAGCGGGCGTTCCCAGCGCAGCCGGGCCAGCAGGGTGTCGGGGTCCGGGGACGCCCCGGCCGGGAGTTCCGCCAGCAGGGCCAGGACCCGGCGGCGTACCTCCGGGGCCGCGCCCCGGTCCAGGTCGGGGCCGAGCGCCGAGAGCGTACGGCCCTTCGTGTCCTGGCCGCCGACCAGGCCCGGCGTCCGCGTCGCGGGCAGCCACGCCGCCAGCAGCCGCCCCCACCGCTCGGGGGCCGGCAGCTCGAGCCACTCGTCGAACGCGGGCGTCGGCGCGTACCGCTCGTCGGCCTCGCCGTCCGAGGCGATGAGCCCGGCCGCGTACCCGAGCTCCACCCAGAAGGCGGCCATCGGCTCCGACACGTCCAGCGCGACGGCCGTCCGCTTCAGGTCCCGTACCGAGAGGCCGCCCGCGCGCAGCACGGCCGGACCGCCCTCGTTCCACTCCCTCAGCAGCTCCTCGACGGTCGCCAGCGTCGTGTACGCCTGACCGGCCGCCGTACTGTCCACAACCTGTGGACGGTTTTCCTTCGCCGCCGCGACCGCCGGCGGCACCGGCTCCGGCGTACGGTGCGCCCGCCCCCCGCGCAGGTGCAGCGCCGCCTCGCGCGGCAGCACCACCGTGCGCGCGGTCGCCGGCAGC
This sequence comes from Streptomyces sp. NPDC030862, assembly GCF_055571835.1. Classification (NCBI taxonomy): domain Bacteria; kingdom Bacillati; phylum Actinomycetota; class Actinomycetes; order Kitasatosporales; family Streptomycetaceae; genus Streptomyces; species Streptomyces sp. NPDC030862. The sequence goes on along the minus strand of NZ_JBVIEN010000009.1, from coordinate 257,475 downwards.
AGCAGCCCCCGCTCCCGCAGCCACCGCACCGGCGGCGCGGGGTTCGGCGTGATCTCGCCGTACGGCGGCCCCCACACCAGGCGGTCCAGCACCGCCAGCGCCTCCATCGGGGCCGTGTCCAGCAGGGCGCCCATCCGCTCCCGGTCGGTGAACAACGCCGTCAACGCCGCCACCGCCGACACCGGATCGTGTGTCGTCGGCAGGCCGGCCGCCGCGAGGATCTCCTGGAGCCGCCCGGGGGACATCCCCGCCGTCGCCTCCGCGACCGTCGGGCCGAGCCCGGTGGGCGACGCGTGCTGCGACGACGGCGCGAGCAACTCCCGTGCCGTGCGCACCAGTCGCAGCCGCTCGTCGTCGCCCCACACCAGGGCCTGGTCGCGCAGCAGCCCGACCGCGCCCGGCAGCGCCGCCTCGACGGCCGGGTCGCCCTCGTCGCCCGCCATGAGGGCGAGCAGCACGGAGTACGGCGCCGGGTCCGGCGCCACCGCCAGCGCCTCCGCCGTCTGCAGCGCGAACCGGTCCAGCCGTTCCAGCGCGCGGACGACCGAGGCGCGCGTACCGGCGCGCGTGGCGAGCTGGGTCAGGTCGTTCGGTACGGGCACGAGCAGATCCGGCCGGGCGCGCAGCAGCACGGCCAGTCCCTCGTCACCGCGTGCGCGGAGCGCCTCCGCGAGGGTGCGCGGAGCCGCCGTGACGCCCTTGCCTTCGTTGCCATCGGTCCCCATCCGGACCACGTTAGCCCCTGCGCGCACGCTAACGTCGGGACGTGGGGATCGAGAGCGACCAACTGGTCTTCGACTACCTGAGCCGGGTCGGTGACCTGGCCCAGCGGCAACAGCTGCCCTCCCAGGCGCGGATGCGGCTCGTGGCGTCGCTGCGCGGCGAGATCGAGCAGCGGCGGGCGAAGGGCGACAGCCCGGAGGCGGTGCGGCGGATCCTGACGCGCCTCGGCACGCCGGACGAAGTGGTGGCGGCGGCGTCCTCGGGGCAGCTGACCGTGCCGCCGCAGCGCACGGCGAAGACGCCGGACCCGGCCGGCAGTCCGCACCTGGCGGGCACGGACGAGGTGGGGTCGGGCGACATCCAGCCGGACTGGTGGCGCGTGGAGGACGTACCGGCGGGCTTCCACGGCGGCGTCGAGATCCCGGAGATGCTGAAGCCCCCGGCGCCCGAGGACCCCGAGGCCCCTGACGCCCCGGAAACCCCGGAAGCCTCGGAAGCTTCCGAAGCCCCGGCGAAGGGCCGCCGCCTCCCGCGCCTGCTCCGTCGCCGTACGCCCGCGAAAGCGGCGCCCGCGCCCGCGCCCGCAGCCACGGCCGTGCCGGCGAAGGCCCCGGCGCGGATCCGCAACCCGTTCCTGCTGCTCGCCGCCGCGCTCCTCCTCGCCGGCGCGGTCCTCGGCTCCTGGTACCCGCTCGCCGGCGGCTGGCTCCTCGCGTACGGCTCGCGGCGCCTGAGCCGTACGGAGGCGAAGTGGGCGGTCATGTGGCTGCCGGGGCTGGTGGCGGCGGGCGCGGCGGTGTGGCTGTGGGGGCGGACGGAGGGCCGCTGGGGCGAGCCGCTCGCGGCGGGCGCGATGGGGGAGGCGGTGTCGGAGACGTGGCCCTGGGTGGTGCGGGGCGCGGCACTCGCGTCGGCGCTGTTCCTGGCCTGGCGCTCGCGCCGCGCCTGAACCCCGCCCCCGGGGATCGGGCAGGTGGCCGGAAGCCGCCGCCCGGCACAATGGCCCCCATGCCCGCAGACCCGAACGCCCCGCTCGCCGCCCCGCTCACCGTCGGCTTCGACCTCGACATGACGCTGATCGACTCCCGCCCCGGCATCCACGCCGCCTACCGGGCGCTCTCCGCCGAGACCGGCGTGTGGATAGACGCCGACCTGGCCGTCACCCGCCTCGGGCCGCCGCTCGAGCTGGAGATGGCGCACTGGTTCCCGGCGGACCGGGTCCAGGAGATGACGGACCGCTACCGCGCGCTCTACCCCGCGTACGCGATCGAACCGACGCTTGCGATGCCGGGCGCGAGGGATGCGATTCAAGCCGTTCGCGCGGCGGGCGGCCGGGCCATCGTCGTGACCGCCAAGCACCAGCCGAACGCCGAACTCCACCTCACCCACCTCGGCATCGAAGCCGACGCGGTCATCGGCTGGCTGTGGGCGGAGGCCAAGGCCGAGGCGCTGCGCGAGCACGGCGCGAGCGTGTACGTCGGGGACCACACCGGTGACGTACGCGGCGCCCGCACGGCGGGGGCGCTCGCCGTCTCCGTACCCACCGGCCCCTGCGGGGCCGAGGAACTGCGGGCGGCCGGCGCGGACGTCGTCCTGGACGACCTGACGGCCTTTCCTGCCTGGTGGGAGGCCTACAGGGCGGGCTTGGCGGTCGGCTCGGCGGCCGACTTCGCCTGACGGCGCTGCGCCGCGATCGAGCGCAGCACCCCGGCCGCGGCGATGACGAAACCGACGCCCATCAGCATGCACACGGCGTATGCCACCGGGGGGAAGGGGTCCGTGCCCAGGAAGAGGGGCGCGACCGTGACCAGGGTGGCGATGGCGCCGACGATGAAGACGATCCCGCCGGCGCGGACGAGACCGTCGCCGGGGGCGGCGCTGCTCGCAGGGGTTTCACTACGCATTCGGCCAGGGTAGTTCCCCGGCCGGAGGAACAAACCAGAGACGTCTTGTCACCAGGCCACGGACCATTAGCCTTGATGTTCGGCGGGTCCGGGCGACCCGCTGTAGTGCTATCCAGAGCCATTTCATGGCGCCAGATCGAGTACGAGGACGAGGACAGACGTGCCTACCGGCAAGGTCAAGTGGTTCAACAGCGAGAAGGGCTTCGGCTTTCTCTCCCGCGACGACGGCGGCGACGTCTTCGTGCACTCGTCGGTGCTCCCTGCCGGGGTGGACGCCCTCAAGCCCGGCCAGCGTGTGGAATTCGGCGTCGTGGCGGGCCAGCGTGGTGACCAGGCGCTTTCCGTGATCGTCCTGGACCCGACGCCGTCGGTGGCGGCCGCGCAGCGGCGCAAGCCGGACGAGCTGGCGTCGATCGTCCAGGACCTGACGACGCTCCTGGAGAACATCACCCCGATGCTGGAGCGGGGCCGCTACCCCGACAAGGCCCACGGCAAGAAGATCGCGGGCCTGCTGCGGGCGGTCGCCGACCAGCTCGACGTGTAAGAACGACGTGTAGAACTCAGACGAACGACAGCGCGTCCGGGCCGAGGGGCGGGACAAGTCCCTCGGCCGCCGCGCGGGTGAGCAGGCCCCGCACCGCCGCGTAGCCGTCCTCGCCGAGGCCGGCCGTGAACTCGTTGACGTACAGGCCGATGTGCTGATCGGCCACCGCCGGGTCCATCTCCTGGGCGTGTGCGCGTACGTACGCGCGCGACGCCTCCGGGTCGTCCCAGGCCATCCGGACCGACGTCCGCGCCGACTCGGCGAGCAGCCGCAGCGTGTCCGCGCCCAGGGAGCGCTTGGCGATGATCGCGCCGAGCGGGATGGGCAGGCCCGTCGTGGACTCCCAGTGCTCGCCCATGTCGGCGAGGCGGTGGAGGCCGTAGTCCTGGTAGGTGAAGCGGGCCTCGTGGATGACGAGCCCCGCGTCGACCTTGCCGTCCCGTACGGCCGGCATGATCTCGTGGAACGGCATCACCACGACCTCGCCGACGCCCGCGGGGACGACGTCCGCCGCCCAGAGGCGGAACAGCAGGTACGCCGTCGAGCGCTCGCTCGGCACCGCGACCGTCTTGCCCTGAAGGTCCGCGCCCGGCTCGCGCGTGAGGACCAGCGGGCCGCAGCCCCGGCCCAGCGCGCCGCCGCACGGCAGCAGGGCGTACTCGTCCAGCACCCACGGCAGCACGGCGTACGACACCTTGAGGACGTCCAGCTCGCCGCGCTCCGCCATGCCGTTGGTGACGTCGATGTCCGCGAAGGTCACGTCCAGCGGGGGCGCGCCGGGGACGAGGCCGTGGGCCCAGGCGTGGAAGACGAAGGTGTCGTTCGGGCAGGGCGAGTACGCGATCCTCACAGGTCCTCCAGGAAGACGGTGGTGGCGATCAGCTCGAAGGCGTACCGCAGGGAGTCCATCGCCCGGCCGATCTGCCAGGCGGCGCGGTCGCGCGGGCCGACGGTGTTGGAGACGGCGCGGAGCTCGACGACCGGGACGCCGTGCGCGGCGGCGGCCTCGGCGACGCCGAAGCCCTCCATCGCCTCCGCGGCGGCCTTGGGGTGGCGGGCGACCAGCTCGGCGGTGCGGTCGGCGGTGCCGGTCACCGTCGACACGGTGAGGACGGGCGCGACGACGTGCCGCTGCCCGCCCGCGCGCAGGGCGGCGGCGATGCGGTCGGTCACCCCGGCGGGCGGCCGGTGTACGGAGCGCCCGAAGCCCAGCTCCTCGACGGTGAGGTAGCCCCCGGGCGTGTCGGCCCCGAGGTCGGCGGCGACGATCGCGTCGGAGACGACGACGGCGCCGAGCGGCGCGTGCGGCGGGAAGCCGCCGCCGATCCCGGCCGAGACGACGAGGTCGTACGCGTACGGGGCCGAGGCCAGCGCGCTGGTGGCGCCCACGGCGGCGGCCGCGGGTCCGACCCCGGCGGCCACGACGTCCACGAGGACGTCGGGCACCGTCGTATCCGCGGCTCCCGGCGCCGGGACGCCGTACAGGCCGCCCCACCGCGTGTGGGACACCGTGTGGCCCGAGCGCAGGCGGCGCGGCGGGCCCGGCGGTGCGAAGCCCGCCAGGCCGCGCGTGACGGCCTCGGCCTCCGCCGGGACCGCCGTCACGACGAGGAAGCGCAGCGTCAGGACGTGGCCTTCTTCAGCTCGAAGTGCCAGATGCCCGTCAGCTTCTTGCCGGTCGTCTCGACGATGCTGATCTGGGCGGTGTTGGACATCTCGCCGGTCTGGCTCGACAGGAAGGCGTTCGCCGGAATCGTCCGGTACGTCTTCTTGAAGGGCTCCTGCTCGGCCTGCTGGCCGCCGATGAAGAGCGTCCAGCCGTTCTCGGCGATCTCCGGGTCCACGCCGAAGCGGATCCGGTCGTCCAGGGAGACCTCGATGGTCTTGCCGGACTTCTTGTCCAGGCACTTCTGGATCTCCGACTCCTTGATCGGCTCGCCGTCGTTGTAGCAGGTCGCCTCGGCGTGCACGGAGTCGGACCCGACCGTCACGGTCGCGAGCGGGGTCGGCTTTTCGCCGCAGGCGGAGAGGACGAGGAGTCCCGCGGAGACGGCACCGAGAGCGACGCCGGCCCGGCGGGCCCTACCGGAAATGAACGCAACGGTCATGGCTCGAAGGCTATACGCCACCCCGCATCACGCCACGCGGGGGTGCGGCGTGCCGCCGTGCCGGGCCGCCGACAGCAGGCCCCGGACCGTGATCAGCGCGCCGGCCGCGAGGATCGCCGCGGCGACCGACATGCCCAGGGAGCCGTTGAGCGGCAGGGCGATGCCGATGGCGCCGCCGACCACCCACGCCATCTGGAGCAGCGTCTCGGAGCGGGCGAACGCCGACGTGCGCACCACCTCGGGCACGTCGCGCTGGATCATCGCGTCGAGCGACAGCTTCGACAGGGCCTGCGACAGGCCGGCGACCGCGCCGAGGGCCGCCACCGCGACGCCGCCGAAGAACACCGCCGCGACGACCGCCGCGGTGAGCGCCAGCGTCAGCATGGTGGCGACGATCACCTCGGGCGCGCGGGCCCGCAGCCAGGCGCCGATCGCGGTGCCGCAGGCGTTGCCGACGCCCGCCGCGACGCCGACGATGCCGAGCGAGACGGCCGCGCTCTGCCCGGACAGCGGGTGCTCGCGCAGCAGGAACGCGAGGAAGAAGATCAGGAAGCCGGAGAGCGCGCGGTGCGCGGCGTTCGCCTGGAGGCCGTGCAGGACGGACGGCCCGACCGTGCGCAGGCTGGGCTTGCGCTCGCCGTGGGTCAGGATGTGCGCCTTGCGCTCGCCGCGCGCCGAGTCCACCTTGTGCGGCATCGACAGCGCCAGGAACGTTCCTCCGACGAAGAGCACGCACGCCCCGTACAGCGGCCACCGCTCCCCGAGCAGCTGCAGCCCGGCCCCGACGGGCGCGGCGACCCCCGTCGCCAGCAGGCCCGCCAGCGTCACCCGCGAGTTCGCCTTGACGAGCGAGAAGCGCGGTGGGAGCAGGCGCGGCACGACGGCGCTGCGGACGACTCCGTACGCCTTCGACGCGACGAGCACGCCGAGCGCGGCCGGGTAGAGCTCCAGCCCGCCGGTGGCGACGGCGCCGGACATGGTGAGCGCGAGCACCGCCCTGGTCAGCATCGCGCCCGCCATCGCCGCGCGGCGGCCGTGCGGGATGCGGTCGAGGAGCGGGCCGATGACGGGGGCGAGGAGCGTGAACGGCGCCATGGTGATGGCGAGGTACAGCGCGACGCGGCCGCGCGCCTCGTCGGTCGGCACGGAGAAGAAGACGGTGGAGGCGAGCGCGACGGTGATCATGACGTCACCGGCGCCGTTGATGGCGTGCAGCTCGATCAGTTTTCCCAGGCCCGATTCGCCCGCGCCCTGGGCGTGCGTGGCGCGCCGGATGCCGCGCGCCGTGCCCGTGATGGGCAGGTGCAGCGCACGGCCGACCCGCCCGGCCGCCCTGCGGAGCGGCCCGGCACCGTCGGACGCGTCGGAGGACGACCTCGCGGCTGCCACCCCGTCATAGTGCCCCACGTGCCACTTCGATGAACCGGTATGACGGCTACTTGGGGCGGGCAGGTGGGCGGCGGGCTGCGGAGGGGGTAGCGTGCGTAGCGCGCCACCGGCGGCTGTTCTCGGCCGCGCGCCTCTTCGGCATCCCGCAGAATGGATGACGATAGGTGTGCCCGGGAAACGGAAACGTCGGGCGCGGACGTCGATGCGGTCCCCCGGTCCGCTCCGCCCGCCGCCCAACATCGCGACTCGGCCGGCGCATCTGTGAGACGGCGTAGGAGAGAAGCGAGACCTGTGAGTGCTGCGACGACGCGAAGCCGTACTGCGCGTACCCCCGCCCCGGACCGGCTGTGCGCGGAGGCGGTAGACCTCGCCAGGGAGGCGGCCGAGGAGGTCGCCGCGCCGGGCGTCGTCGGAGAGCACGCGGGAGTGGTCGCCGAGGGTGACCGGGTCGTCACCCACTTCTTCGCGAGCCACGAACCCGGCTACCGCGGCTGGCGGTGGGCCGTCACCGTCGCCCGCGCCTCCCGCGCCAAGAACGTCACGCTCGACGAGGTGGCCCTGCTGCCGGGCTCGGACGCCCTCCTCGCCCCCGAGTGGGTGCCGTGGAGCGAGCGCCTGCGGCCCGGGGACCTCGGGCCCGGCGACCTGCTGCCCACGGAGCAGGACGACCTGCGCCTGGAGCCGGGCTACACCGGCGAGGACGAGCCGCCGCCGAACTCCCCGGTCTCCGAGGAGGTCGCGGAGCTGGCCGCCGCCGAGGACGCCGAGTTCGTCGCCCGCACGCCCTCGCGGGGCGCCATCGCAGCCGTGGCCGAGGAGCTCGGCATGCGCCGCGCCCGGGTCCTGTCGCGGTACGGGCTCCACGTCGCGGCCGACCGCTGGGAGGAGTCCTTCGGCGCGAAGACCCCGATGGCCCAGGCGGCTCCGGCCTCCTGTGCGAGCTGCGGCTTCCTGGTGCCGCTGGGAGGTTCGCTGCGGCTGGCGTTCGGTGTCTGCGCCAACGAGTTCTCCCCGGCCGACGGGCGCGTGGTGTCCCTCGGGTACGGCTGCGGCGGGCACTCCGAGGCCGCGGTCATGCCGAAGCCGCCGCGCCCCGCGCCGCCGGTCCTCGACTCGATGGGCGCCGACGCGTTCCCGCTGCGCCCGGCCCGTGACGAGGGCTCCGTCCCGGCGACCTCGCCGGACGCCGCCTCCGAGGACCTGGGCCACAGCTAGGGCCTGTCTTCCGGATCTTGCCGGGCTCGCGTGCCCTGGCACCGCACCCCCAGAGCTTCGCCTGGGGGTGCCCCCACGCCGCGTTGTCGTCGGTCGCCACTGCTCCGCAGTGGCTCCCTCCTCCGCCTTGCGATGTACGGCACCAGACCCCGCTCCCTGATCCGGCCTGATCCGAAAGACAAGCCCTAGGCCCTGCCACGCTTCAGATCGCTCTCACGCGGTACCTTCGGGCCCCGTACAGGCACAGTCCACGAGAGCGGAGCACGACGTGAGCGTGAGGGCCATGGCGACCGAAGGCGCGGCCGACCCGTTCGGGACCGCCCGGTTGCGGCGCGGGGTGCTCGACGCCTGGGGCGCCGCACCCGCCCGGTTCCGGGAGGACGCCAACGCCGAGGAGGACCTGGCGCTCGGGGGCTACCGGGACCGCCTGGTGGTGGAGCTCGCCCAGAACGCCGCCGACGCCGCCGCCCGCGCGGGCGTGGCGGGCCGCCTGCGGCTGACGCTGCACCCGGCGGACCCGGACCCGGCCGGCGACGGCCGCGCGGTGCTGGTCGCCGCGAACACCGGCGCGCCCCTGGACGCGACGGGCGTCGAGTCGCTGTCCACCCTGCGCGCGTCCGCCAAGCGCGAGGGCCACGAGAGCGCGGTCGGCCGCTTCGGCGTCGGCTTCGCCGCCGTGCTCGCGGTGAGCGACGAGCCCGCGGTGGTGGGCCGCCACGGCGGGGTGCGCTGGTCGCTGCGCGAGGCGCGCGAGATGGCGGCCGACGCCGCGAAGGCCAGCCCGGGCCTCGGGGACGAGCTGCGCCGCCGCGACGGCCACGTGCCGCTGCTGCGCCTGCCGATGCCCGCCGAGGGCACCGCGCCCGAGGGCTACGACACGGTGGTGATCCTGCCGCTGCGGGACGCGGCCGCCGTGGACCTGGTCGAGCGGCTGCTCGCGGGCGTCGACGACGCGCTGCTGCTGACGCTCCCGGGCCTCACCGAGGTGGTCGTGGAGACGCCCGGTGGCAGCCGCGTCCTGACCCGTACGCGGCGGGACGGGTACACGCACATCGAGGACAGCGAGACCGGGACGCACCGCTGGCGGACCGTCAGCCGGCAGGGGGCCATCGCACCCGACCTGCTGAAGGACCGGCCCGTCGAGGAGCGGCTGCGGCCGCACTGGTCCCTCACCTGGGCCGTGCCCGTGGACGAGGAGGGCGCACCCGTCCGCCCCCGCACCGCGCCCGTCGTGCACGCGCCGACGCCGACGGACGAGCCGCTGGGCATCCCGGCGCTGCTGATCGCCTCCTTCCCGCTGGACACCACGCGCCGCCACCCGGCGCCGGGGCCGCTGACGGACTTCCTGGTGCGGCGGACGGCGGAGGCGTACGCCGAGCTGCTCGCCGACTGGCGGCCCGTGTCGACGGGCACGATCGACCTGGTGCCGGGCCCGCTCGGCAAGGGCGTGCTGGACGGCGCGATCCGGGGCGCGGTGCTGGAGCTGCTGCCGCGCGTCGCGTTCCTCGCCCCGGCGGCCCCGTCGGAGGAGCTCCACGCCCTGCGCCCGTTCGAAGCGGAGGTCGTGGAGGGCGCGGGCGCCGAGACCGTACGCGTCCTGGCGGAGGTGCTGCCGACGCTGCTGCCGGCGGGCCTGGAGCGCCGGACCGAGCTGCGCGCGCTGGGCGTGGCGCGGCTGCCGCTGGGCGAGGCGATCGACCGGCTGGCGGGCGTGGAGCGGGCGCCGGAGTGGTGGCACCGGCTGTACGAGTCGCTCGCGGGCGTGGACCCGGACCGGCTGACGGGCCTGCCCGTGCCGCTGGTCGGCGGGCGCACGGCCATCGGGCCGCGCCAGGTGCTGCTGCCGCTGCCGGACACGCCCGTGGACCTCACGCGCCTGGGGCTGAAGGTGGCGCACCCGGACGCCGCGCACCCCGTCCTGGAGAAGCTCGGCGCGGTGGCGGCGACGCCCCGCGCGGTGCTGACCACGCCTCAGGTGCGGGCGGCGGTGGCCGCCTCGCTGGACGCCGAAGACGTCTGGGACGAGGACGCTCCCGACGCGGACGAGCTCGCGGACGCCGTCCTCGCGCTCGTACGGGAAGCCGGCCTGGAGCCGGGCGACGAGCCGTGGCTGGGCGCGCTGGCGCTGCCGGACGAGGACGGGGAGCTGGCGCCCGCGAGCGAACTGGTCCTGCCGGGCAGCCCCTTCGCCTCGGTCATGCGCGAGGACGAACTGGCGCTGGTGGACGCGGAGTTGGCCGAGCGCTGGGGCGAGCAGCCGCTCGCCGCCTGCGGGGTGCTGGCGAACTTCGCGCTCGTCCGCGCCACGGACGTCGTGCTCGACCCGGACGAAGTGGAGCCGCGTGAGGGCGACTTCCCCGAGCCGGACGACGTCGGCCTGCTGGACGCCGTCGACGTGTGGTGCGAGGACGTCCTGGACCGGCTGCCGGACACGCCCGTGCCGCCGGTGGCGACCGAGATCGTCGCCGTACGGGACCTGGACCTGGTGGACGACGACGCCTGGCCGCAGGCGCTCGCGCTGCTCGCCCAGCCGCCGCTGCGGGACGCGCTCACCCAGCGGGTGCGGATCCTGCTGCCGGACGGCACGACCGAGACCGTCCGCTCCTACACGGCGTGGTGGCTGCGCGGCCACCCGGTCCTCGACGGCCGCCGCCCGGCCGGGCTCCGGGCCGCCGGGGCCGACCCGCTGCTGGAGGGCCTCTACGACGGGGTCGACACGACGGGCTTCGCGGACGCGCAGGTGCTGCGCGCCCTGGGCGTCCGCACGTCGGTCGCGGCGCTGCTGGAGGAGCCGGGCGGCGCGGCGGAGCTGCTGGCGCGCCTCGCGGACCCGGAGCGCGAGGTGGACGCGGCCCAGCTGCACGGCCTGTACACCGCGCTCGCGGACCTCGACCCGGAGCAGGTGTCGCTCCTCCCGGACGAGCTGCGCGCCGTGGTCGACGGCGAGGTGCGGGTGGTGGACGCGGCGGAGGCGCTGGTCGCGGACGCGCCCGACCTGCTGCCGCTGGCCGGGGGCCGGGCGCTGCTGCCGGTGGCCCCGTCGCGGGCGGCGGAGCTGGCGGAGCTGTTCCAGGTGCGGCGGCTGAGCGAGGCCGTGGACGCCGAGGTGACCTCGGAGGGCGAGGTCCACGACGTACCGGAGTCGGTGCACGCCCTGCTCGGGACCGGCACCCCGGAGACGTACGTCGAGCACGAGGAGCTGCGCGCCGGGGGAGTGGAGCTGGACTGGCTCCGGACCCCGGACGGCACGGTCCACGCCGCGACGCTGGAGGGCGTGGCGGCGGGCCTGGCGTGGGCGGCGGGCCAGTGGCCGCGCCGCTTCGAGGTGGCGGCGCTGCTGGAGGACCCGTCGCGCACGGAGGAGCTGGCGCGGGACCGCTGGTTCGACTAGGACGCGTTCGACCGCTGGTTCGACTAGGGCGCCACGACCCGTTTCGCCAACGGGTCGTCAGGCGTTGGCCGAAGCCCGGGTCCGGACTTCACTCATATATGCGGTTTACCTCCTTAATAGCCCACTTCAGGCCCTGCCTGTGGTGGGCTGGTAGGCGTTCCATCCCCCCACACCAAGGAGCGAACATGCCTGCCGCAGTAGCCGACTTCATGGAAGAACTGGTCACCCAACCGCGCCGCCAGCACGCCTTCCGCCGCTCGGCGGAGGCGTACGTCGCCGACAGCGCCCTGACCGCCTCGGAGCGCGAGGCGGTGGTCTCCGGTGACGTGGAGCGCATGCGCACCGCGCTGGCGGAGCACAGCCGGGTCAAGGAAGAGGCCCACGCGGTGCTCGTCGTCATCATCTTCAACCCCGACGAGGTTCCGTCCGGCGCGTGAGCGAGCCCATGCATGAGGGAGTCGGTGGTCCGGTGAGGGAAACCATGGACAATGCGCAACTGGTCGTCGTGGGGACCGGATTCCGGGCCATCGGCGACCTCACCGTCGAAGCACGGGCCTGTCTGGAACAGGCCGACAAGGTGCTGTGCCTGATCGGGGACCCTCTGGTCACCCGCCACATCGAGAAGTTGAACGCCTCGGTCGAGACGCTCGACGTCCACTACGCCGTCGGCAAGCCGCGTAACGCCTCGTACGAGGACATGGTCGACCACATCCTGTCCGAGCTGCGCCGCGACCAGTTCGTCTGCGTGGCCCTGTACGGGCACCCCGGGGTGTTCGCCTACACCGGGCACGAGGCGATCCGGCGGGCGCGCGAGGAGGGCATCGCGGCGCGGATGCTGCCGGCGTGTTCCGCGGAGGACTGGCTCTTCGCCGACCTGGGCCTGGACCCGGGAGAGCGGGGCTGTCAGAGCCTGGAGGCGACCGATTTCCTGATCCGCCACCGCGTCTTCGACCCCACCGGCCTGTTGATCCTGTGGCAGGTGGGTGTGATCGGCATGATCGACCGCGACCCCGGGTACGACGCGCGTCCCGGCGTCACGATTCTGGCCGATGCCCTGGCCGCCTCCTACGGTCCCGATCACCCGGTCACGGTCTACGAGGCATCGCCGTACGTGACCGCGGAGCCGCGCACGACGACCGTTCCCCTGGCCGAGCTCCCCGACACCCCACTGTCGGCGGCCTCCACGCTGGTGGTGCCGCCCCTGCCGCCGCGGCCCGTCGACCGGGAGCTGCTGGGCCGCCTCGCCGCCCGCCGCTGACGGGCGGGGGACACGTGTCGGTCGTCGCCGGGCGCCCGGCGACGACCTCAGCCGGCCGCCGGCGCCGGCCGGGCGTCGCCGCGCACCACGGCCAGCACCTCGATGTCGCGCCAGCCGCCCCCGCGCCAGACCGCACCGCGGGCCGTGCCCTCGTAGACCATCCCCGCCTGCTCGGCGCAGAGGCGCGCGGCCTTGTTGCCGACCTCCACGTGCGCCTCGATGCGATGCGTCTGGGTGTGCGTGAAGAGGTAGTCCACGAGCGCGCGGCCCGCTTTCGACATCACGCCGCGCCCGCGGGCCTCCGGCAGGAGGTAGGCCCCGATGTTCCAGCACTGCGACACCCCGTTGTAGGCCACCGGGCGCCAGGTCACCGCGCCCACGGCCGTGTCCCCCCGCACCACGGCCAGCATGCCGAGCTCGGGTGACAGCAGCCGGTTCGTCTCCCACCGCTGACGCAGCGTCGACGTGTGGCCCGACCAGCCGGTCCACGCGTACTGCCCCATCACGTCGGGGTCGTTCAGCGCCCGGTCCAGCATTGCGAGTTCGCTGTCCTGGAAAGGACGGAAGGGAACACCACTCCCCATGCCCGGTACCTCGCTCATCTCTCGCCTCACCCTTCGGAAACCCTCACCGGAGCCGGCGTCCGGAGTGTCGAAAGCCGCCCTCGCCTGGACCCTGGCGGGCGCCACGGCGGCGCTGGAGTACGGCCTGGAGGCCAGGTGGGCGCTGCGCCGGCGGCGCCAGGACCGCCTCCGTCCGTCCCAGCCGCTCGCGCGGGACCGGCGCAGCACGTACGTCCTGCTCGGCGCCATCGTCCTCGGTGAAGCCGGCGCGGCGGTCCTGATGCGCCGCGCTCCCTCCGCCCGCATGACCGGGGACCGCGCGGCCAACACGCTGATCGCCCTGCCCGGTGTCTGGGCCGGGATCGCGCTGCGCCACTGGGCGGTGGCCACCTTGGGCGAGCACTTCAGGGGCACCGTCGACGTCCGTCCCGGCCAGCCGGTGATCCGCACCGGCCCCTACCGCCACCTGCGGCATCCCTCGTACGCCGGAGGGCTGCTCATGATCGCCTGCGCCGGGTTCGGCCTGGACCACCCACCCGCCCACCTCGTCCTGGTCGGCGGCACCCTGGCCGGGATGCTCTACCGCATCCGTACCGAGGACGCCGTCCTGATCTCCGCGCTGGGCCCCGCGTACGCCGAGTACGCCGCCCGCACCGCACGTCTCGTCCCCGGTGTCTGGTGAACCGTCGGACCCGGTGACGGAGCGGGGTGCGGAGCTCATGCCCGGTTACCTGGGCCGCACGACCGCCCCGCATGCGGCGGCAGGGCGCATACCGCCCGATGGAGTGAACGGACGGACCGACGCCCGCTCCTGGCGGAACCAGGGCCCTAGCCGGCCGCCGGGACCTTCCGGGGCACCAGGCGCCACGCGACCTCCAGCACCGCCGCGCCGAGTGCGGCGATGGCGACGGCGGCCCACGGCATCGTCGTGCCCACGAGCTTCAGGGCGAAGAAGTCCTGGAGCCAGGGCACGACGAGGACGACGAGGAAGCCGAGGCCCATCGTCACCACCAGGCCCACGCGCCACCAGGTGTAGGGGCGGGCGATGATCGCCAGCACCCACAGGGACACCAGGAAGAGGGTGAGCGTCGCCGCGCTGGTCTCGGCGGCGAGCGCGCCCTCCCCGCTGTAGTGGGTGCGGGCGAGCAGGTAGGTGGCGAAGGTGGTGGCGGCGGCGATGAGGCCGGCGGGGATCGCGTACCGCATGACGCGGCGTACGAAGTGCGGCTGGGCTCGCTCCTTGTTGGGCGCGAGGGCGAGGAAGAAGGCCGGGACGCCGATGGTGAGGGTGGACAGCAGCGTCAGGTGGCGGGGCAGGAAGGGGTACTCCACCTGCGAGCACACCACCAGGATCGCCAGCAGCACCGAGTAGACCGTCTTCGTCAGGAAGAGCGTGGCGACGCGTGTGATGTTGCCGATGACCCGGCGGCCCTCCGCGACGACGGACGGCAGCGTGGCGAAGCTGTTGTTGAGCAGCACGATCTGCGCGACCGCCTTGGTGGCCTCGGAGCCGGAGCCCATGGAGACGCCGATGTCGGCGTCCTTGAGGGCGAGGACGTCGTTGACGCCGTCGCCGGTCATCGCGACCGTGTGCCCGTGCGCCTGGAGCGCGCCGACCATGTCGCGCTTCTGCCGGGGGGTGACCCGCCCGAACACGGCCCCTTCGTCCAGGGCCGTGGCCATCTCCGCCCGCTCGGCGGGCAGGCGGCGCGCGTCGACGGCGCGGTCGGCGCCGTCCATGCCGAGCTTGGCGGCGACGGCGCCGACGGAGACGGCGTTGTCGCCGGAGATGACCTTGGCGGCGACGTTCTGGTCGGCGAAGTAGGCGAGGGTGTCGGCCGCGTCGGGCCGCAGCCGCTGCTCCAGGACGACGAGGGCGGCGGCGCGGGCGGTGGAGGCGACATCGGGGTCGTCCAGGGCGCCGGTGACGCGGGCGAGGAGCAGCACCCGCAGGCCCTGGGCGTTGAGGTCCTCGATCTCGTCCAGGACGGGGTCGCCGTCGGGGAGCAGCACGTCGGGCGCGCCGAGCAGCCAGGAGCTCGTCCCCTCCGGCTCCTCGAAGGCGGCGCCGCTGTACTTGCGGGCGGAGGAGAAGGGCAGTGTCTGGACGCAGGTCCACCTGCTGTCGGGACAGGCGTCGATGATCGCCTGGAGGGAGGCGTTCGGGCGGGGGTCGGACGCGCCGAACGCGCCGAGCACCGCGCGTACGTACGTCTCGTCGTACCCGTCGAGCGCCCGCAGCCCGGTGACGTCCATGCCGCCCTCGGTGAGGGTGCCGGTCTTGTCCAGGCAGACGACGTCGACGCGCGCGAGCCCCTCGATGGCGGGCAGCTCCTGGACGAGGCACTGCTTGCGCCCGAGCCGGATGACGCCGATGGCGAAGGCGACGGACGTCAGCAGCACCAGCCCCTCGGGCACCATCGGGACGATGCCGCCGACCGTCCGGGCCACGGACTCCTTGAGGTCGGTGTCCTTGACGACGAGCTGGCTGATGACGAGCCCGATCGCGGTCGGGACCATCATCCACGTCACGTACTTCAGGATCGTGGAGATGCCGCTGCGCAGCTCGGAGTGGACCAGCGTGAAGCGCGACGCCTCCTCGGCGAGCTGCGCGGCGTACGCCTCGCGCCCCACCTTGGTGGCGGTGAACGCCCCGCCGCCCGCGACGACGAAGCTGCCGGACATGACCTCGTCGCCGGGTTTCTTCACGACGGGGTCGGCCTCGCCGGTCAGCAGCGACTCGTCGACCTCCAGGTTGTCCGCCTCGGCGATCACGCCGTCGACGACGACCTTGTCGCCGGGGCCGAGCTCCACGCAGTCGCCGAGCACGATCTCGGAGGTGGAGAGCCGCGCGGCGACGCCGTCGCGCCGGACGGTGGGCTTGGCCTCGCCGATGACGGCGAGCCCGTCGAGGGTCTTCTTGGCGCGGAGCTCCTGGATGATGCCGATGCCGGTGTTGGCGAGGATGACGAAGCCGAAGAGGCTGTCCTGGATCGGCGCGACGACGAGCATGATCACCCACAGCACGCCGATGATGGCGTTGAAGCGGGTGAAGACGTTGGCCCGGACGATGTCGGCGGCGGAGCGCGAGGAGCGTACCGGTACGTCGTTGACCTCGCCCCGCGCGACCCGCTCGGCCACCTCGGCGGCGGTCAGCCCCCCGGGCCGGTGCCGTACGGGTGGCGCCACCGGGTGGACGGGGTCGAGCTCCGCCCCGGCGTCGATGACGGGGGCCCCGGGCTCGGGGCCGTCGGTGTCGATCTTCGCCCGCTGCGTCATGTCTTCGACGGTACGGCGGGAGGCGGGCGTTCACCCCCCGAGTAGGGGGAAGATCCGACCACAGGAGGACGGGGATGGTCCCGTGGACCTACGGGCCGGGCCCGGTGGCTTACCGGTCGGGCGGCGGCCGCCACCTGATCGGCCTCAGGAGTCGGACGGCTCCCGCGCCGCGTCCTGCTCGGCGCGCGCCCGCTTGATCGCGGCGTCGCGCTTGCGGACGTACCAGATGCCGATCAGGCCCAGACCGCCGCCCGCGAGGCAGGTCCAGACCCACCAGGTGAGGTCGCGGTCGGCGAACCAGCCGTAGAACGGGACCTGCACGAGGAAGAGGGCGAACCAGAGGATCGTGCCACCGGTGATCGTGCCGACGACGGGCCCCTCCAGGGGCTCCGGTGCCTCGTGCTTGGGGGTCCACTTCGCCATGCGGCGAGTCTATGCGGAGCGCCGACGGGCGTCCGAGCCGCGGCGGCGTCCCACGGACCGGACGCATCTACGCGCGGAGATACCGATCTTCGCATGATGCATTCATACTGAAACGGCTTATGCCTGACCGGTTTCTTTCGTGTGAATGAACGAACACGACCGGTCAACCCCCTTCCCGCCCCCCGCACCCTGAGGTTTCGCATGCCCTCCTCGGTCACCGCTCCGGTGGACACCGGCGCCACGCCGCCGTCCCCGCAGCAGCCGATCAGCGGCCTGGACCGCTACTTCAAGATCACCGAACGCGGCTCCACGGTCGCCCGGGAGGTACGCGGCGGATTCGCGACCTTCTTCGCGATGGCGTACATCATCGTGCTGAACCCGATCATCCTCGGCAGCGCCAAGGACATGTACGGTCACCAGCTCGACGGCGGCCAGCTCGTCACCGCCACCGTCCTGACCGCCGCGCTCTCGACGCTCCTCATGGGCGTCATCGGCAACGTCCCCATCGCCCTCGCCGCCGGCCTCGGCGTCAACACCGTCGTCGCCCTGCAGCTCGCGCCCCGCATGTCGTGGCCGGACGCGATGGGCATGGTGGTCCTGGCCGGCATCGTCGTGATGCTGCTGGTCGCGACGGGCCTGCGCGAGCGGGTGATGAACGCCGTGCCGGTCGGGCTGCGCAAGGGCATCGCCATCGGCATCGGCCTGTTCATCATGCTGATCGGCCTGGTGGACTCGGGCTTCGTCTCCCGTATCCCGGACGCCGCCCACACCACCGTCCCGCTCCAGCTCGGGTCGAGCGGTCACCTCTCCGACTGGCCGGTCCTCATCTTCGTGCTCGGCGCCCTGCTCACCCTCGCGCTGATCATCCGCAAGGTGCCCGGCGCCATCCTCATCTCGATCGTCGTCATGACGATCGTCGCGATGGTGGTCAACGCCGTCGCCACCATCCCCTCCTGGGGCCTGACCACCCCGACGTGGCCGGGCAACCCGGTCGCCACCCCCGACTTCGGGCTGGTCGGCGAGGTCAGCCTGTTCGGCGGCTTCGAGAAGGTCGGCCTGCTCACCGGCTGCCTGTTCGTCTTCACCGTCCTCCTCTCCTGCTTCTTCGACGCCATGGGCACGATCCTCGGCGTCGGCGACGAGGCCAAGCTGATGGACAAGGACGGCAACTTCCCCGGCATCAACAAGGTGCTGCTCGTCGACGGCCTCGCCGTCGCCTCCGGCGGCGCCACCTCCTCCTCCGCCACCACCTGCTTCGTGGAGTCCACGGCGGGCGTCGGCGAGGGGGCCCGTACCGGCCTCGCCTCGGTCGTCACGGGCGCGCTCTTCTCGGTGGCGCTGTTCCTCACGCCGCTCGCCACGATGGTCCCGTCCCAGGCGGCCACCCCGGCCCTGCTGGCGGTCGGCTTCCTGATCCTGGCCGGGTCGGTGAAGGACATCGACTGGAGCGACTTCACCATCGCCGTGCCCGCCTTCCTGGCGATGCTGATGATGCCGTTCACATACTCGATCACCAACGGCATCGGCATCGGCTTCATCGCCTTCAGCGTGCTGCGGCTGGCGGCCGGGCGCGGCCGGGAGGTCCCGGTGGCGATGTACGTCGTGTCGGCGGTCTTCGTCTTCTACTACGCGATGCCGTCGCTGGGCCTGACGTGAGCCGCGTACGTCAGGTGAGGCCGTAGAACCTCTCCGTCTCGTCGACCGCCGCCTGGAAGCGTTCGTCGAAATCCTCCCGAATGAGCGTCCGGACGACATAGTCCTGGACGCTCATTCCGCTTCTCGCCGCGTGCTGCCTCACCCGGTCGAGCAGCTCCCCGTCTATGCGCAGACTCAGCACCGTCGATGACATGCCGGTCAGGGTGACCGCCCCGCCCGGCCGCGCGCGTCACTTTCCGGAAATCTCTCACCCGTTCGGGTGAAGCGTTGGTCTTTAGTCAGAGTAATGAGTTATGCTAAGGAACATGCCTGACCTCTCCCACGGCGACCCGGTCGACACGGCCGCCGTGAACTCCCTCCGCTCGGCCGTCATGCGGCTGGGCCGACGCCTGAAGCACCAGCGCGTCGACGAATCGCTGAGCCCCACCGAGATGTCGGTGCTCGGCACCCTCGCCCGCTGCGGCTCGGCCACCCCCGGTGAGCTGGCCCGCAAGGAGCACGTCCAGCCGCCGTCCATGACGCGCATCGTGGCGCTGCTCGAAGCCAAGGGACTGGTCCGGCTGGAGCCGCACCCCGACGACCGCCGCCAGAAGGTCGTCAGCTCGACCGAGACGGCCGAGACCATGCTGGAGGAGTCCCGCCGCAAGCGGAACGCCTGGCTGGCCTCCCTCGCCGAGGGCCTCGACGAGGACGAGTGGGCCAAGCTGCGTGCGGCCGCGCCCGTGCTGGAGAAGCTCGCGCACCTGTAAGCACACCGATTCAAGGAGGCGAACCCTTTTGAGTACGGGAAACGGAGCAGACTCCGCACCCGCACACATACCCACCCACGACACCCGCACCACCGAGAAGTCGACCTTCGCCTCCCTGAAGGTCCGCAACTACCGGCTGTTCTTCACCGGGGCCATCGTCTCCAACACCGGCACCTGGATGGCCCGCATCACCCAGGACTGGCTGGTACTGAGCCTCACCGGCTCCGCCGCCGCCGTCGGCATCACCACGGCGCTGCAGTTCCTGCCGATGCTGCTCTTCGGCCTGTACGGCGGCGTCATCGCCGACCGCTCCCCCAAGCGGCGCCTGCTGCTGGCCAGCCAGGCCGCGCTCGGCCTGTGTGGTCTGGCGCTCGCGGTCCTGACCCTCTCCGGGCACGTCCAGGTCTGGCACGTGTACCTGATCGCGTTCCTGCTCGGCATGGTCACGGTCGTCGACACCCCGGCCCGCCAGTCCTTCGTCTCCGAGCTGGTCGGCCCGGCCCAGCTGCGCAACGCCGTCAGCCTCAACTCCGCCAACTTCCAGTCGGCGCGGCTCGTCGGCCCCGCCGTCGCGGGCGCGCTGATCGCCTCCATCGGCAGCGGCTGGGCGTTCCTCGTCAACGGCCTGTCCTTCCTCGCCCCGCTGACCGCGCTGCTGCTGATGCGCACCGGTGAGCTGCACAAGGCCGAGCGCGCCCCGCGCGGCAAGGGCCAGCTGCGGGAGGGCCTGCGGTACGTCGCCGGGCGCCCGGAGCTGATCTGGCCCATCGCGCTCGTCGGCTTCATCGGCACCTTCGGCTTCAACTTCCCGATCTGGCTCACCGCCTTCGCGGACGGCGTCTTCCACGTCGGGCCGGGGACGTACGGTCTGCTCAACACCCTGATGGCCGCCGGCTCGCTGGTCGGCGCCCTGCTCTCCGCCCGGCGCGGCACCTCGCGGCTGCGGCTGCTGGTGGGCGCGGCGATGGCCTTCGGCGTCCTGGAGATCGCGGCGGCGCTCGCCCCGGCCTTCTGGCTGTTCGCCCTGCTGCTGGTCCCCATCGGCATGCTGGGCCTCACGGTCAACGTCACCGCGAACGCGTCGGTGCAGATGGCCACGGACCCCGTGATGCGGGGCCGGGTGATGAGCCTCTACATGATGGTGTTCGTCGGCGGTACGCCGCTGGGCGCGCCCCTCGTCGGCTGGATCACCGACACCTACGGCGCCCGCACCGGGTTCGCCGTGGGCGGCGCGGTCTCGCTGGCCGCGGCGGCGGTCATCGGCCTGGCGCTGGTCCGGGCGGTCGGCCTGCGGCTGAAGCTGGACATGCGGCGGGGGCACCCGCACGTGCGCTTCGTGCCGCGCGAGCAGCTGGCGACGGCGGCGTAACGCCGCGCGTCAGGCCCGGGGCGCACTCCGTTGCGCCCCGGGTGTCACACCCGTCGCTCCAGCACCTGGCCCGGCCAGTCGTCGGCCATGGCCGAGAACGGCTCGGTGCCCTGCTGCCGTCCGCGACGGCCATCCTGACGGTGACGGGCATGCTCATGGCCCGAGAAGAGGGGCGCGCGATCATGCCAGACTCGCGGCATGAGGCTTTTCGCTGCCGTGCTGCCGCCTCCCGCGGCCGTCGACGAACTCGCCGCCGAGGTCCGCCGCCTGAAGACCCTCCCCGGCGCGGACGAACTGCGCTGGACCGGCCGGGAGGGCTGGCACTTCACCCTCGCCTTCATGGGCGAGGTGGACGAGCGGCTCCTGCCGGAGCTGCGCGGCCGGCTCGCCCGCGCCGCCCACCGCACCGCGCCCTTCCCACTGCGCCTCCACGGCGGCGGCCGGTTCGGGCGCCGCACCCTGTGGGCGGGCGCGGCCGGGGCGCTCGACGACATCCGGCTGCTCGCCGAGCGCACGGACGCGGCGGCCCGCCGCACCGGTATCGCGATGGACGAGCACCGGGCCTACCACGCCCACCTGACGCTGGCCCGCGGCCGTACGCAGACCGTCGACCTGCGCCCGTACGTCGACGAGCTCCAGCACTTCGAGGGCGCGCGGTGGCAGGCCGGCGAGCTGGTCCTCGTCCGCAGCAACCTCGCCGCGAAGGGCGAACCCGGGGGCCCGCCCCGCTACGAGACGCTGGCCGCCTGGCCGCTGGGCGAATAGTGCGACGAAGCCGGGGAGCACCGGCCGGAACGAGCGTCACCCCGGGACGCGAGCCGGCGGTAGCCCGCACCGTGGGTCCCTCCGGGTGGTCCTTCCCGGCGGGCGGTTACGCTCGACGCGTGGACCCGAAAACCCGAAACCGGATCATGGCCGGTGTGCTCGTACTGATGTTCCTGATCATCGCGGTGGCGTCGGTCGTGTGACCGCCGCCTACCAGGCGAACGCCTCCGGCGACGGCCCGGTCCCCGGGAAGATCGCGTCCAGCCCCGTGAGCACCTCGTCCGAGAGGTCCAGCTCGACCGCCCGCAGCGCGGACTCCAGCTGCTCGGCGGTGCGCGGCCCGACGATCGGCCCCGTCACCCCGGGCCGGGTCAGCAGCCACGCCAGCGCGACCTCGCCGGGCGCGAGCCCGTGCTTGTCGAGGAGGTTCTCGTACGCCTGGACCTGCTCGCGTACGGCACTGTTGGCGAGCGCGTCGGCGGACCGGCCCTGGGCGCGGCGCGCCGTACCCTCCGCCTCCTTCTTGATCACGCCGCCGAGCAGTCCGCCGTGCAGCGGGGACCACGGGATGACGCCGAGGCCGTAGTCCCGCGCGGCGGGGATGACCTCCATCTCGGCGCGGCGTTCGGCGAGGTTGTAGAGGCACTGCTCGCTGACGAGCCCGACCATGCCGCGGCGGGCGGCGCTCTCGTTGGCCTGGGCGATCTTGTAGCCGGGGAAGTTGCTCGAACCGGCGTAGAGGATCTTGCCCTGCTGGATCAGTACGTCGATGGCCTGCCAGATCTCCTCGAACGGCGTGTGCCGGTCGATGTGGTGGAACTGGTAGAGGTCGATGTAGTCGGTGTTGAGCCGCCGGAGGCTGCCCTCGACGGCCCGCCGGATGTTGGCGGCGGAGAGCCGGTCGTGGTTGGGCCATGCGTCCCCGTCGCCGCCCATGGGCCCGTACACCTTGGTGGCGAGCACGACCTTGTCGCGCCGCCCCGCCTCCTTGGCGAACCAGGAGCCGACGATCTCCTCGGTGCGGCCCCTGTGGCCGGTCCCGCCGTAGACGTTGGCGGTGTCGAAGAAGTTGATCCCCGCGCCGAGCGCGGCGTCCATGATGGCGTGACTGCCGGCCTCGTCGGTCTGCGGCCCGAAGTTCATGGTGCCGAGGACGATGCGACTGACCTTGAGTCCGGTGCGTCCGAGCTGCGTGTACTTCATGGTCGTACAGCCAACGCCTTGGAGCGCGCTCGAAGCAAGGGCGCGTGGGAACACGGGTGTTGGGCCCGCTCGTCGGCGCGCGGCGCTGAACCGTCCCCTCCTCTTCCGTGCGGTCCCGGGGTGCGCCGCGCGCCTTCGGGACGGGTGTCCACTCTGTGAGATGAGTGCTGGTCTGACTGCGGAGCGCAATATACATTCCCGAAGGAATATTTCTCCTGCGGGAGAGTGCCACGCGCTGCGCATGCGCTGCAGCGTGACAAATGGGGGGAATTGTGATGTCTCGTACGTTGTCTTCGCCCGTTGACGAACGCCTCCGGGTGGTCCTGCCCTCACCGGCCCTGGCAGAGCCGCTGGGTTTTGAACGCACGGTTCCGCGCAGACTCGTGCACCGGGCCTCGGTGACCGAGGTGTTCGTGACCGACGGCCGCTCCACCGGCCCGGGGCGCGCGCTGGTCGCGGCCCAGTGGCCGCGGACCCACGCCCTGTACGGCCCCGACACCCACGGCCACAGCGATCCGCTGCTGCTCGTGGAAACGTTTCGCCAGGCCGGCATCTACGTCGCGCACCGCTACAACGACGTGCCGCTCGACCACCGGTTCGTCTTCTGCGACCTCGACCTCCGCATCGACGACCCGGCCGCGCTGAAGGTGGGCGCCGATCCGCTGAAGGTGGTCCTCGACACCACCTTCACACCCGACCCGGACAAGCCCACCACGCCGCAGCGCATCCAGGCGCGCTTCACCGCGGACATCAAGGTCGGCGGCCGCCCCTGCGCACGGATCTCGGGGCGCCTGGTGACCCTCGCGTCGCGGGCGTACCGCGCCCTGCGCGCCCGGGGGGCCGCACGGACGGCGCAGCCCGTGGAGGTACGGCCGGACAGGGGCACACCGGTGTGCGGAGCTCGCGCCGGCCGGCCGAACCCCCAGAACGTCCTGCTCGCCGTCGCACCCGGGCTCGCGGAGAACACCTATCTCCTGCGCCTGGACCCCGATCACGCCGGGTACTTCGAGCACGCCTGCGACCACGTGCCCGGCATCGCGCTGACCGAGGCGTTCCGCCAGGCCGCGCACCTGGCCGTGCACCGGCCCACCGCTGCGGAGCCGATGACGCTGGCCGCCGCGCTGATCAGCTTCGACCGGTTCGCGGAACTGGACGCGCCGGTGACCATCACGGTCGAGGACACGACGGAGCTCCCGCAGGGTCGCGTGGTGCGGCTGACCGCGACGCAGCACGGCGAGGCCGTGGCCCGCGCCGGCCTGGCCCACCACTTCGTGCGCTAGAGCCCCTCTCCTTTGAGCCGGGCCTGACCGGGCCTGCTCGTATCACGGGCCGCGCGAGCCCGGCAGCCGCGAAGAACCCCGGCCGCCGATCGTCGCCGCACCCCATCGCTCCCCATCGCACCCCACCGCACCCCATGCCGGCGCCGTCCCGCCGGTGCCCGGGCGTGCCCGGGCCGTGCGCCACGGGCGAGTCCCGGGCCGGTCCCGGCCGTTCGCCGCTGCTCCCCGCCGTGTCCGGCGCGGAGCCCCGCGATCGCGCCTGCGTTCCTGCCCTTTTTCCTGCCGTTCCTGCCGTTCCTGCTGTTCCTGCCGGGCTCCGACGTGCCCGCTTCCGCTCCGTACCCGGCGGGCGCCTGACCAGCTCCCGCCCCGATTCCCGGATTTGAACTGATGTCGACCACCCACAAGCATTCCGTCCTCGCCTTCTTCGACGTGGACGAGACCCTCATCACCGGCAAGAGCATGCTGGGCCTGCTCGATCACCACTTCGGCGACACCGGGGGCCGCGGCCGCCCGCCCGCCGCCGTGGTGCGGGCCGAGCTGTTCGCCCTGCGGGCGGCGGGCGCCGCCCGTGCCGACCTCAACCGCGCCTTCTTCCGCCGGCTGCGCGGCCACCGCGAGCGCGACCTGATGCGCAGTGGCCGGGCCTGGTTCGAGGCGGAGCTCGCCCGCGGCGACCTGTTCCACCCGCCGGTCCGTGCCGCACTGGACCGGCACCGTGCGGCCCGGCACACGATCGTGCTGCTGTCCGGTTCGTTCGCCGCGTGCCTGGACCCCATAGCCCGCCATGTCGCGGCGGACCGGACGGTGTGCACCACGCCGGAGGTCCGCCGCGGAGTCCTCACCGGTGAGGTCGACGCCCCGGTGATCGGGGAGGAGAAGGCCCGCCGGGTCCGCCGGCTGATGCACGACCTGGGGGCACAGCCGCAGGACTGCTTCGCGTACGGGGACGACGCGGGGGACATCGACGTGCTGCGCGCCGTGGGCCACGCCACCGTCGTCGGGGACGACCCGGTGCTCCGCGCGTGGGCGCTGCGGACCGGCCGGCCGCGGCTGCCGGGGGTGTACGCGGAGGCCGACGCGGCCTGAACCCGCGTGACCGTACGCGTACGGGGCGCCGTGCCCGTACGCGTACGGCCGTCGTGCGTGAGGTCAGCGGCGGATCGCGTACAGGAACAGTTCCCGCAGCTCCCGCCAGCGCGCGGCCAGGTCGGCCCGGCCGGTGAGGGTGGCGGAGACGTGCTGGGTCCCGAAGAACGACGCCACGATGAGGCGGGCGAGCTGTTCGGGGACCATGCCCTCGCGCAGTTCACCGGCCGCCTCGGCCTCCTGGAAGAGCTTGGTCATCACGCCGATCCAGCCCACGTACGGGGTGGGGAGCTCGACCCCGATGGACGCCTGCTCGTTCTGGAGCCGGGCGCCGGCGATGGTGATCGGGTCGTTGCCGAACGCCTCGGCGACCCGGTCCATCACCTCCAGGGCGGTGGCCAGGGGGGAGAGGCCCATCGCGGCGACCTCGTCGAGGACGTGCGGCCAGCGCGCGTAGTGCTCCTCCACCAGGGCGAGGGCGAGGACCTCCTTGGTGGGGAAGTGGTGGTAGACCGCTCCCTTGGTCATGCCGGTGCGCTCGGCGACGTCCTTGACCGAGGATTCGCGGTACCCCTGCTCCGCGAAGACCTCGGCGGCCGCGCGCATCACCAGCTCCCGCGTCCTGGCTGACCTGTCCTGCCGGGGGTCGGGACCCCGCGGAACGTCCGACGGCGTCTTGAGGGCTGGTGGTGTCACGGCTGTCTTCCGTCCGGGCGTCGGCAGCGCCGAGCTGTTCGTACTGTGCGTCACGACATACCTTCCGAGAGGTATTTTTCTCGTCAGCGGTAGCGTACGGCACCGCCGCGACCCCCCGTCCAGTCACACTTCGGCCGAGGTCGCTCCGGATGGCCAGAAGATTCCTTCCGGAGGGAATTTTTCCCTGCTAGGCTGTGCGCCCGGTCGGCGCGGCAGAGGAAACGGTGAGGGCGGCGTGGTGAAGCAGGAGCGGGCGAGACGTACCCGCGAACGGGCGCTGGACGCGGCAGCCCAGGAGTTCGCCGCCCATGGCTATGCGCATACGACGGTCAACGCCGTCGCCGCCCGGCTCGGCATGACCAAAGGGGCGCTGTACGGCCATTTCGCGTCCAAGGACGAGCTGGCGGAGGCGATCCTCCGGTACGGCGACGCGGCCTGGCAGCGCATCCTGGCGTCCCGCCCCGCGGAGCCCGGGCCCGCCGCCCCCGGGCGGCCGCCGGGGGACGACGGGCCCGGGCGGCCGCCGGCCGGCGAGCCCCTCGCCCCTCTCGGTGCCGTCACGCTCGCGCTGGCCCGCGGCCTCGCCGACGACGTGCGTTTTCGCGCCGCGTACCGGCTCGCCGCCGACGCTCTGCTGGCGGGGGAGCGTGAGGGCAGGCTGCTCCTGGACATCCAGTCCCATATGAGCCGGCTCGTCGGCGTGGCCCAGGAGGCCGGGGCGGTGGCCCTGCGGTGCTCGTCCACCGTCATCGCCGAGGTGCTGCTGGCCCTCGTGGCCGCGGTGCGCTCGGCGACGCTCGCGGCGGCCGGTGTCGACGCGGTGGCATGGCTGGAGGCGGTGTGGGGCGCGGTCGGCGGCGTACTGGCCGACGGTAGGCTCCCGGAGGAACTGCTGGAGGGCCACCGGTCCGCCGTGGTGCCGAACGTGGTGCCGCCGAACGGGTCCGTGGCGAAAGCCGGTTGAGTTCTCCGGGGTGCGGTGCCCCTCCTGTCCGTCCACTGGTCAGAGCCTTGGCAGATTCGTTTCGGTCGGTATATTTCTCTCCAGAGCGCGGACGGGGGGTCCGCGTCGAATGACGGGGGAGTTCAGGGGCTTCGGTCGGCCGCGGGGGCTAGGCGGCGGCCGGGCCGCACCGCGCCGCAGCACGGCCTGGCGCACTGCCGGCCGCTGCCGTCCCTCCCCTGGGGGAGGGGACCCATGGAGATCCACCACCTGCGGGTGTTCCGCGAAGTGGCGAGAGAGGCGAGCTTCACCCGGGCGGCGAGGAACCTGCACTGCGCGCAGTCCACGGTGACCGAGCAGATCAAGAGTCTCGAGGCGTCACTGGGAGTGGAGCTCTTTCACCGGCGCGGCCGTCGGTCGACCCAACTGACCGACATGGGGCAGCTGTTGCTACCCCTGGCCGAGGAGATCCTGGACGCGGTCGAGGCGGCGGGGCGCGAGATCCGCAACGCGCTCGTCGACCGTACGAAGGCGGCCTGCCGCACCGCACGCCCTGCCCCGCCCGGCGCGGCACGCCTTGTGCCGTTCCCGCCGGGAGGCGGCGCGCCGGTCTGAGCCCTGACGTCGGGCCCGCGGGATGCCGCGGGCCGGGGCGTCACGCGGCCCGACGCACAGGCCGCGCATCCGGCTGCGGGTGCCGCCGTCGGCCCGTCCGGCCCGCGGAGGCGCCGCGGGGTTGCTCCGCCGGCTCACACCGGGCTCGCCCGGTGGTCCTGCCCCCTGACGGTCCTGACGGTCCTGCTCTGACGGTCCTGTCCTGACGGGGCCGGCGGGATGCCGCCGGGCTGCCCGGCCGGGTCGCCGTGCCCTTGCCGGGCCGATGGCGGCCCTGCGGGGCGCAGCCAGGGCCGGAACTCGCTCACGGCGGGGGGCCGCAGGCGCTCGTCGGCGGCGGCCCGGTGCCGGTTGCGCGCCCGGACGGACCCGCACCGGCCGCTTCCGTATCCCCCGCCATCCCCTACCACCACCCCCACCGCCGCTCCGCGAAGAACCGCATCTCTGCACGAACCACTGCCCATTCAGCGAACCGCACAGCACAGCAAGGGAGTTCACCCATGCCCGCTGCACTGCTCGAGGCAACACCAACGGCAACCGAGGCGGTGGCCGCACCGGCGCCCGCCCCTCGGGCCGGGGCCGCCGCCGAGGCCGCCGGACTGTACGCCGCGCATGCCGAGCGCACCCGTACGCTGCACCCCGACACGGCCGGAGCCCTGGTGGAGGCGGGGTTCGCCCGGCAGTTCGTGCCACGGCGACTCGGCGGGGCCGGCGGCACGTTCACCGGTCTCCTCCACGCCGTGGCCACGGTGGGCGAGCACTGCGCCTCCGCCGCCTGGTGCGGCGTCCTGCAAGCCATGCACGGGCGCCTCGCCGCGCTGCTGCCCGAGGGGGCGCACGCCGATCTGTGGGGAGCCGGTCCCGACGTGCCCATCGCGGCGGCCGTCGTGCCCCCGGCGGGCGAGCTGCGTCCGGTCGACGGAGGCCATCTGCTCACCGGCCGCTGGGAGTTCGCCAGCGGCGTCGACCACGCCGACTGGGTGCTCATCGCCTCGGTCCTGCGTACGGACGGGGGCGCGGTCCAGAAGGTGGTCGCCGTGCCCCGCCGGGACGTCCGGGTGGTCGACACCTGGGACGGCCTGGGCCTGCGCGGTACGGGCAGCCACAGCATCGCCGCGGACGGCGCCTTCGTACCCGCGCACCGCATGGTGGACCGGGACGTCATGGCCGCCGGGTGGCGCGGCGCGGGCGCCGACCGCTGCCACGGCCTGCCGTACCCACTGGTCACCTCCGTGCTCCTGGCCGCCCCCGCGCTCGGCGCGGCGCGCGGCGCGCTGCGGGCGTGGACGGAGGGGGCGCTGCGGCGCACCACCCCGCAGGGCACGCCGCTGCTCGACACCGGCTCCGCGCAGGACGTGCTCGCCCGCTCGTCGGCGGAGACGGACGCCGCGCAACTGCTCCTGGAGCGCGCCGCGCTGCGTGCCGACCTCGCCCCGCTCGACGACCTGCCCGTGGCGCAGAACCAGCGCGACGCCGCGGTGGCGCTCGACATGCTCGTGGGCGCCGTCGAGCGGCTGTTGCGCCACGGGGGCGCCCATGCGCAGCGCTCCGCCAGCGATCTGCAGCGCCACTGGCGGGACGTGCACGCCGTGGCGAGCCACGCGGCCGTGCAGCTCGCGCCCGCCGCGGCCGCCTACGGGCGCCATGTCCAGGCGGGCTGGGGCGGGGCCGCCGCGGCGTGACCGCGGCCGACCGGGTGGCCCCGCCGACAGGCCACCCGGCCTCACCCATCAGCACCTGACCCCACCTCACCCATAAGCACCCGGCCCCGCCCACGCGTCACGTGGGCGGGGCCGGTGGTCATGCGGCCAGGGCCGGCTCCGGTGCCGGCGCCTCGCCGAGATGTGCGGTGAGCTCCTCGCGCAGCCGGTCCAGATCACGGGTGTGACCGTGGGCCGCGACATGTCCGTCCGGGCGGATCAGGTAGTACCCCTGGTGGCGGCACCCGGTCAGCCGGGCGGCCGGCCCCGCGGCCAGGTCCACGACCCGCAGCCCGGGGCGGAGCGCGGCCACGGCGCGCAGTTCGGCACGCCATGCGGCCGCGTCGCCCCGGCAGACCGCGGCCAGGGTCCACGCCGTCGGATCGGCGGCCGGCCCCTGGATCTTGTGGGGCATCGCGAGTTCCCGGGGGAAGACCGCGCCGACCCGCACGGCGTTGCGGACGCCGGGCAGCAGTCGGCAGGTGGTGCGCCCGCCGGGCGCCTGGGTGTCGCGCACCGGCGGGTAGGCGAGCCGGCGTCCGGCCATCACGGGGGCGTAGAACTGGGAGAACAGCCCGGTGCGGTCGGCGATCCGGAACGCGGCGTCCCGCAGCCCGACCTTGGCCGGAGTCCGTACCAGCCAGGCCCGGGTCTGGATGTCGGTGTCGCGCACCACCCGCTTGGCGACCGCCGCGCGCTCGGGGCCGTAGCTGAGGAGCAGGTCGGACGGTGCCTCGCCGCGGAGGACGGCGGCCAGCTTCCAGGCGAGGTTGTGGGCGTCCTGGAAGCCGGTGTTGAGGCCCTGGCCGCCGGCGGGGCTGTGTACGTGGGCGGCGTCACCGGCGATGAACACCCGGCCGAGCTGGAAGTCGTTCGCGTGCCGGGCGTGCACGCGGAAGACGCTCTGCCAGATGGGCTCGGCGATCCGGACGCCCTTGGGCCCGCGCTCGTCCACGATCCGCTGCATGGCGGCCACGCTGACCTCCTCGCCCGGGGCCAGGCTGGAGAAGAAGCGGAAGACGCCGTTCGGCAGTGCGACGATGACCAGCGCCCCGGCCGGTGACTGGTAGTACAGCGCCTGGTCCGGTGGCAGGAAGCCCTCGATCTCGGCGTCGACCAGCGCGAACGCGGTCTCGTACGTGGACCCCGAGAAGCCCGTGCCCAATTGGGCGCGGACCGCGCTGCCCGCACCGTCCGCGCCGATCACGAAGGGCGCGCGGGTGCGCTCGATCGTGCCGTCGGGGTGCTCCAGGACGGCGGTCACGCCGTCGACGGCGTCGATCCGGCCCGAGAAGTCCAGCCCGTCGAACGTGAGCAGCCGCACCCCGCGCTCGACCCTGCCGCCCAGCTCGTGCAGCCGGTCGCGCAGGATGCGCTCCGTCTCGTTCTGCGGCAGGCATACGGGGCTGAGCTCCTGCGGGAAGTCGAAGGTGGCCAGGTGCTCGCGGTCGGAGTAGTAGCTGAACGCGTTGATCTGCAGCCCCGCCTCGCGCAGCTGCGGCAGCACGCCCAGGTCCTCGAAGAGGTCCAGGCTGCGGGGCCAGACGAGCAGGGCCTTGGGGAACGGGGACGGTTCGGGGGCGCGGTCGACGATCCGGACCCGGATGCCCCGCCTGAGCAGTTCGCAGGCGGCCATCATCCCGGTCGGTCCGCCCCCCACGACCAGTACGTCGTACGCGTCCGAAGCACCCGGGTCCCCGCTGGTGCGGGCGGTGCTCGCTGGGTTCGGCATGGTGACTCTCTTTCCGTTCCGTGGTTCCGTTCCCGGTCGTTGAAGGTAAGGGACCTTCATGCCCTAGCATTGACGATATCCATAAGATCTCTTACAGTCCATCGACAGCGAAAGAACTGGGACCTGCTGAGCGGAGAGAAAGAAGCCATGAGCATCCAGACCGATTCCCGGCGCCCGGTGCCGGACCGGCGGCAGGAGGCGAGCGGAGCACCCACGCTCATCGCCGTCGCGCTCGCCAGCATCCTGCTGCCGCTGGCCGTCACCGCACCGGCGGTCGCGCTGCCGGATCTCACGGTCGACCTCGGGGCCGGCGTCGCCGCCGGTCAGTGGGTGCAGAACGCCTACGGCGTGACGTTCGCCGCGTGCATGCTCGCGGCCGGCGCGCTCGCCGACCAGTTCGGCCGCCGCCGCATCCTGGCCATCGGCGCCGTCGTCTTCATGGCGATGTCCGCCGTGGCCGCCGTCTCCACGGACATCGTCGTCCTCGACATCGCCCGCGCACTGCAGGGCGTCGGCGCGGCCGGCGTGCTCACCAGCGGGGCCGCGATCCTGGCCGCGTCGTTCGAGGGCCGCAAGCGCACCCAGGCGTTCGGCGTGCTCGGCGCCTCCTTCGGCGCCGGTCTCGCGCTCGGTCCGATCCTCGGCGGCGCGCTGGTCAACCTGGCCGGCTGGCGGGCGGTGTTCTGGCTGAACGTGCTGGTCGGCATCGTGGCCCTCGCCTTCATGTCGAAGATCAAGGAGTCCCGGGACCCGGACGCGACGAAGGTCGACTGGGGCGGTCTGGTCACCTTCAGCGGCAGCCTGTTCTTCCTCGCGCTCGTCTTCGTCGAGGGCGGCGAGAGCGGCTGGCTCAGCGCACCGACACTCGGCTCGCTCGCCGGGTTCGTGGTCTTCATGGCCGCGTTCGTCGCGGTCGAACTCCGCGTCGCCCGGCCCATGTTCGACCTGGCGCTGTTCCGCAACCCGACCTTCGTGGTGGTCGTCTGCCAGCCGTTCACCATCACCTTCGGCTTCGTGGTGCTGCTCAACTTCCTGCCGCCGTACTTCAACGGCGTCGGCGACCAGGGTGACACCGCCTCCGGTGCGCTGCTGCTGCCGCTGACCCTCCCCGTCTTCGTCCTGCCGCTGCTGGTCGGCCGCCTGGTCGCCGGGCGGGTCTCGTCCCGGATGCTGCTGACCGCGAGTTCGCTGCTGATCGCCGTGGGCTCGCTGTGGCTGGTCGTCCTGGAGCCCGGCCGGCCGTGGTACGAGGTGGCGGGTCCGCTGGTCGTCTTCGGCCTCGGCGTGGGCTCCGCGTTCGGAGCCATGGACAACGCCGCCGTCAGCGTCGTCCCCGTGGAGCGCGCCGGCATGGCGTCGGGCATCTTCAACACCATGCGCATCGCCGGCGAGTCCGTGGCGATCGCCTCGGCGGGCGGCTTCCTGACCTCGCTGACCCGCAGTGACCTGGCCGAGCGCTCGCCCGAACTCGCCGACCAGGCCCAGCGGCTGGCGGGCGAGGCCACCCAGGGCCGGCTGGACGAGGCGCTCGCCGCGGTCGAGCCCGCCCGGCGCACCGACGCCCTCGACGCGGTGGCCGCGAGCCTCACCTCCAGCATGCACACCGCCTTCATCGCCCTGGCCGTGCTGGCCCTCGTCGGAGCCGTGGTGACCTTCCTGGTCATCAAGGACAAGGAACTCGCGGACGCCGCCGGCTGAGCCGGCGGGCGTACGCGCCCCGAGCCGGAGGGCCCGGGCCGTGCGGCTCCTCCCCCCCCGCCGCCGCCCGAGCCCTCCCTATCCCCCTCCCCAAACCCCCGCGCCTCCCCAACCCCCGAACCCCCCACGACGTACCCACCGATCGATAAGAGAGCAGGAGAACATGCGTTACCGCTACCTCGGCGACACCGGCCTGTCCGTCTCAGAACTGTGCTTCGGCGCCATGACCTTCGGCGGCGGTGCGTCCTTCCTGGGCGCCGAGGACCGCAACTGGTCCGAGTTCGGCACGGTCGAGGACCAGACCGTGCTGCGGATGATGGACCAGGCGCTGGACGCCGGGATCAACTTCTTCGACACCGCCGACGTCTACAAGAACGGCATGGGCGAGGAGTTCTTCGGCAAGACCCTGAAGAAGGTCCGCGACCGCGTCATCATCGGCACCAAGGGCCGCTGGCGCATCACCGACGACCCGAACGACATCGGCGCCACCCGCCACCACCTGATCGCGGCGGTCGAGGGCAGCCTGCGGCGCCTCGAGACCGACTACATCGACGTCTACCACCTGCACGGCTTCGACCCGCGGACCTCGCTCGACGAGACCCTGCGCGCGCTCGACGACCTGATCAGCTCGGGCAAGATCCGCTACATCGGCGTCTCCAACTACGCCGGCTGGCAGCTGATGAAGGCCCTGTCGGTCTCCGAGCGCCGCAACCTCGCCAAGTTCTGCGTCTACCAGGGCTACTACAACATCGCCGCCCGCGACCTGGAGCGGGAGATCATCCCGCTCGCGGTCGACCAGAACGTGGGCATCACCGCCTGGTCGCCGCTGGCCGGCGGCTTCCTGACCGGCAAGTACCGCCGCGGCGAGGGCCGCCCCGAGGGCAGCCGCCTGGCCGAGCGGACCCCCGCCGAGTCCGCGCCGCTCACCGACGAGAACCAGGCGTACGACATCGTCGACGAGATGGCCGCGATCGCCGAGGAGCGCGGTGCCACGGTCGCCCAGGTGGCGATCAACTGGGTGCTCGCCAAGCCGGGCATCACCTCCGCCGTCATCGGCGCCACCAAGCCCCACCAGCTGGACGACAACCTCCAGGCGATGGAGTGGGAGCTGACCGCGCAGGAGCTGGAGCGCCTCGACAAGGTGAGCGAGACCACCGCTCCGTACCCGTACTGGCACATCGGCACCGTCGGCGCCGACCGCAAGCTGCCGGGCGACGTCTACCCCGCGTGACCCGCTGACGGAGTGAGCCGCAGGACGCGCATGGAGGGCCGATCCCACGTGGACGGCCCTCCACACGTAAATCCCCCCGCACGTCAGGCCCCACGCCCACGCGTCCCGCGACGTAGCGCCCTGCCCCGCACGCGCCTGCTCCCCGGGGCCGCCGGCCGGCCACCGGGGTCTTCCGGCACGACCGAACAGAAAGCGAACGTCACCCATGACCACCGCAACAGCAGGACCGGAGCCGCGGTCCGCCACACCGTTCCTTCCGTCCGATCCGGTTCTGGACTACACGCGCACCGTGGACCGGCTGCTCGTGCACCGGGACGCCCTGGGGGAGGTGTTCCTCACCGACCTGCGGCAGACCGGCGAGGACCGCTACCTCGCCGGGGCGCAGCTCCCCCGGTCGCACGCCTACTACGGCGACCACCTGCTCCGCCCGCTCTCGTACGACCCGCTGCTCATCCTGGAGGCGTGCCGCCAGGCGGGTCTGGCCGGCGCCCACCGCTTCTTCGGCGTGGCGGCGGACAACAAGTTCATCCTCACGCACCTGCGGCTGCACGTCTCGCACCCGCGGTGGGTGACGGTCGGCTCCGCGCCGCTGCCGCTGGCGATGGAGGCGCGGATCGTCAGCCGCAAGGAGCGCGACGGCCGGGTCACCGGCCTCGACTACGAGTTCACCCTCTCGGCGGGCGGCACGCAGGTGGGCACGGCCCACCTCGGCCTGCGCTTCAAGACGCCCAACGGCTACCTGACGCTGCGGCTCAACAACCGCGGCGGACTCGCCCTGCCGTCCTCCGCCACCCACCCGCAGGTCACCCCCGGCACCCTCGTGCCCCCGCACCTGGTGGGGCGGGCCAACCCGGACAACGTCGTGCTCGTGGAGCCCGCCGTCACCAGCTCCGCCGCCTCGGCCCTGCTGCGGGTGCCGACTGGCCACGCCAGCCTCTTCGACCACCCGCAGGACCACCTGCCGGGCATGGTCATTGCCGAGGGCGCGCGTCAGCTGGCGCTGTTCGCCGCGCTGGAGCTGCACGGCATGTCCACCGCGAAGACCCTGGTGACCGATGTCGACGTGCGCTTCACCCGCTTCGGCGAGCTGGAGGACGACACGGTCCTCACCGCGGAGATCGGCGAGCCGACGGTGCCGGGCGGCGGCGTGGACGGAGTCCCGTACACGCTGGGCGGTCCGCTGGAGGCCCCGGAGGACGGCGCCGCGCACCAGGCCCACCAGGTGCCGGTCCGCGTGGAGGCCACCCAGAAGGGCGAGAGCCTCTGCGTCTTCACCTTCCGGCTGACCCGCGTCACGGCCGGCTGACCGGCCATGGGGGAGGGAGAAGCGCTGATGGGCGTCCCGGCGATCGCCTTTTCGGATGTCGACGAGACGCTGATCGACGTCAAGAGCATGTTCCGGTTCCTGGAGTTCCACCTGGACCGGCGCGGTGAACCGGCCGGCACGTACGACCGGCTGGTCGGTGAGCTGCGCGACGCGGTACGACGGGGTGCCCCGCGCGCGGAGATCAACCGCCGCTACTACCGGCTGTACGCGGGCGAGGACGCCCGCACCCTCGCGGCGTCGGGCCGCGCGTGGTTCGCCTACGAACAGGAGACGCGGCCCGGGGGGCTGTTCATCCCCGCGGTGGAGCGGTCCCTCGCCGGGCACCGCGCGGCCGGCGACACCGTCGTGCTGGTGTCCGGGTCGTTCTTCGCCTGCCTGGACCCGGTCGCGGCCCACGTCGGCGCGGACCGCGCCATCGGCACGCGGCCGCTGATCCGCCGCGGCCGGCTCACCGGCGAGGTGCTGTTCCCGCTGATCGGCGCGGCCAAGGGGCGGGTGGCGCACGCCGCCGCCGCGGTCCTCGGGGCCGACCTCGCCGACTGCACGGCGTACGGCGACCACATCAGCGACCTGGACCTGCTGGCGGCCGTGGGTCACCCGGTCGCCGTGGGCGACGACCCGGACCTGGCCGCACACGCGGACCGGGCCGGATGGCGGCGGCTGCCGACCGGGCGGACCGCGGCGGGCATCTGAACCGGCCACCCCGGCACTTCGCCGTCGCCGAGCAACGGCGGCGGGCCGCCGTGCGGCGGCCCGTCGCAGAACAGGAGGCAGTATGAAACCCATCGGAATCCTGGGAACCGGATCGTTTCTGCCGGAGCAGGTGGTCACCAACGAGGAGATCGCCCGCAGCACCGGTGTGACCGACGAATGGATCGTGCGCAAGACCGGTATCAGGGAGCGGCGCCGTGCCGACGACCGGCACGCCACGTCCGACCTGGCGGCGCACGCCGCCCGCCGGGCCCTCGAACAGGCCGGTGTACGCCCCGAGGACGTGGCGTACATCGTGGTGGCGACCTCGACACCGGACCATCCCCAGCCGGCGACGGCGAGCATCGTGCAGCACCTGATCGGGGCCGTCAACGCCGCGGCGTTCGACGTCAACGCGGTGTGCAGCGGGTTCGTGTACGCGATGACCGTGGCCGAGCGGATGCTGCGCGGCGCGCCCGAGGGCAAGCACGCGGTGGTCATCGGCGCGGACATCTACTCGCGGATCCTGGACTACTCGGACCGCAAGACGGCGATCCTCTTCGGCGACGGGGCGGGGGCCGTCGTCCTCGGACCCGTCCCGGAGGACCGGGGCGTGCTGGAGACCAGTCTGCTCACCCGCGGCGACCAGTACCGGCTGATCAGCGTGCCCGCGGGCGGCAGCCGGATGCCCGCGACGGCGCGCACCGTGGACGAGGGCGGCCACTTCTTCCGGATGGACGGCCGCGGTGTGCGCGCCTTCGTCCAGGAGAACCTGCCGCAGGCCCTGGGCGACCTGCTCGTCAAGGCGGACGTCAACCCCGACGACGTCGTCCACTTCGTGCCGCACCAGGCCAACGGCGTGATGCTGGCCGACGTGTGGCCCTGGCTGGGCCTGCGGAACGCGACGCTCCACCTGGCGCTGGAGAGGTACGCCAACACCGGCTCCGCGTCGGTGCCGATCACGCTGGACCTCGCGCACCGCGAAGGCGCCCTGACCGACGGCGACATCGTGCTCCTCGCCGGCTTCGGCGGCGGCATGACCGTCGGCGCGGCCCTGCTGCGCTGGGCGCCGACCCGGTACGCGCGGCCGGAGCACCGCGAGCGGGAGCTTCAGGCCCCGGTCGGCTGACCCCGCGCCCGTGACGACGGCAACGGCCCCGGGAAACCGGGGCCGTTGTCCGGTCCGGGGCGCATCCCCCAGGAGAGGAAACCGAGGAACCCATGAGCACGCACACCGTCCTGACCGACCTCGACCCCGAACTGCAGGCGCTGGTCGCCCGGCACGTGGCCGCGCAGCGCCGCGCCCGGTTGCGCCAAGGGGCCGAGGACGCCCTGCACTCACTGGTTTTCGGAGGAATAGGAGGAGAACGCTTCCATGAACCCTTCACCGTCCACGCGCGCGCGGCAGCGGATCGCGAGACAGAGGTACCGGCACGCCCGGCACATGGCGCTGCGTTGCCGGCTGCTGCTGGCGCGCGCCGTGCTGCGCGGGTGAGCCCCGGCCGCCGGGGGTCCGCGTCATGACCACCGGACACCTCCGCCCCGGCCGTACGCCCCGCCCCGGCCGTGCGCCCCGCCCCGGCCGTACGGGGCGCCGGGGGCCCGGGGCGCGCCTCGCCGTCGGCGGCGCCCTGGGCGCCGTGGCGCTGGCCGCCGTGCTCAGCGCGTGCGGTACGCCGGGCGCCGACGCGCCGGAGAAGGCCGCGCCCACCTCCGCGCCCGCGCCCGCTTCCGCGCCCACCTCCGCGCCCGCGCCCGCTTCCGCGCCCGCGCCCGGCGGGGGCGGCGGCCAGGGCGCGCGCCTCGACGGCGTATGGGCCGCCGCCGACGGCAGCCTGCGCCTCGAACTGCGCGGCGACGGCACCTTCAGCGAGGACTACAACGGACAGAAGGCCGCCTACACCGGCCGGTACACCCTTGAGGGCGCCACCCTCCGGCTGCGCGCCGGCTCCGGTGCCGCCGCCGACGGCACGGTCGAGGGGGACACCATCACCCTCAGCGGCCGGACGCTCAGGCCCTCCTCCTGACACCCGCACCCCGCACGGCGAAAGCGGCGGGCCGCCACGGTGGATTCCGTGGCGGCCCGCCGCTTTCGCGCCGCGCTCGCGTGCCGTCCGGCAGGCGGTCAGCCCTGCGCCTCGACGGCCACGTCCTGCCAGTCGGCCCAGGTCTTGAGCCGGTCGGCGTAGACCTGCGGCAGCATCTCGTTGCCCTGCGTGCCGAGGAAGACGCGCAGCGGCGGGTTGTCGGAGTCGACGACCTTCAGCAGCGCACGGCCGGCGGCGGCCGGGTCACCGAGGTCGAGCGTCTGCATGAACGCGCCGAGTGCCTCACGGACACCGTCGTACGCCGGGATCGGCTCGGACTGGGCGGCGGACGGGCCGGCCCAGTCGGTGGCGTACGCGCCGGGCTCGACCAGGGTGACCTTGATGCCGAGGTGCGACACCTCCTGGGCCAGGGACTCGCTCAGGCCCTCCAGGCCCCACTTGGAGACGTGGTAGCCGCCGACCAGCGGCCAGGCGGCGACGCCGCCGGTGGAGGAGATCTGGACGATGTGGCCGCTGCCCTGCTCCCGCAGGTACGGCAGGGCGGCCTGGGTCACCCACAGGGCGCCGAACAGGTTGGTCTCCAGCTGGTCGCGCAGCGCCTGCTCGTCGAGCTCCTCCACGGCGCCGAAGAGGCCGTAGCCGGCGTTGTTGACGATCACGTCGAGGCGGCCGAAGTGCTCCTTGGCCTGCTTGACGGACGCGAACACGGCGTCCTTGTGCGTCACGTCGAGGTCGAGGGTGAGCACCGCGTCGCCGTAGGAGGCCTTCAGGTCGGCGAGGGACCGCGCGTCACGGGCCGTGGCGGCGACCTTGTCGCCGCGGGACAGGGCCGCCTCGACGAACTGGCGGCCGAAGCCGCGGGACGAGCCGGTGACGAACCAGACCTTGCTCATGGGTGTCTCCATTCCGTGTTTCCTGTACCGGGAAAGTCCGTCCCCGAGCGGGGGACGAAGTCAGTTGTGGAACTTGGTGACCAGCGGGGCCACGGTGTCCAGGAAGCTCTTGAC
This sequence comes from Streptomyces sp. NPDC030862, assembly GCF_055571835.1. Classification (NCBI taxonomy): domain Bacteria; kingdom Bacillati; phylum Actinomycetota; class Actinomycetes; order Kitasatosporales; family Streptomycetaceae; genus Streptomyces; species Streptomyces sp. NPDC030862. The sequence goes on along the minus strand of NZ_JBVIEN010000009.1, from coordinate 218,880 downwards.
GCCGTCGGCGCCGGTGGGGGGCGCGTACAGCACCGCGCGGTTGACGCCGAGGTCGCGCAGGGCCTCCAGCCCCGCCGCGTCGGGTTCGGCGCCGAAGACGGTGACCGGGACGTCGTCGGTGCGGCCGGCGTCGCGGCCCGCCTGCCGCAGGGCGCGGATCCGTGCGGACAGCTCGTCCAGCGGCATGCCCGCGTGCGGCATCCACTCGTCGCCGAAGTCGAGGACGCGGCGCGCCACGTTGGCGCCCGAGCCGCCGACGAGGACCGGCGGGTGCGGGGTCTGCCGGGGCTTGGGCCAGGACCAGACGGGGCCGAAGTCGACGTGGCGGCCGTGGAATTCGGCGACGTCGTTGGTCCAGATCTCCCGCATGGCCTTCACCCGCTCGGCCAGGACGGCCCACCGCTGCCCGGGGTCGGTGCCGTGGTTCTCCAGCTCCTCGGGGATCCAGCCGGCGCCGACGCCGAACAGCACGCGGCCGCCGGAGAGCGCGTCGAGCGTGGCGACGGCCTTGGCCGTGGCGATCGGGTCCCGCTGGGGGACCAGGCAGATCCCGGTGGCCACGCGCAGCTCCGTGGTGGCCGCGGCGGCGTAGCTGAGCGCGACGAACAGGTCGTGCGTGTGCGAGAAGTGGTCGGGCAGCTGCCCGACCTCGCCGCGGGTGCGTTCGGTCGCGGGCAGATGGGTGTGCTCCGGCAGGAAGAGCGACTCGAAGCCGCGCTCCTCGACTGCCCGGGCCAGTTCGTCGGGGCGGATCGCGAAGTCCGCGGGGAACATGGCGATGCCTAGCTTCATGACGTGTCTTCCTCCGTGGCCGTGCCGAAGCGGTGCTTTAACGTTAAGGAGCGCGGTGTATACGCTCCATGACAGAAGCTCTAGAAAAATTGCCCGTGCGTCTCATGCTGCGTTCGAAAGTGTGGTTTTCCCGCTAGGGTGTGCGACATGGACGTACTCGCCGACGTACTGGCCACCACCCGGTTCAGCGGAGTGCTGCTGGCCCAGTTGCGCGCCGGCCGCCCCGACTGGGGCTGCGGGCTCGAACAGTTGCCCACGGCGGGCTTCCACCTCGTCGCCGAGGGCACCTGCTGGCTGCGGACGCGGGGCCGCCCGCCGCTGCACCTGGTGCCCGGGGACGTGGTGCTGCTCCCGCGCGGTGAGCCCCACGAGCTGGCGGGCGCCCCCGACGCGACGGCGGTGCGGTACGCCGACCTCGAGTCCGCCCATCCGCCGGGCCGCGACGGCGTCATGGACCTGGGCGGCGCCGGTGCGGCCGTCCGCATCGTCTGCGGCAAGTTCTCCTACGAGGGGGAGGCGGGCCGGCACCCGGTGCTGTCCGTGCTGCCCGAGGTCATCCACGTCCCCGGGATGAGCGCCGACCCGGATCTGCAGGGCACCATCCGGCTGCTCGCCGCCGAGACCGGCAGGAACCGGCCCGGGGCGCGCGCCGTGGCGACCCGCCTGACCGACGTGCTGTTCGTGCAGGTGGTCCGCGCCTGGCTCGAACTCCACGAGGACGGCGGCGGGGACGGCGGTGGGGACGGCGGGGAGGGCCCCGGCCCGTCCTGGCTGACGGCGCTGCGCGACCCGCGCATCGGGACGGCGCTGTCCCTCATGCACGAGGAACCGCAGCGCCCCTGGACGGTGGAGAGCCTGGCGCGGGCCGCGGCGATGTCCCGCCCGGCCTTCGCCCGGCAGTTCAAGGCGCTGGTCGGCAGCTCCCCGCTGGCGTACCTGGCGCGGCTGCGGATCGACCGGGCCGCGAGGATGCTGCGCGACACCGACGAGCTGGTCGGCGACATCGCGCAGGCGGTGGGGTACGCCTCGGAGTTCGCGTTCTCCCGGGCCTTCTCCCGCCAGCGCGGCATCGCGCCGGGCCGCTACCGGCGTACGGCGCCCGAGCCGGTGGGCGTGTGAGCCTGCGCCGCGGTGTGCCTCCCGGCGGGTCACGCGTGCCGTCCCGCGGGGACCGGCTCCGGCTCCTCGATGTCCTCGGGGGTGAAGTCCAGGGCTGACGCCTCGTCGTCGGACGGGCCGCCCGCGGCGGACCGGGCCCGTCGCCGGTCCAGGAGCAGTGCCACCACCGTGGCGAGGGCGTAGAGCAGCCACAGCGGCGCGGCGAGCGCCAGCATCGACAGCGGGTCGGTGCTCGGCGTCGCGATGGCGGAGAAGAGCGTGACTCCCATGATCATCCAGCGCCACCAGCCGAGCATCTTCCGGCCGGAGACCACCCCGCACACGTTCAGCATGACCAGCAGCAGGGGGAGTTCGAAGGCGAACCCGAAGACGACGACCATGCGGACGATCAGGTCCAGCAGCTCGTCGAGCGGCAGCTGGTTGTCCACCTGGGCCGGGGAGAAGTCCAGCAGCACCCGCGCCATGACGGGCAGCGTGCGGTACGCCAGGAAGCCGCCGGCCAGGAACAGCGGGACGCCCGCGCCGACGAAGAGCAGCGTGTACTTGCGCTCGTGGCGGTGCAGACCCGGGGCGATGAAGGCCCACAGCTGGTAGAGCCAGACGGGTGCGGCGACCACCAGGCCGGTGGCCAGCGAGACCTTCAGGGCGAGCGAGAACGGGGCGATCAGGCCGTTGAGCACGAGGCGCGCGCAGGTCTTGTCCTCGCCCCGCGCCACCTCGGCGAAGGCGGAGCGGCAGCCGACCGCGTCGAGGATGGGCCGGGTGGCGAAGTCGGTGATGGCCTCGTAGAAGAAGGCCGCGGTGACGGTGACGACCAGGATGGCGGCGACGGCGATGGCGAGGCGCTTGCGCAGCTCGCGCAGGTGCTCGACGAGCGACATCCTCCCGTCACCGCCACGCGGGTCGCCGGTGCCCGCCGCCTGAGCGGGCCGCTCCGTGGACACGTCCCCGGGGGGCTGCGTGTGCAGGCGGGCCGACTTCAGCATCTCGTCCTCGTCTCGTGTGGTGGAGTGGTGGAGGGTGCCGGGTTCGTCAGGGCTGGAGGCCGGCCGGGGCGGCGGACTCGACGGGCGTGCGGACGACGGCGGCCTGCGGGGCCGTGACCGGACCGGGCGCCGGGGCCGTGACCGGACCCGTCGCCGTGGCGGGGGCCGCGGCCGCATGCGGGGTGACGTCGGACTTCATCGCCTCGGCCTCGCGCTTGAGGATGCGGGCCGAGCGGCCCAGCGCACGGGCCATCTCCGGCATCTTCTTCGCGCCGAACAGCAGCAGGACGACGATGAGGATGAGGAGGATCTCGGGGGCGCCGATCTTTCCGAACATCGGGGGCTCCTTCCGGAACGGGGGAGGGCGGAGCCGGCCGCCCGGAGCGGGGCCGGCGTGCGGGCGACGCGGCGTGCGGACGACACGGCCGGGTGGACGCCACGGCCGGGCGGATGGCACGGCCGGGTGGATGACGCGGCCGCGCGGATGACGCGGTCCGGGCGGCCGCGGTGGGTGGCGGGCCCGCGGCGCCCGCGGGCCGAAGCCCGCGGGCACCGCGACGCCGTGCGCGCCGTACGACCGGGGTGCGGTCCGGCTCAGTAGATGCCGAACATGCGGACCGGGCCGCTGAAGCCGCCGATGTGCTTGAGCAGGCCGATGACGGCGATGGCGCCGTTGTCCGGCAGCTGGTCCATGTTGGCGGCCCACTCGATGCCGTAGTGGCCCGTGGGCAGCAGGATCTTGTGGCTGCGCGGGTCGACGACGTCGTGGGCGCCGGAGTCCATGCTCGGGGCGTCCGTGGCGATGCCGACGACGTCGCGCTGCGACTCCAGGAACTCCGCCGCGTCCCAGCCGATGCCCGGGAAGTGCGGGTGTCCGTCCGCGTCCCGGTTGAAGATCAGCTCCGGGGTGTGCAGCCGCTTGTACCAGCCGCTGTCCAGGCAGATGATGGCGCCCTTGGGGATGCGGCCGTAGCGCGCCTCCCACTTCTTCAGGTCGTCGTAGGTGAGCAGCGCGTCCGGGTCCTGCTTGGCGCGCTCCTCCAGCCGGATGATGACCATCGGGGCGATGAGGTCCTCGGCACCGATCTGGTCCGTGGTGATCTGGCCGTTGGCGAAGTGCTTCGGGCCGTCCATGTGGGTGCCGCTGTGCTCGTCGATGGTCATCAGGTTGGTGTTGTAACCCTCCTTGTCCACCGAGGCCACCTGCCAGATCTTCGGCGGGGCGACGTACGGCTGGTAGACGGGGAAGTCCTCGCCCCACGGGTGGCTCATGTCCACGACCTTGCGGCGGCGGGAGAACAGCTTGTCCACGTTGCCCGCGGCGGAGCTCGCGGCGACGGCCGGCTTGGCGCCGAACAGGCCCATGCCCGCGACGGTGGCGGCGAGCGCGCCACCGACGCCGAGCAGCTTGCGGCGGCTGGAGTTGGCACCGAAGCCGGCCTTGCGGGCCTCCTGCGCGGTCTGGATGGTCTGCTCGCTACCCGCCTGGCGGGTGGGGATCAGATCGTGCTCGGCTCTGAAGTCATCGCCGTAGACGGCGTTCATGATCTGAGGTCCGCACATGGGGATCTCCTCTCAAATGCTGCGGGCAGCCAAAGGCCGGTACCCGAAGTCGAGTTGGCGAGGGGGAACGGTGGAACCGTAGCCCAGATTCAGGGATCGATCAAACTTCCGGCTACGAATAACCATAAGAGATCGTATAGTTCTGGTGCTGCCGCGCCGCCGGACGCCCGGCGACGTATCCGCGCGCCGCACTCCCCGTACGGCCTCTCCAAGGAGCACAGACGTGATCGAGACCCTGGTCCGCCCGCTGGCGGACGGCTTCATGCAGGTGGGTGTGTTCGTGGCCCTCCTGGTCGGAGCCTTCGCCTGGTTGCGCTGGCGGTACGGTGACCGCCTGCTCGCCCTGCTGGAGCGGCGGCGCGGCTTCGGGCCCGTGGTGGGCGCCCTCCTCGGCGTCTCGCCCGGCTGCGCGGGCGCGCTGCTGCTGACCCCGCTCTACACCCGGGGCGCCATCTCGTTCGGCACGGTCGTCGCCGGTGTGGCCGCCACCATGGGCGACTCCTCCTGGGTGATCTTCGCCGCGCAGCCGCTGATGGCGCTCAAGGTGCACGCGCTGCTCTTCGCCACGGGCGTGGTCACCGGTTACGCCGTGGACGCGCTGCGCCTGACCCCGGAGCGCCTCTCCTCCCGGGGTACGGGCGACCACGCGCCCGCCGAAGTACGGGAGTTGGTCCTAGTGGGCGGCGGCGCACGGCGGACGGTCGGCGCGCCGGCGCCCGCGGGCGGGTCGCTCAAGGGCGGCGCCGGCGCGTGGACGCCCGGCGGTGTCCCCGGTGCCGCGTCGGGTGCCGTGGCCGGTGCCTCGGCCGGTGACGCGGCTCAGGCGGCCACCGCCGCGGGTGCCTTGAGGCTCGCCCTGTGGGTCGTCGCCGGGCTCGCCGCGCTCGTCGCCGTCCCCGTGGCGTTCCAGCTGGTCGACGCGGCGTCGCTGACCCGGATCGCCGGGGGCTGGGACCCGTACCTCGTCCTCGGCGCCCTCGGCACCGTGCTGTGCGCCATGGTCCTGGTCGCGCACCGCGGCACGGCCCAGCACGACGACGGCATCTCGCCGCAGCGCCCCTCGATCGCGCTCGCCGCGGGCGCCCGCGAACTCGCCTTGATCGTGGTGTGGGTCTCGGTCATCTACCTGGCCTGGACCCTGGTGGAGACGCTCACCGGGTTCGACGGGAGCCAACTGCCGCTGCACGGCTGGCTCGGCGTCGTGGTCGGGGCGTGCATCGGGCTGATACCGGGCTGCGCGGTGCAGATCGCGTTCACCACGCTCTACCTCGCCGGCGGGGTTCCGCTGCCCACTCTGGTGGCCAACGCCGTCAGCCAGGACGGCGACGCCCTGCTGCCCCTGATCGCCCGGGACGCCCGCGCGGCGTTCCTGACGACGGTCCTGACGACGGTCCCCGCCCTGGCGGTGGGCGCCGTGCTGCTGCTGGCGTCCTGAGCCGCGGCCCGGCGGGGGAGCGGTACGAGGGGGCGGTCCCGGTACGGATACCGGGACCGCCCCCTCGCGTCGTACGCCCCCGCCCCGTACGGGCTCGCGCCGTACGGGGCGGGGTGCGCCGTCAGGCCGCGGCAATGGCGTGGTCGTCGACCCGTGTGCCGCGGATGAGCCACGCCGGGCCCTCCGCGAACTCCTCGATCACCGCGAAGAAGCGGGCGAAGTGCTCGCCGGCGCAGTGCTCGTCGAACGCGGCCTCGTCCTCGTACGCCTCGTTGAGGTAGAAGCGGTTGGGGTCCTCCGCGTCGGCGATCAGCTCGAACCGCCGGGTGCCCGGCTCGTCGGCGAGGGAGTCGCGGCCGTCCGCGAGGGCGGCGGCGATGAACTCCGCGCGCCGCTCGGCCGGTACGTCGAAGGCGACGGCGATGTGGTACATGACGGCTCCTCAGGTGCTCGGCAGGTCAGGTGCGTGGGGGAAGGGCAAGGGGGGAAGGGGGGCGGCGGCAGGGGGGAGCGGGGCGCGCGCGGGTCAGGGCCGGACGGGACCGGACCCGGCCCCCGTCGACTCGATGGCCGCCGCGATCTCGGCGAGGTCGGCGTCCGTCAGCTCCAGGGAGGCCGCGGCGATCCAGCCGCCGACCTGCTGCGGCGTACGGGCGCCGACGATGGCGCCGCTGACACCCGGCCACGCCAGTACCCAGGCGACGGCGACCGCGCCCGTGCTCACCCCGTGCCGTTCGGCCACCGGCCGCAGGGCGTCGGCCAGGCGCAGGTTCGCCGCCAGGCCCGTCGTGAAGTCGGGGTGGCCCGACCGCCAGTCGTCGGCCGGCAGGGCCGTCGCGCGCTCGGCCGAGAAGGCGCCGCTGAGCAGGCCCGACTGCATCGGCGAGTAGGCGATCACGCCGGTGCCGTGCGCGGCGGCCCAGGCGATCTCCTCGGCGGCCGAGCGGTTGATCGCGGAGAACGGCGGCTGGATCACGTCGACGTGCGCGATGCGCTCGGCGGCTTCGAGCTGTGCGACGGAGTGGTTGGACAGGCCGATCGCCCGTACCTTCCCCTCGGCCTTGAGGTCGGCCATCACCTGCCAGTACTCCTCGAGCGGTGTGGCGTTGGGGGAGACCTCCCCCTCCGGGCCGCCGTACTCGAGCGACTCGCCGGTGTCCGGCCAGTGCACCTGGTAGAGGCCGATCTGCTCGACGTTCAGCCTGCGCAGCGAGTCCTCCACCTCCCGGCGCACGCTTTCGGGCTTCATGATCCGGTGCGGGGGCGCGGACGGGTTCGAGGCGTCCCATACCAGGCCGCACTTGGTGAAGACGTGGGGGCGCGCGTGCGGCGGCAGGGAGGCGAGTGCCTTCCCGATGATCTCCTCGGAGTGGCCCAGTCCGTAGACGGCGGCCGTGTCGATCCAGTTGATGCCGCTGTCGACGGCGTGGTGGATGGCGGCGATCGACGCGATGTCGTCCTGTGCGCCCCAGCCGTAGCGCCATCCGTCGCCGCCGATGGCCCAGGCGCCGAAGCCCGTGCGCGAGATGTCGATGCCGGTGGAGCCCAGGGGCTGGGCGGGCAGCCTCATAGCGTGGGATGTCCCTTTCGTTGCGAGTGCGGTGGTCGGGGATCGATGCGGGTCAGAGCCGCGCCACACCGTCCCGGCGCGCCTGCTCGGCGACGGCCGCGGCGACGGCGGGGGCGACCCGGGGGTCGAAGGGGCTCGGCACGATGTGGTCGGCGCTCAGCTCGTCGTCGCCGACGACGGCGGCGATGGCCTCGGCCGCGGCCAGCTTCATGCCCTCGGTGACGGCGGTCGCGCGGACGTCGAAGGCGCCGCGGAAGATGCCGGGGAACGCCAGCACGTTGTTGATCTGGTTGGGGAAGTCGCTGCGGCCCGTGGCGACCACCCGGGCGTGGCGGGCGGCGACGTCCGGCGCGATCTCGGGGGTGGGGTTGGACAGGGCGAAGACGATGGAGTCGGGGGCCATCGTGGCGATGGCGTCCTCGCTCACGGTGGCGCCGGACAGGCCGATGAAGACGTCGGCGCCCTTGAGCGCCTGCTCGACCGAGCCGGCGTAACCGGCCTTGTTGCCGTCCCGGGCCAGGCGGGCCTTGACGGGGTTGAGGTCCTCGCGTCCGGTGTGCAGCATCCCCTTGCTGTCGGCCGCGGCGAGGTCGCCGATGCCCGCCTCCAGCAGAATCCGGCTCACGGCGATGCCGGAGGCGCCGGCGCCCGCGACCACGGCGCGCAGGTCGGACAGCGAGCGGCCGGTGAGCCGGGCGGCGTTGCGCAGCGCGGCGAGGACGACGACGGCGGTGCCGTGCTGGTCGTCGTGGAAGACGGGGATGTCGAGGGCCTCCCGGAGCCGGTCCTCGATCTCGAAGCAGCGGGGCGCGCTGATGTCCTCCAGGTTGATGCCGCCGAAGGAGGGCGCGAGCCGTACGACGGTCTCCACCAGGTCGTCGACGTCGGTGGTGGCCAGGCAGATCGGTACGGCGTCGACGTCCGCGAACTCCTTGAAGAGCAGGGCCTTGCCCTCCATCACCGGCATGGCCGCGGCCGGGCCGATGTCGCCGAGGCCGAGGACGGCGGTGCCGTCGGAGACCACGGCGACCGTGCGCGCGGCCCAGGTGTAGTCGGCGGCCAGGTCGGGGTCCTCCGCGATCGCCGTGCACACCCGGGCGACGCCGGGGGTGTACGCGAGGGAGAGCTGCTCCGCGTCGGTCACCTCGACGGTGGAACGGACGGCCAGCTTGCCGCCGCGATGGAGGGCGAAGGCGGGGTCGCGGTCGAGCACGGACGGTGGCGTGGTGGGCATGGGGGCTCCTCGGTTCACGGGCCGGCGGCGTAGCCGGCCCTTCACCCCCAGTATTAGTAAGATGTCTTATAGATGCAAGATGACTTACCACTCAGTGGGTAAGAGGGCCTAGGGAAGTAAGACGTCTACAGGTAATCTCAGCCCATGGACCCGTCGAAGCATGAGCGCCTGGGGCAGCACATCAAGCGAGTGGAGCAGGAACTGACCTCCGCCAAGCACACGGTGCTGCGCCCCTTCAAGATCAACGTCCCGCAGTACAGCGTGCTCTACGCGCTGCTCCAGGAGCCCGGTCTGTCCGGCTCGGTGCTCGCCCGCCGCTGCATGGTCACACCGCAGACCATGTCCTCCGTGCTCTCCACGCTGGAGGGGCGCGGCCTGGTCGAGCGGAAGCCGCACCCGATCCACAGCCACATCCTGGAGGCCCGGCTCACCCGCACCGGCCGCTCCCTCCTCCAGCGCGCGGACGCGGCGGTGGAGGAGGTGGAGCGGGCGCTCACGGACCACTTCGAGCCGGACGAGGCCGAACGCTTCCTGGAGCAGCTGTCCCGCTGCTCCAAGGCCCTGGCCACCCTCCCGGGCGCGCCGGCCAAGCCGTCGTCCTCCTGACCCGTGGCGGCTCAGGCCGCGGGTGTCGCCTCCGCCATCGACTTCACCATCACCGGGGCGGGCCCGAAGGACAGCTCGCCCGTCGTCAGCAGGTCGAGCAGCTGGGCCAGCTCCCGGTCGCCGGGGGTGGCGGTGCGGAGGACGAAGTGCCGCAGGCCCGCCTGCTCCGGGCCGCCGAAGAACCGGAAGAAGCCGATGTCGGCGCCGTTCGCGGCGAAGCTCTCGTAGAGGAAGACCACACCGCCCCCGGCCACCAGGCCCTGTTCCACGGCCGTCACGTCACCGGAGACGGCTTCGTACACCACGTCGAAGACGCCCTGTGCGTCGGCGGCGTCGGTCACGACCCGCGCGGCGCCGAGCGAGGCGACCGGCCCCGCAGTGGCGGGGTCCTGCACGACCGCCGTCACCTCGGCCCGCACGGCCGCCGCCAGCTCGACGAGCAGGCGCCCGATGCCGTGCTCGGCGCCGGTGACCAGGACCCGCCGGCCCGCCAGCGGGCCGGCGCCGCGCACCAGGCGCAGGGCCGTCAGCACCGCGACCCGCAGCGCCGCCGCCTGCTCGAAGCTCACGTGGTCGGGCAGCACGACCGCGTACTCGGTGGCGAGCGCCATGCACGGGGCCCACTCGGCGCCGGTGGCCAGGCCGACCACCCGGTCGCCGGGCTTGGGGCCGAAGCCCTCCGGGGCCGCCCGCAGCACGACGCCCGCGACGTCCCAGCCCGGCATCCAGCCCTCGGGCAGCGGCTCCGCCTTGATCACCTCGTCGTGCTCGGGGGCGACCGCCCGCACGGCGACGAGGATCTCGTCATCGGCCTGCGCGAGGGGCGACTGCTGGGTACGCGTGCTGTGTTCGGACATGCTTGGTTCCTTTCGTATGGCTGCCAGGCGGCAAGACACCCCCTAGGGGGTGTGAGGTGGGTCAGAACGTCTCGTGGACGAGGGCGGACCCGGCGGAAGCGCCGGTGGACTCGTCGGCGGTGACGACCTCGAACGCGTCCGGGTGCTCCAGCACGCAGCCCGACATGACGAGGTGGTTCTCCAGCACCTGGTAGCGGATCCAGTCGAGGGTGTAGGAGTCGTCCGGTACGCCCGGCGCCAGCCGCACCCGCAGCTGCGCCCGCTCCTCGTGCCCCGCCCGGTCGACGGCGACGTGCGCCGCCACCACGTCCCCCGTGCCCAGGGCGAGTTCGACCAGCTCCTGGGCCGACACGGTGCGGCCGTGGAGCCGGAAGAAGGGCGACGAGGGGTCGAACAGGCGCACCGCCGGGCCGGGCCGGCCGCAGACACAGCGCGCGTACTCGCCCCGGTCGCCGGTGTCGTACCGGATGAGCGGCGGTTTCCGGCCCGGGTCGAACGTCGTCACCAGGAGCCGGCCGTCCACGGCCTCCACGTGCTGGTGGTCCAGCGGGTGGTAGACGTCGGCCAGGCACAGCGGCCCCCGCTGCCCGATCGGCCCGGTGGCCGGAGAGCCGTACAGCCGCCACACCTCGGTGTACGGGAAGCAGTCGGCGACGGCCCGGTCCGGTGTCCGGTCGAGCCCCGCGCCGCCGAGCAGCAGCGTCCGCAGCCAGGGCAGCGGCCGCCCGGCGACCGCGTCCCCGAGCAGCCGGCACACCGATTCCGCGGGTGCGGCGATGGCGGTCACGCCGAGCCGGGCGAAGAGGTCGGGCCAGTCGTCGTGCTTCCCGCTGGGCAGGCGGCCGAACGGCAGGGCGGTGGCGCCCGACTCGGTGGTGAACCGGTGGAAGAACTGGTGGTCGGGGCGCATCCGTTCCAGCGGGTGCAGATTGGCCACCACGTCCGCGGGGCCGACCGGGCTCCAGCTGCGCCGTACCTGTGCGACGTACAGGTCCTCCGGGAGCAGGCTCAGCCCCGGGGAGCCCAGGGAGCCCCCCACGGCCCAGAGCGAGGACGCCTCGCCCCAGGTGCGGCCGAGCTTGTTCTGGGCGATGACCTCCTCGACCGCCCGCGACAGCTCCTCCCGCCGCAGCACCGGCAGTTCGTGGAGCGCCGGCTCCGCTCCCGGTTCGTCCAGGAACGGCCGGTACTTGATGGCCAGTGAGGGAATCCGCGAGGCCTCCCGCAGCAGCTCCCCCACCCCGTGCGCCGCCGGGGCCCCGCTCCGGGACTCGTCGGCGAGAGGCTGCCACCGTGTGCGCGCAACCATGGATCCCCCGTCTCTCGCGTGTCGGTTCCTCGACAGGAAAGCATTCCTTCGGGAAGGTATCAAGTATTATCGGGAAGCCCGATGACGAAGCCTCCCCGCGGCCGGCGCGGTGAGGCGCCGGACACGGGGAGGCGGGTGCGGTGAGGGGCGTGGGGCTACGCCAGGCCGAGGGAAAGGTAGGTGGCGTCCAGCTCCGCCACGTCCAGGCCGGCCGCGCGGCGGACCATGCGGATCGCCCGGTAGATCTGGTTGATGTGCGCGATGTCGTGGCCGACGACCTTGCGGATCATGACCTCCATCGTCTCGCCGCCCTGCTCGCCGTGGCGGCCGGTGCGCTGCCACGCCTCCGGCGGAAGCGCCCCCAGCAGTGCGACGTTGGAGGCGCGCAGTCCGGTCCACGCGTCGAGCATCTGCCGGAACGGAAGGCGCGGCAGCGGCGCCCAGAGCTGCTCGTCGTAACCGGGGTAGACGGGATTGTCCTCGGTGGCCACCAGCCGCCAGCGGAAGCCGTAGACGATGTCCACGTCGAAGAGGTGGCCGACGGTGAAGGCGGCGGGCCACTCGCCGGGCTCCGGGGCCGTCTCGGCGAGCTCGGTGGGCAGGTCCGCGAAGAGCTGCCGGGCCCAGACGGGCGTCTTGGCGAGGACCTCGAACGGGTCGCGTTCACCGGCGACTTCGAGGAGCGCGGTGACGTACGCCGCGGGGTCCTCGGTGGCCGACGGGATGTCGATCCGGTGGACGTCCGCGTCGCCGAGGACGCTGTCGAGTGTGGTGGTCGTGCTCATGTGCTGGCATACCTTTCGGTGTTGCGGAGCGCCTGCCGCGTCGGGGCGGTGGTGGCTCCGGTGCAGAGGATGCGGCCGGTCGCCCGGCGGCTACGCGGGGCCCGTGGGCGCGGTGGCGGGCTCCACGGGGACGGTGGTCGGGGCGGCGGCAGCGGGCCGCGCCTGAGCGGGCTCGGTGGGGGCGCCCGCGGGCCGGCCCTGGGTGGGGTCGGTCGTGGCGGGCGCGGGGGTGCGGGGCTTCGCGCCCAGGACCAGCAGCGCACCCAGTACGGCGACGGCCGCGCAGACCACCCAGTGGAGCGGGGCCGAGATTCCGTAGAGCAGACCGCCGACCGCCGGGCCGAGCGCGCCGCCCAGGGTGTGCGCGAGACCCTCCGCGCCCTGGTAGCGGCCGCGCAGATGGGCGGGGGAGAACTCGGCGGGGTAGGCGTTGGCGATCGGCGTGTAGACGGTCTCCGCGACCGTCCACACCACCACCGTCAGGGCCAGCAGCCACACCGCGTCCACCGCGCCGGTGAGACCCATGCCGACGCCGAGCAGCAGCAGCCCCGCCGCGATCACCCGGCGGGGGGTGCGGTGCTCGGTGTGCTTGGTGAGCGGGAGCTCGATCACCACGCAGAGCAGCGCGTTGAGGCCCAGCAGCAGACCGTAGACGCTGTTGTCGAAGCCCGCGTCCCGCACGTGGAGCGGCAGGGTCGCGGTGGACTGCCCGTAGACGAAGGTCGCGGCGACCATCGAGCCGAGGAAGAGCAGGTACGGCCGGTCGGAGAAGACCTCGCGGTACCCGCCCTTGCGGGCCTGGGCCGCCGCCCCGGGGACCGCGGCCGGTGCCGGACGGCCGCCCGGGAGGGTGAGCAGCGCCAGCACGCCGAAGGCGAGGGAGAACAGGGCGTCGCCGATGAAGACGTACGTGTACGAGTGGCCGCTGAGCAGACCGCCGACGAGCGGGCCGACCGCCATGCCCACGTTGATGGCGAGGCGCAGCACGGCGAACGCCATGACGCGTTGCGCCTCCGGCACCACGTCCACCAGCAGCGCACCGGCCGCCGGCCGGTACAACTGGGCGAAGACGCCGACCAGCGTCACCAGCAGGGTGGTCGACAGCAGGCCGTCCGTCAGCGGGACGGCGACCGTCGCCGCGCTGCTGCCGAACATCGACACGGCGATGGTGGTCCGCCGGCCGAACCGGTCGGCGACCGTGCCGCCGACGGCGTTTCCGATGAACGCGCCGACCCCCACCAGGCCGAGGGCGGCACCCGCCTGGAACGCGGAGAAACCGCGCGAGACGAGGAAGAGCACGAGGAAGACGTTGAGGAAGTTCCCGAACTTGATCAGGAACATGCCCGAGAAGATGACCCAGGCGCTCCGGGGAAGTTCCCGCAGCCGTCTGTGCAGCGGGGCGGAATCCGCCATGACTGTTGCTCCTTGAGAAATGGGGTGAGGGGTGCGCGGCCGTCAGCGGGCTCCCGCGGGCTCCGCCCGGTGGGCGGTGTCCGCGTCGGCGGGGGCGTCGGCCTCGGAGGCGGCGGCGGTACCGGTACCGCCGGCACCGGGCCCGGACGAGCCGGCTTCGGGACCGGACGAGCCGGCGTCGGTCGCGTCGGCATCGCCGGTCTGCGCTGCCTCGGGGACCCGGCCGGCCAGCACCAGGACGCAGGCCGCCGCGGCGAGACCGGCGCAGCCCAGCGCCACCACCGAGTAGTCGTGCGTCGCGTCGGCCATGACCGCTCCGACCTCGCTGGACAGCGCCGTGCCCAGGGCGTGCACCGTCCACACCAGACCCATGCCGAAGCCGCGTACCTCCACGGGCAGGACGCGGGCGGCCCACATGGTGGTGGCGATCACGGTCGCCAGGTAGCTCACGCCGAAGACCACGCCGAAGGCGATGACGACCGCACCGGTGGGGTTCAGCGCCACCAGCACCATCGCCACGCAGCGCACCGCGTACGCGCTGAGCAGGACGCCCTTGATCCAGCCCCGGTCGCACAGCCAGCCGGCCAGCAGGCCGCCCGCGATCTCGAAGACGCCGAGCAGCGCCACGGCCGTGGAGCTGACCGTGTGGCCGAGGCCGTGGTCGTGCATGAGCGGCATGAAGTGCACGTCGATGAAGGCCATCGTGGCCCCGCAGGCGAACAGCGCCAGCGAGAGGCGCCGCATGTCCGGGTTCCCGGCCGTCAGCCGCAGCCGCTCGCCGAACGACAGCCGCCGGAGCGCACGCGGTCCGGGATCGGACGAGGCGGTGTCCTCCGCCTCCGGGCGCGCGGCGACCCGGTTCGACCCCCGGGCCACCAGCATGGCCAGCGGGGCCAGGACGCACAGGAAGACCAGGCCCACCACGAGCAGCACGTCCTGCCACGACGACCACGTGCCCAGCCACGACCAGAGCGGCACCAGCACCACGAAGCCGACCGCCGCGCCGTTGGTGAGCAGCGCGTACATCAGGCCCTTGCGGCCGTCCCGGAACAGCTCGTCCACCAGGACGCCCAGCGGTACGTACGACAGCATGGTCGAGGCCAGCGCGGCGATGAGGGCGTACACCGCGACGAACAGCCACAGTTCGCCGGCGAGCGCGCAGCCGACCAGCGCCACTCCCGACAGCGCGGTGCCCAGCGCCAGCGTGGCCGCGCCGCCCAGCCGGTCCGCCAGGGCGCCGACGAGCGGGGACGCCACGGCGACGGTGACGGCGAAGAGCGTGGTGGCCCAGGCGAGCGCGCCCCGGGAGCCGCCGAAGGTGTCGGCCATGGGCACGAAGTACACCTGGACGGTGTTCTTCAGCGCCGATCCGGCCAGGGTCAGCAGGAAGGCGGCCGCGCTGAGGACGATCAGCAGCACCTTGGCGTTCGGCGAGGGGCCGTGGGCGGCAGCGGCGTTCGTGGCGGCGGGACGGGACGCGGGTCTAGGCATGGGAGGCCTCGGAGGGGGAGAGGGGGTTGCCGTCGGGGTCGAAGGGGTGCTTGAAGTCGAAGGCGTGCGCGGTGGGCCCGAACTCGTTGAGGATCTCGAGGCGCAGGCAGGCCTCGCGCCAGGTCGGGACCACGTCGTCCGCGACCCACCAGGCCGCGTAGAGCCGGTGGGGGAGGGAGACGAACCAGCGCCGCCGGTCGCGCAGCGCCTGCCGGTGGATGCCGCTGTAGGCGTAGTCCCGTACCGATGACAGGTCGGTCCACAGCGAGAGGGTGGAGGCCCGGGTGTCGGTGTCGTCGTCCCTGCCGCCGGTGTAGAAGGAGGGCGCCTCGAATTTGCCCCAGGCACCGTAGTCGCGGCCGAAGTTCGTCCACTTGGTGCCCGCCGAATCGACGGCCTCGGCCCGGCCGATGAATCCGGGGCTGCTTTCCGAGGCGCCGAAAACGAGCGGTTCCAGCTCGTTGAAATCGGTGTTGGAAAGGTGCGGGTAGGGCTGTTTGAGCACCGCGAAGGTGGTGAAGGCGATCCGAGGCATGGCGCCGAGCATGGGGGCGCGTCCGGTGCGGCGCAATGGCGGTGCGGCTGCACGGTTGTGCCTGGCACGAACGTGCCGGAACCGGGCCCGCCGGTGAGCTCGGTGGTATTTCGTGCCGGGGCATTCTTGTGCCACCGGAAACGTGTTCCGGGGCCCTTTTCGATGTCGCAGAGTCATATCCATGACCGCTCACCTGACCGACAAAACGCTTCTCGTCGTCGGCGGCCGCATACAGACGCTGCGCAAAGCCGCGGCGCTCGGAATCCGGTTCGTACTGATCCAGCACCCGGACCAGTTCGTGCCGGAGGCCGCCCGGCTCGCCGCGGCCGTGATCATCGCCGACTACACCGACTGGAACACCACCCGCCCGCTCGTCGAGGCGGCCCACCAGGCGTACGGGTTCACCCGCGTCGTGTCCATCACGGAGCCGGGTCTCGTGCCGGCCGCCCGCATCAGCGACCACCTGGGGCTCGGCGGAACCACCGAGCGCACCGCCGAACTCCTCCGCGACAAGCACGCGATGCGCCGCCACCTCGGCGCGCACCCCGACCCGCTGGTGCGGGAGCTGTCGGTGGCCGCCGCCGAGGTCGCCGGCGCGGACGACCTGGTCGCCTTCGGGGCGGCGCACGGCTACCCGTTCGTGCTCAAGCCCGTGGACGCCACCGCCAGCCTCGGCGTCGTACGGATCGACGGGCCCGAGCAGGCCGCGGTCGCGTGGGCCGAGGTGGAGGCGCTGCGCGCCCGCACCGACCTCCAGTGGGGGTCGTTCTTCACGATCGGGCGGTTCATCGCCGAGCAGTACATCTCCGGCCCGGAGTACAGCGTCGAGACGTTCTCCTTCGCGGGCCGGCACATCGTGCTCGCGGTGACGGAGAAGCTCACCGGCGGTGACGGCCCGGACGCCGGCCCGGACCGCGCACCGGGCGCGGGCGAGGGCTTCATCGAGCTCGGGCACGCGCTGCCGGCCCGGCTCGCACCGGCCGACGAGCGGCGCGTCGAGGAGAGCGTGAGCCGCTTCCTCGACGCGGTCGGCCTGACCGACGGCGCCGCCCACACCGAGCTGCGCCTGACCCCGTCGGGGCCCCAGATCATCGAGGGCCACAACCGGATGGGAGGCGACCGGATCTTCGACCTGCTGGACGCCGCGTACGGCATCGACGTCGAAGAGTGGATCGTGGCCTGGCAGTTCGGGCTGATCCCGGCGCTGACCGAGCGGCCCGTCCCCCGCCGCGCGGCCGCCACCCGCTTCCTGTCCGCCCGCCCCGGCACGGTCGTGGAGATCCAGGGCGCCGAGGAGGCCAGGGCCCTCGACGGCGTCCTGGACGTGGAGACCACGGTCGCGCCCGGCGACACCGTGGGCGAGCTGCGCGGCAACTGGGACCGCGTCGGCCAGGTGCTGGCCACCGGTGCCGACACCGCCGCCGCCGTCGCCACCGCGGAGCGGCTCACCGAGAAGGTCACCGTCGTCACCCGTGCCCCCGGGCGGCGGCAGGAGGAGGAAGCGGCATGAAGATCCTGCTGATCATGCGGAACACGTACGCGTGGCACCGCGAGCACATCGAGACGCTGGAGCGCATGGGCCTGGAGATCCACCTGGCCACCCAGGTCGCCCGGGCCGAGGAGGACGGCCGGTTCGCCTCCGTCGTCCGTCTGCCGGAGGACCTGGACACGCCCGGACTGGCCGCGTTCTGCGCGGCCGCCGCGCGCCGGCTGGGCATCGCCACCGCGATCACCTTCTACGACTCCGACATCGTGGTCACCTCGCTCGCCAACCGGCTCCTCGGGCACGCCTGGCCGCGCCCCGAGGCCGACGAGATCTCGCGCGACAAGCGGCTCCAGCGGCAGTTCCTGGAGGAGCACGGCCTGCCCGGGCCGCGTGCGGTCGCCGTCACCGGCGTCGAGGAGGGGCTCGCCGCCGCCGAGGGGTTCCGCTACCCGTTCATCGTCAAGCCCAGCGCGCTGGCGGCCAGCATGGGCGTCACGCTCGTCCACGACCGCGACGCGCTGCGGGCGGCGCTGGAGGACGTGGCGCGGCTGGTGGAGGAGTGGGGCGGCTACTTCCCCAGCGACGGCCCGGACATCGCGCTCCTCGAGGAGTTCCTGCCGGGCAAGGAGGTCACCCTCGACGGCGTGGTCCTCTCCGGCCGGTTCCACCTGGTCGGCGTCACCAACAAGATGCAGATGCCCGGCCCGTACTTCGAGGAGGACTTCTACACGCTGCCCTTCCGCACCCCGGAGGAGGAGCCGGAGCTCGTCGCGGTCGCCGAGGGCATCGTCGCCGCGCTCGGCGTCGAGCACTGCCTGTTCAACGCCGAGTTCCGGCAGGACGACCAGGGCCGCTACCGGGTGGTCGAGTTCGCCACCCGGATGAGCGGCGGGCAGAACTACCGCAACCTGCGCGAGGTCCACGGCATCGACGCGGTCCGGCTGTACGCCAAGGCCGTGCTCGCCGGCGACGACGCGGCCGCCCGGGCCGCGGTCCTCGACGGCGAGGTGCGGCGCGCGGCCGAGCCCCGCGCCGCCACCTGCATCAAGTTCGCGTACCGGACCGGGAGGCTGGTGCGCAACAACCCGGGCGACGCCTTCCACTCGCCGTACTTCCGCTCGTACATCCCCGCCTCCCGCCCCGGCGACCGGCTGCGGCGCGCACCGGAGGGCTGGTACGAGATCGCCGGCTCGCTGGCGGTCGCCGCGCCGTACCGCGAGCCGGCCGACATCGACCGGGTCGAGCGGATCGCCGCCGAACTCGACGAACGCCTCGACGTCGTCGTCGTACCCGCCTGAGAGCCGAAGCGAGAACGATCACTGTGCACACCGACGACCCCGTGTTCCGCATGGGCATCACCGAACCGACCGCGATCGACCCCTACAAGGCCCAGGAGGGCGAAGGCATCCTCGTCTGCAAGGCCCTGTTCACCGGCCTGCTGGCGCTGGACGACGACGGCGCGCTCGTCCCCGCCACCGCCACCCGCTGGTGGACCGACGACGCCGCGCTCACCTGGACCTTCGCGCTGCGCACCGACACCGTCTTCAGCGACGGCGAGCCGGTCACCGCGCACAGCTTCGTACGGGGCTGGGCGCGTGCGCTGGACCCGGAGGCCAACACCGAGACCGCCTACCACCTGGCGGGCGTGCGGTCCTTCACCGCGGTCGACGACGCCACGCTCGTCGTGGAACTGTCCGAACCGGACGTCCAGTTCGACCTGAAGACCCTCCAGCCCATCTTCAGCCCGGTCCCGTCCTGCGCGGGCCCGGCCCTGAACCCCGCCTACAACGACCGGCCGATCGGCAACGGGCCGTTCGTGATGGACGGTCCGTGGCGGCACGGCGAGTCCATCCGGCTGCGCCGCAACGAGCGCTGGTCCGGCCCCGCACCCGAGGTGCGCGAGGTCCACATCGACATCCTCGACCCGGTCACCGCGCTGGACGACGAGTACGAGCGGTTCCTGGCCGGCACGTACGACTACGCCCGCGTCCCGCCCTCCCGCACCGCCGAGGCGGCGCGGCTGGACGGGTTCCTGGAGCGGGACGGCGCCGGGCTGTTCTACCTGATCCCCTTCTGCCACCAGGCGCCGATGGACTCGGTGGACGCCCGCCGCGCCGTCTCCGCCGCCATCGACCGGCACGCCCTGATCGACACGTACTTCCACGGCCGGCGCACCGCCGCCCACTCCCTGCTGTCGCCCTGGTTCGGGACGGCGCACACCCCGCGCGGGGAGTGGGAGGAGGACTGGACCGCGTACGCGCCGGGACGGGCCAGGGCCGCCGCCCTGCGGGCCGGCCTGCCGCCCGGCACCCGCGTCGACCTCGCCTACAACACCGGGGCGGGGCACGACGAGTGGGTGCACACCCTGGCCGCCGGGCTGGAGGACGTCCTCGGCTGGCACGTCGACCTGCTGCGCACCGACGGGCGCGGCCTGGTCGACCACCGCACCTCGATCGCCGCGGCCGGCCTGTGCCGGGCCGGCTGGGCCTGTGACTACCCCACGCCCGACAACATGCTCTTCCCGCTGCTGCACTCGTCCTGCACGGCGCCCGACGAGCGGGGCACGGCCCACGGCGACAACGAGGGCCGCTACGAGAACCCGGAGTTCGACGCCCTCGTCGCCCGGGCCCGCGCCTCCACCGACCCGGCCGAGCGCGCCGACGCCTGGCGGCGCGCCGACCGCGCCGCCATGGCCGACCTCGCCCTGATCCCCCTCTGGTACCGCACCGACCAGCGGGTGTACGCCGCCGACCGGATCAGCGGCCTGCGCATCGACTTCGACGGCAACCCGACCCTGACCACGGTGACCGCCACCACCACCGCCACCTCGACGACCACCGCCCCCGCGATCGCAAGGAGCACCGCACGATGAGCGAGACCACCACGCCCGGCACGACCGACGTCCACGACATCCTCGGCATCGGCTTCGGACCGGCCAACCTCGCCCTCGCCATCGCCCTGGAGGAACGCGACTCGCCGCTCTCCGCCAGATTCCTGGAGGCCCGGCCCAGCCCCGAGTGGCAGCCCGGCATGCTGCTCGACGGCTCCGACATCCAGAACCACCCCAGCCGCGACCTGGTCACCCTGCGCAACCCGCGCAGCCGCTACAGCTTCCTCAACTACCTGCACGAGCAGGGCCGGCTGCTGCGCCACCTCAACCTCCCCTCGGAGTTCCCGCTGCGCAAGGAGTACGCCGGCTACATCCGCTGGGCGGCCGGCTTCTTCTCGCACCTCGTGGACTGCGACCAGCGGGCCGACCGGGTCCGGATCACCGAGGTGGCGGGCGAGTCGCTGTACGAGGTGACCACCGTGTCGGGCCGCCGCTACCTGGGCCGGACGCTCGTGATGGGCCCCGGCCGCACCCCGTACGTCCCCGCCCCGTACGACACCGTGCGCAGCCGGCGCGTCTTCCACCTGACCCAGTACCTGCCGCGCCTCACCGAGCTGACCGGCGGCACGGGCGAGGGGCGCGAGCCGGAGTCGGTGGCCGTCATCGGCGGCAGCCAGAGCGCCGTGGAGCTCGCCCTCGACCTCAGCCGCCGCTTCCCGCGCACCCGCGTGACCACCTACACCCGCTCCCACTCGCTGCGGCTGAAGGACACCAGCCCCTTCAGCGAGGAGGGGTACTTCCCCGAGTTCACCGACTACTACTTCCGTGCCTCCCGCGAGGGCAAGCGCGCCCTCGACGCCTACATGCACCCCACCAACTACTCGTCGGCGGACGGTGACGTGCTGCGCGAGCTCTACCTGACCATGTACGAGCAGGAACTGGACGGCGACCAGCGGGTGTTCGTCCGCGGCAACCACGAGGCCGTACGGGTCGCCGAGACCGGCGACGGCCGGATCGCGCTGGACTTCCTGGAGCGCCACACCGGGGAGACGGTCACCGACACCGTGGACTTCGCCGTCCTCGCCACGGGCTTCCGCAACATGGGCCCGGGCCCGGACGAGGAGCTGTGCCCGCCGCTGATGGCCTCGCTCGCCGACCGGTTCGCCACCGAGCCGGACGGCCGCCTGGAGGTCGACGCCGACTACGCGCTGCGGCCGGTCGCCGACGGCATCCCGCCGCTGTTCCTGAACGGCCTGTGCGAGTCCAGCCACGGAATCGGCGACGCCGGGTCCTTCAGCCTGCTGTCGCTGCGCGCCGCGACCCTCGCCGATGCGCTGGCCGGCCGCCTGGCGTCCGACCCCGCCCGTACCGCCCCCACCCGTACCGACCGCGCCGCCGCCCTCGCCGCCGCCTGACACGAGAGGTCCCCACCACCATGACCGCCCCCACCGTCGGCCACGCGTCTCCCGCGGAGGCCGCGGCACCCCGCTACGCCGGGCCGCGCGTGACCGGCGCCCTGCCGGGCCCGCGCAGCGCCGAGCTCCTCGCCCGCCAGGAGCGGCGCGAGTCCAACTCGCGCTCGTACCCCCGCAAGCTTCCCCTCGCCATCCGCCGCGCCCGGGGCAGTTACGTCGAGGACCTCGACGGCAACGTCTTCCTCGACTTCCTCAGCGGCGCGGGGGTGCTCTCCCTCGGCCACAACCACCCCGAGCCGCTCGCCGCCGCCCACCGGCAGCTCGACGAGTTCGTCCACGGTCTGGACTTCCCCACGCCCGTCAAGGACGAGTTCACCGAGCTGACCATCGGGATGCTGCCGGAGCCGATGCGGGAGCGCACCCGCATCCACTTCTGCGGCCCGACCGGCGCCAACGCCGTCGACGCGGCGCTCAAGCTGTGCAAGACCGCCACGGGCCGCGAGGAGGTCATCACCTTCCAGGGCGGCTTCCACGGCGCGACGCTGGCCGCGATGAGCGTCACCGGCCTGGTCGAGCAGAAGGAGCCGGTACGCGGCCGGATGCCGGGCGTGCACTTCTTCCCGTACTCGAACTGCCACAACTGCCCCCTCGGCCTCAAGCGGGACAGCTGCGAGGTCAACTGCGCCGCCTTCCTGGAGCGCGCCCTCACCGACGTCAACGGCGGCATCACCCTGCCGGCGGCCGTGCTGATGGAGCTGGTCCAGGGCGAGGGCGGGGTGATCCCCGCCGAGGTGGAGTTCGTGCAGCGCGTCCGCAAGGTCACCCGCGAGCTGGGCATCCCGCTGATCGTCGACGAGGTGCAGAGCGGCTGCGGCCGCACCGGCACCTGGTTCGCCTTCGAGCAGTACGGCATCGAGCCGGACGTGGTGTGCGTGTCCAAGGCGCTCAGCGGCATGGGCCTGCCGGCCGCCGTGATCCTCTACGACGAGAAGCTCGACACCTGGAAACCGGGCGCCCACACCGGCACCTTCCGCGGCAACCAGCCGGCCTTCGCCGCCGGCGTCGCCACCCTCAAGGTCGTCCGGCGCGACCGGGTCCTGGAGAACGTCCGCGCCCGGGCCGACCAGCTGATGGTGCACCTCCAGGGCCTGCGCGCGCTCAGCCCGTACGTCGCCGACGTGCGCGGCCTGGGCCTGATGGCCGGCGTCGAGCTGGCCGACCCGGTCACCGGGCTGCCCGCCACCGCGCTCGCCAAGCGCGTCCAGTGGGAGGCCGTCAGCCGCGGCCTGATCCTGGAGCTGGGCGGCCGGGACGACTGCGTGGTGCGCATGCTGCCGCCGCTGAACTGCACCGCCGAGGAGATAGACACCGCCGGGCTGATCCTGCGGGAGGCCCTGTCCGCGGCGCTGGAGCCGCTGGAGCCGACCACGGGGAGCGCCCGATGACGTACACCGACGAACAGGTCCACGATCTGGTGGTGGCGGGCTTCGGCCCCTCCGGCATCGCGCTCGCCGCGGCCGTCGAGGACCACGACGACGCCACCGGGTCCGGGCCGCTGGCCGCCCGCTACCTGGAGAAGGCCGCCGACTCGGCCTGGCAGCCCAACCTGGTCCTGCCCGGGACCGACATCCAGCACCACTTCCTGCGCGACTTCGCCACCCCGCGCGACCCGCGCAGCCGCTTCACCTTCCCCTCCTACCTCCAGCAGAGCGGGCGCTTCTACCCGTTCACGCTGATGGGCGGCTACGTCAGCCGGCTGGAGTGGTCGGACTACGTGCAGTGGGCGGCCGGGCAGGTGCGCGGCCCCGTCGACTACCACCGCGAGGTCCTCGCCGTCGAACCCGTCACCGACGCCGACGGCCGGGTGCGCACCGCCCGGGTCGTCGCCCGCGACACCCGCGACGGCGCCACCCACACCTTCCACACCCGCAACGTCGCCCTGGCCACCGGCCACGAGGCGTACGTCCCCGACACCTTCCGCCCGCACCTGGGCGAGCGGGTGTTCCACGCGAGCCGCCTGCTGCCGAGCCTCGCCGCGCTGGGCGAGAAGCCCCTGCGCAGCGTCGCGGTGATCGGTGCCGGGCAGACCGCGGGTGAGATCGTCCTGCACCTGGCGGCCGCAGACCCCGGCACCCGCATCCACTCGGTGGTCCGGCACGCCGGCTTCCGCATGTACGAGCTGGGCCACTTCTCCAACGAGGTGTACTTCCCCGCCGAGACCGACTACTTCTACGGCCTCGAGGACGAGCAGCGCGCACGCGCCCTGGACCAGGCCCGCGCCACCAACTACGCGGCCGTGGACCCCGACGTGTCCACCGCCCTCTACCAGGCGGTGTACGAGGACCGGCTCAGCGGCCGCGACCGCCTCCGCATGCACCGGCGCACCGAGGTCACCGCCGTCGAGCGGACCGACGACGGCGCGGTGCGGCTGCGCACCGAGGAGGTCTTCACCGGCGAGCGCGGTCTGATCGAGGCCGACGCGGTGGTGCTGTGCACCGGTTACCGGGAGCCCGCCTTCCCGCGCCAGCTCACCGCCTTCTCCCCGTACCTGCGGCTGGACGCCGCCGGACGCCCGGAGGTGACCCGCGCCTACCGCGCCGAGACCACCGAGGACTGCGAGGTCGGCATCTACCTCGACGGCCTCACCGAGTGGCGGCACGGCATCGGCAGCGCCACCTCCTTCAGCCAGATGGCCGCCAAGGCCGACACCATCCACCGCGACCTGCGCAGCCGGCTCCGCGCGCCGGTCGCCGCCTGATTGGACCCGTACATGCACGTCTTCACCACCGGCGACGACGACATGGTCTTCGAGGAGGCCTACAACGTCAGCGGCCGGCGCATCTTCCCCTGGCCCGAGGCCGTCGAGACGCCGGGCTGGGGCGGCGCCTGGGTCGACGTGGCGCCGGGCGCCACTTCCACCCCGCACCACCACGACGAGAACGAGATGTTCTTCATCGTCGAGGGCAGCGGCGTCATGCGCATCGGCGACGAGACGCGCCGCGTGCGCGCCGGCGAGACGGTCTTCATCACGCCGTTCCAGGACCACGACCTGACCAACGACGGCGACACGCGGCTGCGGTTCGTCACCATCTGGTGGGGCGGAGCCGAGGCCATAGCCCGTGAACGCGCCAAGTGGGCCGCCCGGTTCGGCATCGACGACGCCTCCCCGATCGCCGGCGAGGCGGTGTGGGGATGAGTCCCATCGTGCACGCCCACGCCGACGCCGTCATCGTCGGCGGCGGAGTGATCGGGGCGGCCATCGCCCACCAGCTCGCCCTCGCGGGGATCGGCCGGATCGTGCTCTGCGACCAGGGCCGGGTCAACGCCCAGGGCGCCACCTCGCGCTCCGGCGGCCTGCTGCGGCTGCACCACACCGCCGCCTGCGACACCCGGCTCGCCGCCCGCAGCCTGCCCGTCTTCGAGCAGTGGTCGGACGCCATCGGCGGCGACTGCGGATACCGCCGCACCGGCTTCGTCATGATCGTCGGCGAGGGCCACGCCGACGACCTGCGCCAGAACGCCGCCGTCGCCACCGAGGCGGCCGGCTACCGGCGCGTCGAGGTCATCGGCCCCTCCGAGCTCAAGGAGCTCTACCCCGGGCTGCGCACCGAAGGCGTGGCGCTCGCCGCGTACGAGCCGGAGGGCGGTTACGCCGACCCCATGGCCGCCTCCGCGTCGCTGCTGACCGCCGCGTACCGGCTCGGCGTCTCGCCCTCGGAGGGCATCCGGGCCGTGAAGGTCCTGGAGCACGCGGGCACCGTCACCGGCGTGCTGACCTCCATCGGCCGGATCGACGCGCCGCTCGTCGTGCTGGCCGGCGGGGCCTGGGGCTCGGCGCCCGCCGAGTACCTCGGCATCCACATCCCGGTCACCGCCCGCCGCATCGGCCTCGCGCAGGCCGAACTGCCGGGCGCCGGGCGGCGCGGCTCCGGTGCCTCCGTGCCGACCTGCATCGACGACACCACCGGCAGCTACTTCCGGCCCGACGGCCTCGACCGCTTCTACTTCGGCGTGCCGAGCAAGCCCGACACCGTACTGGGCCGGGACGTCGAGCCGCTCACCTCCGCCGAGCTGGAGCAGGCCATCGACGCCATCGCCGGCCGTGTCCCCGCCGCCGCCACCGCGCCGCTCGCCGGCACCCGGTCCGGCCTCGACGGCTACACGCCCGACAAGCGGCCGGTGGTCGGCGCGGCCGGGCCCGACGGCCTCTACCTGGCGCTCGGCTTCAGCGGCGGCGGCTTCAAGCTGGCGCCGGCCGTCGCCGAACTCGCCGCCAAGGAGATCGTGGAGGGCGGCGCCGTACCCGGCAAGGCCGTTCAGGAGCTCCTGGAGCCGTACCGGCCGCAGCGTTTCCTCGCCGGCCACCCGATCCGCCCGGAGGCCCCCTATGACCACATGTAGACGGACCACCTTCAGGCACGTCCGGTCGGTGCTGCGGGAGGACGTCGAGACGGTCCTCGCGAAGGACCCGGCCGCGACGTCCCGCGCCGAAGTGCTGCTCTACCCGCACATCCACGCCCTCTGGACGTACCGGGTCGCGCACCGGCTGTGGCGGCGCGGCCACCGGGTCACCGCCCGCGCCCTGTCGCTGCTGGCCCGCGCGGTCTCCGGGATCGAGATCCACCCGGGCGCGCGCATCGGCCGCCGGTTCTTCGTCGACCACGGCACGGCCGTCGTCATCGGCGAGACCGTCGTCATCGGCGACGACGTGATGCTGTACCACCAGGTCACGCTGGGCTCGGTGGGCTGGTGGAAGGACCTGCGCCGGCCCGCCGGCGCCCGCCGCCACCCCGTCATCGGCGACCGCGTGGTCATCGGCACCGGGGCCAGCGTCCTCGGCCCGGTCACCGTGGGCGAGGAC
The DNA here is from genome assembly GCF_055571835.1 of Streptomyces sp. NPDC030862. Lineage (NCBI taxonomy): Bacteria > Bacillati > Actinomycetota > Actinomycetes > Kitasatosporales > Streptomycetaceae > Streptomyces > Streptomyces sp. NPDC030862. Next base: position 192,593 of record NZ_JBVIEN010000009.1, on the reverse strand, counting down.
TCCCGCATCGGCGCACACTCGGTCGTCCTGGACGACCTGCCGCCGCGCACCCGCGTCGTCGCCGCCACCTCCGACGCCCTGCCCCCGCTCGACACCGCTCCTCTCGTCCTCCCCGAGGGCCTCTCCGAAGGAACCCCCACCTCATGACCTCGTACGTCGTCACCAGCGCGCCGCCGAACCCCAACGGCGACCTCCACCTCGGTCACCTCTCGGGCCCGTTCCTCGGCGCCGACGTCCTCACCCGCCACCTGCGCCGCCGCGGCCACGACGTGCAGTACGTCGGCTACTCCGACGAGCACTCCTGCTACGTCCCGCGCCGGGCCGCCGAGATCGGCTCCACCGCCCACCGCACCGCCCGCATGTTCGGGGACCGCATGGAGGAGACCCTCTCGCTGGGCGCCATGCACCACGACTGGTTCACCCGCCCGCTCACCGACGAGGCGCACACCCTGTTCGTGCAGCGGTTCTTCCTGGAACTGTGGGAGGCGGGCGCCCTGGAGGTCCAGGAGCTGCCGGTCTTCCACTGCGCCCCCTGCGACCGCTACCTGTACGAGGCCGAGGTGCGCGGCGCCTGCCAGTTCTGCGCCGAGCCCTCCGACGGCGTCTACTGCGAGGCGTGCGGCCTGCCGCAGGACCCCGCCGGGCTCGCCGACCCCCGGTGCACCGCCTGCTGGACCACGCCGGACACGCGCACCATGCGCCGCATCGTCTTCCCGCTGGAGCAGTACCGCGAGCGGCTCCAGGAGTACTACGACGACGCCCAGTCCCGCGCAGAGTGGCGGCCCCGGCTGCGCGCGTACCTGGAGGGCCTGTTCTCGCGCGAGCTGCCCGGCACCGCGATCAGCCGCGAGGCGTCGTACGGCATCCCGGTCCCGCTCCCGGGCTGGGAGGGCCACATCCTCGACACCTGGTTCAGCGGGATCTGGGGGTACGTGGCGGCCACCGCCCGGCTCGGCGAGGCCGACGGCGACGAGGGCGCGTGGCAGCGGCGGTGGACCGACCCGGAGACCCGGATCGTGAACTTCATCGGCTTCGACTGCTCGTTCTCGCACGCCGTGCTCTGGCCCGCGCTGCTGATGGCCCAGGGCGAACTGACCCTGCCCGCCCAGGTGGTGATCAACGAGTTCTACCGCCTGGAGGGGGAGAAGTTCTCCACCAGCCGGGGCCACGCGATCTGGGGCGGCGAGTTCCTGCGCCGGGTCAACGCGGACGCGCTGCGCTTCCACCTGTGCCTGACCGGACCGGAGCGGGAGCAGAACAACTTCTCCATGAAGGAGTTCACCGACACGGTCAGCACGGTGCTGGCGGGCGGCCTCGAGGCGTGGACCGACACCGTGCTGGACCTGCTCGCCAAGGACTTCGACTCGGCCGTCCCGACGGCCACCCCCGAGGGCCCGCTCGCCGCCGAACGGGCCGCGCTGCCGGGCCTCGTGGACGGCGCGCTCGCCGCCGAGACCTTCTCGCCGCAGCGCGCGGCCGCCGTGATCGCCGCGGTGGTGGACCGGGCCGTCGCGGACCTCCAGGAGCTGGCGCTGCTGGGCGCCGCCGGACCGCGCGAGCGGTACGCGGGACGGCTCGCCGCCTCGGTGGAGCTGCTCGCCGCCGTCACGGTGGCGGCCGCGCCGCTGATGCCGGGCTGGTCGGCGTTCCTCGCGGCGCAGCTGGGCGTGGCGGTGGACGCCGGAACGCGGATGCCCGAGTGGTCCGCGCTGGACGGCGCCCTGGTGCCGGCGGGCACCGCGCTGCCGTCCGACGTGCCGCTGTACTTCCACGAGTTGTCGTGACGCCGGGCCTCCCGGCGGCAGGTCCCTCGTCCGCCCGTGCCGCGACCGCGCGGACCCTGGCGGCGGTGCTGGGCGCCGGGACGCTCCTGCTCCCGGCGGCACTGGCCCCCGCTCCGCACGCCCCGGCCGTCGCCGTCGCGCTGGCCGCCGCCCTGGCCGGCTGGTGCCTGCTGCTCGCCGCCTCCGGCGGGACGCGGGCGGCGGGCCCGGTGGCCTTCGTCCGCGACCGGCTCGGCCCGGGGGCGGCGCGCACCGTCACCGCGCTGTACTTCGGCGGCTTCGCCACGGGCCAGGCGGCGGTGGCGCTGTCGGCGGGCGAGTTCGCGGCCCGGGCGTGGGGGCCGGTGGGCACACCGGTGCCGTACGCCGTGGCCGCGGTCGTCCTCGTCACCGCCGCCGTGGCCGCCCGGTCGGGCGCGTACCTGCTGCGCCGGGTCCGGCTGGCCGCGGTCCTGGTCCTGGCCGGTGCGTGGTGGGCGCTGGGCGGGCTCCCGGCGCCGGCCGGCCACGCGCCGAGCGCCCACCCCGCGCTGCTCGCCGTGCCCCTGCTCTTCGGCTGGGTCGGCCTGGAGTCGGCCGTACCGGCCGCGCGCGCCCAGCGCCGCGTGCTGGCCGGGACCCTGCTGGGCGTGGGCCTCGCCGCCGGGCTGTACGCCCTGCTGCTCGCACCCCTGGCTCCGGAGCCCCCGGCCGTCTCCGCGCTGCTGTTCCCCCCGCTCGCCCTGGTCTCGGCGCTCGTCTGCTGGACGTACTGCCGGACCAACCTGCGGGCGACGGGCGCCCGTTGGGTGGATCTCACGTCCGGTCGCGGGACGGCCGACGGCACCTCCGCCTCCGGCCCCGGCGGCCGGCGCGGGGCGGTCGTCGCCGCGCTCGTCGCCCTGGCCGTCCTCGGCCTCGCCCACACCGCCCGGTGGGGCGTGCCCGCGCTGCTGCTCGGCCCGGGCGCCGCCACCGCCGCCCTCTACGCCCTGCTCGCCCTCGCGGCCCTGCGCCGCCCCGTCACCCATCCCACGGAGGAAGACCATGACCACCACCACCGCTCCCTCGAAGGTGCTGCGCGTCCCGCCGGCTGACCCGGCCACCGCCGCCGCGCACTTCCACCGCCGCTTCACCTTCGAGGCCGACGCCTCCGACGTGCACGCCGACATCGAGTCCGGCGCCGCCTCCTTCGTCCTCGTGGACACCCGCGGCCCCGAGGCGTGGGCCCAGGGCCGTATCCCCGGCGCCGTACACCTGCCCACCGACGACATCGCGGACCGCGCGGCCGAGCTGGTGCCGGCCGGCAGCGTGGTCGTCACCTACTGCTGGGGCCCCGGCTGCAACGGCGCGACCCGCGCCGCGCACGCCTTCGCCACCGCCGGTTACCGGGTCAAGGAGATGCTCGGCGGCTTCGAGTACTGGTCCCGCGAGGGCTTCCCGGTCGAGGACGCCCAGGGCGTGCGCCGGTCCGCCCCGGACCCGCTGACGGCGCCCGTCGGGGGCGCGTCCTGCGCCTGCTGACCAACAGGCGTCACAGCAGGCCGTGTTCGGCGGCCCGCTGTCCCAGCTGGAAGCGGCTCTGCGCGTCCAGCTTCTCCATCAGCTCCGAGATCAGCCGCCGTTCGCTGCGCAGGGAGATTCCCAGCCGACGGGCGGCGGCCTCGTCGGTGTACCCCTGGGCGAGCAGGCGCAGCAGCTCCCGGGGCTGCGAGCCCGGGTCGTCGAGGCTGCGCCGGGGCGGCTCACCGAACGGCGTCGCGGTCGCCCACACCGCCTCGAACAGCGCGCAGAACGCGGCCACGGCCCCCGGCTCGCGCAGCAGCACCGCGCCCTTCGCGCTGTCGGCCGGGTTGATGGGGACCATCGCCGACTTCCGGTCGGCGATGTACATCCGCATCGGCAGGGCGGAGACGGTCCGCACCTGCCCGCCGCGCTCGGTCAGCCAGCGGGCGTGCTCGACGCTCGGGGGATCGTTCCGGATGGAGTCGAGGTAGATGGTCCTGATCCGCACCCCTCGCGCGAGCAGCGCCTCCGAGAGCGGCTCGCTGGCCTTGTAGGCCTCCGAGGTCTGGGCCCCGCCGGGCGCGAACGCCATGGATTCGGACCGGGTGCTGTCGTTCAGCTGCTCCATCTTCGCCCATACGGCATCGATCCCCTGGAGGCGTTCCGCCTCGTGGGTCTCGCCCGCCGGATGCAGCTCGGCGTACTGCGACAGCAGTGCGCCCGCCGCCGCCTGGCTCTCGGCCAGCGCCCGGTGCCGCTCGGCGATCTCCGCCTGCTGGTGGGCGAGCAGGGCGTCGAGCGCCGCCTTCGGGTTGACCACCCGCAGGCGGCCGTCACCGCGCCAGGACGGTGCGAGGAGGGAGAGCCGCGTCAGCTCCTCCAGGTCCTCGCAGATGTCCTCCTGGGGCCGGCCCAGTGCTTCGGCGAGGTGGGCGACGGTGAGATCAGGCCGTTTGAGGATGAACCGGTAGAGCGTGTCGGACCGCTCTGTCAGCCCGAGAGCAACGAGCACGGGAAGTCCCCCCAGGTCGCGGAACGGAGCGGCGCGCATGGTCGGCCGACAACGCTGGCGGCAAGGCGGGCCCTCAGAGGCGATCTTGCACGTGGATTGTCCACATCCATCGCTGCCTGCACAAACAGTGTCCATTACGTGGACCGACTGTGTCAGGAGCGTGCCCCCTCATACGCATGTCCGGAGGGCGGCGGACGCGCTGGCACGGATGTGTCGGGAGGCTTTGTGCCAGCGGAATCAAGCGACAGCCGCCTCCGCGGCTCGGCACGATGGCGATGCGCCGGGACGGAAAGAACCGGCCAACTCCCCGCTCTCCGTTCCGAGATGAAGAGGCTCCCCCATGTGCCGTAAGTCCGTTACGAAGCTCGTCGCCGCCACCGCCGCCGCCCTGCTCGCCGCCCTGACGGCGGGCCCCGCCGACCAGGCGCTCCGCGACCCGGCACCCCGCGTCTCCGTGGCCGCCGCGCAGCAGCCGGCCAGGGACTCCGCGCAGGAGCCGATCTGGTGCTGAGACGGCTCGGGCGGAGGCGGCCGACGTCCCCTAGTGGTGCCAGAAGCGCCCGCCCGTGTTGTGGATGAAGCGCTGGAGCACCTTCATGGTGGTCAGGTACTCCTCGTCGGTGATGTCCGCGTGCCGTTCCCTCCACAACTCGTCTTGCAGGGCAGCCGCCTTGGTGAAGAAGGCGCTGCCTTCCGGGGTGAGGGCGAGACGGCCCTCCGGGTCCTCGGTGATCCAGCCCTGGGTGATGGTCGTGTCGATCTCCGCTTCCATGGTCACCTCGCCCGTGTCCAGGTAGTCCCGGAGGAGGCGCGAGACCTCGGTGCGGGTCTTGGGGCTGTCGGCCCGGGCCACTTGGGCGAGCACCCACCACTGGGGCTGCGTGGTGCCGATCTCGTCGAGCGCGGCGCGGGTGCGGGTGACGACGGCCTTGTACGCGGCCCAACTCCAGTAGCCGATGGGCTGCTTGATCAGTTCGTCGTCGCTGTGCGTGTACTGCATGGCTGGTCCCTCCGGCGGTGCGCGGGTGGTGCGCGTTCGGTGGGACTCACCGTAGAAACTCAAGCTGACTTGAGGTCAAGGCGTGAGCATTCCGGTGGTGCGAAGGGCGTCCGCGGTGTCGAGTCCCAGGCGGGCCGCCCAGGCCAAGGCGTCGTCGAGGCCGGCGTCCTCGTCGGCGAGACGTGCGGCCGCGAGACCGGGAGGCACCGCTCCCGCGTCTAGCAGGGCGGTCCACTGGCGGCCGGTGAGGGCGAGGTAGCGCAGCTCCGGCAGCTCGGCCAGGGCGGTCAGGTCGGGGGTGTCGGCCCCGGAGAGGTCGAGGCCGCGCAGATGGGGCACGGTACGCAGCGGGGTGAGGTCGGTCGGGGCCGTGGTGGTCAGATCGAGCGACGTGAGGTGGGCGTGCCCGGCGAGCGGGGTCAGATCGCCGTCGACGAGCGTGACGCGCAGGGACTCGACGGGCAGGTCGCGCACCGGGGTCAGGTCACCGGTGGTGGAGCGGTTGAGGTGCAGACGGCGCAGCCGGGGCGCCGCGGTCAGCGGGGCGAGGTCGACGACGTCGGGGGCCTTGTTGACGTGGAGCGCCTGGAGGGTGGGCGGGACCTCGTCCGGGATGCCCCCGATGAGCTGGAGCGGGACGGGCTTGCGGCCGGGTTCCCGCAAGGCGATGTGCTCGCCGTGCTTCTCGTACGCGCCCTGGTCCAGGAGGCCCAGGTAGTGGCCGAGGAGCGAGGTGACCGAGTCGGTGACGTAGTCCGGCCCCTCGTTGTAGTCGCGGCCGGTGCGGACGACCTGGCCGGGACGCCCGTTCCGGGCCGGGACCGTGTCGACGGCCAGGTAGTTGCCGTCGTACGCGGTGGCGAAGCGCAGCCAGCCCGGATGGGCGCCGCAGCGGCGGACGGTGTCGGCGGGGGTGGTGTCGAAGACGACGCCGTCCCACTCCAGGTCCCAGCCGAACCAGGGCCGCTCGACCGCGTACCGGCCGGTGCTCTCGGCGACGAGCCGCCTCAACGGCAGCCAGGCGTGGCCGCGGAACAGCCCGAGGTCCCCGTCGCCGTCGGCGACCGCGTACAGCGCCCGCAGGTCGGCGGGCAGGCGGCGGCCGAGGCGGCCCTCCGCCTCCGCGATCTCCGCCTCGGTGGCGGGCGGGGGCAGCTCCTCCGGGTTCCCGAGGATCGCGGCACGCCGTTCGAGGTACGCACGGAAGCGGGCCACGGCCGGCTCCGGTTCCCCCGCCGGAGCCGCCGTGCCGGGCTCCTGGTACGCGCCGGGCTGAGGAAGCCGGTAGTCGGGGTCCAGGACCGCCTGGTAGCCGCTGCCCTCCCCGGTCACCCAGGTCAGGGAGTCGTCGAAGGCGGTGAACCGGTACGCGCCGGTCGGCAGGCACCGGATCTCCACGCTCGCGGACTCCCACCCCCGCTCCTGCCGCAGTGCCTCGCCCAGCACCATGAGCTCCACCAAGGGGTGGGGCATGGGGTTTTCCCAGGGATTGCCCCGCGGGGTGTAGCCACCGGTCACCGTGACGCCGTGACGACCGACCTGCCCGTGCATCACCGCCCGTGTCCAGCCGCTCGGCGCTTCCGCGGTGATCGCCTCGACTATCGCCCGTACCGCCTGCTCCACCATGACCGCTCCCGTGCTCTCGCTGGTGCCGCGCATCATGGCAGATCCCACTGACACCGCCGCCGTCCGGCGTCAGGCGACGGCCGCTGCGAACCCCAGCAAGTACGTCAGCGCGAACGCGAACGGCACCCACTGCTCGACGTGGGTCAGCGGCAGGTACTTGCGCCAGTCCCTCCCCTCGCCGAGGGCCTGCCACTCGGCGCGGGAGTACGCGTACGCCGGTAACCGCTCCTCGAACGCGCCGATCACCGCGTACTTCGCCGCGGTGAGCAGGCGGTACGAGCGGATGGTGACGAACCAGGCGACGCACTGGGCGAACAGGATCGCCAACCCGCCCAGCAGCGCCCAGAGCGGTGCGTGGGTGAGGCCCCCGCCGCCCAAGCCGGTCAGCATCGCGGCGATGACGCTGTTGAGGGAGACGAAGAAGGTGTTGGTGAGGTTGCGGCGGGAGCTGGTGCGGTCGGCCATCTCCACGCACAGCTTGTACTGCTCCAGGACAGCGGCCTGGTACTGCTCACCCCCGGGCTCGTATCCGGGCGCGTACGCGGCGGGACGGACGGTGGCGTTCCAGAGCGCTTCTCCGATGTCGGTCATGCCCGCATCATGTGGGCGTGCCCCGGCCCCTGTCAGGAGCGCCTTCGGCTCAGCTGTCGTGGGCGGCGGCGAGGAAGGCGGACCAGGCGGTGGGGGAGACGGTGAGGGCGGGGCGGGTGGTGTCCTTGGAGTCGCGGACGTGGACGGCGTGGGGGCAGGCGGCGACCTCGACGCAGTCGCCCTGCTGGTCGCTGCTGTAGCTGCTCTTGAACCAGTTGAGGTCCGTGCTCATAGCTTTCGTGCCACCTGTTCGATGAGTTCGGCCGAATCGTCCGGGTTGAGAGCTTGCGCCCGCAAGAGGCCGTACCGTGCGAACGCGTCTCCCAGCTCTGGCTGCTCGCTCAGAAAGTACCTCCCACTCTGTCCCTCGACATAGACGAGCTGGCTTTGGCGCTTGGCCGTCTCCAGAAGTACGAAGGGACCGCTGAGCCCGGCGTGGACCTCCGGAAACTCCGGCATCACCTGGATCTGCACGTTGCTCAGCTGCCCGATCTCCAGGATGTGCAGCAGGTTTTCCTTGAGTACTGCCGCGCCGCCGAGCGGCTTGGTCAGTGCCGCCTTCTCCAGGACGAAACTGATGAGCGCCGTGGGCTTCCGATGGAACAGGCTTTGCCTGGCCATCCGGGCCGCGATGGATGCCTCCAGCTCCTCTGGATCCCACGGCGGGCAGGCGCAGGCGTATACGGCTCGCGCGTAAGCCTCGGTTTGAAGCAGACCCGGGATCAGCTGGCTCTCGTACTTGTGGACACCTGCCGCCTTCGCCTCCTCCTCCAAGTAATCCTCGAACCACGCCGCCACACCGCTCGCAGTGAGCTCCTGCGCCACCTCGATCAGTGCACCTTGTGCACCCAGGAACTCATCCGACAGCGCCACGAAATTGCCCCTCGGGCGCCGCTCGCCGCGCTCGATCATGGCCACCTGGGACTTGGAGTAACCGGTGTGGCGGCCCAGCGCCTCCTGCGATACCTTCGCTCGCTCCCGGTGGAAGCGGAGCAGCCTGCCGAACGCCTTCGCGGCGCCCGTGGTGCCCGTGTTTCCCCTCTTCACGCACGTCCTCCCCAATTGCACAGCCCCTCACAGACCTCCTGTGGTGCTGGTCACAGTAGAACCGGAGGGCCAAGCTGGCCGCATGAATCAGCGCAATTCGCTTGACAGAGTGCCTTCTTGGGTACCCGCCTCCGGGCACGCCCTGCGGCACGCGGGCATCCACTTCGACGCCGTACGCATCGGCGGGATGCTCGGCGAGGAGGTCGCGTACGAGCTCATGCAGTTCACCCACTTCGAGGCGGGGCCCATCGTCCGGGAGCTCGCCGGGGAGCAGAACCTCTACTTCCTCCTGCCGCCGCAGACGGCACGCGCGTACGCCTGGCCGGCGGGGGCGAGGGCGCTGAGCCGGAACGCGCGCGGGGCGGCGTTCGTCGGGGTGCCCGCGCTCGACGGGCTGACGTGGCCGCTGGACTGGCGGTCGCGGCCGACGGCGGAAGCGCCGTTCGTGGAGCCGGACCTGCTGCACGAGACGGTGGTCCGGGTGATGGCACCGCCCGGGTGACCCACGGCGGCCGTGGGTGCTTAATGGTTTGCCGCCGTCCGGCCCGGCCGGATAAGAACCTCGCATGCTACGAGGCGGCAAGGTCGGGCTGAGGGCCCGCTACGACGAGGACATCCCGGTCCTGCGGACCGAGCTCTACGACGACGTGGCCGGTGCCTCGCGGGCGGAGGGAGTGCCGTGGCGGCCGATCACGCCCGGCTCGAACGATCCCCGGCTCGTGGTGGACGACAAGCAGCAGGGGAGGGTCCAGTTCTCCGTGGTCGAGCTGGACGGCGGGGCGCTCGTCGGCACCGCCACGCTGTGGGGCATCGACAACCACCACCGGTCCGCGCACATCGGGCTCGGGCTGCTGCCGTCCTCCCGCGGCAAGGGGTACGGCACCGACGTGGTCGCGGTGCTGTGCTACTACGGCTTCGTCGTGCGCGGCCTGCAGCGGTTGCAGATCGAGACGCTGGCGGACAACACCGCGATGCTGCGCTCCGCCGAGCGCAACGGCTTCGTCCGGGAGGGCGTGCTGCGCTCCTCGCACTGGGCGTTGGGCGAGTTCCTGGACGAGGTGGTGCTCGGGCTCCTCGCCCAGGAGTGGAAGCCGGACGCGCGGGGATAGGGGAGTTCCGCATCGGGCTGCCCTGGAGGGGCCTGCCCAAGCGGTTCGGCCCGTGGCAGACGACTATCTGAGGACGAAGTAGCAGCATGGAGCACACGCCGGTGCCCGCGGAGCTCACAGCAAGCGAGGAGTTCTCCGGCCTGGCCAGGTCGGATGGCAGGCTCGACCAGTGGCTGGTGAGGGAGGGCGCCTACTGGCTGGTGGCCCGCGGCGCAACGGACATCCGCCTGGGCCGGGTATCCGGAGACCAGGGCACCATCCTGGACGCTCAGCACAGCTGGACCATTCGCGCTCTGGCCGAAAGCCGTTCGTACTGCTCTCATGCTCCTGATGGAGCTCTAGCCGTCAGCACCCGGGAGGCTGTGACGGTCTACGACGCGGACGGGCAGGCCCGCTGGACATTCCCTCACGCGCCGTGGCCATGGTGGGCTTTCGGTGCCTGCTGTGCCGACCCGACCGGCCGCTACCTGCTCGCCGCCGTACCCGCTGCCACACTGACGGATCAGGGCCGTCGACAGGACGCCTGTATCGCACTCGACCTCAAGACCGGTGAGGTCGTCGCCGAGACCGTCATGCCGTCCTCCGACGGCACCTACGAGTTCCATCAGGGACCCACCAGTGCAGCGGAAGTGTTCCTCAACGCGGCTCAGGGGCAGGAGGAGGCGTACTCCCTCCTCGTCTCCCTCACCCCCGACAGCGGGCTGCGCCTGCGGACCGTGGGCACCTTCGACGAACCCTTCACGGGCAGCTCCATCGCACCCGGCGACTTCCTGACCATCTCCATCGGAGGCGCTCTCCTGTCCCGCTACACGGCAGGCGCGCAGGAACCGCTCGAGGCCGAGGCCGGCGACGTCCTGCCGGATGGACTCGTCTTCATGGGCCAGCCTGGCTACGTCGACGGCGACCGCATCCTGGCAGCGGCAGGGGAGGACCCCTGGGGCGAGGAAGCACGCCACTTCATCCTCGATGCCGGAACTCTGACCGTCCTGGGTGAGGTGCACTACCCGCACGCCGTGGGGTGTCTGCCCGTGCCGCTGGGAGACGGCACGTGGCTCACTCTGGACGGCGACACCGTACGGCGCTGGCGCGGCTGATCGAGGAGGGCGTCGGCCTGATCAGCCGGACCCTGCCGCGCGGGCAGGTGGGCCCGTACCAGGTGCAGGCCGCCATCGCGGCGGTGCACGACGAGGCGCGGGACACCGACGCGACTGACTGGCCGCAGATCCTCGCGCTCTACGAACTGCTGGAGCACTTCGGGCCCAACCCGATGGTGACGCTGAACCGCGCGGTCGCCGTCGCCATGGTCCACGGCCCGGGCGCCGGGCTCGACCTGCTCGCGGAGCTGGAGGCCGACGGCCGCCTGGCCCGCCACCACCGGTTGCACGCGACGCGGGCGCACCTGCTGGAGCTGCTCGGCGACCGGGAGTCCGCGGCGGCCGCGTACCGGGAGGCCGCGCGCCGTACGACGAGCGCCCCTGAGCGACGGCACCTCGCGGGGCGGGCACAGCGGATGGACGGGAACACGTGAGGCAGGCGCGTCGTTGACCCGGGGCCACCGCTTCGAACAGCCGACTGAGGGAGTGCTGTGCCCGAAACCGTACCCGCCGCCGCCACCACCGTGACCACGCTCCCGCCGCTCCCGCCGCTCGCCGCCCAGGCGGAGTGCCTGATCGAGCTCGGGGTGCACGAGCTGGCGGGGATGTCCGCCGAGGAGCTGCGCGCATTCGCCGAAGGCGCCAACGGTGTGGGCGGCGACGGTGACGTTCTGCTCGCCGTCCACCCGAGCCGCGTCCCCGCCTCGGCGCTCGCGCCGCTGCTCCGCCGCGCGGACAAGCCCGGGTTCGTCGTCGTCGACATGCCCGACGTCGACGACTTCGCCCCGCTCGACACCGTCGAGCTGCCCGATACGCCGCTCTACCTCGTCACCGCCCCGGACCGGGGCGACGACATGGCCAACTGGAGCCCGGAGGAGGCCCTGCCCGCCCTCACCGCGAAGGACCGCACCCCGATGGTCCTCACCGAGGGCATCCACTGGGTGCTCCAGCAGCCCGAGGCCCTGGAGCGCAACCACTGCTTCATGACGATCGGTTCGCGGCTGCGCAAGGCCAACGGCACCTTCGACGCCCGCACCCCGGCCATCTGGATCAGCAACGGCACGGGCCGCGACGGCCGCGAGCGGCGCGACGCCCCGAAGGTGGGCTGGTGCTGGTGGGGCAACCGCCACACCTGGCTGGGCTTCGCCTCGACGACGGGCCGCAGGCCCGCGTAAGACGCTCTGGTCGCGGGCGGGCCGGCAGCAGCCCGCCCCGATCGGCTGCCGAAGCCCGCGGGCCGGTCTCGCGGGCTGTCCGCCGGACACGACCTAGGGGGCGGATTCAGTCCGCAGCGCGGCGTCGAGGTACAGCTGCACCGGCGCGAACAGCCCGTACGGCACGTACGCGGAGATCTTCTCGTGTGTCACCCAGGCGAGCTCCGCCAGTTCCTCGATGTCCGCGACGTACGCTGCACCGCTCACGACGTGGCAGGCGGTGTAGGACATCAACCTCCCGGTCACCGGGTGGACCCGTTCGCCGAGCAGCTGGATGGCGGAGACGTGCAGTCCGGTCTCCTCCCTGGTCTCCCGCACGGCGGCGGCCTCGCGCATCTCGCCGGGCTCGACCGCGCCGGCGGGGAACTGCCAGGAGAGCCGACCTTCGCCGACCCGGCGCCGCACCATCAGGACGCGCCCCTCGCGGACGACGACGGCTGCGGCGATGGGAGGTTGGTCACGTCCGTTACCAGAGGTCTGCTGCGGCACGTCCACTCCTCCTCGCTGCACACCCGCTCCGGCGGTCGACTCGCGTACACGTCACCGCGCGGGCATGCTTCCGCGCACCATCAGGGTGCCGACATCGCCGGGATTCGGTGCCGGTAGGACAAGAGCGTCGACCTCCGTGAAGCCTTGCCGCTTCAGGAGGTCCGCCCACCAGTCCGGGCTGTACGCCCAGCGCAGGACGGTGAGCTTTCGGCCGGCCAGGCCGTTGCCGTACATCGGCTGCGGACCGTAGAAGCCCTCGAGCGGCTCGGCGTGCGCGAAGGCCAGGGTGCCGCGGGGATTGAGCCGCTTGGCGATCAGCGGCACGAGCTGGTCCGGATCGGTGAACCACAGTGCACCCCACACCGAGTACACGGCGTCGTAGGTGGTCTCGGTGCGGGCAAGGTAGTCGCACGCCTCGGCCTCGACGAAGGTGAGACCAGGGGTGCCTTCCCACCACCGGCGTGCCCGCGCGATCTGCGCCGAGGAGAAGTCCAAGGCGGTGACCTCGACCCCGGTCCGGGCCAGGAACACCGCTTCCTTCCCCTCGGCGCAGCCGAGCTCCAGCGCCGTGCGGGGCGTTCGGAGGAACTCGGCGCCCGGGCCGTGGCCCTCGTACTGCGTCCAGGCGAAGGCATCGACCTCGGGGGCAGGCTGTTCGCCTTCGCCGTGGTGGGGCTTGTACGTGTCCCAGTACTCGGGCAGGTTGGTCGACGCGCGGGGCATGGGTCCTCCGGGGCCTGTGTCTCCAGGCAGGCCACCGTAGCCACGCGCTGCGTCGGGCGCGGCGGTATCGCGCCGTTTCATCCGCACGGACGATCGAGCCCAGGGCCCCGGGCGGCTGGATCCACCCGCGGCCCTGGGCTTCGGTCAGTGGCAGTCGGCTCCCGGTCGGCAGGGGCCGCACTTCGCGTAATCGCGCTCCCACAGCTTCCAGTCGACCTGGAATCCGTTGTCCGCGATGATGCTGGCCGTGCGCTCGACGCTGCCGTCGTACTTGAACGCGACCTCGGGGATGTGCTCCAGGAACCTGCCGTCGAAGTGCTCCTCGCACCACTCGCGGTAGTTCTTCGTGTCCAGGATGAAGACGTGCACCGCGGTGTCCACCAGCCGGCCACAGCACATCTCCAGGCCCTGGCCCCACTTCTCGATGGCCGTGATCAGGTACGAGATGGCCGCGCCGAAGAGGCGGGTAGCCATCACCTCGTCGAAGGGGTGGTCGCGCATGAGGAGCTGGATCTCGCGGTCCCAGACCTCGGGCTTCACATAGTCGCGCGGGTTGCGGAGCCGGGTTTCGGCTGCTGTCGCCATTTGCTGTCCTCCGGATGTCGGAGCCCCGCCTTCGTGCGGGGTCGCGGTTCCACGAAATCGCCGATCCGGTCGCCGGGGTGATCGACTCGCCTCCCGTGCACGGCGTTTGCAGATGCTGCACGCGCCGTGTTCAGGCAGTACGGATGCGGCTACCGTGAGCAGGCAGTACCCGCCGCGGTGTCGTGTGGGAGGCCAGATGAGCACCGAACCGCTGTGGTACACCGGCCAGGTCCATGCGTCCATCGAGCAGCGCGACCCAGGAAGGCTCATCCGCATCGGCCGGGTCTCCCGAGGATGGCGTCAAGCGGATCTCGGGATACGCATCGGCTGTTCCGCCTCCACGGTTTCCCGGCTGGAGACTCGGGGACGCCATGCCGACTTGGACCTCCTGCGGCATGCCGCCCGGGAGGTCGGTGTGCCGCCAGACGTGTTGACGGCTTGTTTGGGGTTAACAGGCCCTCCAGCCACTAGAGTCTCGCCGGAAGGGGCATGCCGCGCCGAGGAGGATCCATTGCGCCGCCGGACACTGCTCGCCGCCGCAGGGCTCACGGCTCCGGCCGCCCTGCTCGGCGGCCTTGATGACGCGCTGGCGAGCATGCCTGCCCCGACCGGTACCTCAGTCCCGCTCGATGTACGCCTGGCCCAGGCCCGCCGCGCATTCGACGCTGGCCACAACACGAAGCTTCTGAAGGACATGCCGGAGCTGCTCGCCGACGCCCACGCTGCCGCCCGTAGCCGTACGGACGTCGCGATCGCCCGCCTCTCCGCGACCTACAGCCTTGCCTCGCAGGTACTGACGAAGGTAGGCCGCTACGAGCAGTCCCGGATCACCGCCGAGCGGGCGGGTGTGTACGCGGAGTGGTCCGGTTCTCCGCTCGTCGCCGCAGCTGCGGCGCGCGAGCTGAGCATCGTGCTGCGCCACCAGGATCAGCCGGGCGCAGCCCAGCACCACATCCTCGACGCCGTCGCCCGGGTGGAGGCCACGGGCCTGAAGACCGACGCCCAGGCGTCCGCATACGCACAGATGCTGTGCACAACCAGTTACACGGCAGCGATCGCCGGTGACCGAGGTCAGGCACTCGACATGATCAGGGAAGCGGCGCGAGCGGCCCGGCGCCTTCCGGACGAGGCGCCCGACGGACGCTTGTTCTCGCTCACGCCAGCAGCCGTCGACCTTTACACCGTCGGGGTGCACTGGGCCCTAGGCGACGCCGGAAGGGCACTGGAAGCTGGGCGTCGCCTCCATGAGGGCCAGTTCACCACCCCTGAGCGCAAAGGCCGCATGCACACCGACCTCGCGCGGGCCTGGTGGCAGCGTGGCAAGCCCGAACAGACGGCAGCGGAGCTGCTGTCTGCCATGCGTGTTTCCCCGGGGGAGGTGCGCGACCGCCCTGCGATCCGGAAAATCGTCACCGAGCTCCGCTCACGACACGCACGGGTCAGCGGTGTGCGCGAGCTGGTCACGGCTGTCGGCCTTTCCTGACGCCGGGGCTGGGTCCTTCGACACCTCCGGGCGGCCGGACAAGACCAGCGCCGTCAGCGGACGATGTCGAAGACCTGCTTCTGGAGGCCGTTGGCGTACGCCTCGTGCTCGACCAGCTTCAGCTTCTGGACGTCCTTGTCCGTGGCGCTGAAGAGGCGCTTGCCCGCGCCGAGGAGGAGCGGGAAGACGAGCAGGTGGTAGCGGTCGATCAGGCCCGCGTCCGACAGGGCGTGGTTCAGGGTCGCGCTGCCGTGGACGATGATCGGGCCGCCCTCGGTCTGCTTGAGGGCGGCGACGTCGTCGACGGAGCGCAGGATCGTCGTCTCGCCCCAGTGGGGGACCAGGGCGTCCTCGGTGAGGGTGGTGGAGACGACGTACTTCGGCATCGCCTTGTAGTCGGCGAAGTCCTCCATGTCGGGCCACACCCCGCTGAACGCCTCATAGCTGGTGCGGCCCATCAGCATCGCGGTGGCCTCCTTCTGCTCGCGGCCCTTGATGTCGAAGGCCTCGGGCAGGAACTCGACGTGCTGGAACGTCCAGCCGGAGTTCCGGTAACCGGGCTCGCCGCCCGGGGCTTCCACGACGCCGTCGAGGGAGACGAAGGCGGTGCTGATCAGGGTGCGCATGGCGGGTCCTCCTGTGCCGTGTGTTCCGTGTTCGGTCTCGGGAGTCTGACCGTCGAGCACGCAGGAAGTCATCGGTGAGGGAGCCCCCGGCAGGGGGAGACGCGCGTCACAGTCGGCGATGTCACGCTTCGCCGGGGCCGACTCGTCCCAGAGGTGTATCCGCCAGCAACGGCCAAGGAGCACACCATGGAAGCCCGACTGAACCTCTTCGCCAGCCCGGTCGCCGCCACGTTCGTCAAGCACCTCGCGACGGCCGGGAAGGTCCTGGAGGGCGCGTCCGTGCCCACCGAGACCCAGCACCTGATCACCCTCCGCGCGAGCCAGATCAACGGCTGCGGTTTCTGCGTCGACATGCACACCAAGGACGCCCTCCACGCCGGGGAGACCGCCCTGCGCCTGAACATGGTCGCGGCCTGGCGGGAGGCCACCGTCTTCACCGACGCCGAGCGCGCCGCGCTGGAGCTCGTCGAGCAGGGCACGCGCATCGCGGACGCGGCCGGCGGCGTCACGGACGAGGCGTGGGCGAACGCCGCGAAGCACTACGACGAGGAGCAGCTCACCGCGCTGGTGGCGACCATCGCCCTCATCAACGCCTTCAACCGCCTGAACGTCATCGTCCGGAACCCCGCCGGTGACTACCAGCCCGGGCAGTTCGCGTAGACCGTCCGCTGAGCTGTGGAGTGAAGTGCCGTCCGCCGAAAAGGACTTGTTGTACGAAATGGCGGGTGATGCGGTACGGTGACCGCGTCATCACGCTCCGTGGGCACATGGAGCGGTCCCCGGCGGTGCGCCAACACCCATCCGAGGACCTTCACTCCCAGTGGAAGGCAACTCCACGGAAATGCTTCGGCATGCTATCGCGCCCGTTCGGCGCTACACCAAGGTCTCGCACGACGTCGTACGGCATTCGCACCTCAACAGCGACGCGAAGATCCTGCTCATTCACATCCAGGGGCTGCCCGACGGCAAGGTCGGCAAGCCGCTGAGCGAGCACGCCGCCGAGTTGGGGCTGAAGCCCCGGGCGTACCAGAAGGCCAAGCGACTGCTGGTCGAGGGCGGGTTCGTCCACGAGTGGCAGTTCCAGGACCACCGGGGCCGGTGGGCCACGGAGCAGCTCTGCTCGAACGTCACCCTCACGAGGGAGGAAGCGGCCCGGGTCCGGGGCGGCGTTCCGGCGGAAGCGTCTCCGGCCGAGCCGCCAGGTCCGCCGGTCGCGCCGCCGAGTGCGCCGGAACCGACCGTCGGTGAATCGGCACCCCGGGTGGTCGGCGGCTCCCCTCCGGAAGACGAAGACGGAGAGAAGAACGATCCCCACCACCCACCCAAAGCCCCGGCCCCGGCTTCGGCGCCGGAACTCGACCAGGCCGAGCGGGTCCTCCTCTCGCTGCGGCATACGCACCCCGACCTGCTGCTCGGCGTCCGCGAGGCACGCGGCCTCGCCGACGCGGCGGCCGAGTGGTTGCGGCGCGGCCTGTCGGCGTCCGAACTGCACCGGGCGCTGACGTCCGGGCTGCCGCCCGGGGGCGTCCGCTCGGCGGTGGGGTTCCTGCGGCACCGCCTGGTGGAGAAGCTGCCCGTCGCCGCGGAAGCCGCCGCGGGGCCGCGCCAGATGGTCGTCTGTGAGGGGCCGGGTGACGAGCACCTGTTCCGGCCGGTCGGGGACGAGACGCAGTGCGGGCGCTGCCGGCAGGCCGCCGCGGCGGCGGCCCCGCGCCCCGCCCCCTCCTGGCGCGCCCTCGTCGCGCGGGAGGCGGCCGCCGGCGCGTAGGCCGTCCCCTACCCCGAGGCCTTCGAACTGCTGGACCAGGGGTGGGGATCCGTATGGCGACGCGTACGAGCGATGACGCGGCACCGGGGTGGTGGAGGAGGGCGATCGCCCTCGCGGCACTGATCGTCGTGCCGCTCGGCCTCCTGGCGGGTCTCGCCTCCGCCATCGCCTCCGAATTGGGCTACATGCCCGGCGACTCCATGGAACGCGTCTGGAACACCCCGCACGACCGCGCGGCCGCCGCGTACGGCAACGCGGCCTGGCTCGTCGGGGACACCGTCGTCCGCAGCCGCTACGACGCCGTCACGGCCTTCGACGCCGGGTCGGGGAAGCGGCGTTGGCAGTACGACCCACCCAGGACGGCCGAGATCTGCGCGACGAGCCGCGTCGTGGCGGGCTCCGTCGCGCTGATCGCCCATGGCGACGTGGGCAAGGGCTGCGCCACCGTCGTCGCGATCGACCTGAAGAACGGACGCGAGCTGTGGCGGATCAGCCGCACGCCGGGCGCTGGGCCGTGGGCCGGCGGGGAGGACGTCGTCGCCGTCGGCGGCGGACTCGCCGTGTACCTCCCCGCCGACCGGGCCGTGGGCGCCTTCGACCTGCGCACCGGCGCCAAGCGTTGGCAGGCCGCCGTACCGAAGGGTTGCCTGCCGCACGGGGTCGCCGCCTCGGCCCGGCAGGTCCTCGTGGTCCTCGCCTGCGAGGAGATGAAGCTCGCCGCGTTCGACCCGGCCGACGGCACGGCGCGGTGGACGGTCCCCCTCGGTGACCGGCGCCCGATCGGCACGGACGTGTCCGTCGGCTTCCTGTCCGCCGCCGAACCGGCGGTGCTCGACGTCGAGTCGCGGGATGAGCACGGGACGGACTCCTTCGTCTCCTTCGGGCCGGACGGCCGCCGTCAGGCGCTGATCGAGTCCGTCGGTGGCAACGCCGGCATCCCGGTGGGCAGCCGGGAAAGGGTGGCTGTCGACGGCGGGAAGCTCTTCACCCACATCGGAGGCGAGATCGTCGCCTACGACCTGACGAGCGGCAACGAGGTGTGGCGGGACTCCGTGTCCGGCGGGATCACGGCACTGCACGCGGGCGGTGGCCGCGTGACGGTCCTGACCCGCGAAAGGAGGGGCCATGACCAGCTGTACGTCCACGACGCCGCCACCGGCGAGCGCCGGGACGCGCGCACCTTCAACCGCGACGCGGACGACGGCAACGCGGAGCTGGCGGGCCTCCTCAGGTACGAGGACCTGTTGATCGCCGTCCGTTGGGGCGACGGCGTACGGCCCTTTTCGGGGTACGCGACCTGGTGAGGCGGGTGAGCGGCCGGATCGGCCGGCCATCCCGCCTGCCGCGCCGGCCCCCGGACGGCTACGATCGCGCGCATGGCCCTGATCACGAGTGACGTCGACCGGTTCGAGGCCGCCAGGCCGCGGCTGGAGGCCATCGCCTACCGGTTGCTCGGCTCGGCGAGTGAGGCGGAGGACGCCGTGCAGGAAACGTTCCTGCGCTGGCAGGCCGCCGACGTGGCGCGGATCGAGGTGCCCGAGGCGTGGCTCACGAAGGTGCTGACCAACCTCTGTCTCAACATGCTCACTTCGGCGCGCGCCCGGCGGGAGACGTACGTGGGCAGGTGGCTCCCGGAGCCGCTCCTCGCCGGGGACCCGATGCTCGGCCCGGCCGACACCGCCGAACAGCGCGAGTCGGTGTCGTACGCCGTCCTCGTCCTGCTGGAGCGCCTCTCGCCGGGCGAGCGGGCGGTGTACGTGCTGCGGGAGGCCTTCGACTACCCGCACCGGGAGATCGCCGCGATCCTCGACATCACCGAGGCCGCCAGTCAGCAGACGTACCACCGGGCCAAGAAGCACGTCGCGGACGGCAAGGCGCGCACCGAGATCGACGAGGCCGCCGCCCGGCGGATCGTCGAGGAGTTCCTGGCGGCGGCGACCAGCGGCCGTACCGAACCCCTCGTACGCCTGCTGACCGAGGACGCCATCGCGGCCGGTGACGGCGGCGGGAAGGTCCCGGCCCGCGCCAAGGCGTTCGAGGGCGCGCTCGCGGTCGCGAAGTTCATGCGCGGCCTGTTCAAGCCCAGCGAGGCCAAGCGGGCCCTCGTCGGCGGCGCGCCCGCGATCTATGCCACGACCGCCAACGGCGAGCCCGCCATCGTGGCGGTCGTGGACGGCCGGGTCGTCGCGGTCACCTGCCTGGAGGTCACCGCGGAGGGCATCGTCGCGATCCGCAGCCAGGTCAACCCCGACAAGCTCGTCCGTGCGACGGAGCTGTGGACCGCCGCGCACCAGGGGGAGCCCCCGCTCCTCACGCTCTGACCCGGCTCCGGCGGGATGTGACGTGGTTCACATCCCGAACCTGTCAGGAAACGTCGGGCTGCCCGGTTCAAGAGGCGAAACCGCGCAAGACAGCGGCGGAACCTCGCAGACAGGAGCAGGCCCATGCAGCACCGCATCGTCGTCCTCGGAGCCGGCTACACCGGAGCCGTCGCCGCCGGCCGCGTCGCCCGGCGACTGCACCGCGCGGACGTCACCATCACACTCGTCAACCCCGAGCCCGACTTCGTCGAGCGCGTCCGGCTGCACCAGCTCGCCGTCGGGCAGGAGCTGAAGCCCCGGCCGTTCGGTGAGATGTTCGCGGGCACGGGCGTGGCGCTGAAGCTCGCGAAGGTCACCGCCGTCGACGTGGACCGCAAGACGGTGACGGTCGCCCCCGCGAACGGCTCCCAGCAGGAGGTCCTGGAGTACGACACGCTCGTCTACGCCCTCGGCAGCGGCTGGAACGACGGCGGCGTGCCCGGCGCCGCCACCCACGCGTACGAGGTCTCCAGCCGCCCCGGCGCCCTCCGCCTCCGCGACCGCCTCGCCGCCCTGGACGCCGGCCGGCCCGTGGTCGTGGTCGGCGGCGGCCTGACCGGCCTGGAGGCCGCGACGGAGATCGCCGAGGCCCGCCCGGACCTCGACGTCGCCCTGGCCACCCACGGCGCCTTCGGCGACTGGCTCTCCGAGAAGGGCCGCGCCCACCTGCGGAAGGTGGCGGACAAGCTCGGCATCACGGTCCACGAGTACGCGGCGGTGAACGCCGTGGAGGCGGATCACGTCACGACGGCCGACGGCCGGACCCTCCCCGCCGACGTCACCGTGTGGACCACCGGCTTCGCCGTCCACCCCATCGCCCAGGCCACCGCCCTCGAACTCACCGACCGGGGCCAGATCGTGGTCGACGCCACCATGCGCTCGGTCTCCCACCCGGACGTGTACGCGGTCGGCGACGCGGCGATGGCCATGGGACCCAACGACAAGCCGCTGCGCATGTCCTGCGCCTCGGGCGTCCCCATGGCCTGGCAGGCCGCCGACGCCATCGCCGCCCGCCTGGCCGGGGTCAAGGTGCCCCGCGTCCCCATCCGCTACTTCCAGCAGTGCGTCTCGCTCGGCCGCAAGGAGGGCCTGATCCAGTTCGTCACGGCCGACGACCGGGCGAAGGACGGCGCCCTGACGGGCCGCGTGGCCGCGCTCTACAAGGAGCTGATCTGCAAGGGAGCCGCCTGGGGCGTGGCCAACCCGACCGCGGGCCTGCCGACCCGCCGCCGGCGCGTCGTCCAGCTCCCCGGGTCAGCCGCTGCCGCCGCACCCGCCGCCGCAGCCACCGCCCCCGCCACCACCACCGCAGCTTGAGGCCGCGCCCGCGGCGCCGTCGCCCGGCGAACCCCAGTCGGCGGCGGCGCCGCACCAGGGCGCGAGGGTGCCGCTGACGGCGGCGCCGGTCCCGTTGCCGTAAGGGCTCTGCCTCGCCTTCCAGGTCTCGGGGGTGACCAGGGCCAGCAGTTCGGGCTCCTCGGAGGCGGTCAGGCCGTCGAGGGCGACGGCCACCGTGGACGGGCGGTCGCACGTGGTGCGCAGGGTGGTGAGCATCCACTGGACGCGGTACGGCACCCGTACCGAGACCGGCTTGAGCAGCCGGGAGGCGGCCTCGGCCACGGCGAACAGCGCGAAGCCCGCCCACCAGAAGGCGGACGGGCCGGTGGCGACGTCGACGGCGGACAGGACGGCCGGGAACATCGCCGACCACGACAGCAGGCTCCGCGACCGGCGCTGGGACCGGCGCAGTGCGGGCCCTATCACCAGGCCCTCCGCCTCCAGGCGGTCGCCGATGGACTGCACCGCGCGGCTCGTGGACGCGCGCGCCACCAGCTTGCTGAGGCGCTCGGTGCGGGAGACGCCCGCCGCCTGGACGAGGGCCTTCTCGAGGGAGCCGGCCGCGTACACGTCGTCGTGGAGGGTGACCGTGCCGTCGTCGGAGACGGACAGCCGGCCCTCCCGCTTCATGCGGAACAGCAGCGTCGTCACGACCCGGCGCGGCCCGCCCGCCAGGAAGGCGACCTCCTCGGCGGAGAGGCCCTCGGCGGAGAGGCCCTCGGCGGAGAGGTCCTCCGCGGAGAGGTCCTGGCGGACGCGTACGCCGCCCTCCATCGCCCTCGTGACGCGCGTCGCGACGGCCAGGCGGTAGCCGATCGCCGCCGCCACCACGATCAATGCCGCGAGATAGAGCATGGTTGTTCCCCCGTTCCCCCGTTCCCCGTACGGGGGTTGTCCCCGGGGCGGGAGATCGGCAAGCTCAGCGGCGGGCGGCCCTGCGGGACTTCCAGTGGCGGCGGGCGGTGACCGCCAGCGCGGCCACGATGAACGCCTCCAGCAGCCACACCGTGAAGAGGAATCCCCAGTCGGGGCCCGCCGCGACCGACGGGTCGAACTCGTCCGCCGTACCGGTCACCGCGACCAGGCTCCAGAACAGCGCCAGCACGCCCAGCACCCACAGTTTCGCCTTCGAGGCGCGCTGCCCCGGAACGGGCGGCTCCGGGCGGCGCGCCTCGGGCTGCGGGATGCGGTCCGGGGAGCGCGCCGGCATCGGGACGACCACCTGCGGCGGGACCGCCGCGTCGATCGGGGCGAGCGCGGCGGGCGTCACCTCGTACAGCGTCGGCTCGACGGAGACGCTCATCCCGTCGAGGCCGATGAGGTGGCGGGCGCCGTCGGGGAAGGCCAGCACAGCCGCGCACTGGTCGTAGCGGACGCTGACCTGGTTTCCGGGCGAGACCAGGCTGACGCCCTCCGCGCCGACGACCAGCGCCGCGCGCGAGTCGGTGCGGTAGGCGTGGCGGCGGCCCTCCAGCACCTCGGCCGACTGCGACGGCGCCTCGTGGAAGCCGGCCCAGTCGGCGCCCCGGCCGCCGGGCACCTTCAGCAGGGCGTTCGCCCACACCTCCTGGGCGACGGCGTGCAGGTCGGCGGGGGTGAGGGCGTCCAGCTCGGCGAGGTAGGCGTCCTTGCCGGGGAGCGGGTGGCCGGTCAGCAGGCCGAGGGCGTACGCGGGCAGCTGGGCGGCGGCGAGGTCGGGGACCTCGTACATCTTGCGGCGGGCGGCGCGTACGGCGGCGAAGTCGGCCTCGTCGACGCGCCCGGCGCGCAGGGCGGCGAGGACGTCGATGAAGCCGCCGACGACCGCGTCCTGCTTCCGCGGCAGCGCGTCCGCGAGCGCCGTGATCGTCGCGAAGTCGGCGTCCCGTGGCGCGTAGTCGCTGTCGGCGGTGTACGACAGGCCGCCCTTCTGGCGCAGCTCGCGGAAGAGCGCCTTGCCGAGCACGTCCGAGAAGACGCCGGCGGCGGTCGAGCGGCGGACCACGGCGTCGAGGACGACGACACCGTCGTCGCCGTGGAAGAAGGCGGGGGTGTGGGGCAGGGCGGACGTCACGGCCGGCATCGGGTGGCGGGGGCCGGACGGCAGGCGCAGGTCCAGGCCCTCGGGCAGGTCCCCGGACGGGCTGTCGCAGCTGATCCACAGGACGGCGTTCTCGCGGGTGAAGCGGGTGGCCGCCCAGTGGCGTATCGCGGCCGCGTCGAGCCGGGGCAGGCCCAGTTCGTGGTACGAGGCGAGGCCGTGGCCCTGGGCGCCGTACCGCCACAGGGGGACGTCGGAGTGCGGGCCGGTGCCGCGCCCGGCGGCCTCGGTGCGAAGGATCTCCTTCTCCGTCTCCAGCCGCTCCACGGGCAGATCGCGCAGGGCCGCGCAGACGTCGTTGAGGTACGCGACGACCTCGGCCGGGTCGCCGGTGACGTGGAAGTGGGTGTGGGTGGCGTCGGTGGTGCCGTTGTAGTGGTGCGGGCCGGCGCCGTCGATGCCGTGGCGGTGCAGGGCGAGGTGCTCGACGAGGTGCGTGATGCCGCGCGTGGCGAGCGTCTCGTCGGCGCTGCCGACGCGGAAGAGCAGACCGGCGGAGGCCGGGCCCGGGCGGTGCGCGAAGACGGTGCGTACGCCCTCGATCACGGTCTCGCGTATGCCGGCGACGGCGGTGCCGGGAACGGTGCCGGTCGCGGAGTCGGTGGCGTGGTCGCCGTGGCTCATCGGGTTCATCGGGTCAGCCCTTCGCCAGTGCGTGCTTGCGGTGCCGGAGGAACGCGGCCGCCGGGTCGTCGTCGAGGTAGTCCCAGGGGTGCCTCGTCGCGTTGTCCCCGAGGGCGCGGAAGTGCGGGGCGGCCTCGGCGTAGTGGCGTCCCAGGGAGAGGGCGGCGGCGAAGTGGCCGTGGGCGGAGACCCAGTGGAAGCCGGGACGGTAGTGGGGGTGCAGGACGGAGTGCGCGGCGGCCGCGGTCAGTTCGTCGCGGACCGCGGGCTCGGCCAGCCGGCGGCCGCCCTCGCGCGGGGAGAGGTCGAGCCACTGCTCCAGGTACGCCTCGGCGACCAGCGTGGCGTTGTGCCCGCCGGGCGGGGAGGCGGCCGCGCACTCCTTCGCGAAGCCGAAGGCGGCCTCCCAGGAGCCGCCCCACTTCGGGCACAGCAGCTGGAGGAGCTGCGTCTGCGCCGGGTAGTGGTGGGGGTGGTGTTCGGCGAGCCGGTCGTAGCGGCGGCGGGTCTCGCTCTGGCCGAGCTCCAGGCCGCGCGCGGTGATCAGGCGCAGGTACCAGCCGAGGGCGTAGTCGGGGTACTCGGCGCAGACCTCGATGAGGAGGCCCTCGGCGCGGCGCAGCCAGGCGTGGAACTGGTCGAACTGCTCGCGCGAGACGTGCTGGGCCCGGGCGTTGGAGCGGATGCCCCAGCCGATGCGGACGCGGCGGTCCGCGAGGAGGCACCGGGGGAGCGGGTCGCCGGGGTGGTCGGCGACGGCCTGCTCCAGGAACGCCTCGCAGCCGTCGAGGCCCGCGACGTACGAGCAGGCGTAGGCGCGTTCGTCCTCGTGCGTCAGACCGGCGAAGAAGCGGGCGACGGCCGGCCAGTCGCGCTCCGCCACGGCGGTGCGGAGGGTGTCGAGGACGGGCATGGTGAGGTGCGCGTCGAAACGCGGGCGCGCCGAGAAGAGCGATGACGCGGAGTTGGGCACGGAGATCTGTTCCCCCCAAGGAACGCGCACGCGGGGGTGGTGCGCACGATGGACCCCGGAGGGTAGCAGTCCGCTTCTGTGGCGGCTCTGTCAGGAGTGCCGCTACCAGGGGGCGGAGGCCGCTTCGTACGGGCCGCCGATGTCCCACGCCTGGTGCATCGCCGCCGCGAAGGCCGCCGCCAGCTTGTGCTCGCCCGACGGGCCGGGGTGGGTGCCGTCGTACGTGTCGGTGTGGAGGTCGTACGCCTCCGGGGGCGTCGCCAGCAGCAGGGGCGAGCCCGGCTCGTCGAGGTCGGCGACCGCCTTTGCGAGCAGTTCGTTGAAGCGGGCGCACTCGGCGGCGAAGTCGGGCTCGTCGCGGGCGCGGACGTTCGGGATGACCGGGAGGAGCACGGCGCGGACGCGGGGGTTCGCGGCGCGCGCCTCCTGGAGGAAGGCGCGGACGTTCTCGGCGGTCTGGTCGCTGTTGGTGTAGAAGCCGAGGTCGATCAGGCCCAGGGCGACCAGCAGGACGTCCGCCTTCGTGGAGGCGACGGCCCCGCGGATGAGGGGCGCCATGTGGAGCCAGCCCTCGCCCCAGCCGGCGAGGTGGCGCTGGGCCTTGGTGGGGAAACCGGGGTCGCCGTACGCGTGGGAGACGGGCGCGTCGGCGGAGGTGTCGTACAGCTCGGTGCGCGGGCCGACGATGGCGTACGGGCCGCCGAAGGTGGCGTTGAGGTGCTGCCACATGCGGTAGCGCCAGGTGTAGTCGCCGGCGCGTCCGATGGTTTGGCTGTCGCCGACGAACATGAAACGCATACGGCCATCATCCCCGACCGGACCCCCGGCCGGGGAGCGCGGGGGCGCTGTGACCATGGACACTGGGGCGTATGGCTGCGTTCTTGCGGATGGCTTCGGTGGCGGGTGCGCTCGTGGCGGGCCCGCTCGCGGCGGGTGCGCTCGTGGTGGCGGCCGCCGTCCCGGCGGTGGCGGACGACGGCGGGTTCACCCTCCAGGACCCGCGGATCACCGAGTCCAGCGGGCTCGCGGCCAGCCGCGCCCACCCGGGCGTCTACTGGACGCACAACGACCAGTACGGGCCGCGCGTCTTCGCCGTCGACGGGCGGACCGGCCGGACGGTCGCCACGGTCACCCTGCGCGGGATCGGCACCCCGCGCGACATGGAGGCCATCTCGGTCGGCCCGGACGGTGCCGTGTACGTCGGGGACATCGGGGACAACCTCGACGGCTCCTGGGACCACGTGTGGATCTACCGCTTCCCCGAGCCGAAGGAGCTCGGCGACCGGACGGTCGACGCCACGCAGTACACCGTCCGGTACGCCGACGGGGCGCGCGACGCGGAGGCGCTGATGGTGCACCCGAAGACGGGCCGCGTGTACATCGCGTCGAAGAACGAGGACGGCGGCGGCCTGTACGAAGGGCCCGCGCGGCTCTCCGCGGACGGCGCCAACGTCTTCCGCCGCGTAGGCGAGGTGCCGTGGGTGACGGACGGCGCCTTCTCGCCGGACGGGACGGAGCTGGTGCTGCGGAGCTACTTCAGCGCGCGGGCGTACGCGTGGGAGGGCGGGGGCCGGCTGGGGGAGGAGCGGCGGGTGTCCGCACCGTTGCAGCGGCAGTCGGAGTCGGTGACGTACACGCTGGACGGGAAGGCGCTGATGATCGGGTCGGAGGGGGAGGGGAGCGAGGTCGTCCGGGTGCCGGTGGAGCGGGGAGCCGGTGCCGACGCCGGTGCCGACGGCGGGCAGGGGCGGACGCCGGCTCCCGGCTCCCCTTCGGGCAGCGGCAGCGGCAGCGGCGGCGGCTCGGCGGACGGCTCGGGCGGCTCGTCCGGTGAGGGCGGGAACGCGACCCTGGGCGCGCTCGTGCTGGGCGCGGTCGCGGTGGGTGCCTTCTGGCTGAGGCGGCGGCGCCCGCGCGGGTAGGGCGGCGCCGGCGGCGGCGCCGGCTTGTTCAGGACACGAGCGGCTGCTCCTCCAGCTCGGTCAGCCGCACGGTGCACAGGCCGCCGCGCTCGGTCTTCACGTCGGTGACCTTGAGCTGGGTGCCGGGCGCGAGGATGTACTCCTCCTCGCCGGTGAACGCCGAGAAGCTGCGGATGCCCACGGCCCGGACAGGCTGCACCTCGAAGAGCGTCCGCTTGCCGCGGCTGCCGAGGAACGACCGGGCCACGCCGAGCTCGGACGTGCACGAGGACACGCCCCACCAGGTCACCGTCCGCCCGAGCGGGTACTGCGCCCGCAGGTCCAGGGCCACGCCGCGCCACAGCGGCTGGGTGCGGGCCGGGAGCCCCGACACCGCCGAGAACAGCAGGCGCAGATAGGGCAGGTACGGGACGAGCCTGGACCGGTCGGGGGCGCGCAGGATGGCGTTGATCTCGCGGTAGAACGCCGACTCGCAGGTGTAGAGGTAGAGGGCGGCGATGGCGTCGGCGGAGAGGCCGTCGGCCGCTTCGTCCGCCCGCCGCTTGCCGAATTCGTGGGACAGCCGGACGTGCCGGTCCAGGCCGGACAGCAGCCGGGCGACCGGGGCGACGGCGTCGCGGAAGTCCATGAGCGGGGTGTCGAACACGCCGGTGATGGCGGGGAGGACGAGGCCCTCGTCCTTGACGCTGGAGAGGCGGTCCAGATAGAGCTGGTGCAGCTCCATGGTGGACGCGATGAAGGCGCCCATGCGCTCGGCGGTGCCGTCGTCCGCGGTCCCGCCCCCGTCGGCATCCGCCGCGGCGCGCTGGTCCCACCCCTTGCTCGGGAGCCAGTCGACCTCGTCGGCGCCGAGTGAGGCGAGGGCGTCGTTCACGGTCGCGAAGTGATCGCCTTCGCAGAAGAGGTCGCCCTGTGCCGCCGGGTTGGCGTGGTCGATGTGGCGGACGTCGACGTCGGGATACTTCTCCTGGAGCCGGAGGACGATCTTCTTCAGGCTGCGCGCGTGAGCGCCCCACCAGGCGAAGACGACACCGCGGTCCTCCTCGGCGGCGTCCTGCTTGGCCTTGAGGATCTCCTCGACGATCCGCTCGGCGACCGGCCGCCAGAACGCCGTGTGCCGGTCGGGCCCCGTCGACCGGTCGCCGCTGGCGGTGAGCGCGGCGTTCAGCAGCAGCACCCCCTGCGTGAGCATGGCCTGGAACCACTCCGGCGGCTGGACGGTGTCCTGCTTCGCCAGCAGCGCGCGGACGTCGGCGATGGGCGTCTTCTTGGGTATCCCGTACTTCCACATCGCGGCCGCCTTGATGATGCAGCGGATGCTGACGACCCTGCCGAACTGGCTGTCCTTCCAGTCGTGGAAGGTGTTGTCGAACATGGCGATGCCGGTCGCGCTCTCCGGCCGCGGGTAGGGGTTCTGGCCGAAGACGACGACCTTCCACTTGTGCGGCGGGTGGGGCTTGAGCGCCTGGAAGGTCAGTTCGCGGACGGGAACGACTTCGGGGCTGCGGTCGGGGCCGATGAAGCCGGCCGCACCGGGCTGCGCCTCGATGACGGGCTTCAGCAGCGGGAGCCACGGTTCGCCGCCGCCCTTGAACAGTTCGGCGAGGGCGAGCGGGTCGGCCGGGTCCGGGGTGGAGGGGGTGGCCGGGGTGTGGGAATCGCTCATGGTGAAGGGCTCCGAATCTCATCGGTCACGAAACTGGAGCGGGACGCTAGCACCGGGCAGTGACAGTGGGACGTTGGTGACGAACCATCACGTACCTTCGCAAGAAGGCCGGTTGTCAGTGGCGGACGCTAGCGTCGTGGGCAGTGGAAGAACCGTTGCTCGATGGGGGAGTGGACGATGACCGTGGACCGAGTGCAGGCGCCGCTCAGGGTCGTGCTGACCGATGTCAACGCGGATGTGGTGGAGGCGTGGCGGGCGGCGTTCGCCGACACGCCCGAGGTCGAGATCCGCAGGGGCTCGATCCTCGATGAGCAGGTCGATGCGTGGGTGAGCCCGACCAACTCCCGGGGGCGGATGGACGGCGGGGTCGACGCCGTCATCAAGCGGTACCTCGGAGCGGGCATCCAGCTGCGGGTGCAGCGGGCGATCCGCGACCGGTTCGCGGGGAGGCTGCCGGTGGGCAGCGCGGTGTGCGTGCCGTCCGGTGCGGTGAACCCGAAGTACCTGATCTCCACACCGACGATGGAGCGGTCCGCGCAGGACGTGAGCGAGACCCTGAACGTGGCGCTCGCATGCGCCGCCGCGTTCCAGGCGATCCACCGTCAGAACGCGCAGTCGCCGGGCTCCATCGGGTCGGTGGCGCTGGTCGGCATGGGCGCCCGGACCGGCGGGGTGCCGCCGCGGGTGTGCGCCAACCTGATGTGGACGGGCTACACGCTCTTCCAGGACCACCACTTCGAGGACGACGACGATCTGCGCGCCACGATCACCGCGCAGCTCGACGACATAGAGCAGGCGCCCGCCGAGAAGCGGGTGCGCATCGTGCCGCCCACGCGTCCCTCGTCCCGTCGCTGACCGCCGGCCCCCGTCCTCACTGGGTGGTGTCCAGCTGGGGCTTCCGCTTCACGTCGGTCAGCTTCACGTCCTCCGTCTCGGGGGCGCCGAACGTCTCCACGATCACTCCGCTGCCGGTTCCGGTGACCTCCAGGGCTTCGTGGCCGCCCATGAAGCGCAGGTCGACGCGCACCCGGGGAGCGCCTCCGTGGTCCGGCATGCGGTGCACCCGCGAGGCGGGGTAGTCGAGGGCGATCAGCTTCGTGCGCATCGCGTCGTAGTCGGTCGTCCTCGTGTTGAACGCCTTGCCGACGCGGTCCGCGTGCTGGTCGGCGAAGCACTGCTCGACCTCGGTCAGGGGCACCTCGACCGGCGCGGACGTGCGGGCACCGGGGGCGGGGCTCGGCGGCTCGGGGGCGTCGGAGGGAAGGGGGACGGGGGCGGGGGCGCCCTCGGCGTCGCCAGGCACGGGCGGGGGCGTCTCGCCCGGCCCGTAGATCCCGGTGGGCTGCTCCTCGAGCACCGGGCCGTCGGGCACGGGCGGTTCGCCACCGCCCTTCTCACTGGGGGCGTCGGGGGAGCAGGCCTGGAGGGTCTGGCCCACCAAGTCGATGAACCGCATCTCCGGATCTCCGTGGTCGGCCGGGGCACTCGGGGAGGCGCTCGGCACGGCGCGCGCCGAGGCGGCGCTGCCCGCGGGGGCCGCCTGGTCGGTGGTCGCCTTCTGGCTGCCGCAGGCGGAGAGGACGAGGCAGCTCAGCGCGGCCACCAGCACGGACTTCGGGAGAGTGTTCTTTCGCATGCACGCATCATCCGAAGACCGGCCCCCTCGGGGCATGAGTACGCGTACTCACCTGCGTCTGAGCCGTCAACTCCCGCACGTGCAGCATGAAGAGGCGTCGAGCGTGAGGAGACGACGAGCGCGAGGGCCGGGGCGATCCGGTAGCGCACCTGCAGGCCCGCGATGTCGGGGAGGTCCGGGCCGGACGGGTGCGGGGTATGCACCCGGTCAGGCGGCGTCGTCCGGCGGGGGTGGTGCGTCGTGCTGGGTGGGGCGGGCGGACACCAGGGCCTCGAAGCCCGCCAGCAGGGCGCGCAGGCCGAAGCCGAAGTGGTCGACGTCGGGCGAGAAGGTGTCCTCGGAGAGGGCGGCGATCAGCGGGTAGTCCCCGCTCTCCATGGCGCGGACCAGGAAGGGGCCCTGGCGCGTCCAGAACTCCTCGTCGCTGACGCCGGTCTCCTTGGCGGCCTCCACCGCCTGCGCCTCCAGGCGCGCGATACCGGCGGCGAAGCTCTGGACGGTGATGATCACCGAGAGGGTCTCCGGGTCGCTCAGCCCCATGCCCTTCAGGCCCCGCAGGGCCCGCTCGAACCCCCGGAGCGCGCTCGGGCCGAGGACCGTACGGGCCTGGTTGACCTTCAGCAGCCACGGGTGGCGGCGGTAGAGGTCGAGCTGCTCCCGGGCCAGGGACTCCACGGCGGCGCGCCAGTCGGCGGGCGGCGGGGCGGGGGCGTCCAGGGCGTCGCCCTGGACGTGGTCGAGCATCAGGTCGAGCAGCTCCGCCTTGCCGGGGACGTACCGGTACAGCGACATCGTGCCGGCGCCGAGCTCGGTGGAGAGGCGGCGCATCGAGACGGCGTCGAGGCCCTCCGCGTCGGCGACCTCGACCGCGGCGGTGACGATCCGGTCGAGGGTCAGGCCGCGCTTGGGCCCCCGCGCGCCCCGCGGGGGCGGCTCCCCGGCGTCCCAGAGCAGCTCCAGGCTGCGGGTGATGTCGCCGCTGCCGGTCGTCGCCGTGGCGCCGCCGCCGGTGGTTTTCTCGCTGCTCATGGGGCCAGCGTAATTCCCCGCCGAACCCCCGCCCTTCCCGCTCGACAAAAACTGGGTACGGTGTACGCTCGCTTGGGTACGGTGTACTCAGTTTCTCGACGGGGAGGGTGTCATGAACGACTGGGCGGTACGGGCCGAGGGCCTGGAGAAGCGGTACGGGGAGAAGAGGGCATTGGACGGCTTCGACCTCGCCGTCCGCCCCGGTACCGTGCACGGCCTCCTCGGGCCGAACGGCGCGGGCAAGACCACGGCGGTGCGGGTGCTGGCCACCCTGCGCCGCTTCGACGGCGGGCGCGCCGAGGTCGCCGGCGTCGACGTGGGCCGCGACCCCCGGCGCGTACGGAGCCTGATCGGGCTCACCGGCCAGTACGCCGCCGTGGACGAGGTGCTCACGGGCCGGCAGAACCTGGAGATGTTCGGGCGGCTGTTCCACCTGGGCGGACGGCGGGCCCGGCAGCGCGCCGCGGAGCTGCTGGAGCGGTTCGGCCTGACCGAGGCCGCCGACAAGGGCGTGGAGGGCTACAGCGGCGGCATGCGCAGGCGCCTGGACCTGGCGGCCTCCATGATCCTGGCGCCGCGCGTGCTGTTCCTGGACGAGCCGACGACCGGCCTCGACCCGCGCGGGCGCGGCGAGGTGTGGGAGGCGGTGCGCGACCTGGTCGCGGGCGGCACGACCGTCCTGCTCACCACGCAGTACCTGGAGGAGGCCGACAAGCTCGCCTCGCGTATCACCGTCATCGACCGGGGCCGCGCCATCGCCGACGACACCCCCGAGGCGCTCAAGCGCCAGGTCGGCGGCGACCGCATCGAGGTGGTGGCCGTGGACACGGCGGACCTGCCGAGGGTCGCCAAGACCGTCGCCCGGGTCTGCGCGGGCGAGCCGCGCGTCGACGACCCGGAGCGGCGGGTCCACGCGCCCGTCGCCGACGGGGTGGCGGCGCTCACCGAGGTGGCGCGGACCCTGCAGGACGAGGGGGTCCAGGTCGAGGACATCGGGCTGCGCAGGCCGAGCCTGGACGACGTGTTCCTGCGCCTGACCGGTCACGCGACCGAGGAGAAGGAGGCGGTGGCATGAGCACCGGCACGAGCACGGGTGCGAGCAGCGCCCTGGAGCCGATCGCCGGGCGCGGGCGCGCCTACTGGGCGGTCGTCGACTGCTGGAACGTCGTACGCCGCCAGCTGACCCACTACCAGCGCAAGCCCGTCTCCATCGCCTGGCAGCTCGGCTTCCCCATCCTGTCCGTCCTGCTGTACGGGTACGTCTTCGGCGGCGCGATGAAGCCGCCTGGCGGCGGAGGGGCCGCGGACTACCGGGACTTCCTGATGCCCGGCATGTTCGTGATGACGATGGCCTTCGGCTTCATCAACACCGCGACGGCCGTGGTCACCGACGCCGACAAGGGCGTCATCGACCGGTTCCGCTCCATGCCCATGGCCCCGTCGGCGGTGGTCACCGGCCGCGGCGTGACGGACCTGATCGTGGCGTGCGCCGAGTTGACCATCCTGGCGACGACGGCGTTCGTCATGGGGTGGCGGTCGGACGGCGGGTTCCTCGGGACGGTGGCCGGCTTCGCGCTGCTGCTGCTCCTGCGCTACTGCCTGACCTGGGTCGGCATCTGGCTCGGACTGCTGGTGCCCAACCCGGAGGCGGCCGGCGGGCTGTTCGCGGTGGCGTTCCCGCTGACCATGATCTCCAGTGTGTTCGTCCAGCCCGGGACCATGCCCGACTGGCTGGGCACGCTCGCCGCCTGGAACCCGATCTCCTCGACGGCGGCGGCCACGCGGGAGCTGTTCGGCAACCCGGTGGGCGGCGACGGCAGCTGGATCCAGGAGAACGCCGTGCTGATGGCGGTGGTGTGGCCGCTGGTGATCACGGCCGTCTTCCTGCCGCTCGCGGTACGCCGCTTCCAGAGCCTGAGCCGCTGAGCCGCTGAGCCGCTGAGGCGGGGGCGGGGACGGGGGAGGTGGGCCCGCGGAGGGGGGCGGGCCCACCGGTCGGTCAGCCCGGCTTACCGGGTGCACTCCTTCCACGCCAGGTGGTAGACCGTCTTGATGTCGCCGTCCGTGGAGTCCATGGCGATGAAGCTGTTGGTCTTCGTCGGGTCCGAGGTGCCCGCGCTGACCCGCAGTTCGGTGTTGATGTTGAAGTTCCGCTTCTCGCCGCAGGGCGCCCAGACCAGCTGCGCCCAGTCGGTGGAGTCCGTCGCCTGCCAGTTGTCGGCGTACGGGCCCTTGTACGGATGGGACTTGGCCACGGTGCTGGGCGAGCCCTGGAAGTAGTACGACGCCTTCTGGACCGCCGAGGCGCCCGCCGCGAGGCTGGCGTAGCCGCGGTAGTCGGCGCTGGCGACGGCGTAGGTGAAGCCCTGCGGGACGTGGACGACCAGGTTCAGCTGGCAGTTCTTGCGGAAGTCGGTCGGCTCGGCGCCCACGCCCACCTGGGCGAGGTAGTCGCTGTACGTGACGGTGAAGGCGGTGTTGTCGGGCGAGACGGCGACGGCGGCGGTGCCGAGCGGGCAGCCGGAGCCGTTGACGGTGGCGATCTCGATCACGATCTTGTCGGGCGGGGCGACGATGCCCCGGGTCGTGGCGGCGGAGGCGCCGGGGGAGACGGCTACGGAGGCCAGTAAGGTCGCGGCCGCGCCGCCGACGGCGGTCGCTCGTGCTGCTCTGGACATGGTTCTCCGATCGGTTGCCTTCGGTCGAAGTGGGGGGTCCAACCGTGGATGGTGTGCGCATGCCAACCCGTTGGTCGTACGGGTATGCGCGTTACGGATGGTAAGGACGGGCAACCGGAGCCGATAGAGCGGTTATCGGCCGCATGCGGAAGGGCCCGGCGCGTCCCCGCGCCGGGCCCTTCCGACATACGCCCTACCGGATGACCGGAGGGATCAGAGCTTCTCGATGACGTAGTCGATGCACTTCGTCAGCGCCTCGACGTCCGACGGCTCGACGGCCGGGAACATCGCGATGCGCAGCTGGTTGCGGCCCAGCTTCCGGTACGGCTCGGTGTCCACGATGCCGTTGGCGCGCAGCACCTTGGCGACCGCCGCCGCGTCGACCTCGTCCGAGAAGTCGATGGTGCCGATGACCTGCGAGCGCTTCGCCGGGTCGGAGACGAACGGAGCCGCGTACTTGGACTCCTCCGCCCAGCCGTAGAGCGTGCGCGAGGAGTCGGCGGTGCGGCGCACCGACCAGTCCAGGCCGCCCTGGCCGTTGATCCACTTCAGCTGCTCGTTGAGCAGGAAGAGGGTGGAGAGGGCCGGGGTGTTGTACGTCTGGTTCTTCAGCGAGTTGTCGATCGCGGTCGGCAGCGAGAAGAACTCCGGGACGTGGCGGCCCGACGCGTGCACCCGCTGCGCGCGCTCCAGCGCCGCCGGGGAGAACACGCCGATCCACAGGCCGCCGTCGGAGGCGAAGGACTTCTGCGGCGCGAAGTAGTAGACGTCCGACTCGGTGATGTCGACCGGCAGGCCGCCCGCGCCGGAGGTCGCGTCGACGAGGACCAGCGCGCCCTCGTCGGCGCCCTGGACGCGCTTGATCGGGGCGGCGACACCGGTGGAGGTCTCGTTGTGCGTGAACGCGTACACGTCGACGCCCGCCTCGGCCCGCGGCTCGGGGTGCGTACCCGGGTCGGAGGAGATCACGGTCGGCTCCTCCAGCCACGGCGCCAGCTTGGCCGCCTTCGCGAACTTGGAGGAGAACTCGCCGAAGGAGAGGTGCTGCGACTTCGACTCGATGAGCCCGTGGGTCGCGATGTCCCAGAAGGCGGTGGAGCCGCCGTTGCCCAGGATCACCTCGTACCCGTCGGGGAGCGAGAAGAGCGCGCGTACGCCTTCGCGGACTTCGCCGACCAGGTTCTTGACCGGGGCCTGACGGTGCGACGTACCGAGGAGGGACGTGCCGGTGGCGGCCAGGGCGTCCAGCGCCTCCGTACGCACCTTGGAGGGGCCCGCGCCGAAACGGCCGTCGGCGGGCTTGATGTCGGTGGGAATCTGGATCTCAGCCACGGCCGGAGCCTAACCGCTGACGGACACGGCGGAACGCCGTGTCCGTCGGGTGAGACACGAAAATGAGACGCGTGAGAGACGGGTGAGAGACGCGTGAGGGACGTGCGGGGTCTCAGACCAGCCGCACGGGCAGCTCGAAGAGGTCGTTCTGCGTGAGCACCGGCTTGTTGCGCAGGTCCGACGCCGGCACGGCGAGCGTCAGCTCCGGGAAGCGCTCGTACAGGGCGGGCAGCGCGACCCCCGCCTCCAGCCGGGACAGGGCGGCGCCGGGGCAGACGTGCGGGCCGTGCCCGAAGGAGATGTGCCGGATGGGGGAGCGGGTGACGTCGAAGGCGCCTGCCGTGGGGCCGTGCTGCGCCTCGTCGCGTCCGATGGCCCCGTACGACACGATCAGCGCCTCGCCGGCGGGCAGGACGCGGCCGCCGACCTCGACGTCCTCCGTCGCGAAGCGGATCAGAACGTGGGAGGTGGGGGTGGAGAAGCGCAGCGTCTCCTCGATGACGGCGTCCCAGCCGACCTGACCGGAAAGGACCAGTTCCCGCTGCTCCGGGTGGGTGGAGAGGTTCACCACGGCGTTGACGATGAGGGAGATCGTCGTCTCGTGGCCGGCCGCCACCATCAGCTGGAGCGTGGAGACGATCTCCTCGTCCGTGAGGTGGTCGCCGTCCTCCGAGGCGGCGATCAGCGCGCTGGTGAGGTCGTCGCCCGGCTCGGCGCGGCGCGCGGCCACCACCTTCGCCATCATCCCGGCCAGCTCGCCGAGGGTCGCCACGACCTCCTCCGGCGGCGTCTGCGTCGAGAAGAACTTCTCGAAGAGGACCTTCAGCCGCGGGTGGTCCGCCGGATCGATGCCCATGAGGTCGCTGATGACGTACATGGGCAGCGGGTACGCGAACGCCGCCTTGAGGTCCACCGTCCCGCCCGGGTCGCCCGCGGCGAGCCGGTCCAGCTCGTCCAGCAGGCCGTGCGTCAGCTCGGTGATCCGCTCCCGCATCCGCTCCACGCGGCGCGGCGTGAGCGCCTGCGCCACCAGGGCACGCAGCCGCCGGTGGTCCTCGCCGTCCACGGTGAGCATCGAACGGCCGGGGTTGGCCAGCCCGATCAGCGGCCAGTCCGGCGGTATCTCGCCGCGCCGCCAGGCGCCCCACACGTTGATGTCCTTGACGAGCCGCTTGTCGGTGAGGAGCTCGCGCGCCTCCGCGTGGTGCGTGACCGCCCACACGGGCACGCCGCCCGGCAGGACGACGCGGGCCAGCGGACCGGCGGCGCGCAGCCGGGCGCTCTCGCCGTCGAGGTCGGTGACGAACGGGTCGAGAGGGATCGGGTCCAGCGGGATGGGCTCGGCGACGGTCGGTTCGGCGGTCATGCGGTGCCTCCGAGGGCGGGGGTCGGGGTGAAGGTCACGGGCAGCTCGGTCAGGCCGCGCAGCCAGGGCGAGGGGCGCCGGGTCAGCGACTCCGCCGGTACGGCGAGGTCGAGGTCGGGCAGCCGGTCCAGCAGCACCTCGATCGCGGTACGGGCGATGACCTCGGCGATCTCCTGCGCCGGGAAGGGGCAGCGGTGCTCGCCGTGCCCGAAGGAGAAGTGCGCGGCGTTGCCGCCGGTGAGGGCGGAGTTGTCGATGTGCACCTGGGGGTCGGAGTTCGCGGCGGCCAGGCCCAGCAGCACCAGGTCCCCGGCCTTGACGGGGCGGCCGCCCAGGCGGGTGTCGCGGGAGGCCCACCGTCCGGCGACGTTCTGCGTCGGGGTGTCGGCCCACAGCACTTCGTTCATGGCCTCGGCGACGCTGTGCCGACCGCCGGAGAGGGAGGCCGCGAACCGGTCGTCGGTCAGCATCAGGCGCAGCGAGTTGCCGATCCAGTCGGCGGTCGGCTGGTGCCCGGCCGCCATCATCACCATCAGGTCCTGCGCCATCTCCTCGGCCGTGAAGCCGGACGGGTCGGCCAGCATGCGCGACGCCACGTCGTCGCCGGGCGCCTCCCGCTTGGCGGCCAGCAGCGCGGACATCGCCTCCGCGAGGTGGCGCTGGCCCGCCAGGGCCCGCTCGCGGCCGTCGATCATGTCGTTGAGCGCGGTGACGAGACCGGGGCCCTGGTCGTCGGGCACGCCGTAGATCTTCACCAGGACGCGTACGGGCAGGAGCATGGCGTACCGGCCGATGAGCTCGGTCTCGCCCTTGCCGCAGAACGCGTCGATGAGGCCGTCGGCGTACTCCTCGGCGTACCGGCGCAGGGTGAAGGGGTCGACGGACTCCAGCGCGTGGCCGACCATCGCGGCGCGCTGCCGGTG
The DNA here is from genome assembly GCF_055571835.1 of Streptomyces sp. NPDC030862. Taxonomy (NCBI): domain Bacteria; kingdom Bacillati; phylum Actinomycetota; class Actinomycetes; order Kitasatosporales; family Streptomycetaceae; genus Streptomyces; species Streptomyces sp. NPDC030862. The sequence goes on along the minus strand of NZ_JBVIEN010000009.1, from coordinate 155,030 downwards.
GCGCTCGCCGACGGTGTAGAGGATGGACGGCTGGTCCCGGCCGATCATGGGCAGCAGGGGCCAGTCGGCGGGGACGCGGTCCCACTGGTTCCACAGGGCCGAGTCGCGGCTGAAGAGGACCGGGTCGCCGGTGACGCGGTGCAGCTCGCGGTAGTCGAGCACCAGCCAGGCCGGGATGTCGCCGTCGAGGAGCACCGGGGCGACGGCGCCGTGGTCGCGCCGCAGCTCGCGGTAGAGGCGGGCGGGGTCGGTCTGGAAGCGGGGCCCGGAGAGCGGAACCGGGGCGGGTGCGGGGACGGGTGCGGTCATGGTCTGGATTCCCGGTGCAGGCTGCGGAGGTGCTCGACGAGGTTGATCAGGACGTACTTGCTGGAGGACCGGTCGCGGGCGTCGCACTCCACCAGCGGTACGTGGTCGGCGAGATCGAGCGCCTCGCGGATCTGCGCCTCGGTGTGGACGGGGCCGCCGAAGTCGTTGCAGGCGACGATGAACGGGGTGCCGTGGTGCTCCAGGCGGTCGATCGCGTACCAGGAGTCGGCGACGCGGCGGGTGTCGACCAGGACGACCGCGCCGAGGGTGCCGGAGAAGAGGCGGTCCCACAGGAACCAGAAGCGCTCCTGGCCGGGGGCGCCGAAGAGGTACAGGACGTTGCGGGCGTCGAGCGTGATGCGGCCGAAGTCGAACGCGACGGTGGTGGACCGCTTGGTGCCGACCGCGGTGACGTCGTCGACGGGCTCGCCCGCGCGGGTCATCGTCTCCTCGGTGTCGAGGGGCCGGATCTCGCTGACGGAGCGGACGAGGGTGGTCTTGCCGACACCGAGACCGCCGACGATGACGATCTTCAGACCGTTGTCGGCGGTGCTGGAGAGCGGTGCCCGTGGTGAGGCGTCGGAGGAAGCGTCAGCGGCGGCGTCAGAGGCTGCGTAGTCCAACGAGCACCTGCTCCAGGATGTCGGGGTCGGGGAGGACGTACGCGGACGGGTTCGTCGGCGTACGGGGGTGGCGGGCGCTGATCCGCCCCGTACCGAGCAGGTCGGCGAGGAGGATGCGGACGATGCTCACCGGCAGGCCCAGTCCGGCGGCGACCTCGACGACCGCCGTGGGACGGCGGCACATGCGCAGGATGGCGGCGTGCTCGGACTGCATGCCGGGCACCGGATCGGACTCGGCGACGACGAGGGTCACCAGGTCGAACGGCGAGTCCGGCCCGGAACGGGCGCGGCCCCCGGTGAGGGTGTACAGCCGGTCCGGCGACTCGTCCCGGTGACCGCCCGGGCTCACGGGGTGCGGGGCTCGGCGCGCAGGTGCTCGCCGAGCTGCTCGACCAGTTCGCTCATGGCGTGCCCCACCAGGCCGACGTCGGCGTCCTCGGCGGCGACCACCGCGAGGTGCGCGCCCTCGCCCGCCTCCACGATGAGCAGGACGCCGCCGTGGAACTCCGCCATCGCGGACCGTACGCCGCCGCTCCCGTCGCCGAACTCGACGGAGGCGCCGTGCGACAGGGACTGGATGCCGGCGGCGATGGCGGCCAGCTGGTCGGCGCGGTCGACGGAGAGCTCGGGGGTACGGCACAGCTTGAGGCCGTCGCGGGACAGGACGAGCGCGTGGCGTGCGCCGGGGGTGCGCTCCAGGAGGCCCTCCAGCAGCCAGTTGAGCTTCTCGTCGGTGGTGGCAGTGGTCATTCGGGGGTGCCTTCCGTGGTCGTGCGTACCGCTTGGCGGAAGCTGTGGAAGCGGGTGGCGGCGGCCGCGTCGACCGGCCGGGTGGTGGCGGGCGGTCCGGCTGGTTCGGCGGGTTCGGTGGCCGTCGGCGTGCGGTGCGCGGCGGCGAGGGTACGGCCGCGGCGGCGCTTGGGCAGGCCGCTCTCGCCGAGTTCGGGGGCGGCGGGCTCGGGCTCGGCCGGGGTCTCCGGCGTCGGCAACGGCTTCGGCGTCGGTGTCGGCTCCGTCTTCGGCTCCGTCTTCGGCTCCGTCTTCGGTTCCGGGACGCGTACGCGCGTGATCAGCTCCTGCGGAATCGTCACCACCACGCCGGTGCCGCCGCGCGCGGAGGGCCGGAAGGAGACCGTCAGGCCGTGCTTGCGGGCGAGCCGGCCGACGACCGCGAGGCCGAGCCGCGTCCCGGACAGGGCGGTCAGGTCGGTGGGGTCGGTGGGGTCGGTGGCGTGGTCCGCGCCGACGGCACGCTCGGCGCGGCGCAGCTGTGCCTCGCTCATCACCAGGCCGCTGTCCTCGACGGAGACGACGAGGCCGGTGGCGACCTCCTCGACGTACACGTGCACTTCGGCGGTGGGCGGCGAGAAGGTGGCGGCGTTGTCGAGGAGCTCGGCGAGGGCGTGCATCACGCCCTCGGCGGCGTGGCCGGCGATCGCCGCGTCCGTGGTGGAGTGCAGCCGTACGCGCTGGTAGCCGCCGATACGGCCCATGGCGCCGCGCAGGATGGACTCCATGACGATCGGCTTCGCCCAGCGGCGGCCCGAACGGGCGCCGGTGAGGACGGCCACGGAGTCGGCGAGGCGCCCGGCCTGCGCGGTGCGGTGGTCGAGGTGGAGGAGGTCGGCGAGGACGTCCTCGTCGGTGTGCCGGTGCTCCATCTCGCGCAGGTCGGCCAGCATGCTCGTGGCGAGGGCCTGCATGCGCCCGGCGGCGTTGGCGCAGGCGGCCACGGCGGCGGCCCGGTTCCGCTCGCTGCGCCGGGCCTCCGCGCGGGCCAGCTCCGTCTCCCGCCGGGCCTGCGCGGCGGCTTCGCGGGCGCCTTCCGCCTCCTCGCGGGCGCGTTCCACGGCCTCGCGGGCGCGGGCGGCCTCGGCGGCGAGCGCCGCGTTGTCCGTACGCAGCCGGCGGGTGGCGCCGAGGGCGTACGCGGCCGTCGTCAGCACGGCGGCCGCGGCCGGGCCCCACACCAGCGGAGCCCGTACGGAGCGGAGAGGGGAAAGGCGCACGTCGTCAGTCCTCGGGGCGGGGGCGGGGTCCGGGGTGCCGGGGTGCCGGGGTGCGGCAAATTTCTGGCCACTATAGGAGAGTTGACGATCAGTTGGGAAAGGTCGGATGAGGATTTCTTTCATGACTCATACGCTTGATGATCGCGGCCCTGCGGACGCGGGGGGATCCTGACCCATGAGCGACCGGCACACCCGTCAGGCCCCGGCCGAGGTCGCGCGGGCCCTGCGCGCCGCCCTGCGCGGGGACGTGGACTTCGGGGCCGCGGCCCGCGCGCTGCACACCATGGACGCGTCCAACTACCGCCGCGTCCCCGTCGGGGTCGTCGCGCCGCGCGACGCGGCGGACGTGGCCGCCGCGCTGGAGGTGTGCCGGGCGCACGGCGTGCCCGTCGTCCCGCGCGGTGCCGGGACGTCGATCGCGGGGCAGGCCACCGGGACCGGCGTGGTGCTGGACTTCACCCGGCACATGCGCTCCGTCCTCGCGGTGGACCCCGAGGCGCGCACGGCGGTGGTCCAGCCGGGCGTGGTCCTGGACGACCTGCGCGCGGCGGTCCGCCCGTACGGCCTGACCTTCGGCCCCGATCCCTCGACGCACAGCCGCTGCACCCTCGGCGGGATGATCGGGAACAACGCCTGCGGCTCCCACTCGGTGGCCTGGGGCACCACCGCCGACAACATCCGCGCGCTGTCGGTCGTGACGTACGGCGGCGGCCCCGAACGGCGCCTGGGGCGCGGCTGGGACGGCGCGCCGGACGGACTGGCGGAGCTGGTCGGCGGTCACCTGGCGGCCCTCCGTACGGGCTTCCCGCCCGGGATGCCGCGCCGCATCTCCGGTTACGCCCTCGACGCCCTCCTCCCCGAGCGCGGCACCGACCTCGCCCGCACCTTCTGCGGCAGCGAGGGCACCCTCGGGGTGGTGACCGAGGCGACCGTACGGCTGGTCGAGTCGCCGCCCGCGCGGGCGCTCGCCGTCCTCGGTTACGCCGACGAGAGCGCCGCCGCCGAAGCGGCGTCCGGACTGCTGCCGCACGGGCCGCTCACCGTCGAGGGCATGGCGGAGGACCTGGTCCGGGACCCGGCCGCGCGCGCCGCGCTGCCCCGGGGCGGCGCCTGGCTCTTCGTGGAGACGGGCGGCGCGACCCCGGCGGAGGCGTGGGCGCACGCCGAGGCGCTGGTGCGCGCCGCCGACGCCGTGGACGCCACCGTGGTCACCGACCCGGCCGCGCAGCGCGCCCTGTGGCGGGTGCGCGAGGACGCCGCCGGGACCGCCACCCGGACCGCCGACGGCACCGAGGCGTGGCCCGGCTGGGAGGACTGCGCCGTCCCGCCCGCGCGCCTCGGCCCGTACCTGCGCGACTTTCGCGCGCTGCTCGCCGGCCACGGGCTGCGCGGCACGCCGTTCGGCCACTTCGGCGAGGGCTGCGTGCACGTCCGCATCGACTTCGACCTGGTGTCGGCGGAGGGCGTGCGGCGCTTCCGGCGGTTCTCGGAGGAGCTCGCCGACCTCGTCGTCGCCCACGGCGGGTCCCTCTCCGGCGAGCACGGCGACGGACAGGCGCGCGCGGAGCTGCTGCCGAGGATGTACGGGGACGAACTGGTCGGCCTCTTCGGCCGGTTCAAGGACCTGTGGGACCCGGACGGCGGCATGAACCCGGGCATGCTCGCCCGGCCCGCCCGCCTCGACGAGAACCTCCGCTTCGACGTCCTGCCGCGCGAGCCCGTGCCCGTGGCCTTCGGCTACCCGCACGACGGCGGGGACTTCGCCACCGCCGTACGCCGCTGCGTGGGCGTCGCCAAGTGCCGGGTGGCGGGGCCGAACCAGGGCGCGGGCGTGATGTGCCCCTCCTTCCGTGCGACCGGCGAGGAGCAGCACTCGACGCGCGGGCGCGCCCGGCTGCTGCACGAGATGCTGGCGGGCGAGGTGGTGCGCGACGGCTGGCGGTCGACGGAGGTGCGCGAGGCGCTCGACCTGTGCCTGTCGTGCAAGGGCTGCCGGAGCGACTGCCCGGTGGGCGTCGACATGGCGACGTACAAGGCGGAGTTCCTGCACCACCACTACGCGGGACGGCTCCGCCCCGCCGCGCACTACGCGATGGGCGGGCTGCCGCAGTGGCTCCGCCTCGCCGCGCCCTTCACCCGGGTCCTCAACGCCACCGCCCGGGTGCGGCCGCTGGCGGCGCTGGCCAAGCGGATGGCGGGCATCGCGCCGGAGCGTGACCTCCCGCGGCTGGCGCCCCGGACCTTCCGCGCCTGGTTCGCGCGCCACGGCGACGCCACGGCCGGTGACCTGCTCCTGTGGCCCGACACCTTCACGGACCACCTCTCGCCGTCCGTGGGCCGCGCGGCCGTCGCGGTCCTGGCGGCGGCGGGGCTGCGCCCGGCGCTCCCGCCCGGCCGGGTGTGCTGCGGCCTGACGTACGTCTCCACGGGCCGGCTCGACCGGGCCCGTACGGTGATGCGCCGCACCCTCGACACCATGGAGCCCGTCCTGGGCAGCCCCGTGGTCGTCCTCGAACCGAGCTGCGCCGCCGCCCTGCGGACCGACCTGCCGGAGCTGCTCCCCGACGACCCGCGCGCCCGCCGCCTGGCCGACTCCGTACGCACCTTCGCCCAGGCCCTGGAGGAGTTCGCGCCCGACTGGCGGCCCCCGCGCCTGGACCGCCCGGTCGCCGGCCAGACCCACTGCCACCAGCACGCGGTCCTCGGCGACGCCGCCGAACGCCGCCTGCGCGAGCGCGCGGGCCTGACCGGCGACCTGGTGGGCGGCTGCTGCGGCCTCGCCGGCAACTTCGGCTTCGAGCGCGGCCACTACGCCGTCTCCGTCGCCTGCGCCGAGGACCAGCTCCTCCCCGCCCTCCGCGCCGCCGCCCCCGGCACCGAGCTCCTCGCGGACGGCTTCTCCTGCCGCACCCAGCTGGACCAGCTGGCGGGGCGTCGGGGGCGGCACCTGGCGGAGGTGCTGGCGGAGGGCCTGACGGAGGGACCGGCGGAGGGGAGGGCGGCGGGGCTCGGGAGCTGAGGCCGCCGCTCACGACGCTTACGGTGGAAAAGGGAGGGCCCACCTTTTGGTGCAGTGTGTTTGACTGGGGGTGCACCCTGATGCACTTGTCGAAGAGAAAGAAGTCGAGGTTCTCCCGGTGAACGACACCGCACGCCCGGACGCGGCGGTCGCCGACGTGTCCGCCGTCGCGCTCCCCGAGGTCTCCGCCGCGCACTCCGAAGGGGGGGCCGGGAGGCGCGGCGCGCTCGGGCCGGTCGCGCTGGTGGTGGCCGGTGGGCTGTCCGTGCAGTTCGGGGCGGCCGTCGCCGTGCTGCTCATGCCGCGGGCCGGGGCGATCGGGGTCGTCACGCTGCGGCTGCTGCTCTCCGCCGTCGTGCTGCTGCTCGTCTGCCGGCCCCGGCTGCGCGGGTACCGGCGCGCCGACTGGGGCACGGTCGTCGCCTTCGGCGCCGCCATGGCCGCGATGAACGTCCTCTTCTACCTGTCCATCGACCGCATCCCGCTGGGCGCCGCCGTCACCCTGGAGGTGCTCGGGCCGCTCGTGCTGTCGGTGGTCGCCTCGCGGCGGCTGGTGAACGTCGTGTGGGCCGGGCTCGCGCTGGCCGGGGTGGTCCTGCTGAGCGGGGGCGGCTTCGACCGGCTGGATCCGCTGGGCGCGGTGTTCGCGCTGGCCGCGGGCGCCATGTGGGCCGCGTACATCCTCTTCAGTGCGCGCACCGGGCGGCGCTTCCCGCAGGCCGACGGGCTGGCGCTGGCCATGGCCGTGGGGGCGGTGCTGACGCTGCCGCTGGGCATCGCCGAGGCCGGGAGCAAGCTCCTCGTGCCGTCGACCATCGGCCTGGGCCTCGCCGTCGCGCTGATGTCGTCCGTCCTGCCGTACACCCTCGAACTGCTGGCGCTGCGCCGCCTGCCCGCGCCGACCTTCGCGATCCTGATGAGCCTGGAGCCGGCGATCGCCGCCACCGCCGGGTTCCTGGTGCTGAGCCAGGCGATGTCGCTCGTCGACGCGCTGGCCATCGCGCTCGTCATCGCGGCGAGCATGGGGTCCGTCCGCTCCCAGGCGGCGAAGAAGTAGCGCGAGAAAGTAAAGCAAGCACGCTTGCTTGTTTCTCCGGGCGCTGTCATGCTCCGGGGCACGCACCGCGTTTTCCGTGCCCGTGTCCCGGAGGGAGCGCCCCGTGTCCCACGCCTTGCTGGACGACCTGCGTGACGAGAGCGAGGAGCTCGACCGGCTGGTCGCGCCCCTGGAACCGGACCGGTGGGCAGCGCCCACCCCCGCGCCCCGCTGGACCGTCGCCCACCAGATCGCCCACCTCGCGTGGACCGACGCCGCGGCGCTGCTCGCCGTCACCGCCCCGGAGGCCTTCGCGGCGCACGTCGCCGAGGCGGCGAAGGCGCCCGACGCCTTCGTCGACCAGGGGGCGGAGGAGGGGGCGGCCGGACCCCCTCACGAGTTGCTGGCCCGCTGGCGGGAGGGGCGCGAGCGCCTCCAGCACGCCCTGCGCGCCGCGCCCCCCGGCGCCCGCTTCCCCTGGTACGGGCCGACCATGAGCGCCGGGTCCATGGCCACCGCCCGCCTGATGGAGACCTGGGCGCACGGCCAGGACGTCGCCGACGCCCTCGGAGCCGTACGGGAACCGACCGCGCGCCTGCGCCACGTCGCCTGGATCGGCGTGCGCGCCCGGGACTACGCCTACGCCGTCCGCGGGCTGACCCCGCCCGCCGGGCCCTTCCGGGTGGAGCTCACCGCACCGGACGGCACGGAGCTGTGGACGTACGGGCCCGAGGACGCCGGCCAGCGTGTGACCGGGCCCGCCCTGGACTTCTGCCTGCTGGTCACCCAGCGGGCCCACCGCGACGACGTGACCGTACGGGCCGAGGGCGCCGAGGCCGACCGCTGGCTCGGCATCGCCCAGGCCTTCGCCGGACCGGCCGGACCCGGCCGCGCCGCCAAGGGAGCCTCCCGGTGAGCGTGCTGCGGATCGGGAACGCCTCCGGCTTCTACGGCGACCGCTTCGACGCCGTACGCGAGATGCTCACCGGCGGCGAGCTGAACGTCCTCACCGGCGACTACCTCGCCGAGCTCACCATGCTCATCCTCGCGCGCGACCGCATGAAGGACCCGGCGCTCGGCTACGCCAAGACCTTCCTGCGCCAGATGGAGGAGGGCCTCGGGCTCGCCCACGAGCGCGGCGTGAAGATCGTGACCAACGCCGGCGGCCTCAACCCGGCGTCCCTCGCCGACGCCCTGCGCGCCCTCGCCGCCCGGCTCGGTCTGCCCGGGGTGCGGGTCGCGCACGTCGAGGGCGACCGGCTGCCCGCGCCGCGCGACGGCGTCCTCGCGGCGCACGCGTACCTCGGCGGGGGCGGCATCGCGGCCTGCCTGCGCGGCGGCGCGGACATCGTCGTGACCGGCCGGGTCACGGACGCGGCGCTCGTCAGCGGGCCCGCCGCCTGGTGGTTCGGCTGGGGGCCCGAGGACTACGACCGGCTCGCGGGCGCGGTGGTCGCCGGGCACGTCCTGGAGTGCGGGACCCAGGCGACGGGCGGCAACTACTCCTTCTTCGCCCACCATGACGTACGGCACCCCGGCTTCCCGCTCGCCGAGCTCCACGAGGACGGCACCGCCGTCATCACCAAGCACGACGGCACGGGCGGCTTCGTGGACGTCGGCACCGTCACCGCGCAGCTGCTCTACGAGACGGCGGGCGCCCGGTACGCGGGCCCCGACGTGACGGCCCGGCTGGACACCGTGCACCTCGCGCCGGACGGACCGGACCGGGTCCGGATCTCCGGCGTACGGGGCGAGCCGCCGCCCCCGACGCTCAAGGTCGGACTGAACCGGCTCGGCGGCTGGCGCAACGAGGTCGTGTTCGTGCTGACGGGCCTCGACATCGAGGCCAAGGCCCGGCTCGTGCGCGCCCAGGTCGAGGACGCGCTCCCCGTGAAACCGGCCGAGACGCGCTGGGAGCTGGCCCGCACCGACCGGGAGGACGCCGACACCGAGGAGACGGCCAGCGCCCTGCTGCGGCTCGTCGTCCGCGACCGCGACCCCGAGGTCGTGGGGCGGGCGGTCAGCGGCGCGGCGGTCGAGCTGGCGCTCGGCAGCTACCCCGGCTTCCACGTGACCGCGCCCCCCGGCAAGGGCACCCCGTACGGCGTCTTCGAGGCGGAGTACGTCGACGCGGGCACGGTCCCGCACAGCGCCGTACTGCCGGACGGCCATCACGAGACCGTCCCGGCCCCCGTACGCACCCATCCCCTGCACCCCGTCCCGGAACCGCCCCTCCCCGACCCCCTACCGCCCGGGCCCGTACGGCGTGCGCCGCTCGGGCTGGTCGCCGGGGCCCGCAGCGGCGACAAGGGCGGCGACGCCAACGTGGGCGTCTGGGCGCCGACGGACGAGGCGTGGCGCTGGCTCGCCCACGAGCTGACCGCCGAACGGTTCCGCGACCTGATCCCGGAGGCACGCGACCTGCCCGTCGTACGGCACATCCTGCCGAACCTGCGCGCGCTGAACTTCGTCGTGACCGGCCTGCTGGGCGAGGGCGTCGCCGCCCAGGCCCGCTTCGACCCCCAGGCCAAGGGCCTCGGCGAATGGCTGCGCGCCCGCCACCTCGACATCCCGGAGGCCCTGCTGTGACCGTGCTCCCCTCGCGCCTGGACACCGCCGGGCCCGACTACGCCGCGCACCGCGAGGCCATGCTCGCCAAGCTGGCCGAGCTGGACGCCGAGCACGCCAAGGTGCTCGCGGGCGGCGGACCCAAGTACGTCGAACGCCACCGCGCGCGGGGCAAGCTGCTCGCCCGCGAGCGGATCGAGCTGCTCCTCGACCCCGGGGCGCCGTTCCTCGAACTGTCGCCGCTCGCCGCCTGGGGCAGCGACCACACCGTCGGTGCGTCGATCGTCACCGGCATCGGCGTCGTCGAGGGCGTCGAGTGCCTGATCACCGCCAACGACCCGACCGTGCGCGGTGGCGCGTCCAACCCCTGGACGCTGAAGAAGGCCCTGCGCGCCAACGAGATCGCGTACGCCAACCGGCTGCCGTGCATCGCGCTCGTGGAGTCCGGCGGCGCCGACCTGCCCTCCCAGAAGGAGATCTTCATCCCGGGCGGGGCGCTCTTCCGGGACATCACGCGCCTGTCCGCCGCCGGGATCCCGACCGTCGCCGTCGTCTTCGGCAACTCGACGGCGGGCGGCGCCTACGTGCCCGGCATGTCCGACCACACCGTCATGATCAAGGAGCGGTCGAAGGTCTTCCTCGGCGGGCCGCCGCTCGTGAAGATGGCCACCGGCGAGGAAAGCGACGACGAGTCCCTCGGCGGCGCCGAGATGCACGCCCGCGTGTCGGGCCTCGCCGACCACTACGCCGTCGACGAGCCGGACGCCCTCCGCCAGGCCCGCCGGATCGTCGCCCGCCTCAACCACCGCAAGGCGCACCCCGATCCCGGCCCGGCCGAGCCGCCGACGTACGACCCGGAGGAGCTCCTCGGCATCGTGCCCGGGGACCTGAAGACCCCCTTCGACCCGCGCGAGGTCATCGCCCGGATCGTCGACGGCTCCGACTTCGACGAGTTCAAGCCGCTGTACGGGCCCTCGCTCACCACCGGATGGGCCACGTTGCACGGCTATCCGGTCGGCATCCTCGCCAACGCCCAGGGCGTGCTGTTCTCCGCCGAGTCCCAGAAGGCGGCCCAGTTCATCCAGCTGGCCAACCAGCGGGACATCCCGCTGCTGTTCCTGCACAACACCACCGGTTACATGGTCGGCAGGGAGTACGAGCAGGGCGGCATCATCAAGCACGGCGCGATGATGATCAACGCGGTGTCCAACTCGCGCGTCCCGCACCTCTCGGTGCTCATGGGCGCGTCGTACGGCGCCGGGCACTACGGCATGTGCGGCCGCGCCTACGACCCCCGGTTCCTGTTCGCCTGGCCCAGCGCCAAGTCCGCCGTCATGGGCCCGCAGCAGCTCGCCGGCGTCCTGTCGATCGTCGCCCGCGCGTCAGCGGCGGCCAAGGGGCAGCCGTACGACGACGAGGGCGACGCCGCGCTGCGCGCCATGGTGGAGCAGCAGATCGAGGCCGAGTCGCTGCCGCTGTTCCTGTCGGGACGGCTGTACGACGACGGGGTCATCGACCCGCGCGACACGCGTACCGTCCTCGGCCTGTGCCTGTCGGCGATCCACACCGCCCCGGTCGAAGGCGCGCGCGGCGGCTTCGGCGTCTTCCGGATGTGAGGCCCTGATGATTACTTCCGTCCTTGTGGCGAACCGCGCGGAGATCGCCTGCCGCGTCTTCCGCACCTGCCGCTCCCTCGGCGTCGACACGGTGGCGGTGTACGCGGACCCGGACGCGTCCGCCCTGCACGTACGGGAGGCCGACACGGCCGTACGGCTGCCGGGAGCGGCACCCGCCGACACCTACCTGCGCGGCGACCTGATCGTGAAGGCCGCCCTCGCGGCGGGCGCGGACGCCGTCCACCCCGGGTACGGATTCCTGTCCGAGAACGCCGACTTCGCGCGTGCGGTGCTGGACGCCGGTCTCACGTGGGTGGGCCCGCCGCCCAAGGCGATCGAGACGATGGCGTCCAAGACGCGCGCGAAGGAGCTGATGGCGGCGGCGGGCGTCCCGCTGCTGGACCCCGTCGACCCGGCGACGGCCACCCCTGAGGACCTGCCGCTCCTGCTCAAGGCGGCGGCGGGCGGCGGCGGCCGGGGCATGCGGGTCGTCCGGGACCTGGCCGCGCTCCCCGGCGAGCTGGCGGCGGCCACCGCCGAGGCCCGTTCGGCGTTCGGCGACGGCGAGGTGTTCGCGGAGCCGTACGTCGAGCGGGGCCGCCACGTCGAGGTGCAGATCCTCGCCGACACCCACGGCACCGTGTGGGCGCTCGGCACCCGCGACTGCTCGCTCCAGCGGCGGCACCAGAAGGTCGTCGAGGAGGCCCCGGCGCCGGGCCTGAGCGCCGCCCTGCGCGAGACGCTGCACACCTCGGCGGTGGCGGCGGCACGGGCGGTGGGGTACGCGGGCGCGGGCACGGTCGAGTTCCTGGTCTCCGGCGACCGGGCGTACTTCCTGGAGATGAACACCCGCCTCCAGGTCGAACACCCCGTCACGGAAGTCGTCTTCGGCCTCGACCTGGTCGCCCTCCAGCTCCGGATCGCGGAGGGCGGAGCGCTTCCGCCGGAACCGCCCGCCCCCTCGGGCCACGCGGTGGAGGCCCGCCTCTACGCCGAGGACCCGGCCCGCGCGTGGGCCCCGCAGACGGGCGTCCTGCATGCGCTGGACCTCCCGGCGGGTGACGGGCTCCGCGTGGACGCCGGTTACGCCGCCGGGGACGCCGTGGGCGTGCACTACGACGCCATGCTGGCCAAGGTGATCGCCCACGCGCCCACCCGGCAGGAGGCGATCCGCAAGCTGGCCCACGCCCTGGCGCGCGCCCGCGTGCACGGGCCGGTCACCAACCGGGACCTGCTCGTACGGTCGCTGCGGCACCCGGACTTCGTGGCGGGGCGGCTCGACACCGGGTTCTACGAGCGGCACCTGCCCGGACTGACCGCCCCCGAGCCCGGGGAGGCCGAGGCGGCCGTGGCCGCCGCCCTCGCGGAGGCCGCACGCCACTCCGGGCGCTTCGGCGCCTTCCGCAACGTGCCGTCGCAGCCGCAGACCGCCCGCTACGGCGACCACGAGATCCGCTATCGCCCCACCCGTGACGGCCGGTTCACCGTCGAGTCCCACCCGCACACGCGCGTGGTGGACGTGTCGCCCGACCGCGTCCGCCTCGACGTGGCCGGCGTCGTCCGGCGCTACGAGGTCGCCGCGTACGGCGACGGCACCGTGTACGCGGGGCCGTTCCGGCTCACCGCACCTCCCCGCTTCACCGGCCCCGCCGAGCGCACCGCCCCCGGCTCGCTGCTCGCGCCCATGCCCGGCACCGTCGTCCGGGTCGCCGACGTCGAGCCCGGGGACCGGGTCGAGGCGGGGCAGCCGCTCGTCTGGCTGGAGGCCATGAAGATGGAGCACCGGATCGCCGCTCCCGCCTCCGGCACGCTCACCGCGCTCCACGCCGCCCCCGGCCACCAGGTCGAGGTCGGTGCCCTGCTCGCCGTCGTACAGGACGCAGACGTAGACGTGGACGTACAGGAGGAACAGACATGACCGGAGTCGTCGAGAACGACGAACAGCAAGCCCTGCGCGCCGCCGTCGCCGCCCTCGGGCGGCGCCACGGGCGCGAGCACGACCGGAAGGCCCTCTGGGCGGAGGCCGGCAAGCTCGGCTACCTCGGGGTGAACCTCCCCGAGGAGTACGGCGGCGGAGGCGGCGGCATGGCCGAGCTGTCCATCGTCCTGGAGGAGCTGGGCGCGGCGGGCTGCCCGCTGCTGATGATGGTGGTGTCCCCGGCGATCTGCGGCACGGTCATCGCCCGCTTCGGCACCGACGAGCAGAAGCGGCGCTGGCTGCCGGGCCTCGCCGACGGCGGCAGCACCATGGCCTTCGGCATCACCGAGCCGGACGCGGGCTCCAACTCCCACCGCATCACCACCACCGCGCGCCGCGACGGCGACGACTGGGTGCTGACCGGCCGCAAGGTGTTCATCTCCGGCGTCGACATCGCCGACGCGACGCTGATCGTGGGCCGCACGGAGGACGCCCGCACGGGCAGCCTGAAGCCGTGCCTGTTCGTCGTCCCGCGCGACACCCCCGGCTTCGGCCGCCGCCCCATCGACATGGAACTGCACGCCCACGAGAAGCAGTTCGAGCTGACGCTGGACGACGTACGGCTCCCGGCGGACGCGCTCGTGGGTGACGAAGACGCGGGGCTGCTGCAGCTCTTCGCCGGGCTCAACCCCGAGCGCATCATGACGGCCGCCTTCGCCATCGGCATGGGCCGTTACGCGGTCGCGCGGGCCGTCGCGTACGCCAAGGAGCGCCAGGTGTGGAAGTCGCCCATCGGCGCCCACCAGGCCATCGCGCACCCCCTCGCCCAGGTCCACATCGAACTGGAGCTGGCCCGCCTGATGATGCAGCGGGCGGCCCACCTGTACGACGCGGGCGACGACGTCGGCGCGGGCGAGGCCGCCAACATGGCCAAGTACGCGGCGGCCGAGGCGTGCGTGCGGGCCGTCGACCAGTCCGTGCACACCCTCGGCGGAAACGGCCTCACACGCGAGTTCGGCCTCGCCTCGCTCATCACCGCCTCGCGTGTGGCACGGATAGCCCCCGTCAGCCGGGAAATGATTCTGAACTACGTGTCCCACCAGACGCTCGGACTGCCCAAGTCGTACTGATCACCGACGCCGTACCGACAGGAGCCGTTGATGGTGTTCCACAGCGAGTACGCGGACGTCCCGACCCTGTCCCTCCCCATCCACGACGCCGTCCTGGACAACGCCCGCGCGTACGGCGACACCGTCGCCCTCGTCGACGGCGCGGGCGAGCTGTCCGTCACGTACGCCCAGCTCGACACGTACCACCGCCGCATCGCCGCCGCGCTCGCGGAGGCGGGCGTCCGCAAGGGCGACGTGCTGGCGCTGCACAGCCCGAACACCGTCGTCTACCCGGCCGTCTTCTACGCGGCGACGCGCGCCGGCGCGTCCGTCACCACCCTCCACCCGCTGGCGACGGCCGAGGAGGTCGCCAAGCAGCTGCGGGACTCCGCCGCCCGCTGGGTCGTCACCGTCTCGCCGCTCCTGGAGACGGCCCGGCGCGCCGCGCGCGGGACGGACGTCCGCGAGATCTTCGTCTGCGACCAGGCGGAAGGGCACCGCTCCGTCCTGGACATGCTGGGCTCGACGGCGCCGGAACCGTCCGTCGCGATCGACCCGGACGAGGACGTCGCCGTGCTGCCGTACTCCTCCGGCACGACCGGTGTCCCCAAGGGCGTCATGCTCACCCACCGCTCGATCGCCACCAACCTGGCGCAGCTGGACCCGCTGGTGCCGGTGGGGCCCGGCCACCGGATCCTCGCCATCCTGCCGTTCTTCCACATCTACGGCCTCACGGCCCTGATGAACGCGCCGCTGCGGCACGGCGCCACCGTGGTCGTGCTGCCGCGCTTCGAACTGGAGCAGTTCCTCGGGACGATCGAGAAGCACCGCGTCAACGGCCTGTACGTGGCCCCGCCGGTGGTCCTCGCGCTCGCCAAGCACCCGGCGGTCACGCGCTACGACCTGTCGTCGCTGGAGTACGTCCTCAGCGCCGCCGCCCCGCTCGACGGGCACCTCGCGCGGGCCTGCGCGGCGCGGCTCGGCCTGCCGCCCGTACGCCAGGCGTACGGCATGACGGAGCTGTCGCCCGCCACCCACGTGGTGCCGCTGACGGCCCCCGACGCCCCACCGGGCGCCGTCGGCAAGCTGCTGCCGAGCACCGAGATGCGGATCGTCTCCCTCGACGACCCCGGCAAGGACCTGGGCGCGGGGGAGGAGGGCGAGATCTGGATCCGGGGACCGCAGGTGATGAAGGGCTACCTGGGCCGTCCGGACGCGACGGCCGCGATGATCGACGTGGAGGGGTGGCTGCACACCGGCGACGTGGGGCGCGTCGACGCCGACGGCTGGCTGTACGTCGTCGACCGCGTCAAGGAGCTGATCAAGTACAAGGGCTTCCAGGTCGCGCCGGCCGAACTGGAGGCGCTGCTGCTGACGCACGAGGGCATCGCGGACGCGGCGGTGATCGGCGTGTACGACGAGGACGGCAACGAGGTGCCGAAGGCGTACGTCGTACGGCGGCCGGGCGCCACGGAACCGACGGCCGGCGAGGTCATGGCCTTCGTGGCCGGCAAGGTCGCCCCGTACAAGAAGATCCGGCGGGTCGAGTTCATCGAGGGCGTGCCGAGGGCGGCGTCGGGGAAGATCCTCCGCCGGGAACTGAGGGAGAGGGAACGGGAGGGCGCATGACGAGCCTCGTCACCACCGCGCACGAGCGCGGCATCACCACCCTGACGCTGGACTCCCCGGACAACCGCAACGCGCTCTCCGCGCGGGTCGTCGGCGAGCTGGCGGAGGCGCTGGACGCCTGCGGCAAGGACCCGGCGGTACGGGCGGTGGTGCTCACGCACGCGGGGCCGACGTTCAGCGCGGGCGCCGACCTGAAGGCGCCGCCCAGCCCGTACACCTTCGTGGCACTGCTGCGGGCGATCGTGGAGCTGCCCAAGCCGGTGGTGGCGCGCGTGACCGGGCACGTACGGGCCGGCGGGCTCGGTCTGGTGGGCGCGTGCGACATCGTGGCGGCCGCGCCGGAGGCGGACTTCGCGCTCACGGAGGCCCGCCTCGGGGTGGCGCCGGCCGTCATCTCGCTGACGCTGCTGCCGCGCCTCGACCCGGCGGCCGCGAGCCGGTACTACCTGACGGGCGAGCGGTTCGACGCGGCGGAGGCGGCCCGGATCGGCCTGGTGACCGTCGTCGGGGAGGACGTGGACCGCGCGCTCACGCCCGTGCTGGACGGGCTGCGGAAGGCGTCGCCGCAGGGGCTGGCGGAGAGCAAGCGGCTGGTCACGGCTAGGGTGCTGGAGACTTTCGAGCGCGACGCGGAGGATCTCGTCCAGCGCTCGGCCTCGCTCTTCGCCTCGGCGGAGGCCCGCGAGGGGATGACGGCCTTCCTGGAGCGACGGGACGCTGCATGGGTGTTGTGACCACCGGTACGACCGCTACCACCGCCGCGAAGGCGCCGAACGCCTCGAAGGCGCCGAAGCAGGACCGCAGCCGGGCCACCCGGCAGCGGCTCCTGGAGGCGGCCGTGGCCTGCCTGGCCGAACGCGGCTGGTCGGGCTCGACCGTCTCCGTCGTCGCCGAACGCGCCGGCGTCTCGCGCGGCGCCGCCCAGCACCACTTCCCGACCCGCGAGGACCTCTTCACGGCGGCCGTCGAGTACGTCGCCGAGGAGCGCTCCCAAGCCCTGCGCGCCCTGCCCGTCCAGGGCCGCGCGGCGGTCGTCGCGGCCCTGGTGGACCTCTACACGGGCCCCCTGTTCCGGGCGGCCCTGCACCTGTGGGTGGCCGCCTCCAACGAGGAGCAGCTGCGCCCCCGCGTGACCGAACTGGAGGCGAAGGTCGGCCGCGAGACCCACCGCATCGCGGTCGAGCTCCTCGCCGCCGACGAGTCCCGCCCCGGCGTCCGCGAGACGGTCCAGGGCCTCCTGGACATGGCCCGCGGCCTCGGCCTCGCCAACCTGCTGACGGACGACCGGGCCCGACGGGACCGGGTGGTGGCGCAGTGGGGGAAGCTGCTGGACGAGGTCTTGGGCTGACGTGAATGGCGCCGCTCCCTCACGCGGGAGCGGCGCCGTCGGCGTATCGGCGAGGTGGGGCGGTCAGCCGGTGATGTCGTCGAAACCGGCGATCTCGCGCGGGCTGCGCGGGCCCGGGCCCACGTAGCGGGCGGAGGGACGGACCAGGCGGCCGGTGCGCTTCTGCTCCAGGATGTGGGCGCTCCAGCCGGCCGTGCGGGCGCAGGTGAACATGGAGGTGAACATGTGCGCCGGGACCTCCGCGAAGTCCAGCACGATCGCCGCCCAGAACTCCACGTTCGTCGCCAGGACCCGGTCCGGGCGACGGTTGTGCAGCTCCTCCAGGGCGGCCTTCTCCAGCGCCTCCGCCACCTCGAAGCGCGGCGCGGCGAGCTCCTTGGCGGTACGGCGCAGGACGCGGGCGCGCGGGTCCTCGGCGCGGTAGACGCGGTGGCCGAAGCCCATCAGGCGCTCGCCCTTGTCGAGGGCCTGGCGGACGTACGCGCCGGCGTCACCGGTGCGCTCGATCTCCTCGATCATGCCGAGGACGCGGGACGGGGCCCCGCCGTGCAGGGGCCCGGACATGGCGCCGACGGCGCCCGAGAGGGCCGCGGCCACGTCGGCGCCCGTGGAGGCGATGACGCGGGCCGTGAAGGTGGAGGCGTTCATGCCGTGCTCGGCGGCGGACGTCCAGTACGCGTCGACGGCCTTGACGTGCTTCGGGTCCGGCTCGCCGCGCCAACGGATCATGAACCGCTCGACGACGGACTGCGCCTTGTCGATCTCGCTCTGCGGCACCATCGGCAGGCCCTGCCCGCGCGCGCTCTGCGCGACGTACGACAGCGCCATGACGGCCGCCCGCGCGAGGTCGTCGCGGGCCTGCTCCTCGTCGATGTCGAGCAGCGGTTTCAGGCCCCACACCGGGGCGAGCATGGCGAGCGCCGACTGCACGTCGACACGGATGTCGCCGGAGTGCACCGGGATCGGGAACGGCTCGGCCGGCGGCAGGCCGGGGTTGAACGCCCCGTCGACCAGCAGGCCCCACACGTTGCCGAAGGAGACGGACCCGACGAGTTCCTCGATGTCGACGCCGCGGTAGCGCAGCGCACCGCCTTCCTTGTCCGGTTCGGCGATCTCCGTCTCGAACGCGACGACTCCTTCGAGTCCGGGTACGAAGTCGGACATCAGGCGGCTCCTCGTGAGGTGAGTCTTCCGGTGAGAGTTCCGGTGTGTCTTCCGGGGGTGCGGTGATACCCCGTACGGCAGGTGGTCATCCAGCACCGTCGTAGGGAGGGAACAGTGACCCAGCGCATGAGTCTGTCGGGTTCCCCCGATGCGGGGAAGCGTGACATCCGGCACACTCCGCCGAACCGGGCAGGAAGGATTAGTGGCACTGGGTGCCGGGAAGACTGGTCCGCTACGGCAGGATGACCTCTGTGACAGACGCTCTCGACCCAGCAGCTCTCGATCCCGCCGACATGCGCGAGCAGTACCGCACCGCCCAGTTCCTGGAGGCGGACCTCGCGGCCGAGCCGATGGACCAGTTCGACCGCTGGTTCAAGGAGGTGGCCGGCAGCGGGGTGATCCACGAGCCCAACGCCATGATCGTCTCCACGGCCTCGCCCGACGGCCGCCCCTCGTCACGCACGGTGCTGCTCAAGCACTACGACGAGCGGGGCTTCGTCTTCTTCACCAACTACGGCTCCCGCAAGGGCATGGAGCTCGACACCAACCCGTACGTCTCGCTGCTCTTCCCCTGGCACCCGGTGGCCCGCCAGGTCATCGTCACCGGCGTGGCGTCCCGCGTGGGCCGCGACGAGACCGCCGCGTACTTCCGCACCCGCCCGCACGGCTCCCAGCTGGGCGCCTGGGCGAGCGAGCAATCGTCCGTGATCGCCTCGCGGGCGGAGCTGCTGGCACGCTTCGAGGAGCTCGCGGCGCGCTACCCGGAGGGCGAGCAGGTGCCGGTGCCGCCGCACTGGGGCGGCTTCCGGATCGCCCCGGAGACGGTGGAGTTCTGGCAGGGCCACGAGAACCGGCTGCACGACCGGCTGCGCTACGTCGGGCAGGACGCCTCCTGGCGCGTGGAGCGCCTCTCGCCCTGACGCGTCGACCGGGGCGGGCGCCGCTCAGGCGAAGTCGATCGCGGCCAGCAGCGGGCCGCCGAAGGCCAACGCGTACTGCGCGAACACCACCCCGCGACGTACGGCGTGGTCCAGCGTGTCCCGCGGCGCGCACAGCGCCACCAGGCCCACCAGCCCGGACAGCCCCATCGACCACATCGACGCTCCGACGAGGGGGCCGCTGCGGCCGTCGCCGCTGTAGGCCTGGTTCAGGATGATGACGAGGGTCGCGACGAAGGCGACGGCGAGGAGCAGGAGCCCGATCCCGGCGAAGACGCGCACGGCGCCCGTGGACGGGGCGAAGGGGTCGGAGGGGTCGGAGGGGTCGGTGGTGCCGGCTGCGGTGCCGGCGATGTCCGCGGTCGTGTTCGTCATGGCTGCCATGCTGCCGCCCGCGCCCGGCCGCCCACACCGGGCCGCGTACTCATCTCCGCGTGCGGCTCCTACTCAGACGGAGCCCGGGAAACGCAGAAGCCCGCGGGCTCTTTCCCTCCTGGACGGAGGGGTCGGCCGGATGTGCCGACGAGCCCGCGGGCCGGTGACTGCTTGGGATTACGGCAGGAGGCCTGCCGCCTTTGCACAGAGTGCGACGACAGGCCTTAGCCCGCAGTCACCTCACGCATCCGAAAAGAAACCACTTCCGGATCACCTCCTTTCCTGTGTGCCCACACACTAGGAACCGGTCCGGCGGCCGCACAACGCATTTTCGCGAACGGGCTGTGTCCTGGGTCACCTTCCAGTTCAATGACCGCAGGTGAGTACAGGAGAACAGGTTGGGACACGTCCTGCAGGGGGTGCCGGGATGACTGCGTCCAAGAGCGAGACGGCGACCGGTGAGCGCGGATCGGACGAGCTGCTCGCCGCGCTGCTGGACGGGATGGACGCGGCGCTCTGTGCGTTCGACGCCGACGGGGTGATCACCCACTGGAACCGCGAGGCCGAGCGGATCCTCGGCTGGACCGCCGAGGAGGCCGTCGGGCGGCCCGGGCTCGGCGGGTGGGCCGCGCGGGCCGAGGACGCCGCGGAGGTGTGGGAGCGGCTGGCCGGGGTCATGCGGGCGGCCGGGCGTCAGGTGCACGAGTTCCCGCTGCTGCGCAAGGACGGCGGGCGGGTCCTCGTACGGACGCAGTCGGCCGGTGTGCGCGGCGCGGACGGCCGGCCGGCGGGGGTGTACTGCGCGTTCAGCGAGGTGCACGCGCAGATCGACCTGGAGCGGTCCATCGCGCTCAGCGAGGCGCTGTTCGAGGACGCCGCCTGGGGCGTCGTGCTCGTCGACGTCGACCTGCGCCCGGCCGTGGTCAACGCGCACGCCGCCCGGGCGCTGGGCGCCGGGCGCACGACGGTGCTGGGGCGGCCGCTGGGCGAGCTGGTGGTGCAGGGCGTGGAGGAGCTGGAGGGCGCGCTCCAGCACGTCCTGGCGCAGGGCGCGCCCCCGGGGCTCGCCGAGCTGTGGGTGACGGTGCGGACGGCGGAGGGCGAGCGGCGGCGGTGCTGGCGCAGCGGCTTCCTGCGGCTGGCGTCCCCGCTCGCGGAGGAGCCGGTGCCGCTGGGCGTCGGCTGGCTGTTCCAGGACGTGACCGAGGACAAGCTGGCGGCACAGGAGGCCGACCGGCTGCGGTTCCGCTCCAGCCAGCTGCACCGCGCGGGCGGCGCGGCGGCGGAGTGCGAGGACCCGATGCAGGCGGCCGCCGTGTACCTGGACTTCGCGCTCGCCGGATTCGCCGACCACGTGCTGCTCGACCTCGTCGGCCCCGACCCGGCGCGGGGCGAGGGCCTCGTACGCGCCGCGGCGTCGCCCTCCGGCGCGCCCGGCCCCGTCGCGCGCGTGGCGGGCGGGGGCCTGCCCGTGCGGTACGGCCCCGGCCACCCGGCCCTCCAGGCGGTGGACCGCGCCGGTTCGGTACGGGCGAGCGCCGCGTCCGAGGCCTGGGCCGCGGAGCGCCAGTGGCCCCGGGACGCGGCCCACGCCCTCTGCACGGTCCTGCGCAGCCGGGGCCGCACGCTGGGCGTGGTGACCTTCCTCCGCTGCGCGACCAGACCGGCCTTCGAGCGCCCGGACGCGGCGTACGCGGAGAGCGTGGCGGTCCGCGTGGCGGGTTCGGTGGACCTGGCGTCGGCGCTGGGCGGACGCCCGGGGGGTTGAGGCGGCTCTCCGGGGCGGGGTCCGGGAAGGCCCGCCCAGAAGAGCCCCGGAGGGCCCGGAGAGCCCGGCCGGAGAGCTCCGGATAGCCCCGGCCGGATAGCCCCGGCCGGAGAGCTCCGGCCGGAATGCCCCGGCGTGAGAGCCCGGCCGGATAGCCCGGCCGGAGAGCCCCGGATAGCCCCGGCCGGAGACTCCCGGAGACCCCCCGGCGGCTACGCCGCGTGCAGCGCCAGCGTCGGGGACAGCCGGGCCGCCCGCACCGCCGGGTAGAGGCCGGCCACCGTGCCGATCGCCAGGGTGGCGGCGAAGCCGCCGCCCACCGCCCAGGGCGGGACGACCCACGGCAGACCGCCGGAGGCGGCGTACGCGCCCGTCGCCACCGCGCCGAGCGCCACGCCCGCGATGCCGCCCAGGCCCGACAGCATCAGCGACTCGGTGACGAACTGCACCCGGATCTGCCCCCGGGTCGCGCCCAGTGAGCGGCGCAGGCCGATCTCGTGGCGGCGCTCCAGCACCGAGATGATCATGGTGTTGGCCACCCCGACCCCGCCCACGAGCAGGGCGATCCCGCCGAGCCCCAGCAGCAGCGTGGAGAACGCGCCCTCCGTCGCCGCCTTCGCCCGCAGCGCCGACGACGGGTCGGTCACCCGCACGTTCTGCGGGCTCTGCGGATCCACGGTCGCCGCCAGCAGCGCCCGTACGTGCCCCACCGAGGCGTCCGTGGACCGCTCGTACACCGACGTCGGGTGCCCGTCGAAGCCGAGCAGCTCCTCCGCGGCCGTCCAGCCCACCAGCGCCGAGCGTTCGATCTCCGGGGCGAGCGGCAGCGGGGCGAGGATGCCGACGACCGTGAAGTACCGGTCGCCGAGCCACACCTGACGGCCCGGCTCGGTGACGCCGAGGCGTTCGGCGGCGACATGGCCGAGCACCACCGCCGGGTAGCGGCCGTTGGCGCCGTTCAGCCAGGTGCCGCGCGCGACCTCGCCGCGCAGCACCTCCAGCAGCTCCTCCGAGGCGGCCTTGACCGCGATGCCGCCGGTCTCCCCCTCGGGGATCTTCTCGGAGCGGCGCACCGACCGCGCCACGTCGCCCGTCGCGCCGACGTGCTCGACGCCGTCGATGCGGCCGACCATGCCGGGGGCGTCCTTCGGCAGCTTGACCTCCTGCCCGGCGAACATCGACTCGCCGGGCGTCGCCACCAGCATGTTGGTGCCCAGCGCGTCCAGCTGGCGCATCAACTGCGCCTTGCTGGACGCCGAGATGCCCACCACCGCGATCATCGTCGCGATCCCGATGGCGATGCCGAGCGCGGACAGCACGATCCGCACCGGCCGGCTGCGCAGCCCCGCGGAGCCCACGTGCAGGACGTCACGCGGCCCGAGCCGCGCCGCCTTCAGCGCCTTCGATGCCTTCGAGCGCGTACGCGTACGGGCCATCAGGCCGCCACCCCCCGCACGTCCGCGACGATCCGGCCGTCCCGGATCCGCACCTGGCGCGGCAGCCGGTCCGCGATCTCCGTGTCGTGCGTGATGACGGCGATCGTGGCGCCCTCCGCGTTCAGGTCGCGCAGCAGCTCCATGACGGCCTCCCCGGACGCCGAGTCCAGCGCCCCGGTCGGCTCGTCGGCCAGCAGCAGGTCCGGCTGCCCGACCACCGCACGCGCGATGGCGACGCGCTGCTTCTGCCCGCCGGACAGCTCGTGCGGCCGGTGCTTCAGCCGGTCGGCGAGCCCGACGCGGGCGAGCGCCTCGGCGGCCAGGGCCCGGCGCCGACCGCGCGGCAGGCCCGAGTACAGCAGCCCTTCGGCGACGTTGTCCTGCGCGCTGACGCCCGGCACCAGGTGGAACGCCTGGAACACGAAGCCGATGTGCCGGGCGCGCAGCGCCGACAGGCGCCGGTCGGACAGGGCCGCCACATCGTGCCCGGCGATCTCCACGCTCCCGGCCGTCGGCCGGTCGAGGGTGCCGACGATGTGCAGCAGCGTGGACTTGCCGGACCCGGACGGGCCGACGATGCCGACCAGTTCGCCCTGGCCGACGGTGAGGTCCACGCCGCCCAGCGCCGTGACGCCGCCCGCGTACTCCTTGGTGACCCCGGTCAGGCGTACGACCGTGCTCATACGGACGGCACCCCGACCTTCATGCCCTCGCGCAGCCCGCCGCCGCTGACCTCCACGCGGCCCTCGGCGAACATGCCGAGCTCGACCTTCACGTCCCGGCTGCGGCCGTCCCCGTCGACGACCTCGACGCCGAAACCGCCTCCCGGGAGGGCCAGCAGCGCGTTGACGGGCACGGACAGGACGCCCTTGCGGGTCTCGCCGGTGAGGTTGACGGTGACCGGCGACTGGTCGAGCGCCTTGACCTTGTCCGGGTCGTCGAACGACACCGTGACGTCGATCTTCGGCGTCTTGTCCTGCGCGTCCTCGCCCGCCTTCGCCGTCTTCCCGACCCCCGTGACCTTGCCCGGTACGACCGTGCCGTCCGGCAGCTCGACCGTGACCTTGGTGCCGGTCTTCGCGAGCGAGCCGTCGGCCACGGGGAGCTGGAACCGTACGGTGCGTTCGGCGCCGGTGACCGTCAGGACGGGCTTGCCCGGCCCGACCGGCTCGCCGACCGCCGCGCCCGCCTCCTTCACCCGCACCGCGCCGGACGCGAACGCCACCTGGTCCGGGCCGATGTGCCCGGTGCGCTTCAGGCCGTGGGACTTCTGCCACCGCTTGACGGCCTCGGCCGTGCCGTCGGTGTACTTCTCGTCGACGGCGAGCCCGGAGCCGTACCCGAGGTCGCGGAGGTTCTCCTCCAGCTCCTCGACGTCCCGCCCCTTGTCGCCCGGCTTCAGCGTCCGGTACATCGGCCCGGAGCCGTACAGCAGCCGGACGGGCGTGCCGTCGACCTCGTACAGCCGCTCGTCGCGCTCGACGGTCGAGCCGGCGCCCGCGATCCAGGTGAGGGTCCCGGAGACGGGGCCCGCGGTGATACGGCGCTCCTTGGCGTAGCCGAGGGTGCCGGTCTGCCTGCTGCTGTCGCTGAGGTCGCCCCGCTCGACGGCGGCGGTGGCGGTGGCGGTCTTCTCCGGCGCGTCCTTCCGCTCGGGCGCGCTGTACGCGGAGACGGCGGCGGCGCCGCTGCCCGCGAGCACCACCAGGGCGCCGATCGCGACGGCGAGGCGGCGGCGGGTCACCGGGCCTCGCCCCCGCACACCTTCATCGCCTTGTCGAACGTGTCCTTCTCCGGACCGGCGGTCGGCATGGGCAGGGCCTTCTGCGCCCCTCCGTCGAACTTCGGGTCGGGCATGTTGACGCCGTTCTCCCGCATGCAGCGCGCGAACGCCAGCGCCTTGTCCTTGTCGGCCTGGGTGAGCTCACCGGAGCTCCCCGCCCCGCCGCCGCCCTTCCCCCGGCACGCCTTGAACGCCTTCTCCATCTGCTCCTGGCTCAGGTCACCGCCGCCGATGGCGATGGAGCGCGGATCCTGGCCGGGCTTCGGCTCGGGCACGTCGAGGCCCTGGTCGCGCAGGCACTTGCGGTACTCCAGGGCCTGGTCGGCCTTCTTGCCCTCGCCGCTGACGTCGTCGTTCTTCGGGGCGGCCTCCGTACCGGAGCAGGCGGCGGCGAAGAGGGCCAGGGCGGCGAGAGCGGTGCAGTGGCGGATCTGTCGGATTCTCATGACCGGGAGCGTGGCGCCGACCGGTGTTTCGTTTCTCTCAGCGCCGCCTTTACACCGACGAAAGGTGCCCGTGGGCTACACAGGGACCCATGCGCGTACTGGTGGTGGAGGACGAGGAGTTCCTGGCGGAGATGATCGCCGAGGGGCTGCGCCGTGATGCGCTCGCCGTCGACGTCGCGGCGGACGGCGCCGAGGCGCTGCGCAAGCTGTCCTTCGGGGCGTACGACGTGATGGTCCTGGACCGGGACCTGCCCGGCGTCCACGGCGACGAGGTGTGCCGCCGGGTGGTGCGACAGGGGCTCCTGACGCGGATCCTCATGCTGACGGCGTCCGGGACCGTACGGGACCGGGTGGACGGCCTGGGCCTCGGCGCCGACGACTACCTGACCAAGCCGTTCGCGTACGACGAGCTCCTCGCCCGCGTGCTGGCCCTCGGCCGGCGGGCCCGCCCCGCGCTGCCGCCCGTCCTCGAACGGGCCGGGATCGTCCTGGACACGGCCCGCCGCCAGGCCGACCGGGACGGCAGGCCGCTGCACCTGTCGCGCAAGGAGTTCGCCGTCCTGGAGGCGCTGCTGCGCGCGGACGGGGCGGTGGTCAGCGGCGAGGACCTGATCGAGCAGGTGTGGGAGGAGCACACCAGCTACCGCACCAACGCCGTACGGGTCACCCTGAGCAAGCTGCGGGCCAAGCTGGGGGAGCCGCCGGTGGTGGAGACCGTGCCGGGCGCGGGCTACCGGATCGCGCGATGAGGAGTGAGCGGGCCCGGCTCACGGCCCTGTACGGCGGGCTGCTCGTGGTGGCCGGGGTGCTGCTCACCGGCGTGGTCTACCTGCTCGTACGGCAGGGGCTGTACTCGTCGATCAGTACGGCGGTGACGACGGCCGTTCCGGACAGGTCGTTCGACACCACCCTGCCCTGGCCGGACGCGACCGCCCCCGCCGTACCGGCCAGCCCCGCGCCCGTCCCCACCCCCTCGCCCACCCCTTCGCCCACGTCTTCGCCCACGTCTTCGCCCACGACTGCGGAACGGGCCGTACGCGCGTACGCGGTCACCCAGAGGCTCAGCGGCGCCGCCGAGGAGGCCGCGCTGGGCCGGCTGCTCACCGTGTCGCTGACCGCCCTCGGCCTGTATGCGATGGCGTCCGTGGCGCTGGCCTGGTGGATGGCCGGGCGGGTGCTGCGGCCGGTCGAGGTGATCACGGAGACGGCGCGGCGGCTGTCCGGCGAGAACCTCCACGAGAGGATCGGGCTGACCGGGCCGCCGGGGGAGCTGAAGCGGCTCGCGGACACCTTCGACGGGATGCTGGAGCGCATGGAGCGCCTGGTCTCCGCCCAGCAGCGGTTCGCGGCCAACGCGGCGCACGAGCTGCGTACGCCGGTGGCGGTGCAGCGGGCCGCGGCCGAGATCGGCCTGGCGGGGCGGCCGGACCCGGAGCGGGTGGCCCGCATCCGCACGAAACTGCTCTCCGTCGCCGAGGACAGCGAGCGGATCATCGACGGACTGCTGCTGCTGGCCGCCTCCGACCAGGGCCTGGAGCGCCGCGAACCGGTACGCGTGGACGAGGTCGCCCGCGCGGCGGCGGAGGCGCTGGCGGCGGAGGCGGCGCGGCGCGAGGTGACCGTCGAGGTCGAGGCGCGGCCGCTCACCGTCGCGGGGGAGGCCGTCCTGCTGGACCGCCTGGTGCACAACCTGGTCGCGAACGGCATCCGCCACAACCGGCCGGGCGGCCACGTCCGACTCCGTACGGGCCCGTCGGGCGTCGAGGTCTCCAACACGGGCCCCGAGATCGCGCCGGACACGGTCCCGCTGCTCTTCGAACCCTTCCACCACTCCGGGGGCGAGGGCGCGGGGCTGGGCCTCTCGATCGTCGAGTCGATCGCGCACGCCCACGGGGCGACGGCCACCGCCACCCCGAACCCGCCCCCCTCGGGCGGTCTGACGGTACGGGTCGCGTTCGCCGGGGAGGGCCGGGAGGCTCAGTGACGGAAGAAGATCCGGTCGGCGTACTCGTTCATCACGCGGCCGTTCCACTCGTGCCCGCCGTCGACGTTGCCCGACCGGAGCAGCGGCGGCTCGATGCCGCGGGCCACCAGGGCCTCGGTCGCCGCGGCCATCGCCGCCTGCATCAGCGCGCTGGTGACCACCGTGGACGCCGGGGCGAACGGCGCCTCCACGCCCTCGTGCGTGAGCTCCGCGTCGCCCACCGCGATCTTGGAGTCCAGCACGATGTCGCAGTGGTCCTTCAGGAAGGTGCCCGAGACGTGCCGGGACTTCGTCTCCTCGGCGTACGCCACCGAGGTCACACCGATGACCTTCAGGCCCAGGGCGCGCGCGTTCATCGCCATCTCCACGGGGAGGGTGTTGCGGCCGGAGAGCGAGACGACGATCAGCAGGTCGCCGGAGCGGGCCGGTGAGGCGTCCAGGACCGCGCCCGCCAGGCCGTCCACGCGCTCCAGCGCGGAGCCGAGCGTGGCGGGCATGACGTCGACGCCGACGACGCCCGGCACGGCGAGCAGGTTCATCAGCGCGAGCCCGCCGGCCCGGTAGACCACGTCCTGGGCGGCGAGCGAGGAGTGGCCGGCGCCGAAGGCGAAGAGGCGGCCCCCCGCGGCGACGGTGTCGGCGATGGCGGCGCCCGCGGCGGCGACCTGCTCCGCCTCCTCGTCCCGCACCCGCCGCAGCAGGTCGATCGCGGCGTCGAAGTACCGGCCGGCCAGCTTGCTCTCGCCCATGGCTCGGAGCCCCTTCTCCTCGTGCCGCTCGCTCGTCCCGCGCTCACGTTGCGGTCTGGACCATTGCTCTGTCAATACCGGCTCCCCGCCTACCGAAGACGGTTGTCAGTGCGATGCGTCAGAATTGAGGCAGGGCCAGCGCACGAATCGAGGGGCATGTATGTCCGGACTGATCGACACCACGGAGATGTATCTCCGCACCATCCTCGAGCTGGAGGAGGAAGGTGTGGTGCCCATGCGCGCCCGCATCGCCGAGCGGCTCGACCAGAGCGGGCCGACCGTCAGCCAGACGGTCGCGCGCATGGAGCGCGACGGCCTGGTCACCGTGGCCGGTGACCGCCACCTGGAGCTCACGGAGGAGGGCCGCCGCCTGGCCACCCGCGTGATGCGCAAGCACCGGCTCGCCGAGTGCCTGCTCGTCGACGTGATCGGCCTGGAGTGGGAGCAGGTCCACGCGGAGGCGTGCCGCTGGGAGCACGTGATGAGCGAGGCCGTCGAGCGCCGCGTCCTGGAGCTGCTGCGCCACCCCACGGAGTCGCCGTACGGCAACCCGATCCCGGGCCTGGAGGAGCTGGGTGAGGAGGCCGGCGCGGAGGCGTTCCTCGACGAGGGCATGGTGTCGCTGGCCGAGCTCGACGCGGGCGCGGAGGGCAAGACCGTGGTGGTGCGCCGGATCGGCGAGCCGATCCAGACGGACGCCCAGCTGATGTACACGCTGCGCCGCGCGGGCGTGCAGCCCGGCTCGGTGGTCAGCGTGACGGAGTCCCCCGGCGGAGTCCTGGTCGGCAGCGGCGGCGAGGCCGCGGAGCTGGGCGCGGACGTCGCGTCCCACGTCTTCGTCGCCAAGCGTTAAGCGGCTTACCTGCGGTTACTTCCGGAATCGCAGCGCACGCACCCTTCCGCGTGCCACGCTTGGCTCGGCATATGACCTGAGGGCGTGAGCGCCGGGGCCGCGGGCCCGGGGAGGGGGCAGGTGATGCGCCGCACCGGCATCCGGGGCGCGCGGGTACGCCGCGTGCCCCGGTGGCATGGGCATACGGAAAGCCCCGGCGCCTCTCGGCGCCGGGGCCTTGCCTCCCCTGTGCTGACCCGGAGCCCCGAGCTCTCAGGGTCATCCCCCTCGGGCCGGTTTTCCCCGAGCGGCCCGCCTCCCGATGAAGATCTCCCCTCGGTCACGCCCGTCAATCCTTGAGCGGCGTCACTCGAACGAGCGGTGTTATGCCCCGGAACCCGATTTTCGAATACGAGTTCGATACTGTGGGCGTCGGCACGAGACAGCGAGACACACGAGAGAGAAGGGGGTGCCAGGACGCATGGTGCGACGCATCGACCTGACTGCGGCCGACGGCTTACGCCTCGCCGCCTGGGAGTTCGCCGACCCGCCCAAGGACCAGGCGGCGGGCGAAGCGGTCCCGGGCGTCCTGCTCCTCCACGGCCTGATGGGCCGCGCCTCGCACTGGGCCACCACCGCCCGCTGGCTCGCCGAGCGGCACCGCGCCGTCGCGCTCGACCAGCGCGGGCACGGCCGCAGCGACAAGCCCGCCGACGGCCCCTTCACCCGCGAGGCGTACGTCGCCGACGCCGCCGCCGCGATCGAGCAGCTCGGCCTGGGCCCCGCCATCCTCATCGGCCACTCCATGGGCGCCCTCACCGCCTGGCAGCTCGCCGCCGAGCGCCCCGACCTGGTCCGCGCCCTCGTCATCTGCGACATGCGCGCCTCCGCCCTCGGTGCCGCCTCCCAGCGCGAGTGGGAGCAGTGGTTCCGCTCCTGGCCCGTCCCCTTCGCCACCCTCGCCGACGTCCGCAGGTGGTTCGGCGAGGACGACCCCCGGCTGGAGCGCCCCAGCCCCGCGCGCGGCGCGTTCTTCGCCGAGGTGATGGCCGAGCGCGAGGACGGCTGGTACCCGCTCTTCTCCCGCCGCCAGATGCTCACCTCCCGCGAGACCTGGGTCCACGACGCCCACTGGGACGCGCTCGCCCAGGTCCCCTGCCCCGCCCTCGTCGTCCGGGGCCTCGACGGCGAACTCGGCCGCGCGGAGGCGCAGGAGATGGTCCGCGTCCTGCCCCACGGCCGGTACGCCGAGGTGCCCGACGCCGGCCACCTCCTCCACTACGACCGCCCGGACGCCTGGCGCGCGGTGCTGGAGCCCTTCCTCGCCGGGCTCGGCCCCAGCACGGGCTAGCCCTTGCTGGGAGCCCTTCCTCGCCGGGCTCGGCCCCAGCACCGGCTAGCCCTTGCTGACCGCCGCCAGGATCTCCGGCAGGCGCTGCGCCGTGCGCGGCGCCGCCAGCCGCACCCCCGCCCAGGTGAGCAGCGCGCCCCACGCGACGCCCAGCGGCAGCAGCAGCCACAGCCAGGACGCGGCGCCGGTGACGTGCAGCGTGACCGTCAGCGCGATCAGCGGCGCGCTGAGCACCGCCGCCGCGAGCATGCCGCCCAGCAGCGACATCCACGCCAGCCCCGCCTGCCCCGGCGCCACGTTCTTGTAGCCGCTGTCCTGCGGGATCGAGTACGGGAAGCGGGCCGAGGCCAGCGCGCCCGTGCCCAGCATCGCGCCCAGCACCCCGAACGACAGGCCCAGCGCCTCCGGCAGCACGGCCCAGTCGCCCAGGATCGCGGCCGTCACGGCCGTCACCAGCACCACGTACGGGACGGTGATCAGCAGCAGCGCGGCGGCGCGCGCCCGCAGCTCCTCGTAGGCGTCCCGCGTCGACGAGATCGCCATCGCCACCATCCAGAAGGCGGAGGTGTCCTGCCCGAACTGGTTGTACATCAGGATGCCGAGCATCGCGGCCGCGACGCACGCCAAGTAGACCGAGCCCGTGCCCTGCAAGGCGTTGAACAGCGGCACGATGAGCCCGATCGCCAGCGAGGACACCCACGCCGCCTTGGTCTTCGGGTCCCGCCACACATAGCGCAGGCTGCGCTGCATCACCGTGCCCGTACGCCCCTCGGGCCACAGCCGCGCCGAAGAGCCCGCCGAAGCCGCCGACTCGCGGCGCGACGGGCGCGAGGCCGCCGCCAGCGTCGAGCCGTCCGGCGTCGTCATCAGCCGCACCAGGCTGCGCCGCCACCCGTACACCAGGCCGGCCAGCGCGGCCACGGACAGCAGCAGCCCGGCCGCCGCCTCCCCGTACGCGCCCCGGCCCGCCGACTCCACCGCGCCGACCGCCGACGCCGGCGGGATCCACCGCACCACGTCCGCGAGCGGCTCCAGCTCCGCGAGGCCGCCCGGCCGACTGAGCCGCTGCACCCCGAAGTTGACGACCTGGGCGCCCACCGCGATCAGCAGACCGCTCAACACCGCCAGGTCCCGCCCCCGGCGCGAGGTCAGCAGCCGGATGTTCGCCGCCGCGACCGCCCGCGCCAACGCCACGCACACCAGCAGCACCAGCGGTACGGCCACCACCGCCACCACCACGGCGGCCGCACCGTGCGCCAACGCGATCCCCGCGCCCACCGCCAGACACAGTGTGAACAGCGGACCGATGCCCACCAGCGACGACACCAGCAGCGCCCGCACCAGCGGCCCCGGCCGCAGCGGCAGCATCACCAGCCGCGTCGGATCGAGCGTCTCGTCACCGCCCGGGAAGAACAGCGGCGCCACCGCCCACCCCAGCGCCAGCAACGCCGTCAGCGGCACCACCACCGCGGCCGCCTGCGCGTGCCCGCGCAGCAGCACCAGGCCGAGCACCAGCCCCGTCGCGCACACCAGCGTCAGCACCATCGAGGTGACGTACACGGCCGTTCGCCCCGCCGACTGCCGCAGCCCGTTGCGCAGCAGCGACAGCTTCAGCCGTACGAAGACCGAGATCACCGGCCACCGCCCAGCCAGTCGAGCGACTCGCCCGCGTCCCGCCCCTGCGCGCCCACCAGTTCCAGGAACGCGGCCTGGAGGGACGGCGCTTCGCCGCGCACCTCGGCGAGCGTGCCCTGGGCGCGGATCCGGCCGGCCGCCATCACCGCGACCCAGTCGCAGAGCGACTCCACCAGCTCCATCACATGACTGGAGAACACCACCGTCGCACCGGAGGCGGTGTACCGCTCCAGCACCCCCCGGATCGTCTGCGCCGACACCGGGTCGACGCCCTCGAACGGCTCGTCGAGGAAGAGCACGTCGGGGTTGTGCAGCAGCGCCGCCGCCAGGCCGATCTTCTTGCGCATCCCGGTCGAGTAGTCCACGACCAGCTTGTGCTGGGAGCCCGCCAGGTCGAGGACGTCCAGCAGCTGGGCGGCCCGCTTGTCGACCTCGGCCCCCGGCAGCCCCCGCAGCCGCCCGGTGTACGCGAGGAGCTCACGGCCCGACAGCCGCTCGAACAGCCGCAGCCCCTCGGGCAGCACACCGATCCGCGCCTTCACCTCGACCGGGTCGCGCCACACGTCGTGCCCGGCCACCTCCACCCGGCCCTGATCGGGCCGCAGCAACCCCGTCACCATGGACAGCGTCGTGGTCTTGCCCGCGCCGTTCGGCCCCACGAGCCCGATGAACCGGCCCGCGGGCAGCATCAGATCGATCCCGGCCACGGCGACGTGGTCGCCGAACCTCTTCCACAGCCCCTCGACCCGCACGGCGGGCGCGGCGCCCCTCATCTCGTCGTCGTCCGGCATGGTCACTGCCTTCCGTAGTCCCCGTATGTACGTACCTGTTGGTAACGGGGTCAGCCTACGGACGGGGCGCGTGCCGGGCCGGGGTGGTCAGCCCTTGCGGGAGCGGGCAGCGGCCGCCTCGCGCCCACACGCGTACGCCAGCGGGCTGATGAGCTCCTCGGCGTCGGGCAGCCAGCGGTTGGCGGGCGTCGGCCGGCGGGCCCACTGCACCGCGCCGTGGCCGCCGACCCGGGTCGGCGGGGCCGCGACGTAACTCCCCTCGCCCATCGCGACGAGGTCGATGGAGGTGGGCGACCAGCCCAGCTTCCGTACGAGATCGGCCGCCTTGCCCGCGCCGCCCGGCAGGACGAAGAACTGCATCCGGCGGTTCGGCGTGCAGGTCACCGGGCCGAGCGTGAGGTCCATCCGCTCCATCCGCGCCAGCGCCAGGAACCCCGCCGCCTCCGGCACGTCCAGCGCGTCGAAGGTCCGCCCCGTCGGCAGCAGGATCGACGCCCGGGGCTGCTTCCCCCACATGCGGCGCGCCGCGACGGCGCTGCCCGTCGCCTGCGTCGCCCAGTCCGGCCGGGCCGGGTGCGCGCCCGGCGCGGGGCAGGCGGCCTCGCCGCACGAGCACCGCTCCGTACCGTCCACCGGCTCCAGCCAGGTGCCGGGGAACACCTCCCAGTGCCGCTCTTCCGCGTACCGCACGGCGGCGTCCAGCAGCTGCTCGCCTCGCTGCAGGGGGATCCGCGCGGCGTCCGTGACTCCGATGGTCTCTTCCACGGACAGCTCAACTACCGGTCAACCGGGGGGTTACGGGGCGCGGAGGGGGAGGCGGAGGAGCATCGATTCGGCATCCGGGGCGCATGGATGCACGCCCGGGGGCGCGCGGGAGGGCCGGGAGCGGGCGGCGGGTAGCCACAGTCGGTGGGAGCCGAGCCGTAGATATGGCAATCTCCTGTCAATGCAAGGTATTGCACGTCATTGCATGGCAATGCGCACCATTGAGCGGCATTGCATGCCATGACGCCTGTGTCGGCACAAGGCAGCAATCCGACGTCAAGTTCTGCATTCTTCGCATATCAGCCGGGCAGTGATCAACGGACTGATCACCGGCGCAACAGGGGGTAGTCATGGCAGCGAGGCCGCTCGTCGCCCGTCAGCCGAACGAACGGCTGCAGGCTCTCATCCAGGAAGCGGGGTGTTCCAACGCCGGGCTCGCCCGCCGCGTCAACATGGTCGGGCAGGAGCGCGGACTCGATCTGCGGTACGACAAGACCTCGGTGGCGCGCTGGCTGCGCGGACAGCAGCCGCGCGGGCGGGCGCCCGGCATCATCGCCGAGGCGCTGGGCCGCAAGCTGGGCCGCACGGTCACGATCGACGAGATCGGCATGGCCAACGGCAGGCACCTCGCCTCCGGTGTGGGCCTGCAGTTCGCGCCCACCGTGCTCGGCGCCATCGAGCAGGTCTGCGAGCTGTGGCGCAGCGACGTGGGCCGGCGCGACTTCCTGTCCGGTTCGACGGTCGCCGCCTCCGCGCTGGTCGAGCCGAGCCGCGACTGGCTCATCACGGGCGCCGACGCCCATGTGGCGCGGCAGACCGGGGCGCGGGTCGGGACGTCCGACGTCGAGGCGGTACGGGCGATGACGGACGCGCTGGTGGAGCTGGACCACCGCTTCGGCAGCGGGCACGTACGGCCCGTGGTCGTGCACTATCTCAACAGCGTGGTGTCCGGGCTGCTCTCGGGCTCGTACCGGGACGCCGTCGGGCGGCAACTCTTCGGCGCGGTCGCCCGGTTGACGGAGCTCGCCGGGTACATGGCGGTGGACACCGGCCAGCCGGGGCTGGCCCAGCGGTACTACATCCAGGCCCTGCGGCTCGCGCAGGCGGCGGGGGACCGCGGGTACGGCGGGTACGTACTGGCCGCGTCCATGAGCCACTTGGCGGCCCAGCTCGGCAACCCGCGGGAGATCGCCCAGCTGGCGCGGGCCGCGCAGGAGGGGGCGCGCGGGCACGTGCCGCCGCGGGCGGAGGCGATGTTCCTGGCGGCGGAGGCGCGCGGGCACGCGCTGCTCGGCGACGCGCGCACCTGCGAGGAGGTGGTGGGCCGGGCGGTGGCCGCGCTGGACCGGGCCGACCCGGAAGCCGGCGACGACCCGGCGTGGATCGCCCACTTCGACCACGCGTACCTCGCCGACGAACTGGCCCACTGTTACCGGGACCTGGGGCGCCCGGCGGAGGCGGCGCGGGCCGCGGGCGACGCGCTCGACGGGCACCCGGAGTCGCGGGCGCGGCGGCGCGCCATCGGCCTGGTCCTGCTGGCCACGGCCGAGCTCCAGCAGCGCGAGGTCGAACAGGCCTGCCACACGGGCACGCGCGCCGCGCAGTTGCTCGGCACGCTGCGCTCGACGCGCGGCGCGGAGTACCTGGAGGACCTCCAGCACCGGCTGGAGCCGTACGCGGACGAGCCGGCGGTCCGTGAATTCGGCGCGCGGCTGGAGCTCCAGGCGGCCTGAGGCCCGCCCGGCACCACGGCTTAACAGCGTCCGCGGAAGGGTTCTTGTTACTGCCGCCACACAGGTGTGCGCGGGCCGGGAGTCACCCGGTAGCGTGAACCGACGATTCCGTAGGTACACACGTAGGAGTCCCGGTGACGCAGAGCGGACAGGGTCAGGAGCCGCACCTTCCGGCGGCGCGGCCCGCGCACGAAGGTGTCGTGCTGCCCGCCGAGGGCAGCCAGACCTGGGGCGCGGGCCAGGGTCCGGGTCCGGCGGGTGCGGGACCGGCCGGGGGCCAGCCGTGGGGCGGGCCCTGGGGCCCGCCGGGCGGCGGGCAGGAGGCTCCTCCGCAGGCGCAGCAGCCGGGGCCGCAGCACCAGCCGCCGCAGCAGCCCGGGGCGTACCAGCCGGGGCCGTTCCAGCAGCAGCAGTACCCGCCGCAGCAACACCAGCAGCACCAGCACCCGCTGCCGCCGCAGCAGCACCAGCCGTCTCAGCCGCCTCAGCAGCAGCCGCAGTACGGCACGGTCGCGCAGCCGCTGCCACCGGAGATGCCCGCCGGCGGGGCCGCCGACGCGGACGCCACGCAGTACATACCGCCCGTCGCCCGGCCGATGCCGCCCGCCGGGCCCGACGCCGAGGCGACGGCGTACCTGCCGCCCGTCCCGCCGCAGCCGTCCGGCGCGCCGTACGGCATCCGGCCCGGGACGCCCGACGAGCGGCAGCCGCCGGCCGAGTTCGACAACCTCTTCCGCGACGACGCGGGCGCGGCCGCCACGCAGCACATGCCGCAGCAGCAGTACCCGCGGACACCCGCGTACCAACAGCACGCGCAGCACCCGCAGCACCAGCCGCCGTACCAGGAGGCGTACGACGAGCCGCGGCCCGCGTCGCGGCGGCGGCCGAAGGTGATGCTCATCGCCGGAGTCGTCGTCGGCTGCGCGGTCGTCGGGCTCGGCGCCGGGGCGCTGCTCAGCGGCGGTGGCGGCGACTCGGGCGGCGGCACGGGCGACCACACCAGCGTCGCCGGGGCCACGTCGCCCGCGCCCGCCGACGGCAGCGCCCCCGAGGCCGCCGCCGACCCGGTCAAGGAGCAGGCCGAGGCGCTCGACAAGCTGCTCGCCGAGAGCAGCAGCAGCCGGGACGCGGTGATCCGCTCCGTCGAGAACATCAAGCGGTGCGACAAGCTCGACCAGGCCGCCAGCGACCTGCGCGGGGCCGCGACCCAGCGCCGGGGGCTGGTGACCAAGCTCCAGGGGCTCAAGGTCGACAAGCTGCCCGACCACGCCGCGCTGACCGCCGCCCTCACCAAGGCGTGGCAGGCGTCCGCGTCCGCCGACGACCACTACGCGACCTGGGCGACACAGGTGAAGGACAAGAAGGGCTGCAAGGACGGCCGCGCGCGCAACACCGCCGAGACCGCCCGGGCCAACGTGGCGAGCGGGGAGGCCACGGCCGCCAAGCGGCAGGCCTCCGGCCTGTGGAACAAGATCGCCGCCAGCTACGGCCTGACCGCGCGCCAGCCCCACCAGCTCTGAGGGAGCGCCGGAAGGAGCGTCAGAGGGAGCGTGCCTCGCGCAGGGTCGGGCCCGTGTCGACGAAGCCCTTCTGCTGCGCGACCAGGCGCCCTTGGCGTACGACCTGGAAGGTGACGTCCCGGTTCACTATCCGCGGGAAGCCCGGCGTGCCGAGCATGTCCTCGTAGCGCCAGCGCAGCCTGGGGGTGAGGCCGCCGGTGTCGACCTCCACGCCGCGGTCGAGGGCGTGGGTGACCTTGGAGGCGGTGATCTCCTCCGTCCGGAGCGCCTCGATCACCCGGCGCAGGACGGTGTACGCGATCCACGTGGTCTGGACGCCCGCGTCGGCCGGGTCGATGCGGTTGTCGCCGAAGGCGTGCTCGCGGATGACCTGCCGCATCGGGGCCCAGGCCGGATCGCCCGCCTCCGGGTACCAGCCGGTGATGTAGGCGCCTTCGAAGGGGCCGTTCGCGCCGCCGGTGCGGTCGACGAGCGGCTGGTCGACGCTGCCGAGGACCGAGGAGACCTTGACGTCGCGCCCGTCGGAGGGCAGGCGGCGGAAGGAGTCGAAGAAGTTGGCGGTGCGCTCGCCCAGCGCGGCGGTGACGCAGCCGCCCTTCTCGCCGGCCCGGTCGCGGGACCGCATCGCCTCGGCCGCGTACTCGCCGGCGTCCTCGGCGGCCGGGATGTCGGTGGCCAGGCGGTGACGGCGGTGGGCGAGGCCGGAGTTGACCAGGTGCGGCAGGTTGTC
This sequence comes from Streptomyces sp. NPDC030862, assembly GCF_055571835.1. Lineage (NCBI taxonomy): Bacteria > Bacillati > Actinomycetota > Actinomycetes > Kitasatosporales > Streptomycetaceae > Streptomyces > Streptomyces sp. NPDC030862. The sequence goes on along the minus strand of NZ_JBVIEN010000009.1, from coordinate 117,846 downwards.
GCCGGTGACGGAGTCGGGCCGGACGAGCGAGACGCGTTCGCACGCCTCGGCGAGCTGCATGCCGTTGCCCGCGAGCAGCGCGGGCTGGCCGCCGTTCACCGGGTAGGAGAGGTAGCTGGTGAACTCGTCGTCGGAGACGCCGTACCCGCCGATGTACGGGATGCCGGCGGCCTCCAGCGGCGCCATGAAGGCGCGGCCCTGCTGGCTGTACGAGCCGACGACCGCGACCGCGCCTTCCTTGGCGGCGCGCCGGGCGCAGGCGGCTGCGCCCGCCGGGTCGTTGCGCTCGTTGCAGGTCAGGACGCGGAGCTCGTGGCCGTCGATGCCGCCGCGGGCGTTGACCCAGCGGGCGTACGCCTGGGCCATGGCCGGCATGCCGGGCATGTTGGTCGCGCGGGTGCCTTCCGGCGCCCAGGTCATCACGGTGACGGGGTCCCTGGAGCCCCCCGTGGCTCCAGGGATCGCCCCGCAGCCGGTGACGAGACAGGCCGAGACGAGTGCCGTCGCGGCCTTGAGGGTGAGGCCGAACCTGCCATTACCGCTACCGGTCATGCCCCGCACAATTCCGCCCCATGGGTAACGCGGACGTGTGGAAGGTTCAACGCAGGGTGACGGCGAGGTGAATTACGGGGTGTGGTCTGTCCGTACTGCGGGGGAACGTACGATCGAAACGTGTCCAGTTCCGTGAACTCTTCCCGTCGCGGCCGTCGCTCCTCCACCATGGGCGGCATGCCGCTCAACGACATGCCGTGGTGGCGCTGGCGCACCAACGTCCGCTCCGCGCTGCACATGCTTTCCGACCCGGTGTTCCACCAGGAGTGCTGGCTGCCCGGCCGTGAGGGGTACGGGGACGTCACCGACGCCGTGTACCGGCTGGTGGAGGACACCTGGCTGGACAACTGGTCCGCCGAGAAGTACGTCGGCACCATATTCAGGGACTCGGCGGAGGCCGCGCTGGTGGACGTCGCCGTGCTGCGGGTGCTGCGGATCATGCACCAGGTCGGGGCGGACGCCCCGGTCGCCACGTACATGGCGCACCACGGCTGGCCGGAGGCGGTGCGGGCGGCGCGGGACGCGCACGTACGGCTCGCCGTGAACGACGGGGACGACCCGGACGAGCCGCCGCGCTCGCTCGACGTGCTGCGGATCATGACGAGTGCGGCGTAGCGCGGTCTCGCGCGGGGGCGGCGTCCGCTTCCCGGACCGGGCGCGGGGGGCGCCACCGGAATGTGGCATCCTGCGAGGATGACTGACCAGTACGTCCTCACGCTTTCCTGCCCTGACAAACAGGGCATCGTGCACGCCGTGTCGAGCTACCTCTTCATCACCGGCTGCAACATCGAGGACAGTCAGCAGTACGGAGACCGGGACTCGGGTCTCTTCTTCATGCGGGTGCACTTCACGGCCGAGGCCCCGGTGACCGTGGAGAAGCTCCGCGCCAGCTTCGCGGCGGTCGGCGACTCCTTCGACATGGACTGGCAGATCCACCGCGCCGACGAGCGCATGCGGGTCGTGCTGATGGTGTCGAAGTTCGGGCACTGCCTGAACGACCTGCTCTTCCGCACCCGGATCGGCGCCCTGCCCGTCGACATCGTGGCCGTGGTCTCGAACCACACCGACTTCGCCGAGCTCGTCGCCTCGTACGACATCCCCTTCCACCACATTCCGGTCACGAAGGACACCAAGGCGCAGGCGGAGGCGCAGCTGCTGGAGCTGGTGCGCGGCGAGAACGTCGAGCTGGTCGTGCTGGCCCGGTACATGCAGGTCCTCTCGGACGACCTGTGCAAGCAGCTCAGCGGCCGCGTCATCAACATCCACCACTCCTTCCTCCCGAGCTTCAAGGGCGCCAAGCCCTACCACCAGGCGCACGCGCGCGGTGTGAAGCTGATCGGCGCGACGGCCCACTACGTGACGGCCGACCTCGACGAGGGCCCGATCATCGAGCAGGAGGTCGAGCGGGTGGGCCACCAGGTCACGCCGGAGCAGCTGGTGGCGATCGGCCGCGACGTCGAGTGCCAGGCGCTGGCGCGCGCGGTGAAGTGGCACGCGGAGCGCCGCATCCTGCTCAACGGCCGCCGCACGGTCGTCTTCGAGTAGGAACCCCTGCGCGTCCTCCCGGGCCGGTCGGCTACAGCCGGCTCAGGGAGGCCGCGGCGAAGAGCACGTCCTTGATGGCCTCGCGGTCGCCGTCCTGGCCCACGGCCGCCTCCTCCGGGGAGACGTGGCCCGCCACCAGCTGGCAGAACTCCTCCGCGTCCAGCGCCACCAGCGCGACCGACTCCTCGGCGCACCCCACCGCCGCCGGGGAGTCCAGCGCGATGTACCAGTGGCCGCCACCGGAGCCCTCGACCTCCAGGTGGAGCGAGCGGCCCGGGGAGCCGGCCGCGACCAGCCGGCGGGGCGGGGCCGCGACCCCTGCCCGGCGGCGGTGGGCGAGCGCGGCCGGCAGCTGGCGCGCCGCGAGGTCGATCATGCTGTGCAGGTGCGTCCCGCTGGGCGGCTCGTAGGGGTAGTCGACGGCGTTGGCGATGTCCACCGCGTGCACCCAGCACTCGAAGGCCCGGTCGAGCAGCGAGTCCCGCATCGGCAGCGCGAAGTCGCCGTACGACACGGACAGCTCCCCGACGCCGTGCCCGGCGAAGGAGACCGTGCGGATCAGCGTGTGGCTCTGGTCGCGCCACGGCTCGCGGATCGCGCGCGTGGGCGGGTGGTGTGCGGCGCGCCAGTACGCCTCGGTGCGCTCCGACGGGTCGACCGGCGTGGGCGGGCCCGGCGGCTTGCCCGGGGCCTCCGCCACCAGCGGGTCGCCCAGGCCGAGCGCCGATCTGACCAGCCCGTCCACCGCCAGGAGGTGCCCGATGACCCCGGCCACCGTCGTCCGGCGGCCGACCTGCCGCTCCTGCTCGAACCACTTGAGCCGCACCGGCGCGTGCCAGTCCGCGTCACCGATGTCCCGCAGCAGCGCGTCGAGCCGCGCGGTCTCCGCGTCGTACGGGCCGGCCCAGTCGGGCACCGGGATGCGGGCGGGGCGGCGGCCCAGGCAGTTCTCCAGCACGCGCGAGCGCAGCAGCGGGTCGAGGTCCAGGTCCCGCTCGTGGTGGAGCAGCGCCACCGCGTCACGCAGCCGCAGCGCCTCGTCCGCGCACGGCGCGCACTCGGTCAGGTGGGCCTCGACGGCCGCCGTCTCCTCGACCGAGCAGGCCGCCAGCGCCCACGCGCCCAGCAGCGACTTGAGCACCGTGTGCGGCAGCGCCGGTGGCGACGAGGGCGACGACGGCGCCGGCCCGGGCTCCCGAGCGGGCCCCGTCTCCCGTGCGGGCTGCGCCTCCGGTACGGGCCCGGGCTCCCGAGCGGGCGGCGGAGGCAGCGGGTCGTAGTCGTCGGCGGCTCGGCGCGGTGCCGGTATGCGCGGCGCGCCCCGCACCTCGTCCTCCCCGTCGTCCCGGCTGCCGCCGTCCAGAGGCCCCGTCACAGCGCCCGCCCGTCCACCGGCCGGGTGTTCGCCGTGGAGAGCAACTGCAGCCCCAGGCGCAGCCGGCGCCGGGCCTCGTCCTCCGTCACGCCGAGGTCGGCGGCCGTCTGGCGGTAGTCCCGGCGCTGGAAGTACGCCAGCTCCAGCGCCTGGCGCAGCGGCGCCGGCATCGACTGCACGATGTAGTCCGCGCGGGCGGCCACGGCCGCGCGCCGCACCTTCTGCTCCAGCTCCTCCGGCGTGCCCTCGCCGCGCTCCGTGAACGCCGCCGCCTCCGCCTGCCGCAGCCGGTGCACGGCCTGGCTGCGGGTGAGCCGCGCTATCCACGAGCGCATGGAGCCCTCGCGGCGCGGGTCGTACGCGTCGGGGTTCTCCCACACGTAGCCGAAGACCTCGCGCGTCACCTGGTCGGCGGCGTCCTCGTCGGCGAGGACGCGGTGCGCGGTGTTGTGGACGAGCGAGGCGAACCGGTCGTACAGCTCACCCAGCGCGGCCGCCTCGCCGCGCGCGAGGCGCTGCTGCATCCTGCGGTCCCAGCGCGGTGGTGTGTCCTTCGCCATACGGAGCCCTCCCGGTCCGACTCCTTTCGAATGTAGTGGGCGCCACGGACAACGCACCCGCCTTTGCCCAGGAAACCGTCAGACCGTGCGAAGGGGGTTTCAGCGCGGGCGGGCTGGGCAGCAGCCCGCGAAAGGAAGCGACGCCTCCGGTTCGACGACGAAAGGTGCGGCGCGTGACGACGCTCACGGTGAACGAAGCCGAGCACGGCGCCTGGACCGTGTTGCACATCAGCGGCGAACTGGACCTGGTCTCCTCGCCCGTGATCCGCCGCCGTGTCCACGACGCCGTCGCCGCCGGCCGCCACGACGTCGTCCTGGACCTGTCCCAGGTGCTGTTCTGCGACTCCAGCGGCGTCGGCGTGCTCATCGCCGCCCGCCGCCTGCTGCACTCCTGCCGCGGCCGGCTGCGCCTGATACTCCCCGCGCAGGGCGCCGTCGACGGGTCCCACGTCAACCGGGTCCTCGCGGCCCTGGGCGTACGGCGGCTGTTCGCCGTGTACGCGGACGTCGACGCGGCCACCGCCGACGAGGCGGAGCCGCTCTCCGCGTGACGCCGCCCCCTTCGCGACGTACCCTCCCGGGCATGGACGCAGAGGACTTGTACCAGCGCCGGATCGCCGACCGGTTCGACGCCTTCGACCAGGACGGCAACGGGTATATCTCCCGCGAGGACTTCACCACCGCGGCCTCCCGGCTGCTCGACGCGTTCGGCACCCCGTTCCGCTCGGGCAAGGGCCAGGCGCTGTCGGTCGGGGCGGAGGCGTTCTGGCAGGGACTGGCCGGCATCGCCGACGTCGACGGCGACCAGCGGGTGACGCGGGCGGAGTTCGTCCACGGTGCCGTCAAGCGCCTGCGGGACAACCCGGACCGGTTCGCCGAGATCGCCCGGCCCTTCGTGTGCGCCGTGCTCGCGGTCGCCGACCGTGACGGCGACGGCCGCGCGGAGGTCGACGGGCTGGAGCGCGCCCTGCGGGTCCTCGGAGTCGAGCCGCACACCGCGGCGTTGACGGCGGAGTCGCTGGACGTGGACCGCAGCGGGAGCGTCGACCCGGAGGAGGCGGTCACGGCCTTCGCCCGCTACTTCGTCACGCCGGAGGGCTGACGGGCCGGGGGAGCGCGCGACGGTCACCGCCAGTGACCGCGCGCCGATACCGGGTTGTGTCCTCGCCGCACCCGTCACAACCCCGGGCCGCCCTCCCGCTCCGGTACGCTCGGTGAGATGCGAGTGGTGCACAGACCGGGGCGTTCCGGCGCCGATGCGCGCCCCTGTTCGACTACCCGCCGTGTGCGTCGCACAGTATGCCCTACCCGTACTCCTTCGCGCGGGAATATGCCCGAAGCGCTTGTTGCGGTGACTGTACGTCAACCATGCTGTCCCACAGGGAAATCACGTTCAGTGACGGCTGTTTCGGCTGTGGTCGCTGTGAGGCGCGAGGCGATGTGTCCGCCGGTTCGGATGGTGTGAGCGGTGCAGGTGCTTCAGGTTCAGTTGGAGATCGGACCCGATCCCGCGGAGGTGGGGCGCGCACGTAGATGGGCGCGGTCCCGGCTCGCCGGTTCCGGGATAGGGGAGGACGAGCCGCTGGCCGAGACGCTGGTGCTGCTCATCTCGGAGCTCGTCACCAACGCCGTCGTGCACACCGGCTGTCCGGCCGTGCTGCGCATGCTCTTCGGGGCCGGCTCCGCCGACGCCGGGACGGTACGGGTGGAGGTCGCCGACCGCAGCTCCTGCCCGCCGCGCCCCCGCCACGCCGACGGCGACGACACCAACGGGCGGGGCCTGGAACTGGTCGACGGCCTCGCCGACCGGTGGGGCTGGCAGGCCGAGGGGGCCGGCAAGCGCATCTGGTGCGAGGTCGACCGGGGCGCACCCGTGGTGACCCGAGGGGCGCGTGAGCCGGGGGCTTTCGAGCCTTCGTGCGCCGTCACACCCAGGCCCCGCACGGTGCACCCCTCGAATAGCCGTTGACGTCGCGTGGCCGCCTGATCACTCTGGGATCGGTGATACGCGGCGAGGGGACGCCGAGGACGTGACGACACCCGTGTCCTCGTCCTCGGCGAACGCGGATCGCCGCGGTGGCGGCCGCCGTGCCGTGCTCGGGGTGCGCACGAGTGCGCCGCCACCCTTCCCGGTTCCGTCTCCGCCCGTGCGGAACGTACGCCGGTAGACCGTCGGCGGGACGCCCAGCGCGGCCTGGAAGTGCTGGCGCAACGACTGGGCGGTGCCGAACCCGGCGTCCGTGGCCACCTGGTCGATGGAGAGGTTGGTCGACTCCAGCAGGTGGCGGGCGCGTTCGACGCGCTGCTGGGTGAGCCACTGGCCCGGGCTCACGCCGACCTCCTCGCGGAAGCGGCGCGTGAAGGTGCGGACGCTCATCGCCTCCCGCTCGGCGAGGTCGCGCAGTTGGACCGGCTCGTGGAGGTGGGCCAGCGCCCAGGCGCGCGCGTCGGTCGTCGTGGCCCGCTGCGCCGGTTCGGGCACCGGGCGCTGGATGTACTGCGCCTGGCCGCCGTCCCGGTGCGGCGGTACGACGGTGCGGCGCGCGACGTCGTTGGCGACGGCCGCGCCGTGGTCGCGGCGCACGATGTGCAGGCACAGATCGATACCGGCGGCCACCCCGGCGGAGGTCAGGACGTCGCCGTCGTCGATGAACAGCACGTCCGCGTCGACCCTGATCGTGGGGAAGAGCCGCTGGAAGTGGTCGGCGTGCGCCCAGTGGGTGGTGGCCGGCCGCCCGTCGAGGAACCCGGCGGCGGCGAGCACGTACCCCCCGGTGCAGATGGCGACGAGGCGGGTGCCGGGCCGGATGTGGGCGAGCGCGGCGGCCAGTTCACCGGAGAGCCTGCCCTCCTCGTAGACCGGGCCCAGTTCGTACGAGGCGGGGACGACGACGGTGTCGGCGGTGGCGAGCAGCTCGGGTCCGTGGGCGACGGATATGGCGAAGTCGGCATTGGTCTGCACGGGCGCGCCGGTGACACCGCACGTGATCGTCTCGTACAGGCGGTGGCCTTCGTCGGTCCTGGCGAGGCCGAAGATGCGGTGGGGAATGCCCAGTTCGAAGGGGAGGAGACCGTCGAGGGCGAGGACGACGACGCGGTGCCGCTGCGGAAGGGCCATGGCCCGATCATAGTGAAAGCTGTCATTCGGGCCAATGGTCGGCGCTTCAACGGCCCGGCAAGGTGGGTGACGTGACCCAGACAACGCCCGAACAGGCCGTAGCCCCCGACGCCCTTCCCCGTCCCGGCGTCCGTCCTCCTCGCCCGCCCCGCATCCACCGCGCGTGGTTCGTCGCCGCCGTCACCTTCGTGACGATCATCGGCGCGGCCGCCTTCGCCTCGCTGCCCGGCCTGCTGATCGAGCCGCTGCACCGGGAGTTCGACTGGTCGCGCGGCACGATCGGCTTCGCCGTCTCCGTCAACCTCGCGCTGTACGGCCTGACGGCGCCGTTCGCGGCCGCGCTGATGGACCGGTTCGGCATCCGCCGCGTCGTCGCCGTCGCGCTGAGCGTCATCGCGGCCGGCTCGCTGCTCACCGTGTGGATGACGGCGGCGTGGCAACTCGTGCTGTTCTGGGGCATCCTCGTCGGGCTCGGCAGTGGCTCCATGGCGCTCGCCTTCGCCGCGACCGTCACCAACCGGTGGTTCACGGCCCGGCGCGGCCTGGTGACGGGCGTCCTCACGGCGGCCGGAGCCTCCGGGCAGCTGGTCTTCCTGCCGCTGCTGTCCTGGCTGGTGGAGCACGAGGGCTGGCGGCCGGCCGCGGTCACGGTCGCGCTGTCCGCGCTCGCCGTCGTCCCCTTCGTCTGGCTGCTGCTGCGCGACCACCCGGCGGACGTGGGCCTCGCGCCGTACGGGGCACCGGAGTTCGTCGCCAAGCCCGCGCCCGTCCCGGGGGCGGCCCGCCGCGCCGTCACCATCCTCTTCTCGGCCGCCCGCACCGGCCCGTTCTGGCTGCTCGCCGGCACCTTCGCGATCTGCGGCGCCTCGACGAACGGCCTGATGAAGACGCACTTCGTCCCGGCGGCGCACGACCACGGCATGCCCATCACGGCCGCCGCCTCGCTGCTCGCGGTGATCGGCGTCTTCGACGTCGTCGGCACCATCGCCTCCGGCTGGTTCACCGACCGCTTCGAGGCGCGGCGGCTGCTGGCGGTGTACTACGCGCTGCGCGGTGTCTCGCTGCTGTTCCTGCCGATGCTGCTGGCGCCGTCCGTGCACCCGCCGATGGTGTTCTTCATCGTCTTCTACGGCCTGGACTGGGTGGCCACCGTGCCGCCGACGATCGCCCTGTGCCGTGAGCACTACGGCGACGACAGCGCCATCGTCTTCGGCTGGGTGCTCGCCTCCCACCAGGTCGGCGCGGCCCTGGTGGCCTTCGCGGGCGGCGCGGCGCGCGACGTCTTCGGCTCGTACGACGTGGTCTGGTACGCCTCGGGCGCCCTGTGCGCGGCGGCGGCCCTGATGTCCCTGGTGATCCGCCGCCGGAAGGTCCTCGCCGTCGCGTGAGGCGCCGCGATAACGGATCGCGGCCCCGGCCCCCTCGGCACAGAATGGGGTGCGTGACACGCACTTTCGACGACCTGGTGGCCGAGGCCGACACCGTATCGGTGGAGGGCTGGGACTTCTCCTGGCTGGACGGCCGGGCCACCGAGCAGCGCCCCTCGTGGGGGTACCAGCGGCTGATGAGCGAGCGGCTCGCCGACCCCGGCGTGGCCGCCGCGCTGGACATCCAGACCGGCGGCGGCGAGGTCCTCGCCGGGGCCGAGAGGTTCCCGCCCACGATGGCCGCCACCGAGTCGTGGCCGCCCAACATCATCAAGGCGACCCGTCTGCTCCACCCGCGCGGCGTGGTCGTCGTCGCGGATCCGGACGAGCCGCCGCTGCCGTTCGCGGACGGGGCGTTCGACCTGGTGACGAGCCGGCACCCGGCGACCGTGTGGTGGACGGAGATCGCGCGGGTGCTGCGGCCCGGCGGCTCGTACCTCGCGCAGCACGTCGGGCCCGCGAGCGTCTTCGAGCTGGTCGAGTTCTTCCTCGGCCCCCAGCCCGAGGAGATCCGCCGGGCCCGCCACCCCGACGACGAGAGCGCGGCCGCCCGCGCCGCCGGCCTGGAGATCGTCGACCTGCGCAGCGAGCGGCTGCGCACCGAGTTCCACGACATCGGCGCGGTCGTCTACTTCCTGCGCAAGGTCATCTGGATGGTCCCCGGCTTCACCGTCGAGGCCTACCGCGACAAGCTGCGCGAGCTGCACGAGCGCATCGAGGCGGAGGGACCGTTCGTCGCGCACTCCTCCCGGTTCCTGATCGAGGCGCGCAAGCCCGTCTGACCGTGGGGCGGCGGCGGGTTGACGTCAGAGTGCGGCGGTGGCGGCGGTGACCACGGTGATGGCCACCATTGCCGCCTGCATGTTCCGGATGGCCTCGCGGACGCCGTCGCCCGCCCACTGGCCCTCGGCGATCTCCGCCATGCGGGCCTCGACCTGCTTGCGCGGCAGCTCGGGGAAGGCCAGGCGGTGCAGGCGCGCCGCGTGGAGCAGGGCGACGAGGCCGCTGGTGCGGTCGTCCGGCTGCGCGCCCTCCAGGACCACGGACGCGAGGCGCTCGCGCAGCTCGCGCTCCACCGAGCCGTCGGCCTCCGGGTAGCGCCGCAGCGGGAAGAGCCCGAACGCCCGGTGCCGTTCCTCGACCACCAGGCCGCGCGCGCACAGGCTCTCCACCGTCGCCTGCGCCGCCTTCGACTGGTCCTTGGTCAGCCAGTCGGTGACCTTGCGCCCGCGGTTGCGCCGCGTCCACTCCGTGAGCAGCCGCAGGCGCCCGTCGAGCAGGGCGTCTCCCGTCGGCGTGGCGTCGGCCACGGTCAGCCGCCCGTCGGTCACGGTGACGCGCCCCGCCATGGCCAGCTCCAGCAGGATGCCGCCCGCGACCGCCCACGCGGCGGACGACCGTTCCTTCGGGGCACCCGACGCGTCGTCCAGCGACAGCAGCGTGATCTCCTCGCCCAGCGTGACGGCCATGCGTATCCCCCTCGGTCGTTGCGGTCATACATGTCGACGTCGGGGAGGACCGTGGGGTTGCGCCGCTCGGGACGGAACCTACGGCCAGAGCAGCTCTCGCTCCCATGCGGCCCCGGTCCGCCGGTAGCGGAGGCGTACGTGGCGGCGGCGGGCGTCGCCCTGGAAGAACTCGACCTCGTCGGGGTCGAGTACGTACAGCGTCCAGGTCTTCACGTCCGCGTCCGGTTCCGCCTCCGCCCGCGCCCAGGCCGCTTCGCCCGCCTCCGCAAGCGTGGCCGGGGAGTCCAGCACCTCGCTCTGGCGGCCCACCAGCGCGGCCGCCAGCGCTCCGGTCGTACGGGCGTGCAGGTCGGCGTACGCCTCCTCGGCGGGGGCGGGGGTCACGCGGCCGCGGACGCGGACCTGGCGGCCCTGGACCGGCCAGTAGAAGTGGACCGCGGCGTGCGGAGTGGCCGCCAGCTGGCGGCCCTTGGCGCTGGTGGAGTGGGAGGCGAAGTGCCAGCCGCGCTCGTCCGCGTCGTGCAGCATCACCGTCCGTACGTCGGGGTGCCCGTCGGCGTCGACGGTGGCCAGCGCCATCGTGTGCGGCTCGGTCTGCCCGGCGTCCGCCGCGGCCGTGAACCACGCGTGGAACAGCGGCAGCGGCGCCGTGGGCGCGGTGTCCGGGTCGAAGGCGGGCAGCTCGGTGTCCCACACGCGCAGCGAGCGGAGGGTTTCGTGGAAGCGCTCTGTCATGGGGACATCATCCGCGCCGGTGGGCGTCGCCCAGAGGAACGCCGGCGGCGGGCGGGCGCGAGGACCGGCCGCCGCCGGCGCGTGACAGGACGGGCGACGACAGGAAACGGGACGGGAGGGGTGTTACTTCGTGGGCTTCTTGCCGGTGACGCCGAGGTGCACCAACAGCGCGAGGTTGGGCTTGAGTTCGTTCTGCTTCACGCCCCAGGTCTGGAACGCCTTCTGGTGGGAGGCGACCGCCGCCAGCATCGCGACCAGGGCTCCCGCGATCGCCGCGGGGTTGACGTCCTTGTCGACCCGGCCCTTGGACTGGAGCTCCTTGACCGCGTCGGTGAGGGAGCTGGTGACCGAGCCGAGGATCTTCATGCGGAGCTTGTAGAACCGCTTGTCGCCCTCCGCGGCGCCGAGGTCCACCACCCGCAGTAGGGCGTCGTTCTTGCGCCAGAAGTCGAGGAACCCCTCGACCAGTTCCTCCGACGACTGCCATCCCGCCTTGCCGACCCAGGTGCGGCCGGAGGCGAGGTCGGAGAGGGCCCCGCCCTCCCTCGTCATCTCCTCCGCGATCTCGAGGACGGCGCCCTCGACGTCGGGGAAGTACTGATAGAAGGTCGCGGGGGACGTGCCCGCCTTCCGGGCCACGTCGATGACTTTGACGTCCCGGTACGGCGAGGAGCGGAGCATCTCGCTGAGGCAGTCGAGCAGCTTCTGCCGCGTCGCCTGGCCGCGTCGGCCGGCCACACGGCCGTCGACGGTGCGTACTTGTCCTGTCATGCCGTCAGCTTACCGAGGGGGGATCAGGGCGCTATTCGGCCGACTGCAAATGGGGTGCGGGGCTCTCGCGGGACCCTTCACGCACCGTCCGCGGGTGTCCTCGGGTAGCCGCGGAGAGCCCATATGGGCCTGTGGGCAGGGATTCTCCGCCGTGGGCGGCTCCGGGCCCGGTCGGGCCCGTCCTGACTGCCTCGAAGGGCGGTTTCCAGCCAAGTAAGATTATCAACAGGCTGTGGAAAACGTCCGTGGACAAGCGAGCGGTACCGGCGGCGCGCCGTTAACTTGACTGTGGGGCCCGACGAGGAAAGGGATCAGCTCCATGGCCGCATTCACAGAGGGCACGCCGTGCTGGGTGGACGTGCTGCTCCCCGACCTCGCAGCGGGCAAGCGCTTCTACGGCGAGCTCTTCGGCTGGACGTTCGACGGCGGCGACGAAGCCCACGGTGACTACACCAACGCCTACAGCGACGAAAAGCGCGTCGCCGGCCTCGCTCCCAAGCGGGACGGCCGGATGCCCACCGTCTGGGGCGTCTACTTCGCCACCCCCGACGCCGCGGCCACCAGCCGCCGCATCCTGGACGCGGGCGGCCGCATCGTGACGAACCCCGTGCCCGTCGGCGCGTACGGGACGATGGCGCTCGCCGTCGACCCCGGTGGCGCCGTCTTCGGCCTGTGGGAGGCCGGGACGCACAACGGCTTCGAGAAGCAGGGCGAGCCGAACTCCTTCTGCTGGACCGAGGTCTACACGCGCCAGAAGGACCCCGTCGACTCCTTCTACGAGACCGTCTTCGGCTTCCAGGTGCGAGACCTCGACGACGCCTCGATCGACTTCCGCGTCTGGTCCCCCGCCGGTACGCAGGCGAGCGACGAGAACGCCATCGGCGGGCGCAGCGTGATCACCGATGCCTTCCCGGCCGAGATGCCCGCCCACTTCCTCGTCTACTTCGCCGTCGAGGACTGCGACGACACGGCCGCGGCCGCCCAGCGCCTCGGCGGCCGCGTCACCGAGCAGCCGTTCGACACCCCGTACGGCAGGATCGCGGTCCTCGCCGACAACCAGGGAGCGGTCTTCGCCGTGCTCGCCGAGCCCAAGGCCGCCTGAAACCCTCACGGGGGTGTCCGGATCGAGGTGAGACACCCCGATCCGCCCCCGGGTTCGCAACCACCGCCTCGGACAGGAAGAATCAGGGGCGACGGGGCCGTACCTTGATGGCCCCTACGGGGAGGTGGCAGGCAAGTGGAGCAGCTCACGCAGCACGACCCGAGGCGGATCGGTCCCTTCGAGGTGCTGGGCCGGCTCGGTGCCGGCGGCATGGGCCTGGTCTATCTGGCGCGCTCGGCGTCGGGGCGGCGCGTGGCGATCAAGACCGTACGGACCGAGCTCGCCGAGGACCAGCTGTTCCGCGTCCGCTTCACGCGGGAGGTGGAGGCCGCGCGGGCGGTGTCCGGCTTCTACACGGCGGCCGTGGTGGACGCCGACCCGAGGGCGGCGGTGCCGTGGCTGGCCACGGCGTACGTCCCCGCACCCTCCCTCGAGGAGATAGTGAACGAGTGCGGGCCCCTGCCCGCTCCGGCCGTGCGCTGGCTGGCGGCGGGCATCGCCGAGGCCCTCCAGTCCATCCACGGCGCCGGTCTCGTCCACCGCGACCTCAAGCCGTCCAACGTGCTCGTCGTGGAGGACGGGCCGCGCGTCATCGACTTCGGCATCGCGTCCGGCGTCTCCAACACCCGGCTGACGATGACCAACGTCGCCGTGGGCACGCCTGCGTACATGTCACCCGAGCAGGCGAAGGACTCGCGTAGCGTGACGGGCGCGAGCGACGTCTTCTCGCTCGGCTCCACGCTGGTCTTCGCGGCGACCGGGCACGCGCCGTACCACGGGGCGAACCCGGTGGAGACGGTCTTCATGCTGCTGCGCGAGGGCCCGGACCTGGAGGGGCTGCCGGACGAGCTGCGGCCGTTGATCGAGTCCTGCATGCAGATGGAGGCCGCGCTGCGGCCCACGCCCGCCGACCTCCAGGCCCAGCTGGCGCCGCACCTCTTCGGCGGCAGCGACGACAGCGGTACGGCGTCGGCGTGGCTGCCCGCCCGGGCGACCGCGATGATCGAGGCCCGCCGGGGTGGCCGCCCGAGCACCCCGCCGCCCCCGGCCCCCGCACCACCCGCGCCGCCCGCACCGCAGGCGCCGCCCGCCCAGGCCCCCGCGCCCGGCCGGGACTGGGACGCGGCCTGGCGCGCCGACGGCGCCGACGGCCGCAGCGGTGGGGGCCGTGGCGCCGTCGATCCCCGTACGGGCCAGATGGCGCCGCCCGCGCGGCCGGCCGGGGCGGCCGCCGCTCCCGCCCCCGCCGCACCGGTGCAGCTCCCCGGCGCCCGGGTCCCCATCGGCCCCGGGCCACGGGTCTCCGACACGCGCACCGCGCTCGCCGCGGCGGGCTCCGCCGGGCCCTCGACCACCGGCTGGGTCCGCCCGCCCGGCGGCCTGACGAACGGCGCCGACCCCGCCCCGCCCAGCGGCCCGCCGCTCCCGTCGGCCCCGCCCGCGCAGGCCCCGCCGCCCGCGCCCGAGAACGCCGGGCCCGGCCACTGGCGCCCCTGGCGTTTCCGCATGTCGAACGACGTGTGGGGCACGCCCGTCGTCGACGGCGACCTGCTCTACGTCACCTCCTTCGAGGTGCACGCCCTGGACGTGGCGAGTGGCCGCCGCCAGTTCAAGACGCGGGACGTGGCCTGGTCCATGGCCGTGGCCGGAGGCCGCATCCACGCCTCCGACGGGCCGTCCCTGTACGCGCTCGACGCCCTCGACGGCAGCGAGCGGTGGCGGCTGATGACCGACGCCTGGGTGTACGCCCTCCGGGTCGACCGCGGCACGGTCGTCACCGCCACGCGCGGCGGCGGCGTCCAGGGCTGGGAGGCCTCCAACGGCGCGAAGCTGTGGGAGATCACCGGAGCCCAGACCGACTTCGAGACGCCCGAGGGCGGCCCGGCCCTCCACGGCGACACCGTCTACGTCTGGCAGGACGCCCGCCTGCGCGCGCTCGACGCCCGCACGGGCACCGAGCGCTGGTCGTACCCGATCGGCGACGCCGCCTCCTGCGGCGGCGTACCGGTGCGCGTCACCCCGGCGGAGGACGGATACGTCTACGTCGCCGCCGGGACCCGCGTGCTCTCCGTCGACACCATGTCCGGCCGCGTCCGCTGGCACTTCGAGGCCCCGGCGGTCTTCCTTTCGCCGCCCGCCTTCGCCCCGGGCCCGGCGGTCACCGGCGGCGGCGTGTACCTCGCCGACTACCTCGGCACGGTGTACGCGCTCGACGCCACGACCGGCAAGGACCGCTGGCGCATCGCCACCGAGTCCCGCCCGGCGACGGATCCCGTCCTCGTCGTGAACGGGAACATCCACGTCGGCAGCGGCAGCGCGGTCTACACGCTGGACGCGGTCACCGGCACCCCGAAGTGGCGCTTCGCGGCGGGCGGCAGCATCATCGGCAGCCCGGTCGTCGCCGACGGCCGCCTCCACTTCGGTTCGGCGGACCACGTCCTGTACACCCTGGACGCGAGCGGCGGCCAGCTGCGCTGGAAGCTCACCACGGGCGGCGAGATCACCGGCTCGCTGGTGGCGCGCGGCGGTGTCGTCTACGCGTGCAGCAAGGACCGGTGCGTGTACGCGCTGGACGCGGTGAAGGGCACGGCGACGGGGCGGAGCGCCACGCCCTAGGGGCGGTGCGGAGGTCCCGGCCCTTCGGGGCCGGGCTCGCCGTACCTGTCGCCGTACCTGTCGCCGTACCTGTCGTTGTGCCTGTCGTCGTACCCGTCGTCGTACCCGTCGTCGTGCGGGGGCGGGCCCTCGGCGTACGCCGTGCGGCGCCGGCGCGGACGGCCGGCCATCACCGCGGCGCCGAGCAGCAACAGCGCCCCGCCGACCAGGGCGACGACCACGCCCCAGCCCAGCCCGGCGCTGCCGGGGTCGTCGAACGCGAGCCCGTCCGCGACCTGCGCCTGCCGCACCATCCACAGGACGGTGAAGCCCAGGACGACGCACGCGGCCAGCCCGACCAGCACCCGCGACCGCAGCACGACCCCGACGAGCGCCACCAGCGCGCCGAAGGCGAGCGGCAGCAGGATCGAGACCCACAGCTCCGAGCGGCTGTCGCTGATGCCGCTGAAGAGGTCGGCGACGCGGAAATGGCGTCCGAGACGGCCGTCGTACCAGGCACGGAAGGGGCTCCAGACGGCGGCCGTCGCTCCGACGAGAGCGAGGACGCTGCCGATGACGTTGCGGATCATCGTCGGCCTCCTTGCGGTCAGGCTCTCGCCCCCGACGCTACGCCCGCCCCGGGGCCGCCGCCACAGGACGGGGAACGCCGAGGGGCCGGACCCGAAGGTCCGGCCCCTCATGTGTGCCCCGTCCGGCGACCGCGGCGGCTCCCCCTCCGCACCGCCGCGGCCGCACCTCGTGGGTGAAGGTCTACTTGGCCGGCGGCGCCGGCATGTGGTGGTCGCCCATGGTGGTGATGGTCTCGTCGGTGGTGACGGCGGGGTCCTTGGCCGGCGGGGCCGGCATGTGGTGGTCGCCCAGGGTCGTGACGGCGGGCTCCTTGGCCGGCGGCGCCGGCATGTGGTGGTCGCCCATGGTGGTGATGTCGTCGAGGTTCTTCTTCTCGGAACCGCTCATGTTGTTTCCCCCGTGGGATCGCTGTGCTGGTGTGAGCTGTCTTCTGCCCGGCGACTCCCCCGAGGGCCGCCGGACAGAAGATTAGGGGACCGCTTGCCCCCCCGAGCTGGAGGTCCCGGCGATCCGTCCGCTCCCCCGTCGCGACGGATCGACTGGTGACGAGCATGCCGGAGGGCGATAAACGGTTGATGAACGCCCTGATCGGAGCCTCAGGCGATGGTGAGGTCGGCGAGGAGGTCCCGGACCTCCTCGGCCTCCGGAGCGCCCGACTGCTCGTGCAGGGCGAGCGCTTCCCGCCAGCAGGCGCGCGCACGGTCCATCTGGCCGAGGCTGTCCAGCGCCTTCCCGAGCGTGGTCAGGACGTTGCCACGGGTGCGGTCGCCGCCCATGCAGCCGATGGCGAGCGCCTGCTCCGCGTGCTGGGCGGCCTGGGCCGCGCGTCGGGCCGACAGGTGGGCCTCCGCGATGCGGAAGTGGGTCGTCCCCGCCCACAACCGCTGCCGGTTCGTCTCGAAGCCGTGCAGCGCCTTGTCCAGCTCCGCCAGGGCTTCCGCATGGCGGCGCGCCCGGGTCAGCGCCATGCCCAGGGCGTACCGGGCGTTGGCCAGGCGGAGGGTGTGCCCTATCTGTTCGTAGAGGTCCGCGCCCTGCCGGGCGAGGGAGATCGCCTGCTCGACCCGCCCGTTGGAGAGCCGGATGCGGGAGAGGTTGCACAGGGCGCTGGCCTCGCCGGGCTGGTTGCCGTCGAGGCGGCACCTCTCCATCGCCTTGACCAGGTGCCCCTCGGCGTCCTCGTGGCGCCCCTGTATGGCGGCGATGATGCCCCGGTCGTTGTCGGCCCAGTACACCGGCGCCGGGTCCTGCGCCGCGAGCCCGAGGTGCGAGGCCTTCTCCGCCTCCCGGTCCGCCTCCTCGTACCGCCCCGCGACCAGGTGGACGTTGGTCATCGAGGTCCGGGCCCGCGCCTCGACGCGGGGGTCCCCGACGGCGACGGCGGCCTCCAGCGCGGCGCGGGCGGCGGTTTCGTACACCTTGGAGTTGGCGCCGGACTCCGCGAGGTCCTGGGCGGCCCAGAGGAGGTCCACCGCGGTGGAGAGCCGGGGCCCGGCCGTCGACTGGCGTGCGCACGCCAGCAGGCAGTTGGCCTCGGTGTACAGCCAGTCCAGCGCCTGGTGGCGGTCGGTGAACTCCAGGCCCGGGTAGGCGGCGGGCTTCAGGTGGTCCACCATGCGGTCGCCCGGCCGCTGCACGGCGTACACCCGCGCCGCCGTCGCCAGGTAGAAGTCCAGCAGCCGCGACATCGCGCTCTCCCGCTCCGACGGCGGCTGCTCGTCGCGTTCCGCGCACGAGCGCGCGTAGAGGCGTACGAGGTCGTGGAAGCGGTAGCGGCCCGGGGCGGCGGACTCCAGGAGGGAGGTGTCGACCAGGCACTCGAGGATGTCCTCGGCGTCGTGGAGGGGGAGGTCCAGGACCACCGCCGCGGCCGCGAGGGAGATGTCGGGGCCGTCGGCGAGCCCCAGAAGGCGGAAGGCGCGGGCCTGGGCGGGCTCCAGCTGGCCGTAGCCCAGCTCGAAGGTGGCCTTCACGGCGAGGTCGCCCGCCTGGAGCTCGTCCAGCCGGCGGCGCTCGTCGGCGAGCTTGGCCGCGAGGACCGAGACCGTCCACGTGCGGCGTGCCGCCAGGCGGGAGGCGGCGATGCGGATGGCGAGGGGCAGGAAGCCGCACGCGGCCACGACGTCGAGCGCCGCCTCGCGCTCCGCGTGCACCCGCTCCACCCCGACGATCTTCGTGAAGAGCTGGAGCGCCTCCTCCGGCGACATCACGTCGAGGTCCACGAGGTGCGCGCCTGCGAGGTCGACCATGCGGACGCGGCTGGTGACGAGGGCCGCGCAGCCGGCGGTACCGGGCAGCAGCGGCCGCACCTGGGCGGCGTCGCGCGCGTTGTCGAGGAGGACCAGCACCCGCCGCCCGGCGAGCGTGGAGCGGTAGAGGGCGGCGCGCTCCTCCGGCGTGTCCGGGATGGCGGAGTCCGGCGTGCCGAGGGCGCGCAGGAAGGCACCGAGCACGGTCTCGGGCTCGGCCGCCCGCGCGCCCGCGCCCTGCAGGTCGACGTACAGCTGGCCGTCCGGGAAGTGCGGCCGCGCCTCGTGCGCGACGTGCACGGCGAGGGTCGTCTTGCCGACGCCGCCGATGCCCGCGAGCGCCGACACGGCCATGACCGAGCCCTCGGCGGTCGCCAGCCGGTCGCCCAGCTCCCGTACGAACGCGGCCCGGCCGGTGAAGTCCGGCACCGTGGCGGGCAGCTGCGCCGGGCGGGACGGGGTGGGCACGGCGGGCGGCTGTTCGACGGGGCAGGCGAGCTCCTCGTCCGCGCACAGGATGCGCTGCTGGAGCCGCGACAGCTCGGGGCGCGGGTCCACGCCCAGCTCGTCGGCGAGGAGCCGGCGCGTGTCGGCGTACACGGCGAGCGCCTCCGCCTGCCGCCCGCTGCGGTACAGCGCCAGCATCAGCAGCTCCCGCAGCCGCTCGCGCAGCGGGTGCGCGGCGGTCAGGGCGGTCAGCTCGGAGACCGCCTCCGCGTGGTGCCCGCACTCCAGGTCCAGGTCCAGCCGGGTCTCCAGGAGCGTCAGCCGCCACTCCTCCAGGCGGGCGCGCTGCGTCTCGGCGTACGGGCCGGGTACGGAGGCGAGGGGCTCGCCGTCCCACAGGCCCAGCGACTTGTTGATGAGGACCCGCGCCTGGCCCCGCTCGCCGGCCGCCCGGGCCTTCTCGGCCTCGGCGGCGAGCTCCTGCGCGACGTTGAGGTCGAGGGCGTCGGAGCGGCCGCGGATGGCGTACCCGCCGGACTCGCTGACGAGCACGCCGTCCGGCAGCACCTTGCGCAGGCGCGAGGCGTACGTCCGCACCGCCGCGAGCGCCTGCGAGGGCGGTTCGTCGCCCCAGATGGCGTCGATCAGCTCGGCGGCCGTGGCGGTGCGGCCGTCGCGCAGCAGCAGCGCGGCGAACAGGGCCCGCTGCTGCGGCGACCCGGAGGGCAGGGGTTCTCCGTCGTACCAGGCGCGGACGGGTCCGAGCACGGCGAAGCGCAGGTCGCCGCGTGTGTCGGCGGGACCCGTACGCGGAGCGCGTCGCTGCTCCGGCACTCGCGGCCCGTCTTCACGGTCCATAGCTCCCCCTGCCCCGTACCGCTGGATTCGCCCTCGACAGTCTGCCTTGTCGATGGCGTATGCGTCAGCAGGGGGTGACGCTCTGCACAAGGTCGTGACAAGTCCTCCAGCCGGAGCCGGTCGGAGCCAGCCGGAGTCGCCCGGAGCCGGCGAGTCAGGCGGACGCGTCCCGCGCCCGCGCGCCGCGCGGCTTGGCGCGGAAGTGCATGCGCTCCCCCTGGCGGCCGAGCAGGCTGAGGATCTCCACGGGCCCGTCGCCGGTGGAGCCGAACCAGTGCGGCATCCGCGTGTCGAACTCCGCCGCCTCACCCGCGCCCAGGATCAGGTCGTGCTCGGCCAGCACCAGCCGGAGCCGCCCGGAGAGGACGTACAGCCACTCGTATCCCTCGTGCACGCGCGGTTCGGGCTCGCTCTTGTCGGGCGGGATCACGACCTTCAGCGCCTGGAGCGGCCCCGGCTGCCGGGTCAGCGGGACCACCACCTTGCCGTCGTGCGCGTGGCGCGGTGCGAGGCGGACGCGCGGGTCGCCGACCTCGGGGGCGCCGACGAGTTCGTCGAGCGGGACCTGGTGGGCCTGGGCGATGGGCAGCAGCAGCTCCAGGCTGGGGCGGCGCTGTCCGCTCTCCAGGCGGGACAGGGTGCTCTTGGAGATGCCGGTGGCCTCGGACAGTGCGGTGAGGGAGACGCCGCGCCGGGTACGCAGGCGCCTGAGGCGCGGCCCGACGTCGGCGAGGACGTCGGCGATGCCGGAGGACCGGTCGGCGGAGGACCGGTCGGCGGAGGACCGGTCGGCGGGGGTCCGGTCGGCGGAAGGCCGACGTTCGGGGGGCTGGGATGCCATGGGCCCACCTCACCGCGTTTTCCCTCGTACGGCAACGATCTTTGCCGGTTCGGCAACACCCACCGGCCGTCCATGGCGGCGGACGCGTCTGGCCGAAAGAAGGTTCCTCAACGGCCGAAAAAAGTCTTGGGAAATTTTGGAAAGGGGTAAAACGGACACAGCTGCGGTTCCCGTATATCGAACGGCCTTCGGGTCGCCTGTCAATCGGTCGGCCTCAGCCTGAGGGGTCTTTGAATCCTTGACGGTCAGGCGCCCGCTGCCTCGCAATGCAAGGCGAAGATCACGGATTCCGATCTTCCGGATGTGGAAACCGCAGCGCCTAACGTCCCTCCTATGACTCAGGTGGAAGCACAGCCCATGGCTGGAGACACGGTAAGGGGCGTCGCCGCGACCGGCGACCACGACATCAAGACGAAGGGCCTCAGCGGAAACTCCGTCGGCCTGGTGGGCAGCGCCGTCATCGGCATCTCGACGGTGGCCCCCGTCTACTGTCTGACCTCGACCCTCGGCACCACGGCCGGCGAGGTCGGCGTCCAGATGCCGGCCATCTTCCTGGCCGGGTTCCTCCCCATGCTCCTGGTCGCCTTCGCGTACCGCGAGCTCAACAAGGCGATGCCCGACTGCGGCACCTCCTTCACCTGGACCGTGAAGGCCTTCGGCCCCAAGATCGGCTGGATGTGCGGCTGGGGCCTGCTGATCGCGACGATCATCGTCCTCTCCAACCTCGCCGGCGTCGCCACCACGTACTTCTGGCTCCTGGCGGGCCACCTCACCGGTAGCGAACAGATCGCGGCACTGGACGGCAACAAGTACGCCCACATCGCCACCGTCCTCGTCCTGGTCGCCCTCGCGACCTGGGTCAGCTACCGCGGTATGACCGCGACGAAGGCCATCCAGTACGCCCTCGTGGGCCTCCAGATGGTGGTCCTGGTCGTCTTCGCCGTCCTGGCGTTCCAGAAGGCCGGCAGCGGGGCGTTCCCCAGCGGCGTGGACTTCTCCCTCTCCTGGCTGAACCCGTTCGGGATCGACTCCTTCGCCGCCTTCACCGCCGGCCTCTCCCTGTCGATCTTCATGTACTGGGGCTGGGACACCTGCCTCACCGCGAACGAGGAGACCGTCGGCAGCGCCAAGACCCCCGGTCGCGCCGCGATGATCTCGATGATCGTCCTCATCGGCTCGTACCTGATCGTCGGCGTCGCCGCCCAGATGGCCGTCGGCTCCGGCACCGAGGGCCTCGGCCTCGCCAACGAGGAGACCTCCGACAACGTCTTCGCCGCGCTCGCCGAGCCGGTCATGGGTTCCTGGTTCCTCGCCGGCGCGCTGTTCGTCGCCGTCCTGGCCTCGGCCGCCGCGAGCCTCCAGACCACCTTCATCCCGGTCGCCCGCACGGTCCTGTCGATGGCCACCTACGAGGCCATGCCCGCCTCCCTCGCCAAGGTCCACCCGAAGCACAAGGTCCCCGGCAAGGCCACCGTCATCGCGGGTGTCGGCACCGGCGTCTTCTACACGGTCATGACGCTGGTCAGCGAGAACGTCCTCACGGACACCATCTACGCCCTCGGCCTCATGATCTGCTTCTACTACTCGCTGACCGCCTTCGCCTGCGCGTGGTACTTCCGCAAGGAGCTCGGCAAGTCCGTCAAGGACACGCTCTACAAGGGCGTCCTGCCGCTCCTCGGCGGCCTGATGCTCGCCGGCGTCTTCGGCAAGACGCTGTACGACACGCTCGACCCGGCGTACGGCAGCGGCAGCTCCATCGCGGGCGTCGGCTCCGTCTTCGTCATCGGCGTCGGCCTGCTGCTCCTCGGCGCGGTCCTCATGCTGATCATGCAGCGCCGCAGCCCGGCCTTCTTCCGGGGCGAGGTCCTCACGAAGGAGACCCCGTCGCTGGTCGTCGCCGACTGACGACCCACATCAGCATCACGATCACCTGAGCCGGAAGGGCGGCCACCGTGGGACGGCACGGTGGCCGCCCTTCCGTATGCGCTTCATATGCGTAGGAACCGGGCGCGGGGCAAGGTGGACCGTATGTACGACCTCAACGACATCGCCGAGGAACACCTGAAGGCGGCCCACGCCGACGAGCACGGCCGCAGCTCCAACCTCATCCTCCGCGACCCGCCCCTGCGCCAGACCGTCATCGCGCTCACCGCGGGCACCACGCTCGACGAGCACAACCCGCCGCCCGCCTCCTCGCTCCAGGTACTGCGGGGCGTGGTGACGGTGACCGCCGCGTCCGGGGACACGGAGCTCACCATGGGGTCCCTCTACCTGCTGCCGCACGAGCGCCACGGGCTGCGGGCCGTGACGGACACGGCGGTGCTGCTCACGGCCGTGAACGACTGACCTCGCCGAGGAACACCGGGTTGGTGAAGGCCGCCAGCGCGCCCGGCAGCCCGCCCGGCGCACTCGTTCCCGCCCCCGCCCCCGGGTGGCGCACCTCCGCCCGTACGTAGGCGGCGTACGCGGCCGTCGTGGTCCACTCCACCGCGCCCGCCCCCGACGCGGGCAGCGGGGCCGTGTGCAGCAGGCCCTGGTCCGTGACGAAGCGGACGGTGCAGCCCGGCGCGCCCGACACCTCCAGGCGTACGGTCACCGGCGTGTCCGGTGACGCCACCCGCAGCCGCTCACCGATGCCGGCGTGCTCGCCGCGGCCGCCCGACGCCGAGAAGGCGAGCGAGACCGCCGCCGACTCCGCGACGTACGACCGCCCCGCCCGCAGCCCCGCCAGGATCGCCTCGCGCGACAGCTCCTCGGCGAGGACGACGGTCTGCGGCTCGCCCACCCGCTGCGGCTCGCGGTGCGCGTCGCTGCCGCCCATCGCCGGCAGCCAGTCGGCGCCGCCGGTCAGCATGGCGTCCCAGTCGGCGAGCGCGACCTCGTCCTCCGGCGTGTACGGACCGTTCCACACCTCCACCACGTCCGCCTCCGCGAAACCGTACTTCCAGGCGCAGCCGACGCAGGTCGCGTGCGGATGCGCCGGTACGACGAGACCGCCGGCGCGCCGGATGGCACGGGCGAAGCGTCCGAAGCGGTTGTCGCGGGCGCGGTAGCGCCAGTCGACGAAGGTGCCCGGGTCGGTGCCCACGGCCAGGACGTGGCCCGTCCGCGTCGTCACCTCCTCGCCGGTGAGGATCAGCAGGTCGTCGCCCCACAGGCCCTCCCAGGCCGCGTGCGCCGCGTGCGTGTTGTGCTCGGAGGTGTTGAGGAAGTCCAGCCCGGCGGCGCGCGCCGCGGCGGCGATCTCGGCCGGGGTGCGCCGGCCGTCCGAGTACACCGAGTGCAGGTGGCAGTCGCCCCGGTACCAGGACCGCCCGCGCCCCCGCGCCCGCTCCGGCGGGTACACCGGCCGCGGTGCCGGCCCCTCGGCGCCGTAGGCGATCCCCACCGTCACCGTGTAGCTCAGGCCCTGCGGCGCCACCGTGTACGGCCCGAGCGCGATGTGCCAGGTGCCCGCGCGGACGGGCCCCGCCAGGTACCCGGGCGTCGCCGCGTCCGCGCGGAGGAAGAACTCCGACCGGGCGCCGCCCGACCAGCCCCGGAAGCCGCGCCCGCCCAGCTCGGTGCCGCGCTCGTCGAACACGCCGATGTCCAGCGCGTTGCCCTGCGTCCCGGCGGGCACGGCGGGCCGGTCGTACGCGTACGAGACCCTCAGCTCCCGTACCCCGCTCGGCACCTCGACCGGCAGGTACACGTAGTCGGGTGACCCGGGCGGCAGCGTGCCGCGCACGACGACCTCGGTGCGCCCGCCCGCGAAGCTCACCCGCGGAACGGTGAGGAGACCCACGGCACCCGCCACGAACCCGCGCCTGTCCAGCATGCGACCACCCTCCCCGGACGCGGTGAACGCGTCGGCAACGTACGCCGACGGTCTCGGAAATCGCCGCCACACGCCATACGTTGGCCGTATGCGCATCGCGACCACGATCTTCCTGACCGATCAGTCGATCACCCCCGTCCGCCTCGCGCGCGAGCTGGAACAGCGCGGGTTCGCCGGCCTGTACCTGCCGGAGCACAGCCACATCCCCGTCGAGCGGACCACCCCGTATCCCTTCGGCGGCGTCCTGCCGCCCGAGTACGGACGGACCCTCGACGCCTTCGTGGCGCTCGGCCAGGCCGCCGCCGTCACCGAACGGCTCACCCTCGGCACCGGCATCACCCTGGTCGCCCAGCACGACCCCATCGACCTGGCCAAGCAGGTCGCCACCCTCGACCACCTCTCCGGAGGCCGCTTCACCCTGGGCGTCGGCCACGGCTGGAACCGCGAGGAGGCCGAGGACCACGGCGTCGTCTGGCGCACCCGGCGCGAGCGCGTCCGCGACTTCGTCGGCCTGATGCGCGCCCTGTGGGCCGAGGAACCGACCGCGTATGAGGGCGAGTTCGTCTCGGTGCGCGCCTCCTCGGCGTATCCGAAGCCGGCGGGTGGCGCCCCGCGTATCCTCCTCGGCGGCGCGGCGGGCCCCAAGCTCTTCGCGCACATGGCCGACTACGCCGACGGCTGGATCCCGATCGGCGGCCGTGGCCTCACCGAGACGCTCCCCGTGCTGCGCGGCGTCTGGGAGAAGGCGGGCCGCGACCCCGAGACCCTGCGCGTGGTCCCGTGCGGCATCAGCCCCACCCCGGGCAAGCTCGCGCACTTCGCGGACCTCGGCATCACCGAGGTGGTGCTCCAACTCCCCTCCGCCCCCGAGGCGGAGGTGCTGCGGGCGCTCGACGAGTACGCGCAGTACCTGTAGCGGTCCCCGTGCCCGTGGCCGTACCCGTGCCCGTGGCCGTGCTGCCTGCGGGAGCCGGGACTGCGCCGCGGGGGCGGCTCGTATGCTCGGGCCCATGACTGATGACCAGCCCGGACGCCCCGCCGACCACCCCACCAGCCGCCCCACGGAAAACGCCATGCGACGGGCGTTGCGACGAGCCAGGGACGGGGTCGCTCTGGACGCCGGGGAGGCCGCCGTGCTCCTCCAGGCGCGCGGCGCGGACCTGGAGGCGCTGGCCGCGTCCGCCGCGCGGGTGCGGGACGCGGGGCTCGCGGCGGCCGGGCGGCCCGGGGTCATCACGTACTCGAAGAGCGTGTTCATCCCGCTCACCCGGCTGTGCCGCGACAAGTGCCACTACTGCACCTTCGTGACCGTGCCGGGCAAGCTGCGGCGTGCGGGACACGGGATGTTCATGTCGCCGGACGAGGTGCTGGACATCGCCCGGCGCGGCGCCGAACTCGGCTGCAAGGAAGCCCTGATCACGCTCGGCGACAAGCCCGAGGACCGCTGGCCCGAGGCGCGCGAGTGGCTGGACGCGCACGGCTACGACGACACCCTCGCCTACGTACGGGCCATGGCGATCCGCATCCTGGAGGAGACCGGGCTGCTGCCGCATCTCAACCCCGGTGTCATGTCGTGGACCGACTTCCAGCGGCTCAAGCCGGTGGCGCCCTCCATGGGCATGATGCTGGAGACGACGGCGACCCGGCTCTGGTCGGAACCGGGCGGCCCGCACCACGGCTCGCCCGACAAGGAGCCGGCGGTGCGGCTGCGGGTGCTGGAGGACGCGGGGCGGTCGTCGGTGCCGTTCACCAGCGGGCTGCTCATCGGGATCGGCGAGACGTACGAGGAGCGGGCGGAGTCGCTGTTCGCGCTGCGCCGCGTCGCCCGCGCGTACCACGGCATCCAGGAGCTGATCATCCAGAACTTCCGCGCCAAGCCGGACACGGCGATGCGCGGCATGCCGGACGCCGAGCTCGACGACCTGGTCGCCACCATCGCCGTCGCCCGGCACATCATGGGCCCCTCCGCCTGCCTCCAGGCCCCGCCGAACCTGGTCGACGGCGAGTACGCGCGCCTCATCGGCGCCGGGATCGACGACTGGGGCGGCGTCTCCCCGGTCACCATCGACCACGTCAACCCCGAGCGGCCGTGGCCGCAGATCGACGCGCTCGCCGAGCACTCCGCGGCCGCCGGCTTCGAGCTGCGCGAACGCCTCTGCGTCTACCCCGAGTTCGTACGGCGAGGCGAGCCGTGGCTCGACCCCCGTGTACTGCCGCACGTACGGGCGCTGGCCGACCCGGAGACGGGCCTCGCGAACCCCGACGCACCGGTGCGCGGGCTGCCGTGGCAGGAACCCGACGAGGGCTTCACCGCGTCGGGCGAGGGCTCCGGCCGCACCGACCTGCACCGCACCATCGACACCGAGGGGCGTACCGGCGACCGCCGGGACGACTTCGACGAGGTGTACGGCGACTGGGAGGCCCTGCGCGAGGCCGCCGCGCCCGGCATGGTGCCGCAGCGCATCGACACCGACGTGCGCGAGGCCCTCGCGGTGGCCGCCGACGACCCGACGCGCCTCACCGACGACCAGGCGCTCGCGCTGCTGCACGCGGACGGGCCGGCGCTCGACGCGCTCTGCCGGATCGCGGACGACGTCCGCAAGGCGGCCGTCGGCGACGACGTCACCTACATCGTCACCCGCAACATCAACTTCACCAACGTCTGTTACACCGGCTGCCGCTTCTGCGCCTTCGCCCAGCGCCGCACCGACGCCGACGCGTACACCCTCTCCCTGGACCAGGTCGCCGACCGCGCCCAGCAGGCGTGGGACGTCGGCGCGGTCGAGGTCTGCATGCAGGGCGGCATCCACCCGGACCTGCCCGGCACGGCGTACTTCGACATCGCCCGCGCCGTGAAGGCCCGCGTCCCCGGCATGCACGTCCACGCCTTCTCGCCGATGGAGGTCGTCAACGGCGCGACCCGCACGGGCCTTTCGATCCGCGAGTGGCTGACCGCCGCCAAGGAGGCCGGTCTCGACTCGATCCCCGGCACCGCCGCCGAGATCCTCGACGACGAGGTCCGCTGGGTGCTGACGAAGGGCAAGCTGCCGACCGCCACCTGGATCGAGGTGATCACCACCGCGCACGAGCTGGGCATCCGGTCGTCGTCGACGATGATGTACGGCCACGTCGACCAGCCCCGCCACTGGCTGGGGCACCTGCGCACCCTCGCCCGCATCCAGCGGGAGACCGGCGGCTTCACGGAGTTCGTGACGCTCCCGTTCATCCACACCAACGCGCCCGTGTACCTCGCCGGCATCGCCCGCCCCGGCCCGACGGCCCGCGACAACCGCGCCGTCACCGCCATGGCGCGCCTCCTGCTCCACCCCCACATCCCGAACATCCAGACCAGCTGGGTGAAACTCGGGGCGGACGGCGCCGCCGAGATGCTCCGCTCCGGCGCCAACGACCTCGGCGGCACCCTCATGGAGGAGACCATCTCCCGCATGGCCGGCTCCTCCTACGGCTCGTACCGCTCCGTCAAGGACCTCACCGCCATCGCCGAGGCGGCCGGCCGCCCGGCCCGCCCCCGTACGACCCTGTACGGCGAGGTCCCCGAGGAACGGCGGCGCGCGGCGGCCGCGTCCGACGGACACCTGCCGGAGCTGCTGCCGGTGCTGACAGACTGACGGCATGAGGTCGGGAGCGGGGGGCGCGTGGCCGTCGATGCGCGAGCTGATCGAGCGGCGCAGGCGGGCGGGATTCGTCGGCAGGGAGCGCGAAAAGGCGTTGTTCCGCGAGAACTTCGCCACCGCGCCGGACGAGGAACGGCACCGGTTCCTCTTCCACGTCCGGGGCGACGCGGGCGTCGGCAAGACCCCCCTTGTTCGGGAACTCCTCGCCGTCGCCGAGGAGTTCGACGCCGTCACGGCCTATGTCGACGACGACGCCGACAGCGTGCCCGACGTGATGGCGGCGATCAGCGCGGCCTTCGCCCGGCAGGGGCACGCCCTGAAGGCGCTGGACCGGCAGCTGGCGACGTACCGGCAGCGCCGACACGAGGCGGAGCTGTCCGCGATGGAGGCGCAGCCGGACCCCGGCGTGCCGTCGCCGGGCAGCACCGCCGTGGCGCAGGCCGGGCTGATCGCCGCGGGCATGCTGCCGGTGGTCGGCGCCTTCACCGGGGCCGTCGACCCCGCGGCCGTCGCCCGCCGTGCCGACCGGATCAGGGCCGTGCTCGCCGCCCGCTTCCACGACCCCCAGGACGTCCAGCTGGTCCTCGACCCGCTCAAGGTCCTCACCCCGGTGCTGGTGGGCGAACTGGACCGGGTGGCCGCCGAGGTGCCCTGGCTGGCCCTGTTCTTCGATGCTTATGAAAGCACCGGACCCTTCCTCGACAGGTGGTTACGCGACCTCGCTCTGCGCGGCCGGTACGGGGAGCCGCCCGCGAACCTGGTCATCACGCTGGCCGGGCAGCCGCGCCTCGACCCGGCGTGCTGGGCGGACTGGACCCCTCTCGTCGAGGACATGCCGCTGGCGCCGTTCACCGAGTCCGAGACGCGGCGGCTGCTGTCGGGCAGGGGCATCGTCGACGAACCGGTCGTTCAGGACGTCCTGCGCTTGTCGGGCGGTCTTCCCGTCCTGGTGTCCACCCTGGCCGAGAACCCCGGCGAACCGGACGCGGCGGGTGCGACGGCCGTGGACCGCTTCCTGAAGTGGGAGCACGACCCCGAGCGCCGGGCCGTCGCGCTGGCCTGCGCGCTGCCGCGCCGGCTCGACGAGGACGTGTTCGCGGTCGTCACCGAACGGGACCAGGCCGCGGCTCCGGCGCTGTACGGCTGGCTGTGCACGCTGCCGTTCGTCTCCCGCCGCGACGGTTACGTCCACTACCACGACGTCGTACGCGGCCCCATGCTGCGGCTCCAGCGAACCGGCTCACCACGCCGCTGGCGCGAGGCGCACACGCGGCTCGCGGGCGCCTTCGCCGCGTGGGCGGCCGCGGCGGCCGACGGGATCGACGGCCACGAGCCGTGGGAGCACGAGCACTGGCGCGCCTTGAGGCTGGAGGAGCTGTACCACCGGCTGTGCGCCGATCCGCGGGGCGCGTTGCCCGGCGTCCTGCCGGACGGCATCACGGCGTACGACGACGGGGAGATGGCGGGCCGCCGCTGGACCAGGATGCTGGCGGAAGCGGCCGAGGTCACCGGGGAGGCGGTGATGCGCCGCTGGGCGGAGGAGTGCCTGGAGGCGCTCGCCGACCCCGGCCGGGGTGCCCCGGCGGTATGGGGGATGTTCCTCGCCCGGCCGGAGCTGGACGACGGCGACCGGGCCCGCGCTCTCGTCGCCCGGGCGCGGGAGTCACGGATGGCGGGGCGGTTCGAGGAGGCGCTCGCGGACTACGACCGCGCGCTGACGCTCGGACCGGCCTACGCCAAGGCCCACACGGGGCGGGCGATCCTGCACCGGGTCCTGGGCCGGTACGACGATGCCCTGAGGGACCACGACCGTGCCGTGGAGCTGGCGCTCCACCCGGCGAGGGCCCTGGCGCACCGGGGCGAGACGTACCGGCGCGACGGCCGGTACACGGAGGCGGTGGCGGACTTCGACCGGGCGCTGGAGCTCGATCCCCGGCAGGCCTGGCCGCGCGCGAGCCGCGCCCAGGCGAAGTACGCGCTCGGCCGGCCGGCCGAGGCCATGGAGGACCTCGAGATCGCGCTGAGCATCAACCCCGACTACCCGTGGGCCCTGGTCCGGCGCGGCCAGGTGCGACGTGCCCTCGGCGACCTGGACGGTGCCCTGGCCGATCTCGACCGGGTGGAGCGGATGACGCCCGACAACCCGTGGGTGGTGAGCGAGCGCGGCGAGGTGCTGCGGGCGCAGGGCCGCCACCAGGAGGCGATCGGCCTGTACACGCGGGCGCTGCGGCTCGACCCGGCGTACGCCCGGGCGCTCGGCAGCCGGGCCCTGGCGTACGAGGCGATCGGCCGCCGCGCCGACGCCCTGCGCGACCTCGACGACGCGCTGGCCCTGGAGCCCGGCTACACGTGGGCGGCGGAGCAGCGGGAGCGCATCCTGCGGGACCCCATCCTGTCCGGGGGTTCCGGGGGTTCCGGGGACGAAACGGCCACGTGACGCGCGCACCTCGGCCGTCCGGCATCCGTTCGATTACAGTGCTGCGCGCCGGACGCAGGTGACGACGCAGGCGACAGGGACGGAAGGGGCGCGAGGTGTGTGCAGCAGCCACGGCTGTCTGGGGCCGGGCCGAGCAGCAGGACTTCCGGGCCCGGGTGCGGGGGTGCCTGCTGGGGGCGGCCATCGGTGACGCCCTCGGGGCCGGGGTCTCCACGCTGTC
This sequence comes from Streptomyces sp. NPDC030862, assembly GCF_055571835.1. Lineage (NCBI taxonomy): Bacteria > Bacillati > Actinomycetota > Actinomycetes > Kitasatosporales > Streptomycetaceae > Streptomyces > Streptomyces sp. NPDC030862. Next base: position 87,499 of record NZ_JBVIEN010000009.1, on the reverse strand, counting down.
CGTGGAGGCGATCCGCGCGGCCCACGGGGCGGACGGGCTCGCCGATCTGGCGCCCGCCTACGGGCGGCGCGGTGCCGTCACGTCGGCCACGCAGCTCACGCTGTTCACCGTCGACGGGCTCATACGGGCCCAGGTGCGCCGCGACACCGGCGCCTGGCACCCGCCGTCCGACGTGCACCGCGCCCATCTGCGGTGGGCGGCCACGCAGCGCGACTGGGGCCCGGACGAGCGGCGCAAGGACAACGGCTGGCTCGCCTGCGAGGAGTGGCTGTACGCGCGCCGCGACCCGGCGCGGGCGACGCTCACCGGGCTCGCCGACGAGGTCCTCGGCACGCTCGACCGGCCGAAGAACCCCGGCGCCCGGGACGCGGGGGCCGTCGTGCGCTCCGCGCCGTTCGGGCTGCTGGTCGGGTGGGAGCCGCAGCTGGTGTGCCAGCTGGCCGTCGAGTGCGCGGCGCAGACGCACGGGCACCCCGCCGCGTACCTGGCCGCCGGGGCGTTCGCCGTCATCGTGCACGGCCTCGCGCGCGGCGAGACCCTCGACGGGTCCGTGCAGCGGGCGATGGTCCAGCTCGCGCCCCGCCCCGGCCACGAGCCGGTCACCGAGGCGCTGAAGCACGCCCTCGGCGCCGTACGGCAGGGCATCCCCGGCCCGGCGAGGATCGCGTCGCTCGGCGACACCGACGGCGAGCACGCCGAGGACGCGCTGGCCATCGCCGTGTACTGCGCCCTGGTCAGCGAGGACGTACGGCACGGGTTGCGGCTCGCCGTGAACCACGACGGCCCGTCCGAGGCCACCGGGTCGCTGACCGGCGCGCTGCTGGGCGCCCTGCACGGCGAGACCGCCCTGCCGCCGACCTGGCTGGCCGAGCTGGAAGGGCGGCCGACGCTCCTGGAGATGGCGGACGACTTCGCCATGGAGATGACCCAGGGCCCGGCCCTGCACGGTCCGGGGGTGTCGTCGCCGGGCTGGCTGGCCCGCTATCCGAGGGGCTGACGCGCCGCGGTCGGGGCGGGGCTGCCGTCGTCGGAGTGGAGCCGGTCGAGCACCCGGTCCCGCTCCGGGGTGTCCTCCGGCTTGAGGAAGCCGATGAGGACGTACAGCACGAGTGAGGTCGCGAGCGGCGAGACGATCTGGATCTGGAGCTCGATGGAGTCGAGCCCGTAGTTCGTCAGCCAGAAGGCGAACAGGCCCGCCGCCCACGACACCAGCGCCGCCGTCGGCCCGGACCGGCGGAAGGCGCGCAGCAGGCCCAGCATGAACGGGATCGCGATCGGCCCCATCAGACCGGCCACCCACTTGATGACGACCGTGATGATGTCCTTGAACGTGGGGGAGTCGACCTGCGTGGCCACCGCCATCGACAGCGCGAGGAACGCGATCGTCGACCAGCGCGCCGCGAGCAGCCCGGCCCGGTGCGTCCAGCCGCGCGCCGTCTTCGACAGGGCGGGCGCGATGTCGCGGGTGAAGACGGCGGCGATGGCGTTGGCGTCGGAGGAGCACATGGCCATCGTGTGCGAGAAGAAGCCGACGATCACCAGCCCGAGCAGCCCGTGCGGCAGCAGCTGCGCGGTCATCAGCGCGTACGCGTCCGACGCGTCCGGCTTCTGGGGCGTGACCAGCAGCGGCGCGACCCACATCGGGAAGAAGAGGACCAGCGGCCACACCAGCCACAGCACGGCCGACAGCCGCCCCGAGCGGGTGGCCTCGCGGGCGGTGGGCGTGGCCATGTAGCGCTGGGCCTGGTTCCACATGCCGCCGCTGTACTCGAAGGTCTTGATGAAGAGGTACGCGAGGAGGAACGTCAGCGTGTACGGCCCGGCCGTCGGGGCCGTGTGCCCCTGGAGCTCGGGCCGGTCCCACACGGTCCACAGCGCGCTGAAGCCGCCGAGTTCCGCCATGACGGCGACGAGCATGGCGATGCCGGCGAAGAACTGGATGACGAACTGGCCCAGTTCGGTGAGGGCGTCGGCCCACAGCCCGCCGACCGTGCAGTAGACGCCGGTGATGACACCGGTGATGAGGATGCCCTGGTTGAGGGAGATCCCGGTGAAGACGGAGAGCAGCGTCGCGATCGCCGCCCACTTCGCGCCCACGTCCACGATCTTCAGCAGCACCCCAGACCAGGCGAGGGCCTGCTGCGTGGGCAGGTCGTAGCGGTTCTTGAGGTACTCGAGGGGCGACGCGACCCCGAGCCGCGAGCGCAGGCGGTTGAGGCGGGGCGCGAAGAGGTGCGCGCCGACGGCGATGCCGATCGCGATGGGGAAGGACCAGGTGACGTACGAGGTGACGCCGTAGGTGTACGCGATGCCCGCGTACCCGGTGAACATCACCGCGCTGTAGCCGGACATGTGGTGCGAGATGCCCGACAGCCACCACGGCATCTTGCCGCCGGCGGTGAAGAAGTCGCCGACGTCGTCCACGCGTTGGTGGGACCACAGGCCGATCGCGACCATCACGCCGAAGTAGCCGATGAGTACGGCCCAGTCCAGACTGTTCATGTGTCCCCTCCAGGGGTCCGCATCGTGAACGTCGAGGCGCTTCGCCGGTCGGTCGTCAGACAGCGGGAAACCCTGTGCGGGAGCGGCGACTTGGGGGATTGAACCGTTTGTTCGCCCGGAGGGTCAAGAGGTTCCGGGTCATGAGTGTGAACATCGGTCAGCGAGGCGGACGATTTTACTCGCTCTTGACCTGGCGGGCCGTTGTTGTGATCGCGAGGGCGGCCCCACGATGTGGGGGCGCTTCGTCGGCAGCGGGGAGGGGCGCCGGGTGCGGACATGACCGAGCCCCCTCGGCCGGGACGGCGGGCCAGTCGAGAGGGCTCATGCGGTGATGCGGTGATGCGGTGACGCCTGCGTACGGTGACGCGGTGACGCGGTGGTGCCGTGACGCGGTGGTGCGGTACGGCGAGGGGGGCTGCTCAGAGCGCGCCCGTGCTCACTTCCCTCACGAACGCGTTCCACGACTCCGGTACGAAGGTGATCGACGGGCCGGCCGGGACCTTCGAGTCCCGGACCGCGATCTCCTGGACCACCGGGGACTTCACCTCGACGCACGCGCCGTTGCCACCCGAGTACGAGGACTTCGTCCAGGTGTCCGTGGCGCCCTGAATAATTGCCATCTTCTTCGCTCCGGTTTCTGACCGCGATGGGTCGCGAGTCGGTCGTGCTGGCGTGATCGACGCTACTCGCCGGCCCCGGAGCGCGGGCCCGTCATTCACTCGACTGGATGGCATATTCCATGGAGGCTTCCCTTGAAGGCCGACAGGGGTGTACCTTGCCGGCCTTCTTGTAGGGGCCCCTGTACATCAGCGTGCGTAGTCCTTCATCACGTCGGTGATGAACTGCCGCGTCTGGTCGGCGTTCAGGGCCTGGGCGCGCAGGTGCTCGTACATCACGCTGTACCGCTGCACGTCGTTCGGCTTCTCCAGGTAGAGGTCACTGGTGACGCCCTCGATGTAGACGACGGACGAGTCCGAGGCGTCCGGGAACTCCAGGATCGCGTAGTGCCCGCTGATGCCCGGGTGCGCGCCCATGTCGAACGGCAGCACCTGCACGGTCACGTGGGGCTGCTGCGACTGCTCGACGAGGTGCTCCAGCTGCTCGATCATCAGCTGCTTGTCGCCGACCACGCGGCGCAGCGCCGCCTCGTCGATCACCGCCCACAGGCGCAGCGGCGGGTCGGCGTCCTTGATGCGGTCCTGGCGGCGGGCGCGGACGTTGACGCGCTTCTCGATGTCGGCCGGCGAACTCTCCGGCAGCGCGCCGGTGATCAGCGCCTCCGCGTACCGCCGTGTCTGCAGCAGACCCGGCACGACCTGCGGTTCGTACACGCGCAGGGAAGCGGCGTCGGTCTCCAGGCCGATGTACACGCTGTACGGGATGTCGCCGAAGGCGTGCCACCAGCCCTGCTGGCGCGAGTCCTTGGCCATTTGCATCAGCGAGTCCACGATGCGGTGGTCCTCGACCTCGTACACCCCGCACAGGTCGCGGACGTCGCGCTGACTGATGGAACGGCGGCCGTTCTCGAGGCGGCTGATCTTCGACTGTGAGACCAGCAGCCGTTCCGCCACCTCCTCCGCCGTCATGCCCTTGAGCTCACGCAGTCGCCGCAGCTCCTGGCCCAATCTGCGTCGCCTGACGGTGGGGTTGACGTTGGACGCCACGGAAACTGCACCTCCGGCTGCCTAGCTGTGACTTGGCGTAGCTCTGCGTATCTACGTCTCAGCAGACTGCCACCAAAGCGCCGGTCTCGCTGGAAAATGGCCAGACGTACGGCGAGCGCGAGCGCGCGGGACGGTCACCAGGGACTGTCCCGCGCGCTTTTGTGCGGCTCCCGAACGGGCTCTTCGAGTTCGTGCTGCGTGGTGCGTGGTGCGGGTGCGTGCTGCTACGCGCTCACGACGCGGGCCATGGCCCCGGTGGCGCGCGACCGCGGCTGCAACGGGACACCACCGCCCGGCGCCTGCCGGGTGGGGCCCCCCGCCGCGGGGGTGCCGCTACGGCGGGGCTGCGCGCCCGCGCCGTTCTGGACGTCCATGACGGCGTGCGCCACGAGTCCGCCCATGGGGTCGTGCCTGATCAGATCCCGCAGCCGGGAACGGGACGAGCGTCCTTCGTTGCCCGGGTACAGGTGCTTGCCGAGCCCGACCGCATGGGCCAGCGCGGCAAGCGCCGCGGTCCGCGGGTCCGGCGGCACACCGGTGCGGATCGCGCTGTCCAGCCGGGCCCTGATCTCCCGGCTGATCGCCGTCTCCGTCGCCTGATAGCGCGTCGTCGGCAGTACCCCGCACATCTGGCCCTCGACGGCATGCACCATGCCGCACCGTTCCAGATGCGAGAGATACGTCTGGCGGAGCCCCAGTCGGGGCCCGCCGATCCAGTGGACGGCGCGCACCGGGCTGCCGCGCCTGCGCAGCAACTCGAGCGCGGAGTCCAGGGTCGGATCTCCGGTCGGCCGTGGCATCACCACGGCGATACGATCCCCGTCAGGGGCTATCCGTCCCGCCAGAGCCAGCTCCACTAGCTGAGCTCCGGCGAGACCGAGGTCGAGCGACTGCGGCTGCGCTGTGGTACCCGTGGCCGGGTCCAGAGCGAGCAGCAGAAGCTCCTCCGGAAGTGTTCTGCGGCTCCTGCCCATCCATGCCTCCCCGCGTGGATGAATGACAGGGTGACCCCTCTCACATTGGTCTGTCGAGAGTGCCTGGGTGCTTCGTACGGGAACCGGTAGGTATGTCGTTCTCGTCTTGCACGGGGGCCAAGCGCTCACACAGGACACTGGTACATGGTTCGGACACGGCGTTTTTGAAGGAGGCACGGTGGCGGGCGAGTCCCCCGACAAGTCGGAGCAGCGGAAGCCGTCGGGGGAGACGGCGTCGGGCGCACGCGACCCGAGGGTGCAGATGCGCGGCGACGGGACGGTCGTCGACCAGCCGACAGCGGTCTTCAAGACGCTCCCGCGCGCGGCGGCGGTTCCGCGCCCGGACGCTGCTTTGGACGACGCCTCGGACGACGCCTCGGACGACGCCTCGAAGGAGCCCGTGGAAGCCGAGGAGTCCGACGAGGCCGAGGAGTCCGAGGCTTCCGGTGACGCCCGGCTGAAGGCCGCGGTGGAGGCATGGGTGTCGCGTGACGCCAATGCGGACGCGGACGCGGAGGGTGAGGGCGAGGGGGCGGAAAGTTCCGCCACGCCCGACGGCGGGGAGGCCGCACCGGACCAGGCCGAGGACGAGGGATCCGACGGCGAGGGATCCGACGGCGAGGCCGACGAGCCCGGCACCGACGAGCCCGGCACCGACGACGAGGCCGACGAAGACGACGAACGCGACGAAAGCGGCGAAGACGACAAGGGCGCGGAGGCCGCCGCTCCCGACGCCGTCACCGGCGATGCAGCTGCGAAGAAGACCGTTCCCGCCCCCGCGTCCGCGGAGAAGGACGAGAAGGGCGAGAAGGGCGAGAAGGGCGAGAAGGGCGAGAAGGGCGAGAAGGTTGAGGGGGACAAGGCTGCCGACGAGTCCGAGGCCGCGCCCGTCGACCAGCCCACCGCCGTCTTCAAGGCGATCCCCCGCAAGGCCGTGGACCAGCCGACCACCGCGCTGAAGGCGGTCGCGCCCAAGTCCGGCCCCGCGTCCGCTCCCGCGTCCGCTCCCGCTCCCGCGTCCGCCGCTCCCGAGCCGGCGGCCGAGCGGACCAGCAAGTTCGTACCGCTGCGGCCCGACATGAAGGAGCCGGGCGCGCCGGCCACGTCCGCGTCGAAGCCCGCGCCGAAGCCCGCACCGGAGCAGCAGGACAAGCAGGACAAGCCGGATACCCAGGACAAGCCGAAGGTCGCGGCGTCGGCGCCGGCGTCGGTCACCGCTCCGGCCTCCCTCACCGAGGCCGAGCGGACCAAGCAGCAGCCCCTCCCGCCCCGCCCGCCGCTGGACCTGCTCGCGGAGCTGACGAACACGCCGCCCCCGCCGCCGACCCCGGTGCGCACGCTCATCCGGCGCGTGAAGATCTGGACGCCGCTGGTCGCGCTCCTGCTGATCGTCTTTGCGATCGTGCAGCTCGTACGCCCGCTGCCCGCGCCCACCCTCACGCTCGCCGTCTCGCCCGCGTACACCTTCGAGGGCGGAAAGCTCACGATGCCGTGGCCCGGCGAGGGCCAGGGTGCCGTCGAGGTCGACGGCGTCGGCATGATCGGCACGTACGGCGCGAGCAAGCCCGCGCCCATCGCGAGCGTCGCGAAGACGATGACGGCGTACGTGATCCTCAAGGAACACCCGATCACCGGCAAGCAGACGGGCCCGCAGATCGAGGTCGACGCGACGGCCGAGAAGGAGGGCAGTCACGACGACGAGTCGAAGGTGACGGTGAAGAAGGGGGAGAAGTACACCGAGAAGCAGATGCTTCAGATGCTCATGATCCCCTCGGCGAACAACATCGCCCGCCAGCTCGCCCGCTGGGACTCCGGTTCGGAGGCCGAGTTCGTCAAGAAGATGAACGACGCGGCCAAGGACCTTGGCATGACCAACACCACGTACACGGACCCGAGTGGCCTGAACTCCACCACCGTGTCCACGGCGGTCGACCAGATCAAGCTCGCCAAGGCGGCCATGCAGAACGACGTCTTCCGCGAGATCGTGAACTCCCCGAACGCCACCATCGAGGGCTCCGTGGGACGGATGGAGAACAACAACACCATCCTCCTCAAGCCCGGCGTGAGCGGCGTCAAGACCGGCTCCTCCACCCCCGCCGGCGGCAACCTGCTCTGGGCCGCCAACGCGCTCGTGGACGGCAAGGAGCGCCGGATCGTCGGCATGGTGATGGGCGCGCAGAACGCCGTCACGCTGCACGACAAGCTGACGCTCGCCATCGAGAAGTACAGCTACGACCTCATCAAGGCGGCGCAGGACGGCATCACCTCGGCCACCATCGTCAAGAAGGGCGAAGTGGTCGGCCACGTCGACGACGGCCTCGGCGGCCGTACGCCGGTCGTCGCCACCAAGGACCTGAAGCCGGTCGGCTGGCCGGGCCTGAAGGTGGACCTGAAGCTGGCGGCCGGCGGCACGCCGCTCCCGCACTCGGCGAAGGAGGGCACCGTGGTCGGTGAGCTCTCCGTCGGCGAGGGCACGGGCAAGGTCGCCGTTCCGGTGGCGCTTGAGCGGGACCTGGTGGAGCCGGGCGTCGGCGACAAGCTGGTCCGGCTCGGCTGAGGTGCGCCGCCCGGCCCCGTACGCGCACGCACATGTGCACGTGCACGCGTACGGGGACGGGGGCCGTCCGAGGACGTGTGCCTCGGTATCGTGTGGGCCATGCCCGGGCCGGGCCCGGGGTGCAGACGGAGAGAGCCGCGGTGACCACCACTGAGCCGACGCGCGCGGAGGCGGGCGACGCCCCGACCAGCCGAGTCGCCCCCCGCCGAGACGCCCCCACCGGACCGCGTGACAGGGCACCTGTGAGCGACGGCACCGGCGGCGCACGCCTCGCGCACCGCCTCCGCCGCCACCCCGTCGCCCTCGCGACGGCCCTCGCCGCGCTCACCCACATCGTCTGGTTCCTGCTCTTCGCGAACAGCGGCGGCGACCTGGCGGCCCAGGACGCGTGGGCCGAGTTCGTCGGGCGCCACCCCGACTCGGCGTACAACCTCGCCTGGTACGGCGGCATGCACCCGGTCTCGTACAGCGTGGTCTCGCCGTACCTGATGTCGGTGCTCGGTGTACGGACGACGATGATGGCGGCCGGCACCGCGTCGGCCGCGCTCACGGCGCTGATCCTCGTGCGGGTGCGGGCGGTGCGCAATCCGCTGGCGTGCGCGCTCGCCGCCGTGTTCGCGCTGCTGTGCAACGCGCTGTCGGGCCGGGTGACCTTCGGCCTCGGCATGATGTTCGCGCTCGGCGCGGTGGCGGCGGTCTTCTGCTGGCCGTACCGCTGGCGCCACAAGCGCTGGGCGAAGGCGGCGGTCGCCGCGCCGCTCGCCGGACTCGCGACCGCCGCCAGCCCGGTGGCCGGGCTCTTCCTCGGGGTGGCGGCCGCTGCGCTGTTCCTCAACAAGCGGCGCCCGGGGGCGTACGCGCTCGGCCTCGCGCCGGTCGCGGTCGTCGCGCTCTCCTCCTGGCTGTTCCCCTTCTCCGGTACGCAGCCGATGTCGTTGGCGTCGACGACGCTGCCATTCCTCTTCGGGGTGCTGGTCTTCGTCCTCGTACCGCGCGACTGGCGCACGGTCCGCACGGGCGCGGCGGTGTACGCGCTGGGCACGCTGCTCACCTGGCTCATCGACTCGCAGATCGGCTCCAACGTCTCGCGGCTGCCCATGCTGTTCGCGGGCGTGGTGCTGCTGGCGGCCCTGCCGTACACGGCGCCGCGCACGGTCCGGTGGTACGCGGTCGTCCTGGCGTTCATCGGCCTCAACGGCTGGATCGGCTTCAAGAGCGTGGACGACGTGGTCCGTACGGCTCCGGACGCGGCGTGGGCGAGGGAGGCGGCGCCGCTGATCAACCAGTTGCAGGTGCGGGGCGCGGAGAAGGCGCGCGTCGAGGTCGTACCGGCACGCAGCCACCGCGAGGCGTCCGCCCTCACGCCGTACATCAACCTCGCGCGGGGCTGGAACCGGCAGGCGGACATGGAGCGCAACCCGGTCTTCTACGACGACACGCTCAACTCCGTCACCTACCGGGACTGGCTGCACCGCTGGGCCGTGCACTACGTGGTGCTGCCCAAGGGCGAGCCGGACACCGGCGCCGAGCAGGAGGCGAAACTGGTGCGGGACGGGCAGCCGTACCTGAAGCAGGTGTGGGCGGACGACAACTGGCGGCTGTTCGCGGTCGAGGACCCGACGCCGCTGGCCGATCCGCCGGCGACGGTGGAGCGGGCGGGCGCCGGGGAGGTGACGATCCGGGTGACGTCGGAGGGGCGGGTGCTGATCCGGGTGCCGTACTCGCCCTGGCTCGCGCTCCTGGACGAGGAGGGGAAGAAGGTCGAGCCGCCGCAGGAGACGGAGGCGTCGAAACTGCGGGACGACGGCGTGAAGTCGTACGAGAACACCGCCGGCTGCCTGCTGAAGGCGGAGGAGGACGCCGAGGGCGACGAGTGGACGGAGCTCCTCGCGCCGAAGCCGGGCGTCTACCGCCTGGCGGCCCCGTACAAGCTCTTCCCCCGCGGCACTCCGTGCCCGGAAGAACTGCGCTGACTCTCCCGTTACCGTGGGTGACGCCTCATAGTGATCGGCTATGGCAAGCGAACGCACCATACGGACGGCGGTTGTTGTCGCGGCGGCGGCCTGCTGCCTCGCGGCCTGCGACCCGGCCGCCGAGGCCCCGCGGAACGACGGGTTCACCCCGCCCGAACGCAGCCTCCCGTCCCGCATAGCCCCCACCGGCGTGCCGGCGTACACGGAGTGGGCCGGCCCCGGCTGCACGACCGACACCGACTACCGCGAACACGGCCGCTTCGAGAACGGCGACGCGGCCTGGTACACGGTCCCGTCCGGCGGCCACCGCGACGACTCCTGCGACGGCCGCTTCACCGCCCTCCCCATGTCGGGCGGCCCCGACCGCGACGGCCCCTCCACCGTCACCTGGACCTGGCCGGTCGGCACCTCCTACGAGCGCTGCGCCCTGGCGGTGTTCATCCCCGACGGCCCGCGTGACATCGATGTCGCGGGCAACCCGACGATCTACCGCATCCTCGCGAACCCGGACGACGACCCGTCCTCCGCGTACGCCGTCTTCGGCATCCGCCAACCGCGCCACCGCGGCACGCTGGTCGAGGTCGGCACGTACGAGGTCCGCTCCTCGACCTTCACGGTGCTGCTGAGGGACCGGGGCCGCGACTGGGGCGACGCCTCCCTGGTGGGGGCGCACCACGCGGCGGGGCAGATGAAGCTGCGCTGCGAGGGGTGACGCCGCTGGCGTGTGACGCCGGGGCGGGTTGACGCGGTTCAGGCCGTGATCCTATGGTCCGCCTTGCGCGTGGTGTTCTGCCTGGCGCCGAAATTCGAGTAGGTGAGGGAAGTCGTGGGGTTGCTGCTCTCGTACCTGCTCCTTTTCCTTGTCCAATGCGGCTTGATGACGTTGCAGATTGCCGGCGCGTTTCTGCTCATGGTGAGTGCGGCTCTCTTTATCCGGCGCTCAGCTACTGCGCGGAAGCGTCGAGCCGACGGCCTTCCTCCGAAAGGGACGCCAGCGGCACCATATGTGCTGGGCGGCATCGGCATCGCCTTGCTGGTTCCTGCTTCGGTGGTGCTCTTCGCCGGGAGGCGGTCGGGGATTTTCGAGACCTGGGCGATATAGGCCGAAACCGTGGTGATCTGCCGGTCGCGCACCGCCCCCACTCTGGCCTGACAGTCAGTGAGAGCCGCGGCCCTTGACACCTTCCGTGCCTGCTTGCAGCCCACGCCATGCGGTCCGCAGCCCTGCGAGTTCGCTGCGCGGAAAGGGGCGGCGCCATTCCGGCTGATAGCCGTCTTCGCCCCAGTCGTACGCGACTCGGTCGAATGCGCGGATGACTGTGCGACACAGCGTGTCGAGTGACTGGCGACTAGACCATAGGACGACCTCCGATTCGGCCGGCGCCTGATGGTCATCAGCCGCCACGACCCAGATGTCCACCGCGGCGCCCTGGAGCGTCCAAGTGAAAGCCGGCGTCGCCATGAGTCCCCCGTAAGATCACGGAGCTTGGGCCCCACCCTAAGGGCTGGCTCCTAACCGTCGGCCTGGCCACTGAAGGGGTAGTCGGGATCTGGGCCCTCGTCGTAGCGTCGGGTGGTCCCGCAGGGAGCTCGGGGGTGGGTCGGCTCCCAGGTGGCTTCGCAAGCCCGGGCATCGCCAACGCGGTGCTTCTCGTCCCCGGCCGTGCGGCGGACTGTGTCGCGTCGCCCTGACTGACCCGGCTGTAGGTAAGTACGGGCGGTCGCCGGCAGAGTGACGTTCGATGCCACCCCCGTGATCCGCTTGTGCCCAACGGAATGCCGGTCTTCGTTGTGGGTTTCCACCTCCTGCCTCGAAGGACCGATCTGGTGATATGTAGTTGATCTGTCAGTTCCTCGGTCTAAAGTCCGTGGCAGGTCCACGGTGTGCGGCGTGACGCACTGCCGAGGCACGTGGGCGATCGATGCTCAGGGGGCATGTAGGTGCGGGTTTGGCAGGGGAACGTTGCCGTGTCGGTGGCCAAGGCGGTGCAGTCGTGACGATGAATCGTGCCGAGTGGGTCCCTGACGCGGCGTTGGTTCGCGAGGTCGACGCGATCTTCGAGCGGGCGATCAACTCATATCGTGCGAATTCGAACCTGATCGCTGAGCATGCCAATCAGGAGGAGTCCATCCGAGTCGGCGGTTACTCGAACCGCACGCTCCTGGAGCTGGTGCAGAACGCAGCCGACGCGATGTCGGGGACCGCCGAACACGAGGACGGAGCCGGCCGGGTCGAGATCGTCCTCGACCTCGACCACCACACGCTGTACTGCGCGAACGTGGGCAGACCCTTCTCGCGAAGCGGGCTCACCACGCTCGCTCACGCACACCTCAGTGGTAAGCGAGGCGACGAGATCGGACGGTTCGGGCTCGGGTTCAAGTCCGTGCTTGCGATCACCGATGCCCCGCAGGTCTTCAGCAGGTCGGTCTCCTTCGAGTTCAACTCCCCCAAGGCGAAGGAAACGATCGCGTCGATCGCCCCGGCGGCCAGGAGACTTCCGATCCTGAGGACCCTGACGCGGGTCGATGCCGAGGTCGAGTTCGACAAGGACCCCATCCTGGCCGAGCTGGCGGAATGGGCGGTGACGGTCGTCAAGCTGCCACGAGCGTCGAAGTTGGAGAGGCTCAGGAGGGAGATCGAGGAGTTCCGTTCCGAGTTCCTCCTCTTCGTCAACGCGGTGCGCGAGGTTCGGCTCCGGGTGATCGGCAAAGACGTGAACTTCGTGACGAGCCATGTGTCGCGTGACCTCGGCGACGGCAGGTTTCGGATCGAGCGTCCCGACGGCGACCATGACGAGTGGTACATCGAGAACGGGATGCACGCCCCCACCCCCGAGGCACGGGCCGAGGTCGGTGAAGCGGTGTCGCGTGACCGGATGAAGGTCACGGTCGCCGTGCCGGCACGCCTCGCCCAGTTGAGGCTCGGAGGATTCTGGTCGTACTTTCCGCTCCAGGACAGAACGTCGGCGTCCGCACTCTTCAACGCTCCCTGGAGCGTGAACGACGACCGCACCACGCTGCTCGAGAACACCTATAACCGCGAGATCCTCGTAACCCTCTCCAACATGTTCGTCGGCATGCTGCCGAAGGTCCCATCCGCCGACGACCCGGCTGTTCACCTGGAGTACATGCCGGCGCGTGGTCGTGAGGCCCACTCGTTCGGCGACGAGATCCTCTGCGCCCACGTCCCACAGATCGCGTCGAAGAAGGCGCTGATCCCGGACGCGACGGGCGTCATGCGGACGCCGCACGATCTTCGTCCTCTCGACTTCGCAGTCAACGGCGTGTCCGAGCGCAACCACGAAGAGTGGATCAAGTCGCCCAACACCGGCGACGACGTACCGCACTGGCGTTGCTACGCCAACAGTCAACGGGCGACTCGTCTGCGGCATCTCTTCATCCACAGCGTGTCCTCCACTTTCGCGGACCCACGACCCAAGGACGAGGCGAAGGCGTTGGAGGGCATCCCCAATCGGGGGATCCTGACGTGGTTGCGCGAGTGGGCGGAGGGCGCCGGCATGCCCTCCGCCGCGAAGGCGTTCGACTTCGTCGTGCTGAATCCCAGAATCGGCGGCATCAGGTCTGCAAAGGTCATACCGACGACCCGCGGAATGCGGGCCGTCGCAGACCATAATGAGGTCTTCCTCAAGCGCGTGGACGATGTCGACATCGAAGGGGCGGACTTCGTCCACCCCGACTTCCTGACGATCCCCGGCATCGAGAAGAAGCTCCGCGAGCAGGGGTTCCGGGACTTGGATCCGCTCGCGATCCTGCAAGCCAGGATGGCCAAGCTGTCCGCGACGTCGGGAGACGAGGAACTCACGAGGTTCTGGGACGCTGCGCTCGACGTCTCCGTTGCACAGGCTCAGAAGGTCGTTTCCCGCGATACGGCCGCCCGAATCAAGGTGCCGACGCGAGATGGCGGCTGGTCCACTCCCCGGCAGGTGCTTGACATCGACGGGGTCGGTGACGGCATTCCCCACCGAATGTTGGACCGTCCGAGATGCGTTCCTGCGGTCGCACATGAAGCGGGAGTCGTTCACGGTCCGGAACCCGCGTATTCGGTCGAGGACGAGGTCTGCTTCGAGGATTACAGGCGATATGTGACGGATCTGCTCAACAGAAGCCTCGGGCCCGGCGAGCGCCCCGTCGAGCGGCTCGAGTTCGACAGGAACGAAGGACCCGGCCCGTTCTCGGTCCTCTTCATGCTGAAAGAGGCGCAGGCCCCCGATCGAGTCCGCGAACAATGGACTCTCGAGCTGCTCCGCTTGGACCAGGGCGAGTACTGGACCTGCGAGGATATCGACACGGGGCAGGCCCACCGGGTCCCTTCCCCGGTTCGGTGGGCGACGGAGCAAGCCGGGTTGCTGAACTCGACCCGCGGCTACCGCGCTCCGGGGCGGGTCGTGTCCGCCTCACTCGTCGAGTTCGAGGGCCTGCTCCCTCTCTTCCGCGGACCGCGTCCTGTCGAAGACGCCTTGGCGCTACCGAAGGAACTGGACAAGGTCCCCGCCACCGTGCTGAGCGAGGCACTCGCGGCTGCAGACTTGATCCCCTCGCAGGTCAGGGACAGCACGCTGACGGTGTTCGTCCTCGCTGCCGCCAGGAACGCGTTCCCAGGTGGGCATCCGGCGCGCATCCCGGCCCGGGTGGGACGCGGCATCGAGGCTCAGCGACCTGACACGGTGTACTTGGCGACCACCGATGAAGAGCTCAAGGTCCTCCGTTCCAAACACAAGCCCTACCTGCGGGCGGATCAGGGTCAGGTGGTGCCGCTCGTCGAAGAGGTCGGATGCCGTCGGTTCGAGGACAGCTTCTCCTTCTCCATGTTGGTCGAGGGCCGGCAGGAGGGGGAGCGGGTCATCGACCTGTACACCGGGCTCCGTGCGATGTTCGTCGCGGACAAGGTCGTGAACGCGATCGTGGCGAGGGCCGTCCACATCGCAAAGCGCGTGACCACCGATGACGGCGTCGACGACGAGTCGCTCGACTCGCATGTGGACGGGCTTACACTCGTGGTCCGCGCGGACCTCGGCGAGCGACGTGTTCTCGAGATCGTCAACGACGCTTTCCGACTGGGACTGACGAACGCCGAGCTGAGTGAGGTCCTTCAGGCCGGTGTCGACCAGCGTCTGGAGGAACAACGCCAGGCCGCGCGCTCGGCACCCAGCGACGCAGAGCGTCTCGAAGTGTTCTTCGGTGACGACACGCTGAAGGAGAAGCTCCCCAAGGGCCTCTGGCAGGCGCTCGAAGAGCAGGACTTGGTGGACGGCTCGACGTCCGTCGCGGAACTCTTTTTGACCGTCCACGGCAGCGACGCGATCAAGCTGCTCAAAGACCAGTTCCAGCAGGAGGGGTACCCGGACGTTCCGACGCAGTGGGCGGGTGGAGCGCCTACGATCGCCTGGCTCCGAAAGATGGGATTCAGCGCCAAGTACGCTGGGCAGCGGGACCAGCGACAGGACGACGAGTTCGTCGTACCGGGTGCCGTGAAGCTCAACCCTCTGCACAACTTCCAGAAGCAGATCAGTCGGCAGCTGCGGGACGTCCTGACACTGCAGGAAGCGGACGGTCGAGCACTCAAGGGCATGGTCGAGCTTCCGACGGGGGCCGGGAAGACCCGCGTCGCCACCGAGACCATGCTGCGGCTCTTCATCGAGGGCCGCATGAGCGGGACGGTGCTCTGGATCGCTCAGTCGGCTGAACTCTGCGAACAGGCTGTGCAGACGTTCAGCACCGTCTGGCGTGGGCTCGGTGACGAACGTCCCTTGACGATCGGCCGACTCTGGGACAACAACACCGTTCACGAACCCGACACCGAGTGCAGTGTGGTCGTGGCCACCGATGCCAAACTCGACGACAGTGTGATCGACGTGCCCGCGTACGAGTGGCTCCGCGGCGCCTCCGCCGTCTTCATCGACGAGGCTCACCGTGCCGGCGGGTCGACCCGCTACACGCGGATCCTGAGGTGGCTCGGTGTCGACGGCCGAAACTGGGAACGGCCACTGGTGGGCCTCTCGGCTACGCCGTTCAAGGGGAGGGCCGACGACGACGAGCGGAACAGAGACCTGGCAGCGCGTTTCGGAAAACGCATCATCAGGGCCTTCGAAGGCAGCAGCGCCTATGAGGAACTGGCCAGGATCGGCGTCCTCGCCCGAGTCAAGCACGAGGTCCTGCCGGGCATCGACGTCGAACTGAAGCCGGGTGAACTCACACAGATCCAGTCCAAGCGCAAGCTGGAACCCCAGGTACTCGACCGCATCGGCAGCGACCAGGCGCGAATGAAGGCTCTCGTGAACCACATCCTGAGCCAGGATCCCGAGTGGCCCATCCTCGTGTTCACGCCGAACATCCTGTCCGCCCAGGTCCTCGCCGCGACGCTTCGTTGTCGACAGGTCGAAGCGGAAGCGGTCAGCGGTCAGACCGGACGGCAGCAGCGCCGCGACGTCATCGAAAGGTTCAAGGCGGGCCGAATCCGTGTCCTGGCCAACTGCGACCTGCTGATCCAAGGCTTTGACGCACCTGGTGTCCGGGCCCTGTACATCGCCAGGCCGACGTTCAGCCCCAGCGCTTACATCCAGATGGCGGGGCGCGGGCTGCGTGGCCCTGAGAACGGTGGCAGTGGGGAGTGCCTCATCGTGGACGTCGCCGACAATTTCGGGGCGGTCAACGACTTCCTCGGATATCGCGCGTACGAGGATTTCTGGCTGGAGCAGGGGTCGTGATCGTTATTCCGGACCTGGCCGAAATCGAGGCGACGACCACAAGCAACGCCGAACGTCGGGTCGCGCGGTTGCTGCAGTCTGTCGAAGGCCCAGGCGATGCGGTGGCCTTCCATTCCGTCAAGCTGCGGAGCCACGCGGTCAAGCAGCAGGGGGAGGCCGACTTCGTCGTTCTTTGGGACGGCGTCGTGATCGTCATAGAGGTCAAGGGCGGGGGCGTCAGGAAGTACGACGGTGTCTGGTACTCCATCGACCGCCACGGTGACTGGAAGAAGTTGCGCGAGTCACCGATGGACCAGGCGCAGTCGGCGATGTATGCGTTGAGGGACATCCTGCACACTGAGGGCGTCGGCTGGTTCGCCAGCGAGGCCGTCGCCGTCACGCCCGACATCGCGGCCCCTCCCGCCGCCGTCGAGTGGAGGGGCAGCCACTGGTGGGCCAAGGACCAGATGAGCATCGCCGCGATGACGAAAGCCCTGGAGCAGGTTGCCGGCGGGGCCAGGACCGCTCCCTCCGGGGTCAGGATCGCGAGGCCGGAGAACCTGCGGGCCCGTCTGTTCGGTGAGTTCACGCGTATGCCCGTCATCGATGCCCAGCGCGGGGCCGTCATCGAGGAGCAGAACCGAGCGACCGAGGGTCAGGCCCGGGTTCTGGCCGCACTCTCTCGTAATCCGAGGATGCTCGTCTTCGGTGGGGCGGGCACCGGGAAGTCCTTGGTGCTGGCCGAAGGCGCGAAGCAGGAGGCAAGCGAGGGAAAGTCGGTCCTCATCACCTTTCACTCGCCCGCTTTGGCCCGATTTTTCAGCCCGCGGATCGCGGGAAGAGGCATCGATCTCCTTCCGTTCTCGGAGCTGTCCGAGGGCAATCAGTACGACGTCGTCTTCGTCGACGAGGCGCAGGACCTCATGAACGCCGAGGGCATGGACAGGCTGGATGCCGTGATCCGCGGAGGTCGCGCAGGTGGTCGTTGGAGGATGTTCCTCGACCCCAACAACCAAGCGCGCGTGGACGGCGAGTTCGACCCGGACGTGTGTGAGTTGGTGCAGCAGGAGGCGCTCCAGTACGACCTCGACCGGAATGTTCGCAACACCCGGGCGATCGTCCACGTCGTGCAGGAGTACCTTGGCGCCGACATCGGTGATCCGGGCATCGTCCATGGCGACCGAGTGCAGTGGCGGTGGTCCGAGGGTGGAGCCGATATCGCAGCGGCCGAAGCCGTCGCGCGTGACCTCGTTGCGAACGGGGCACGCCGCGACGACATCTGGATCATCAGTGTCTCAGCGGATGCCGATCCGCGAAGGAGCAAGGCCGGTTTCCTGGTGATCAACCCGCGGTTCGCGAAGGGGCTGGAAGCGGAGCACGTCATCGTCTGCGAACTACCGCACGAATACGATGATCGGGGACTCGCCGCGTTCTACGTGGCCGTCACCAGGGCACGTGTGACGCTCCATGTGGTCGCGTCCAGGGAGGACAAGAAGCGGCTCCAGGACCTTCTTCGGAAGCAGGTTGGCAAGTGAATCTCACGGCGGCTCAGGAGAAGGCGCTTCAACACCTCCGCACGTCCTACGTCGGGCCTGAGGGTGGAGACGAGGAGGTCACGACGAACCTCCCGCACCGACAGTACGCCGTCGGCATGCTCTTCCCGGCAGAGGTCGGAACTCGTGAGACCGCCGGTGGAGAGAACGCGGATGAAGAGGTCTCCGCCGACGTCCCCCACGGGGATGTCGAGGAGGACGGCGCCGGGATCCCCCTGGCCGAGGACTGGCGGCCATCGTCGGTCGCCATCTCCTTCGTGACCGACGGGGACACCGTCTACGTCGACTTTTCGTGCGGCACGTACTCCGTCGTGGGCGGGGACGGACCGCCGAGGTGGCGCCGCACCCCGTTCTCCACCGACGATCTCGTTCTTCGTCGGGGAGAAGGGCCCGTCGTTCTGACCGTGGGAGAGGTTTCCGTCGAAGTCGGGGCGCGCTGGCGCGACTTCAAGGGCAATTCTCTGGTCACGGTGCACGTCCGGGTCCTCACCGAATCCACCGGGGACGACAAGCTGGACATCGCACGGACACTGTTCCAGGTCCGGTTGGTCGTCACTCCTCCCGTAAGTGATCGGTTCCTGGAATACGACACGACACGCTCCTTCGACGCCGATCTCGAAGCCGCGGAACTGCGTCTGCGGTACCGGAACCGGAAGGTCTTCGCGGTCGGTCACGGCATGGCTGCGGACTGGAGACTCTCCGACGGCCGTTGCACCAAGGTCTTCCTCGAACCCGTACCGGCCTTCGTCGTGCCTGCGATCGAGACCACGGGGTTCGACGCGGGGACGGCCGAGGCCAAGTCCTTGGAACTGATGCACCTCCAGCGGATCGACACCGATCCCGAGGCGGTGCTCCGGTCGCTGGACGCCTTTGTCGACGCGTTCGCCGGCTGGGTTTCCGAGCAGATGCGACGAGCCGAGGCGTTCGACGTCGACAGGGCCGTGGCGATCCGAATCACCGAGCGTTCTCAGACGGCAGTGGACAGGATGCGGGAAGGTGTGAACCTCCTCCGGGCGCCGGAAAGGCAGGACCTCCGAACGGCCTTTTCGCTCGGCATGGCCGCCATGCGCCTCCAGATGAGGCAGGCATCGATCAACCGCGGGACGTCGGAAGATCACGTGCAGGAGCCGCAATGGCGCCCGTTCCAGCTCGGTTTCCTGCTCGTCTCGTTGGCCTCCACCATCGATGCGACGCACAAGGACAGGGATCTCGTCGACCTCATCTGGTTTCCGACGGGTGGCGGGAAGACCGAGGCGTACCTCGGCCTCGCCGCGATCGAGATCTTCCGCCGGCGGCTTGCCCATGGCGTGACCGGTGGTGGTACCGCCGTGATCACCCGCTATACCTTGAGGCTCCTGACCTCTCAGCAGTTCCAGCGTGCTGCGGCGCTGATCTGCGCGACGGAGAGGCTACGGGCCACGGACAAGCGTGCGAAGGGGATGGCGCCGTTCTCGATCGGTCTGTGGGTGGGCAACGAAGTCACCCCCGCCACCCGGAAAGAGGCGCGGGATGCGCTCGAACGCCTTCAGAAGGCCGCACGGCCGGAGGAGGCGAACCAGTTTCAGGTCGAGAGCTGTCCGTGGTGCCTGACATCGTTGGTGCCGAAGGTCAAGGGCAAACCGCAGGACTACGGCATGCGGCTGGTCGGAAACGACGTGGTGCTTCATTGCGTCGACGAGTCGTGCGCGTTCAACGACGAACTTCCGCTTGTAGTCGTAGACGACGTCATCTACGAGGAGCCGCCTACGATCCTGCTCGCCACCGTCGACAAGTTCGCGCGCATCCAGTTCCAACCCAGGGCCGGCAAGCTGCTTGGTATCGGGACCGCGTTCAAGCAACCGTCCATGGTCATCCAGGATGAGCTGCACCTGCTCTCGGGGCCGCTCGGGACCACGGTCGCCGTATTCGACGCGGTCATCCAGCTCTTGCTGAGCCGGTCGGGCGCCAGTCCCAAGATCGTTGCCTCGACGGCGACGATCCGTGCTTCGGAGGAGCAGGTACAGGGGCTCTACGGGCGGGACGTCGCCCTCTACCCACCATCGGGACTCGACGACGACCGCACCTTCTTCTCCCGGCCGGTGGAGAGCGGAGAGGGCCGTCTCTACGTCGGTCTGATGCCGCAGTCGGTCTCGCAGCCGTCCGCCGTCATCTCGGCGGTCACTCCGATGGTGGAGATCCCGGAGACGCTCGCCGCCCACGCTCCGTCCGCCGCATCGCGAGATGCGTACTGGACGCTGGTCATGTACCACAACAGTCTTCGTGAGCTCGGCCGGACCGGACCGCTGCTGGTCGACGACGTCAACGGTCGTCTGGAGCCTCGCGCCGACCGGCTTGGTCTCCCACTGCGTCGGGTCACGGCGGAGAAGGTCCTGGAACTGACGAGTCGCCGCGGTGCCGAGGAGCTGCCGAACGATCTACGCGCGCTCCGAATCAGTGCCGACGAGTCACGGGACGCCGTCGACGTGGTCCTCTCGTCGAACATGCTCTCCGTCGGCATCGACATCCCCAGGCTCGCCCTCATGCTCATGGTGGGGCAGCCGAAGACCACGGCCGAGTACATCCAGGCCACCAGTCGTGTCGGACGTGGACACACGAAGGGCGTCGTCGTCACGCTCTTCAGGTCCAGTAGGGCCCGCGACAGGTCGCACTTCGAGACCTTCCGCGGCTACCACGAGGCGCTCTACCGCAGTGTGGAGCCCACGAGCGTGACGCCGTGGTCCCTGGCGTCACGTGACCGATCCCTGGCAGGCGCACTCGTCGCGTTGCTGAGGCAATCGTTCGTCCCGCTCGCCGAGAACGACACGGCGGACCGGTTCGACCTGGGGGACGACAGGCTCGGCCATGCGGTCGAGCGCCTGGTCGAGCGGTTCCTCGGGTACGTGACGCGTGCCGACCGCCTCGAAGCCGAGGAGACGAGTGACGCTGTCTGGAGCCTGCTAAGAGACTGGGACCGTCGGGCGGCACAAGCACGCGAGGCGGGTGCCCCCCTCTACTACCAGCGGTCTAAGAAGGATCAGGCGGCTCTGTTGAAGAAGTTCGGTCAGTCCGGCGAAGGGTGGCTCGTCGGAGATTCGATGAGGTCCGTGGAACCCAACGTCGCGGTGGAGGTCCAAGAGCCACAGGAGGAGGTGCACCGTGGAGAAGATCAGGCATGACCTGCGCCTCTCCGAGACGATCTCGCCCTTCGGTGTGGGCGCGATCGTCGACGTCCGAGGTGAATCCCTCATGGCGCCCGACACGTCCTGGTGGGACAAGAAGATCGCGCCGGAGATCAGCTGTGAGCGTCTGATGGCCCGCCTCGGGGCCGGTGTCCTGCGGCAACCGCCGACGCACGCGAGCCGTGCCGGGAGGGACACCCCTGCACTGCCGTACTGGCGCTTCCCCGCATGGCGGTTCTGCGAGCGCTGTGACAAGCTCTCGAAACTGACGGGGAAGAAGAAGGGCAAGTGGAGCAACACCTGCGGGTGCGGTGGCCTGCTGGTGCCGATGCGATACATCGCCGTCTGCGAAAAGGGCAGCCACGCTCAGGACATCAACTGGTTCCAGTGGGTGCATCGCGGGCGTGAGGCGAGTCTGAACGAAGCAGTCCGCTTCTGTCGTGATTACAAGTCGCTCAGGTTCAAGAAGCTCGCCGGCCGCGGTGAGGGCCTCGCGTCACTGATGGTGACGTGCCATGGGTGCGGGAACTCGCGCACCTTCGCGGAGCTGGTGGCCAAGGGGGCTCTGCAGCGGGACGGGATCCGTTGCGTAGGGCGGCAGCCCTGGGAACCGGAAGGCTCGGTCAGCAAGCCCTGCCCGCACCAGCTGGTCGCCGTGCAGCGTGGCGCTACGGGCAACTACATGGCCGAGAGGATCTCGGCTCTCGACATACCCGAAGAACGTCCGCGGTCTGTGGAAACGGCGGACAGGATCCGTGGCCACCTGTACTTCGAGAAGGTCGTGACGGACAACGGTGGACCGCAAGCCGAGATGGTGGCGGGATGGATCGCGAATGAGCTCGGGGTAACGCCGGAGACCGTCCTCGCCGTAGCGGCCGGAGAGGAAGCCACCGCTGACGAGATGCTGCTCGACCTCAAGGACGGTGAGTGGGCGGCGTTCCTGAAGAAGCTCGATGGCGGGCGCGACCGTACGGGAGGCGACTTCGTCGTCGACGGACGAAGTCCTGAAGGCATCGCGGGACCGGAGAGTCTGCTCGACAAGATCAGTGGCATCGGGCAGGTGCGCCGGGTCCGTGAGGTCCGTGCTCTCCGCGGATTCCGGCGCCATGATGCAGAAGCGGCTTTCATCAACGCCGACCTGGGGCCGGACCAGTGGCGTCGCCCCACGTATCCGGCGATCGAGCTGTTCGGTGAAGGGATCTTCCTGCGGTTCGACGAGCAGAGACTTGCCGAGTGGGAGGCGCAGCCGGAGGTACAGGCGCGCGCAGGCATCCTCAAAAAACGAAAGGGCGAGTCTCCCTGGGCCGATCGCCTTGACGTTCCCGAGCCCAGGTACGTCGCCCTGCACACGCTGGCACATCTGCTCATCCGCAGGCTGGCATTCGCAAGCGGATATGCCTCCGCCGCATTGCAGGAGCGGATCTATGCCAATTCGGACCGCACGGACAAGACCGCGGGGATCCTGATCTACACCGCCGCTGGAGACGCGCAGGGGACCCTCGGAGGGCTTGTCAGGCTCGGGTCACCCGACAAGTTGATCCCACTCCTGGTATCGGCTCTAGACGACGCCGATTTCTGTTCCAACGACCCGGTCTGCATCGAGAGTGACAGGCAGGGAGCCTCGCATCTGAACCTTTCGGCCTGTCACGGTTGCTCCCTGGTGAGCGAGACCTCCTGCGAAACCGGAAACCGCCTGCTGGATCGGCAGCTGGTCCTCGGTGGAAGTGACGTGAAGGGATTCCTGGACGACGTTCTGACGGAGGTCCGGCGCCCCGGATGACGACTCCCGGTCGACCGTTCCGCGATCCGGAGGAGCGGGCTGGGCTGAGGAACGGCCGTCTTCGGCCGTCGGTACGAAGTGGCCGCCCCCCCACGTCCTACCGACCACCACGGACAGGTACGTCTCGGCCGCATGCGATGCCGACGGACGTCAAGGCCGGCCTGGCCCCCGGCGACCGACTCCTCGCCTACGGCCATGGAGACAGCCGAATCATGCGGCGAAGGGAGGCGGACGCCCTGGACGACCTGCTCAACGGACGTCCGCTCTGAGTACACGGGCCGCCCGGTGTGCCTTCGACTCCTCCAGTCCAAGTCGCACGAGTGTCACCGCGTGCTCGACCGGTGTGTGCTCCCAGACGCGGACCACGAACCAGCCGTGCTCCACCAGGAGTCTGTCCGTCTCCTTGTCACGGCTCTTGTTGCCCTCGATCTTCGCAACCCAGAAGTCTCGGTTCGTCACCGGGACCGACCCGTGGGTAGGGCACCCGTGCCAGTAACAACCGTCCACGAACACCGCCACCTTATGCCTGGTGAAGAGAACGTCCGCGGTTCGGCGGAGCGTCGGCACCGGTCTGGTGGACACCCTGAAGCGCAGCCCTTCGCGATGCAACAAGGAGCGAAGCCGGCGCTCGGGCCCGGTATCGCGTCCCCGATTGGAACGCATCGAAGCCCGAGTGCCCTGCGACGAGGCCCAGGAGTCCCCGAGGTCGTCCTCCGCCAGTAGGCCGGCCTCCTCTGCCAGGCGCCAGGCCGCACGAAGGTTCGCAGCCCGGGTGGAGTGAACCACCTCGCCCAGGGGGTGTCGATGTCTCCGTCGGGCGACTGTCCACTGGAGCCTGGCACTGACACGTCCCGTTCTTCGGACCGGAGCCAGTACGACGGTGGCGGGCACCCGTTCTCCGTCGTCACCCGCGACAAACCGCTTGAAGGCTCCGCCGGCAGCCCTGTCCTGCTCACGTATACGCTCGACTCGAGTCATCCCAGCCCGGGGACGCCAAGCGCGGTCAGGTGGGTACTCGTGGGAGGTACGTCCCTTCCCCGGGGCGTCGACGCTTGCGCCGACCGTGCGTGTGCGGGCCACCCTTCGAGGTTAGTAGGCATGCACCCGGATGGAGCCGTGGGGGTGGCGCAATTAGGAGCCGGCGTAGAATGCCGCCGGGCTGTAGGGTGAATAGATTGCCCTGTAGCCGGCTGGCCGGCTACAGTGCGCCAATGAGCTACGTACCCCCCGAAGTCGGCGTCTCCTGGGAAGAGGTAGGCGGCGACACCTGCCTCCCTCCGCTACGGACGATCGATCTCTTCGCGGGCTGCGGAGGGCTGACGCAGGGGTTCGTAGACGCCCGGCACGATGGTCGAGCCGTTTATCGTCCTGTCGCCGCGGTCGAACTGGACCGAGCTGCAGCGGCGACCTATTCCGTTAATTTCGCCAAGGAATTCGGGGCGCACATTCACCAAGGGGACATCGCCGAGTGGGTCGATCGCCCCGGGTCGATCCCGGAAGCCGACATCGTCCTGGGGGGGCCACCGTGCCAGGGGTTCTCACGACTCGGCAACCAGGATCCGAATGACGAGCGGAACCAGCTCTGGCGCCACTATCTGAAAGTCGTTTCGACCGTTCGGCCGATGATGTTTGTCATGGAGAATGTCGACGCCTTCAGGAAGTCTCCGGAGTTCCGGCTCCTTCTTGACGAAACACGCGACGGGCGTACACTCTCCGATTACCTCATTTTCGATGATCTCCTCAACGCCGCTGATTACGGCGTGCCTCAGCGACGCCTCCGTACCTTCGCGATCGGGGTCCGAAAAGATCTGCTGATGGAGTCGGAGCCGGGGTCGATTCATCGAGTCGAGGAGCTGACGGACCTCGAACTGCAGGCGAAACTCTTTCCGGCTCCTTCGGGCGGCCCTCATCGGACCGTATGGCAGACGATCGCAGATCTCGTATTGCGAAAGCTTTCCCCGGAACTCCCCTTGCGGCGGAAGACTGTGAACGGAAAGAAAATTGCAGGACCCTTCTATATGGACGAGCTGCATCTTAGTCGGAATGGAATAAAACCGATTTCGCTCGCGCGCTACCGATCCATTCCCGAAGGGGGAAATCGGTTCGATATTCCCTTTGAGCTCCTCTCCAACTGCTGGAAGAACCACAAGACCGGCTCCGCGGATGTCATGGGCCGTCTCCATCGGGACAGGCCGTCGGTCACCATCCGTACGGAATTCTTCAAGCCGGAGAAGGGTCGCTACCTCCACCCGTGGCTGCATCGTCCCATCACTCATCTGGAGGCGGCCCGGCTGCAGGGTTTCCCAAAGACCTTTCAGTGGTGCGGGAGTAGGAGCGAGATCGCTCGACAGATCGGCAACGCCGTGCCCGTCGGACTGGGCCAGGCCATCGCCGAACACTTGGCCCCGCTGCTGCTCGCTCAAAGGGAACTACAAAAACGCCGCACCGCAAAGGTACCCCGCGTGCGCAAGGCGGGACGCAGGCTCTCCACAGTCGCTTAACCATAGGGGAAGGGCGCCTGTAAGAAGTGGCCCTGCGAGAGTTGCGTCCTGGGAGGCGGTGTACCGGTTCCCACCTGTTCAGAGTGCTTGTCCGGCGTCGGGACGAGGGGGCCGGATGAGGAAGGTTACCGGCTGATCTTCGAAGTGTGCTGTCGGAAACATTTCGTCCGAAGTTGGTCTCCAAAGCCGTGAGGTCGGCGGAGGGGATTAAGGCTGGCGGGAATGTCGGGTCTAAAGCGCTGGCGCATTGCGACCGAGGCTCACCATGTGGCCACCCGATAGAATCAAACACACCTTCGAAATGCGCCTCACCTGGAGTTTCTCCTCGGTTCGGGGCCAGCATCACCTGGTCTTCCCGCCAGCCTGCTCCGCGGTTGCCGCCGCCACCGTTTCCGTGGTGAGCAGGCGTACGCCGCCCAGGGCGCCGATCAGCGCGGCGTACATCCGAGCCGGCACGTGCCCGGTGCCGATGCCGTTGGAGGCGTGGTGAGTCGAACGATCCGAGCAGCCACTCCCCATGCCCAGGGAGCGGTGAGACCAGTCCCGTCCCGGACGGGGGCCGGCCACATCACCGCCGTCAGGCAACTCGTCGTGGACGGCCGGAAGATGAACGAGGACGACTTCGAGATCGACGCCGGGGCACGCACCACTGCGCTGGACTCCGACACAGTCCGGGCCCTGCGGCGGCACCCGGCGGTTCGTCGAACGGTACGAGGAGATCGGCCCGCCGCCCGTCCGGCTTCACGACCTGCGCCACGGGCCACTCCCCGATCACCATCACGGCCGACAGGTACACGAGCCCGCTGCCCGAGACGGACCGACCCGGCGATCGTCGAAGCTGCAGCACGGCTCGTGCCGCGCGCCCGCGCTACCTCCGTGAACGTCGCTTCCGAGGCGAATGCCGAGTCCGACGAAGCGGAGGTGCCCGGCCGGGATTCCGTCCCGGGTCGTGATGATCCGTTGGGGGAGATATCGGAGATCAACTCTCCGTTCGCTCACGCACAGGTCACGCAAACGGCCCCGGACGAGGGTCCGAGGCCGATCAGAACGCCCTCCTGGGGGGATAAACCCCAGGTGAGCGACGTAACGCGTTGTGCCCCCGGCAGGATTCGAACCTGCGACACCCGCTTTAGGAGAGCGGTGCTCTATCCCCTGAGCTACGGAGGCCTGATTCAGCAATGCGCCAGCGGACTGGCGTGCCGCGGTCAGTGTAGCGGGTGGGGGTACGCAGGCGAGGGGGTCACCCCGCCATCAGAGGGACGGCCGCCCGGCCGGCGGCAGGTCGCGGCTCACGGTCACCTGGCGCCGGCGTACGACCCTGCCAAAGGCTGGGACGCCACCTTGAACTGGCTCCAGACGCAGTGCGGACGATTCCCGTGACCGCCGCACCGCGCTCCGGCGCGATTCACCATGCTGCACGTCGCCTCGAACGGCTACATCATCGAGACGCAGGCCGCCGACACCAGCGAGCCCCGCTGGTTCTCCGCGCCCTGGAACCCGCCCACGTCGGTCGAGGGTGCCGAAGGCGACGCCGAGGCGGCGAGTCGAGGAAGATCCCGGACGTGGTCGCGGTCGAGCAGGACGGGCGGGAGTACGTACTCGCGTATGCGCACGGTCTGCGGGGCAAGGACGCGCTGCACGAGGGGGCGGAGGGGGTGCGGCTCGCCGTATACACCGCTGACGCCTCGGGAACCTCGGCCGAGCCGCTGCGCGAGATCGACGTTCCGGTCTCAGCAGGACCCGGAGAGGTACGTGTGGGGGTGACCGGGGGCGGGTCCTCGTCGCCTGGGGCGAGGTCTGTCCTCTCTCGGCCGCAGTGGTGCACGTGGCGACAGGGAAGGTCGATTCGAACGCGGACCCTGCTGCGCTGCCCTCGCCATGCCGTGACGTCGGCGGCGTGCGCCGGCACTCGAGCGATCGCGGCCACGCCGGACGGACCGCCGGCGGCCATGGGAACCGGAGGCTTCGGCTTTCCCTGATCGCGATGACGACGGCAACGTGAGGACTTCGCTTCGGCGAAACCGCTGGCCTGGGTACGTCAGGTGAGGTGCGAGCTCGGGCGTGGCGGACCGGAACCGACTGCCTCGTCCGGGACCGGATGCCCTGACTGTTCGTCACCACTCCGTCTCTGATAGTTGTTTCAGTGGGGTGCGGGCGCACATGCCCGTGGCGGTGTTCCCCGGCACCGCAGGGAGGACGTACATGAGCACCACCACTCGGGACGAGATCCTCGCCGGCGAGCAGAGGGCGGTGGATCACGCGTACGACTGCTACACCGCGGAACTGGCCGAACTGAGCGGCACTTCGGCCGCCACCGCCTCGGCGAGCGGTAAGGACGGCATCGCCAACCGGGCCGAGGCCGAGGCTCGCGCAGAGGCCTATGGGGGGCTCGGCGACGAAGCCCTGGTCTTCGCCCGCGTCGACGCTCCGGAGGATCCGGGGGGAGACCCTCGCCCGTGGTACATCGGCCGCCGCGGCGTGCACGACGCCTCGCACGAGCCGGTGGTCCTGCTGTGGACCAGTCCCCTGGCGAAGAAGTGGATCGAGGCCCGGCCCGAGAACCCGGGGGAGGTGGTCCTGCGTCGGCAGCTCCGCTGCGTGCAGCGGGTCGTCGAGGGCTACTTCGACGAGATCTCCCGGACGGCCTTCGTTCCCGCGCCCTTGGTCGTGCCCGAGCCCGAGCTCGCCGCCGTACCGGAGCCCCGTAAGGCTGCCGACGACATTGCGGCGGAGGAGACGGAGGCGCTCCCGGTCCCGGAGCGTACGTCGGGTCCCACGCCCGGTGACGTCGTACGGCGGCAGCGGCGGAAAGTGCTCCAGCCCGACGACTTCCTGCTGCGGGAGCTCCAGCGGTCGCGCGGCGGCCGGATGCGGGACATCGTCGAAACCATCCGCCGCGACCAGATGGAGCTGGTCACCGGTTCCCCCTCGGACATCCTCGTCGTGCAGGGCGGCCCCGGTACGGGCAAGTCGGCGGTCGGTCTCCACCGGGTGACCTGGCTCGTCAACAACGAACACTTCAAGGCCCAGGACATCCTCGTCATCGGCCCCCACCAGCGGTTCCTCGATTACGTCGGCCAGGTCCTCCCCACCCTCGGCACCCGGGACGTCAACGCCGTCCAGCTGGACCGCCTGTGGGAGGGCGAGATCCTCGGCACCGACTCGCCGAAGGCGCGCCTCGTGAAGTCGGACGAGCGCATGGCGGCCGTTCTGCGGCGCCGCGTCGAGAGCGACTACCGGCCGGAGGCCCTCGACGGCATCACCGTCGACCCCTCCTTCGAGGGCGATGAGCCCGCGGTCGTCGTCACCGCGGGCAGTACGACCCTTCGCGTGCCGAAATCCCAGATCCTCGCCCTCCTCGACCAGGCTCACGCCGGCGAGGGTCCCTTCCGGGAGCGGCGCGACCGTTTCCGAGGGCTCTTCGTCGACCGGCTCCTTCAGGAGCTCGCCGACATCGCGCCGCGCCGCGGGCAGGCCGGTACGATCCGCCGAGACCTGGAACGCAACCGCCGGGTCGAGCGCCTCGTCGAGCGTGTCTGGCCGTCTCCCGGCCCCCGGGAGGCCTTGCGCAGCCGCTACGACTCGGCCGACCTCCTGCGGGACTGCGCCGAGGGCATCCTCGACGAGGGCGAACAGGCGGCCTTGCTGCGGCCTCGCGCCGTCAGCGCCGACGCCGACCCGTGGACCCTCGACGACCACGTCTGCCTCGAAGAGCTCGGCGTGCTGATCAGCGGCGACACCCCGCCGAGGTACGGCCACATCGTCGTCGACGAGGCCCAGGACCTCACGCCCATGCAGGCCCGCTCCCTGCGGCGGCGATGTGCCGCCAGCGGCTCTATGACCGTCCTGGGTGACCTCGCGCAGGCGACGGGCGCCCACATCCCCGCGGGCTGGGACCAGCTCGGCATGCTCCTCTCCGACCACGGCGACTGGAGCGTCGCCCAGCTCAACACCAGCTACCGCGTTCCCGCCGAGATCATGGATTTCGTCGCCCCTCTCGCCCGAGTGATCGCCCCGTCCCTGCCGTACCCACGGGCCGTCCGTGAGGCGGGAGCGGACGCGGTACGGACCGTGGCGACCGAGCCGTGGAAGCTGCTCGATGACACCGTCACCCACGTGCTCCGGCTCATGGACACCAGTGACGGCAGCACCCCCCGCTCCGTCGCCGTCGTCGTTCCCGACGACTCGGACTGGCTGGACGCCATCAGCCGCCGGATCGCCGAGGACGGCGATATCGGCGACCGGAGCCGTGAGGCCGTATTCGTGCTGGCCGCAGCCCAGGTCAAGGGCATGGAGTACGACCACGTCCTGGTCGTCGAGCCCGCCACGATCGCCGACCGAGGTCCCGCCGGGCTACGCCAGTTGTACGTGGCCCTCACCCGCAGCACCCAGAGCCTCACCGTCCTCCACACCGCCTCTTTGCCGGCGGCGCTCACCGGTTCCGAGGCCGCCCAGACACCGGCGAGGCCCGCTGCCGGGCCGGAAGGCGACGGGGCCGAAAGGCTTCCCCGGATCGGGACCGACGTTCGGGTCGAGGTCGTGGACCGGGCTCCGGGCGGTCGCTACAAGGTCAAGCCGTTGTCGCCGGTGATCGACCGACCACTCGTACTCACCGTCCGCCACGGTTCGGTGCCCCCACGTCGGGGCGAGAAGCTGGACTGTTGGGTGTTCGTCAACGAGACGACCCAAACGGTGCTCACCGCAGACCAGCGCGGTCGGTCGCCCGTTTCGGAGAGGATGGCGGGGCGCTACCTCGCGGCACTGGACGTTCTCGGAGAACTGGCCAGCAGCGACGGCGATGTTCCCGACGCCCGCAGCCGTCTCTCCGAACTCCAGGGCATGGCCAACCGCGTCCTCCGACGGGACCAGGCCGACTGGGTCGACGTACTTCACCTGTTCGGCGATCCGGACAGAGAACGACTCGGAGTTCTCCGCGACCTCGCCGCGACGACCAACCGTGCGCTCAAGGAGGGCGGTTTCGACGCGGGCTCGCTCGCGGAGAGGCTGGCGGCTTCCGGCTGGGCCGACCGCCTCGCCGCAGCGCGGCTAGATCTCCAGGAGCGCTTCGGCACGGCGACGAAGCCGAACGTCGACGATGTGGTCCCCGTCGCCCCGACGCGACCCGATCAGAAGGAAGAAGTGCGGATGACCACCGCGGACACCACCGCCGCAACACCGGGCGCGACCACGAAGGACGGCCTCCTGCGCGCGCTGGAGACCGCCGCCGCGTCCGACCGCACGTGCAAGAAGCATGAAGCGGTTCGCCATGCGCTGAAGGCGTCACTCCTCTGGGCGGACCTCCATCCGACCGACTCGGCGGTCGTCGACGTCAGCTGCGTCACCCGGCACGGTCTCTTCCTCTACGAGGCCTTGGGCGCAGGCTGCTCCACCTATGCAGACCTGCGATCGGGCGCGACCCGCCTGCTCGAGATCAACCACACGCTGCCCGCGCCTGCCGACCGTCTCCACCTCGTTCTCGCCGAACCGCCCGCCGAGGATTGGTCCGTGGACACGATTCGCGACGTCTTCCGCGTCAACGTCATCTGGCGCAGCCCGACTGGCTGGGGAGGCGAGAACGTAGAGGAGGCCTTCGGTTCTCCGGGGTGAGTGATCACTCCTCGCCACGGTTCGGTTCGCTCCCGCGCCCGTGCGCGAACCGGTATGCGGGATTACGGCACTGTGCGGAGGCCTCGGCCCCTACGATCGAGGTATGGCGGATCCCTCGGACTACGAGCTGGCGGCATGACGTGACGTTCAACGGTTCAAGGGACGCCCCCTGTCACGGGTGATGAGGAGCGCCGGCGAACACGTGGCCACCGGCGCCGCGGAACTGGGCAAGCGCGCCACGAAGTACCTGGAGAACCACCCACGGGCCCAATCGGCGGTTTCGCGTGGGCAGGAGATCGCCGCCAAGGGTGCTCGCAAGGTCGGTGCCGGGGCCCGTGGAGCCGCCGATGCCCTCCCGGAGTGGAGCGGCACCGCCTTGCAGGCCGTCCGGCAGACGGTGGGCCGGGTCTCGCGAGCGGGACTCTCCTCCACACGCGTCGTGGCGCTCCACAAGAAGCGCGGCCACGACGTCGCATCGCTGTCCAATCTGCGCCGCCTCGACCTCGAGCAGATCGACGCTGTCCGTGGCCGAGCGGCGAGTTGGTATTACCCGGCCGCCGCAGCGCTCTCGGGAGCGGGTGCGGGGCTTGTGATCTCCGGAGGCCAACTGGCCGTCGCCGCCTCCGCCGGCGCCGCGGCCGCGCCTTCAGGCGGTGCGATCGTCGGCGCTTTCACCGCTGACGCCGCGGTCGTCCTCGGACTCGCGTCTCGCTCCGTCGGCCAGATCGCGCTGCTGTACGGCTACGACCCGGAAGAGCCCGCCGAGAAGCTCTTCGTGATGTCCGTCGTCAACGCCGGGTCGGCGACATCGGCGACCGCCAAGAGCGCTGCGATGGCCGACATCTCACGGCTCACCCAAGCGCTCGTCCGGGGCAGAACGTGGGACGTCCTGAACGAGGCGGTCGTCGCCAAGGTGTCGACGCGGTTCGCGAAGGCATTCGGTTTCCGCCTCACCAAGAAGGGACTTGGCAAGGCCGTGCCCGCGTTCGGCATCGTCGTCGGAGGCACCCTCAACTGGTCCACTCTGGAGGCGATCGTCGACGCCGCCGACACGGCGTACCGGCGGCGGTTCCTCCTTGAGAAGTACCCACATCTCGGTGACGGGGAAGAGTCCGGATCGTTCCCCGACGTCGTCCCGGAGAACCCGGACGAGGCCGACGGGGAGATCAGCCTGCTCGGCGAGCTCGCGGAGGCAGGCGGCCCCGACCTCCGCTGAATCGACGCCGTTCACCCGCCCGGCGCGGGTTGCAGAGGGTGTGGCAGGTCTACGACGTGTCGGTGGACCGGCGCCGCCCCGGGCGAGCTGCCTCGTAACTGCCCCTCGATGTACCGGTTTTGGGCAGGTGTGCTGTATAGGGTGACTGGCATGACAGTGGATCGGGCAGGGGTCGCGGAGGCTCAGTCGCACGTCGAAGCGGCATTGGGGATGCTGACGCTGTGCACCGACGCGGATGATCCGCTGGGGCAGGCGCAGATCAGTGGCCTTCGGTCCGTCCTCTGCCTGCTGCGGAGTCAGCAGAGTGCGCGCGGGGACGAGCGCCGGGACCTGCTGGAGACGTCGCGTGTCCGTGCGCGGGCGTCACTCACGGTGATCGGTTACGTCCTGAGCCAGGAGGCCGTCGGCGCGTGAGGGGCGCCCGGGGTCAGGCGAGGGCGGGTGCGTCGGCCTGTGTCGCTTAGGTGGCGCAGGATGACGCGGCCTCCTCCTCCTTGGCAAGGCAGTAGCCCAGCTGGAGGCGGCTGCTGGCGCCCATCTGCTTGCGGATGCGGGCCAGATGGGTGTGGTACGTCCGCGGGCTGACCCCGAGGCGGCGGGCGATCGCCGCGTCCGTCAGTCCTTCCACGAGCAGGCGTTTGATCATGTCGTGGATGGCCGGCATCACCTCGGTGGAGGCCTGCGTGGTCGGGGCCGGGGTGAACTGGACGGCGCGCTGCCAGTTCCGGTCGAAGACGTCGGCGAGGAAGCGGACCAGGGCCCTGTCGTGGACGACGATGGCCACGGTGCGGTCCTCCCGGGCGGGCAGCAGCGCCTGCTTGCGGTCGATGATGAAGAGGCGCTCGAAGAACTCGTCCAGGGTGCGGACCTCGCCGCCGGCCTCGGTCACGGCGGTGACGTAGGCCTTCGTCGGTTCGCTGAAGCGTGCCGAGTGCTGGTACAGCGTCTGCATGCGCACCCCCCGCCGCAGGTGCTCCTGGGCCAGGGGGAGGGCCGCCTCCAGGATGGCGGCGGACCGGCCACTGCCCGGCTGGGCGGTCAGGATCTCCTCCGTCGCCTCGCGGCTGGCCCGGTCGACGTACTCGCGGATCTCGTTCATGCCGTTCAGGTACTCCACCGGCTGCGGGGCGCGCTCGCGCTGCGCCGCGTACATCCGGATGACCGGCTCCAGCTCGCGCTCGACCTCGGCGGCGCGGAGCTCCGCCTGCCAGGCGCGGTTGCGCCAGACCGAGGTGAGACGGCCCTCCACGCGGCGGGGGTCGACCGCCTGCAGGATCGTTCCGTCGGGAGACGGCTCCAGGAGTCCGAGCTCGACGAGCTCGGCCACGCCCGGTGCGTCCGTGCCGGGCGTGAAGGTCGTTCCCTGGATCGTCCGGTCGAAAGCGTCAAGGGCTTCTGGGGATAGTTCCAGCCGTTGATTGTCCGCCTTCGACCACATATTTCCCCCTCAGTTTTATGCATTGCGATAACCGGACGTGGCCGGTTGGTGGTGATCCTAACGCGGCGACGCCTAGCCTCAAGGAGCTCGAAGTGGGCCGCAGTTGAGCAAAAGCCATGTATCGCGTAAAGGGTGTAAGGGGTAAGAAGATGGAGCACAAGAGTGGGCGAATCCGGCGTTCCGTTTCCCGCCGGGCGGGCGTGGTCACATCGGTCGCCGCGGCAGCGCTCCTCGTGGGTGCCGCTGGTGTCCAGGTGCTGTCCGATCTCGGCTGGGACGCTCCGGCTCCGCGTGACGTCGCCCTCGATCTCGGCTGGGACGCTCCAGCTCCGCGAGCCGCTGCCAAGGACCTCGGCTGGGACGCTCCGGCGCCGAGTGCCGCCGCCAAGGACCTCGGCTGGGACCTCCCGGCCCCGAGTGCCGTCGCTCGTGACCTCGGCTGGGACGCCCCGCCGGCCCGGCGCGCTTGACGGCCTGGCCGGGCGCGCGGCCGGGCCGCGCGCCGCTGTGCCCCATCTGAAAGGAGAACCGCATGGACACCGGCCACGAAGCCCCTCGGTTCGGTGACGTATTGCAGCGGTCGCGCAAACGCGTCGGGCTGACGCAGGAGCAGCTCGCGGGCCTGTCCACGGTCAGCGTCCGGGCCATCAGGGATCTGGAGCTGGGGCGGGCGCACCGCCCCCGGGGCCAGACGGTGCGGCTGCTCGCCGACGCCCTGCGGCTCAGCGGCGCCCCGCGCGTGCTCCTCGAGTCGGCCGCGGGACGGCCGGCGGAGGGCGGCACCCTGGTGCGGATGTACGAGGAAGAGGTAGCCGCGCCCCCTGCCCCGACCGGGCCGCTGTTCGGCAGGTCGGCCGAGCTGGACGTGATCGGCGAAGCCCTGCAGCGAGAGCGCATGGTGGCCCTGGTGGGGCTGGCCGGGACCGGCAAGACCCGACTGGCCCTCGAAGCGGTCCACCGCGCCGGCACCGGCGATCGGGGCCGGGTCCCCGCCGTGTGGATCCCCCGCTCGGGCGCCGCGCCCCGTACCGGCCCGGCTCTCGACCACTCGCGCGCCATGTTCACGTCCTGGGTGGTGGACCGCCTGCGCGGCGCGGGTCCTGTCGAGGAGCTCGCCGCCCTGATCGGCGACCGGCCCACCGTGCTGGTGGTCGACGCGTACGAGTCCTCCTCCATCCGGTTCGAGTCGCTGAGGCGGACGCTCGACCGGTGTCCCGGACTGCAGGTGCTCGTCACGTCCAGGGAGCCGCTCCCCTCTCCGGCCGTCCGGACCGTCCCCGTGCCGCCGCTGCCGCTCGCGGCGGCCGACGGCGCGGGCGGACCCCGCGGCGACGGCCGGGTGTCACCCGCCGCTGAACTGCTGCTGGCGCACCTGCGTTACGCGCGCCCGATGCTGACCCACACCGAGGCCACGCTGGACGCGGTGGCGGCGCTCTGCCGCACGCTGGACGGCATCCCCCTCGCACTCGACCTGGCCGCCGCCTGGTTCCCCGTCTACCTGCCCGAGCAGATGGTCCCCATGGCGCAGGAGGCCCCGCTCGACCTCCTGGAGCCGGTGCTCGGCAACGAACCCGGCGCCGAACCCGGCCTCTGCGCCCCGGTGGCGGAAGCGGTGTCGGGGCTGAGGCCCGGGGAGGCGGCGGTGCTGCGCGCGCTGTTGGGCCGGGACTCCTCCTGCCCCACCGGGCTGCTCGGCGAGCAGCTGGGGCTGCCCCTCGCCGAGACGACCCGGGCCTTGCACGCGCTGCTCCAGCGGGGGTTGATCAGGCAGGAGACAGCGCCCGACGGGGCGGCCTCCGTGGGGGTGCTGAATCTGGTCCGGCATGTCGTGGCGGCTTCACCCGGGCTGTGCGGGATCCCTGTTGCCACCCCTGTGTCCCAGGACCGCGCCCGGCCCTGACCGGGCCGTGGCCGGGCCCTTCTCCAGCTGCCGGTCTCCTGCCGAGCACCTGCCGACCAGTCGGCATGCCGGTCCCTAGGCTGATCGGCGTGTCCCTTTCCGCGGGTGCGGAACGAGTGAACGGAATCCCCGAACATGGCTGTTGCAGAAGTGTGTCCCGACGAGGGAGAGATAGCGTCCGTTCTTCCGTTCGGCGGTTCGTGCCCGCTGCCGGGTGACTGCGGGACGCTGCGGCGCACCGTTCTCCTTCCGGAGGAGTACGAGGACCGGGCGGCCGAACTGCTGCCTGCGGCGGCCTTGGTTCTCGGCCGGAAGTACAGCAACGGCACGGCCTTCCGCATCGGTGTCCGGCGGGCCTCCTGGTCCCCGGACGACGCGAGCGCCGCCCTCGCCGTCGCCATGCCCTCGACGATGACCGCGCAGCAGGTCCGTCAGGAGGTCGCGGACGCGCTCGTCGGCCTGACCGCCGCTCCCGCCGCCCGCCCGGCCGCCGCTCCCGTCTCCCGCCCGGCCGCCGTCCCGCCGGCCCTGCACTGCGTCGTGGACGGGCCCGCCGACGGCCGCCACGGATCCGATCTGTCCCTCTCGCTCGAGTCCCGGCCCGGACGGCGGACCGCACTGCACCTGGACGTCCACGAGCACGTCCACGGCGCCGCTTTCGCCGACCGCATGCTGGGCCACCTCGTCCACCTCATGGGCCGGCTGGACGCGGAGCCGGACGTGACGATCGCCGGCCTCCGGCTGCTCACCGACGACGAGCGGACCCGACTGTGCGCACTGGGCGGCGGCACCCGGCGGCAGCCGTACCCGCGCGAGAGCTCCGTCTACAGCCTCTTCGCCGAGCAGGCCGCCGCCCATCCCGACCGGG
Organism: Streptomyces sp. NPDC030862; assembly: GCF_055571835.1. Lineage (NCBI taxonomy): Bacteria > Bacillati > Actinomycetota > Actinomycetes > Kitasatosporales > Streptomycetaceae > Streptomyces > Streptomyces sp. NPDC030862. Next base: position 51,104 of record NZ_JBVIEN010000009.1, on the reverse strand, counting down.
AGGCGGTCAGCCACGACGGCGGCACCCTGACCTACGGGGAGCTGCGGGAGCGGGCGCTGGCCCTGGCCGGAGTGCTGTACGCCCGAGGGGTGCGTCCGCACGACCGCGTCGCGTTCCTGTTGGACAAGACGCCCCGGCTGCTCGTGGCCGTCCTGGCCATCCTCCGCCTCGGCGCGGCCTACGTGCCCATCGCCGCCAACCTGCCCGCACAGCGGCGCGCGTACCTCCTCGCGGACAGCGGGGCCCGCCTGCTGCTCACCGAGGGCGCGACGCCCGCGGTGGACGTCCCCGTGCTCGACCTGGCGCAGCCGGACGCGATCCCGGGCGCCGCCGGGCAGGAGCTGCCGGAGCCGTCCACCGGCCCGCTGGACGCCGCGTACGTGATGTACACGTCCGGCACCACCGGTCGGCCCAAGGGGGTACTGGTCAACCAGCGCGCCGTCGTCCGCCTGGTCAGGAACACCGACTACGTGCATCTGTCGCCCGGCACACGGATCCTGCAGACGGGCGCCATCGCCTTCGACGCCACCACCTTCGAGTTCTGGGGAGCGCTGCTCAACGGCGGGACCGTCGCCCTGGTGCCGGGCGAGACGGTCCTCGACGCGGCGGGCCTCGGCGCCGCCCTCACCCGCCACCGGGCCGACACCCTCTTCCTGACCACGGCTCTGTTCCACCAGATCGTGGAGCAGGACCCCTCGGTCCTGGCGGGACGCCAGGTGCTCGTCGGCGGCGAGACCCTCTCCGCCCGGCACCTGGCCACGGCGATGGACGCCTGCCCCGGCAGCCGGTTCGTCCATGTCTACGGCCCCACGGAGAACACGACCTTCTCCGTGGCGCAGCCCCTCACCGAGCGCTACACGGGCAGGGTGCCGATCGGCCGGCCGATCGCCCATTCCACGGCGTACGTCCTGGACCGGGACGGCAACCCCCAGCCCCTCGGTGTGCCCGGAGAGCTGTACGTGGGCGGTGACGGACTCGGCGACGGGTACCTCAACCGCCCCGAGCTCAACGCCGCCGCCTTCGTACGGGGCGGGGCCGGGGAGGAGCCCGAGCGGCTCTACCGCACCGGCGACCTGGCCCTGTGGAACGAGGACGGGCGGCTGGAGTTCCTCGGGCGCACGGACCACCAGGTGAAGATCCGCGGCTACCGGATCGAACTCGCCGAGGTGGAGAGCCAGCTGGCCCGGCTGCCCGGGATCCGTGAGGCCGTCGTGCTGGTGCGCCGCCGTGGCACGGACCTGTCCGTGCTCAGCGCCTACGTCACGGCCAACGGCGCCGTGAGCGGCGAGGCGCTGCGCGCCGAGCTCCTCAAGGAGCTCCCCGACTACATGGTGCCCACGGAGTTCCGCCAGGTCGACGCGATGCCGCTGACCCGCAACCAGAAGATCGACCGCGTCGCGCTCGCCGGACTCGATCCCGTCGCCGACACGGCTGCGGCCGCGGCGTCGCGGCGCGCCCCGCGCACCGCGACGGAGGTGACGGTGGCCGGCGTCTTCGCGGAGGTGCTGGGGGTGCCCTCCGTGTCGCTGGACGACAACTTCTTCGACATCGGCGGTCACTCGCTGCTCGCGACCCGGCTCTGGAGCCGGCTCAGGTCCGCACTCGGCAGGGAGTTCCAGCTGCGGCAGATCCTCGACACCCCCACGGTCGGGGGCCTGGTGGCGAGCCTGGAACGGGACGAGGCGTCCGCGGTCGCCCGTCCGAAGCTGGTCCGCCGGTCGTCTTGACGGCTCTCTTTCTCGATTTGGAGTGGTAAGCGTGTTCCCGTTGTCGTTTGCGCAGCAGCGGTTGTGGTTCTTCAACCGGCTCGAGGGGCCGAGCCCGACGTACAACGTCCCGGTGGTGATCCGGATGACCGGGGCGCCGGACGTGGCCGCCCTGGAGGCGGCACTCACCGATGTCGGCGGACGGCACGAGAGCCTGCGGACCGTGTTCGGAGAAGCGGACGGCGAGCCGTACCAGCGCGTCCTGCCCGCCGCCGAGTACGGGCTGGTGCTGGAGCGGCGGGACGTCGACCGGGAGAAGGCCGACACCGTGCTGCGCGAGCTGGCGGAGCGGCCGTTCGACCTGGACGGTGCCGTCCCGCCGGTCCGGGCGCACCTGCTGCGGATCGCCGAGGACGAGCAGGTCCTGGCGCTGGTCCTGCACCACATCGTCTGCGACGGATGGTCGATGACCCCGCTGCTGCGTGACCTCGGCGAGGCGTACGCCGCGCGGACCGAGGGCCGCGCTCCGGTGTGGGAGCCGCTGCCGGTGCGGTACTCCGACTACACCCTGTGGCAGCGTGAGCTGCTGGGCGACGAGGACGACCCGCAGAGCCAGGTCCGCCGGCAGCTCCAGTACTGGCGCGACACCCTGGAGGGACTCCCGGACGAGCTGGACCTGCCCCTGGACCGGCCGCGCCCGGCGGCCGCGAGCTACCGGGGCGAGGAGATCGGCTTCCGGATCGCCCCGGAGACGCACGCCGGGCTCGCGGACATCGCCCGGCAGACCCGCAGCACCCTGTTCATGGTGGCGCAGTCCGCGGTCGCGGCCCTGCTGTCCCGCCTCGGCGCGGGCACGGACATCCCGCTCGGCACGGCCATCGCCGGCCGCACCGACAATGCGCTCGACGACCTCGTCGGCCTCTTCATCAACACCCAGGTGCTGCGCACCGACGTGTCCGGCCGGCCGACGTTCCGGGAACTGGTCGAGCGGGTACGGGAGTCCAGCCTGGAGGCCTACGCCCACCAGGACCTGCCCTTCGAGCGGATCGTGGAGGAGCTCAACCCGGTCCGCACCCGCTCCCGGCACCCCCTCTTCCAGGTCGGTCTCGAACTGCACGGCGGTTCGCTGGCGTTGGCCCTGCCCGGTGTGGACACCCGGGTGGAACTGTTCAAGATGGCGCTGTCGAAGTTCGACCTGTCCTTCGTCCTCGTGGAGCGGAAGGACGCGGACGGCACCCCGCTGGGGATCGACGGCACCCTCGAGTACGCGACGGACCTGTTCGACGGGGACACGGCGGCCGCGCTCGTGGAGCGGTTCGTCCGCTTCCTCGGGCAGCTGGCCGACGACCCGGACGGCGACCTCGCCACCGTCGACATCCTCACCCCGGGCGAGCGCGATCTGCTGCGGCGGTGGACCGAGACCGCCTCGGAACTGCCGGACAAGACCGTCGGCACGATCTTCGAGGAGCAGGCGGCCGCCACGCCCGACGCGCTCGCCCTGGTGGCCGGCGACACCCGGCTCACGTACGCCGAACTCAACCGCTGGGTCAACCGCTTCGCCCACCACCTGCTGGACCTCGGCGTCGCGGCCGACGACGTGGTGGCCGTCGCGCTGCCGCGGACCGCGGAGGCGATCGTCGCCTGGCTCGCGGTCGGCAAGGCGGGCGGCGTCTACACCCCGATCGACCCGCAGAGTCCGGCCGAGCGCATGCGTACGGTCCTCGCCGACGCCCGCCCCGCCGTGCTCGTCACCACCGAGGACATCGCGGCCGGCCTGCGCGCCACCGTGGAGCTGCCCGCCCTGGTCACCGAGCACCGGCAGCAGGACCGGCCGGAGCACGACCCGACCGACGCCGACCGGCCCGTTCCGCTCGGCCTCGACCACGCGGCGTACGTCATCTACACCTCCGGGTCCACCGGCCGCCCCAAGGGCGTGACGGTGCTCCACCGCGCCCTGACCAATCTGTGGCACTTCCACACCGGCGTCACGTTCCCGCGGCCCACGGGCCCCGGGGACCGCAGGAAGGTGTGCCTGTCGGCGTCGCTGGCCTTCGACACGTCCTGGGAGGGCGTGCTGGCCATGATCGCCGGCCATGAGCTGCACCTGCTGGACGAGCTGACCCGCCGCGACCCCGCCCGCATGGTCGACTACATCGTCCGCCACGGGGTCGCCCAGATCGATGTCACCCCGAGCTACGTGCAGCAGCTGCTCGCGGAGGGCCTGCTGGACGGCGACACCCCGCTGCGGACACTGATGCTCGGCGGTGAGGCCGTCGGCGAGACGCTGTGGAGCGAGCTGCGCACCGCCGCACCGCGGACGACCGTCTTCAACTACTACGGCCCGAGCGAGTTCTGCGTCGAGGCGTCCGGCTGCGCGCTGCCCGAGCACGAGACCGCCACCATCGGCCGCCCCGTCCACAACACCCGGGTGCACGTGCTGGACGAGCGGCTCAACCCGGTGCCGCCGGGCGTACTGGGCGAGCTGTACCTCGCCGGCGCGAACCTCGGCCGCGGCTACCTGGGACGTGCCGCGCTGACCGCCGAGCGGTTCGTCGCCGACCCGTACGGCGCGCCGGGCGAGCGCATGTACCGCAGCGGTGATCTGGCCCGCTGGACGACGGACGGCTTCCTGCGCTTCGCCGGACGCGCCGACGACCAGATCAAGCTGCGTGGTTTCCGCATCGAGCTGGGCGAGATCCAGACGGCCGTCGACGCGCACGCCGCGGTGGCCGAGTCCGCGGTGATCGTCCGCGAGGACGTCCCGGGTGACAAGCGCCTGGTGGCGTACGTCGTCCCGGAGAAGGGCCGCACGGTGGACGTGGCGGCGCTGCGCGCCGAACTGGCCCTGGTGCTGCCGGACTACATGCTGCCCGCCGCCTTCGTCCCCCTGGACGCACTGCCGCTGAACCGCAACGCCAAGCTCGACAAGCGCGCCCTGCCGGTTCCGGACTACGGATCGCTGTCGGCGGGCCGGGCCCCGGTCACCGAGCGGGAGAGGGCCGTCGCCGGGCTGTTCGCCGAGATCCTGAAGATGGAGTCGGTGTCCCTGGACGACAACTTCTTCGAGCTGGGCGGGCACTCCCTGCTCGCGACCCGCCTGGTCAACCGGATCCGGACCGTCCTCGGTGCCGAGGCCAACCTGATGAAGCTCTTCGACAACCCCACCGTCGCCGGCGTGGTGGCGAGCCTGGAGCAGGAGCCGGCCGCCGCGGTGGAGCGCCCCAAGCTGGTACGCCGCGCGGTGTGACGCCGACGGTCGCAGGGCGGGTGCCGCGCGGCGGCGCCCGCCCACCGTGCGCGCGGTCCACGTCAGTTCAGACAGGAGAGAGCAGTGACACCGGAGATCGACGACCATTTCGAGGCCCTCAAGGCGCAGTACGGGAGGGACTCGCTCGACCGGGTCGAGGAGATGCTGGAGCCGCGTCGCCGCAGCGACCTGCGCCATCCCCTCCAGCAGGCGGCCAAGTGGGTGCTGCCCGGGATCCCGCAGCAGCCGTGGCACGACCCGTACGCGTACCCGGAGCTGCTGCCCCTGGTCACGGCACTGGAGGAGAACCACGCACGGATCAAGGCGGAACAGGAGTACGCCTGGGCGCAGCGCCGGGCGAGCTTCTCGGACTACGAGCACTACCTGGTCCGCCAGCGGAACTGGCAGGCCCTGTACCTCTACCGCGACGGCGCGCTGGTGGCGGAGTCCGAGCCGCTGGCCCCGACGGCGTACCAGGTGCTCAAGGAGAACGCGGTCGACACGGGCGTGATCTGCCCGCTGCTGGAATCGCACTTCTCGACGCTGCTGCCCGGCGGCGCCATCAAGCCGCACTGCGACCTGTGGAACTTCAGCATCAACCTGCACCTCGCCATCGACATCCCCGAGGGCGCGGGCATCAGGGTGGCCGAGGAGACCCGGACATGGGAGGAGGGCAGGACCCTGCTCTTCGACTACTCCTTCGAGCACGAGGCGTGGAACCACGGGGACCGCACCCGGACCTGCCTGCTCGCCGACCTGTGGCACCCCGACACCACCGTGCCCGAGCGCGCGGCCCTGACCATGCTCATGACCGAGATCCAGAAGATGATGGCCGGCTGAACGCGGCCCTGCCACGATCCGTACACCCGTTTCCTCACAAGGGGCCCCTGTGACGTTGACCCTCTCCGCCAAGGCGGTGCTCGACCAGATCGACCTCGCCGATCCGCAGCTCTTCGCGGACCCGGGGCACCACCGGGTGTTCCGGCTCCTGCGCGACCACGCACCGCTGCACTGGAACCCCGAGCGGTCCGAGCCCGGCTTCTGGTCCGTCACGCGGTACGAGGACTGCCTCGCGGTGCAGAAGGACGGAGCCACCTTCAGCTCGGCCGGCACCAACACGCTGGGCGCGCAGCGCTGGACCGGGGACGAGGGTTCGGGCCGGATGCTCACCCACACCGACGGCCCCCGCCACACCGAGCTGCGGCGGGTGGTCAACCGCGCCTTCACGCCGCGCGCGGTCGCCGCGCTGGAGCCGTACATCCGCTCGGTGATCCGGCAGTCGCTCGACGAGGCCCTGGAGCAGGGCGAGGTCGACTTCGTCGACACCGTCGCGCTGCTGCCGGTCGCCTCGATCGCCGCGCTGCTCGGCGTACCGCGGGAGGACTGGGCGCTGCTGCTCCGCCTGACCACGGCCGCGTTCGGATCCGCCGACCAGGACCTGCAGACCTCGCCGAGCGCCCGCGCCAGTGCCGCCATGGCCCATGCGCAGCTGCTCCTGTACTGCCAGGACCTCATGAGCCAGCGCCGGGTCTCGCCGCGCGAGGACATCGTGACCTCCCTGGTGGAGGCGCAGGACGAGGGGCTGCTGGACGAGGAGGACGCCATGCTCTTCTTCGACCTGCTGCTGCTCGGGGGCAACGAGACCACCCGGCACGGCTCCGTCGGCGCGCTGATCGCCTTCATCGAGCACCCCGAGCAGTGGCAGCGGCTCCGCGAGGACCGCGGCCTGCTGAACACCGCGGTCGGGGAGGTCCTGCGGTACGTGTCGCCGAGCCAGCACGTGCTGCGACGGGCCGAGCGCGACGTGGAACTGCACGGCCGGCGGATCAAGGCCGGCGACGACGTGGCGATCTGGCACTTCTCCGCCAACCGGGACGAGCGCGTGTTCGCGGACCCCGACCGCTTCGACATCGGCCGGACCCACAACCCGCACCTGGCGCTGGGATCCGGTCCGCACTACTGCCTGGGGGCGTCCCTGGCCACCATGGAGCTGCGCCTGTTCCTCGACGAACTGTGCGAGCGGGTGGGCTCCGCCACCATGATCGAGCCGCCGGCGCGGCTCGCGTCCACGGTCATCAGCGGGTTCAAGCACCTGCGCGTCCAGCTGCTCCCCGCATGAGCACGCGAGGAACGGCGTCCGTGACCGCCGCCGACCCGGCCGCGCCCGCCGTCCCGTTGTGGCGCAGCAGGAACTTCCTCCTGCTCTGGGGCGGCCAGACCGTCGGCGAGCTGGGCGCGCGGATCTCCGGCGTCGCGGTGCCGCTGCTGGCGGCCACCACGCTGAACGCCTCCGTCTTCCAGATATCCCTGCTGTCCTTCCTCGGCTGGCTGCCGTACCTGCTCTTCTCGCTCCCCGCCGGGATCGTCGCCGACCGGGTCGACCAGCGGAAGCTGATGATCGTGTGCGACCTGGTGCGCATGGCGCTGATGCTGTCGCTGCCGCTGGCCGCCTTCGTCTGGGAGCTGAGGCTCTGGTACCTGTACCTGGTCGTCGGCGTCAGCGGTGTGTTCACCGTGCTGTTCAACGTGGCGTACAAGAGCATGCTGCCGAGGCTGGCCGGACCGGGGCAGTTGGTCGACGCCAACGCGAAGATCGTGATGAGTCAGGAGTTCGCCGAGCTGATCGGGCCGACCCTCAGCGGTCTGCTGATCGGTCTCGTCGGCACCGCGCGGACCTTCCTCGCCAACGGGGTGGCCTTCCTCGTCAGTGCCGTGACGCTCTTCCTGCTCAGGGAGGCGCCCAAGCCGCCGGCCGCGGAGCCGGCCGACGGCGGCGGGGAGAAGGTGCGGCTGCGGGCCGAGATGAGGGAGGGCCTCGCCTTCGTCCGCAGCCGCCCGATCCTGCTCGCCATCCTGGCCTGCACGGCCACCTCCAACTTCTTCGTCATCGCCAAGAGCTCCATCGAGGTCACGTTCCTCGTACGCGAGCTCCACGCCTCGTCGACGGCGGTCGGTCTCGTCTTCAGCGTGAGCGCCGTCGGCGGGCTGGCCGTGGGCGCCGTGGCGGGCCGGCTCTCCCGCCGGATCGGCACGGCCCGCATCATCTGGGTCGCCATGGCGGTACCGGGCCCGCTGTACGCGCTCATGCCCCTGGCCCGGCCGGGCTGGGGGCTGCTGCTGTACGGCTTCGGCCTCGCCGCGTTCTCCGCCAACGTGGGCCTCTACAACATCGCGGCGACCTCCTACCAGCAGCAGATCACTCCGTCCCACCTGCTCGGGCGGGTCAACGCGGCCTTCATGTGGATCTGCCTCGGCGTCATCCCGATCGGGGCGCTGTTCGGCGGAACCCTCGGGAGTGCGCTGGGCCTGCGCACCGCGCTGTGGATCTGTGTGCTGGGCACCTGGAGCGCCGCGCTCTTCGTCGTTTTCTCACCGCTGCGGACGATGCGGGACATGCCCGCGGAAGGGGCCTCATCCCCGTGAGCACCAAGACACTGCACGCCTGGTTCACCGACAGCGTCCGGCGGGTGCCCGACGCACCCGCACTGACCATCGCCGGGCGGAGCCTCACCTACGCCGAACTGGAGGCGGTCTCCCGGGACGTCGCCGGCCGTGTGTCGGCGGCGGCCCCCCGGGCGGGCCGCGTCGGGCTGCTGGCCTCGCGCAGCGTGGCGGCGTACGCGGGCTATCTCGGCACGCTGCTGGCGGGCGGTACGGTCGTGCCGCTCAACGAGGCCTATCCGGCCGAGCGCAACCGGCGGATCCTCGAACTCGCCGGTCTGGACGTCGTCCTGGCCGACACCGGACAGGACGCCTCGTTCGCCGACGGGACCGGCGTCCCCGTCGTCCACGTCGGCGCCGACGACGTGGCGCGGGCCGTGCGGGAAGGCGGCCCGGCGCACGCCCCCGCGGGAGAGCCGGGCGACCCCGACGACATCGCCTACATCCTGTTCACCTCGGGATCCACCGGCGTGCCCAAGGGCGTGCCGATCCGCCACCGCAATCTCGACGCCTTCCTCCGCCATCACATCGCCCGCTACGACGTGGGGCCCGGCTGCCGGCTCTCGCAGACCTTCGGCCTCACCTTCGACCCGTCGGTGTTCGACATGTTCGTCGCCTGGGGCGGCGGCGCCGCGCTCGTGGTGCCCACCCGCGAGGAGCTCCTCGACCCGGTCTCCTTCGTGGCCGACAACGCGCTCACCCACTGGTACTCCGTGCCGTCGCTCATCTCGCTCGTCCGGATGGGCGGCTCCCTGACGGCGGGCAGCATGCCCTCGCTGCGGCGGAGCCTGTTCGCCGGTGAGCAGCTGACCCTGGACCAGGCGCGGGCCTGGCGGGAGGCGGCACCGGGCAGCACGGTCGAGAACCTGTACGGGCCCACGGAGCTCTCCGTGACCGTGACGGCGTACGAACTGCCGGGCGACCCGGACGACTGGCCGGCCACGTCCAACGGGACGGTGCCCATAGGCACCGTCTACGGGCATCTCGACCACCGGATCGACCCGGGCACGGGCGAGCTCCAGGTACGGGGACCTCAGCGGTTCGCCGGCTACCTCGACCCGGCGGACAACCGGGGCCGCTTCGCCGAGCCCGGTCCCGGCCGGGAGCCGGAGGCGCCCAGCCCGGACGCCTGGTACCGCACCGGGGACCGGGTGGCGGTCGAGGACGGGCAACTCGTCCACCTCGGACGGCTCGACCAGCAGGTCAAGATCATGGGGCAACGGCTGGAGCTGGGGGACGTCGAGTCGGCCGTCCGTACCTGGGGCGGACTGGGGGACGTCGTGGTCGTCGCCGCCCCGGGGGCCTCGGGGGAGTACCGGCTCACCGCGGTGTACAGCGGCGAGGAGGTGCCGCCGGCGGAGATCCGCGCCCGTCTGCGGGCGCACCTGCCCTCCCACATGCTGCCCAAGCGTTTCGTCCACCGCCCCGCGCTGCCGCTCAATGCGAATGGGAAGTTCGACCGCAATGCGTGCAGCCTGTTCTGATCAGCCGTGGCCACGTGCGCCTCGGCGGAAGAGCGGAAAGCGCCTTGCAACTGCCTGCAAGCCACCCCCTGAGGTGCCTCTTGGGGGCGCGCTTTCTCCCTAGCCTTGAACTATTCAAGGTAGTTGCGAGAAAGGGAATGGCATGCCGAATCCGTTCGATGACGAAGAGGGAGTTTTCCTCGTCCTGGTGAACGACGAGGGCCAGCACTCCCTGTGGCCCGCGGCGCGTTCCGTACCGGCCGGCTGGCAGTCGGTGTTCGGGCCCGGATCCCGGCAGCGCTGCCTCGACCACGTCGAGGTGAACTGGACCGACCTGCGGCCGGCGAGCCTGGCCCGGTCGGCCGGGTGACCGAGGTGACGACAGCGATACCGCAGCGCATATTCGAGCGCTCCCGCGTCACCCCGCGCGACCAGGGTGCGTTCGTCGCCAAACTCGGCATCGCCGCGGCGATGGGCGCGGCCGGCGGCGCCCTCGTGCTGACGCAGAATCCTTACGGTGTCGTCGCGGGCGTCCTTATTCTGGGAATTCTCTATACGCACATGGTGGAGCTCCAGCACCAGTGCCTTCACCATTCCGCATTCCTGAAGGTCGGCCTGCACCGGACGGTGGGCCTCGTACTGGGCCTGCCCATGCTGGTCTCGTACAGCCATTACCGCATTCGGCATCTCCAGCACCACCGCTTCCTGGGCACCGATCAGGACACCGAGTTCTTCGGCTTCGACACCCGGCAGCCGCTGACCCCGGCCGTCATGCTCCGGGGCCTGTTCGACTACCAGCGGCTGGGCACGGTGGCCGCCGAGAGCTGGCGCAGCTGGCGCGGCACCTGGCAGTACGACAACGGCCAGGTCTCCGAACGGATCCGCCGCGACAGCATGGCCGAGTACCGGCTGATGGCCGTCCTGGCCGTCGCCGCGGTGGTGGCCTCCGTCGCGGGCCAGGGCGTGCTCGTGCTGGAGCTGTGGGTGGCGCCCCTGCTCCTCGTGGCGACTCCGATGCACTTCCTCGTCGAACTGCCCGAGCACATCAAGTGCGACAACGACACCACCGACGTGCTGCGCAACACCCGGTCGATCACCGGGAGCCGGTTCAGCACGTGGCTGACCAACGGGAACAACCTGCACGTCGAGCACCACGCCGCGATGACCGTGCCGATCAACCGGTTGCGCGAACGCCACGACGAGGTGAAGGAGTTCGCCGCGTTCGTCGACCACAGCTACTGGACCTTCTACCGCGCGGTGCTGCGCGAAGTGCTGGCCAACGCGCGGCGGCACCGCCGCACTCCGGCCGAGGGATAACGGCTCGGGGCACCGCAGCCCACCAGGCCAGGACCAGGACCACAGACCTCAATGAAAGGTAACGCAGCGATGCCCATTGCCCCCGCCAAGGAGGCGTACCCGGCGGACGCCCAGGAGCCCGTGGACCCGCGGGAGTCCCTGAGGACCGTGCGCTATCTGCCGTCCCTGTCGCTCGACGGGTACCGGAAGGACGTCGTCGCCGACAGCCCGCTCCTGCGCTCGGTGGTCGACTTCGGGCGGCCGGGGGCCGAGCTCGCGCTGTCGGTCCTGGAGCGGACGACCACGGAGTTCGACACCGACGAGACGGGCCGCGGCGATTCGTACCGTACGGCGCAGAGGGACGCGTCGGTCCGCTGGACGGGCGCCCGGCAACTGCTGGAGCTGTGTGCCCCGGCGGGACCGGCCGTGGTGCTGGACATCCTCGGCGGGGACGGAACGCTCGCCCGCGCAGCCGACGAGCTGGGCGGCGGCACCGCCTCGCGCATCACCCTGCTGACCTCGGACATCTCCGGGGAAATGATCAAAGAGGCGCTGGCGCAGGGCCTGCCCGCCGTGCGGCAGGCGGCCGACTTCCTCTTCGTGCGCGAGGAGTCGGTGGACGCGGTCCTCCTCGCCTACGGCACCCACCACATCGCACGCCAGGACCGCCCGGCCGCGGTGAGCGAGGCCCTGAGGGCGGTCCGGCCGGGCGGACGCGTCGTCCTCCACGACTTCGACGAGACCAGCCCGATGGCCCGGTTCTTCACGCAGGTGGTCCACCACCGGTCGCCCGGCGGGCACGACTACCCGCACTTCACGCGCGGCGAGCTCGTGCGGCTCTTCGCCGAGGCCGGCACGCCGGCGCGGGTCGTCGACGTGTACGACCCGCTGGTCGTACGGGCCGACTCCGTGGACGGCGCGCGCGAGGCCATGTGCTCCTACGTCGGCGGCATGTACGGGGTCTCCCGGTACTTCGAGGAGCTGGGCGGCGTCCAGGAGGCCTGGAGCCTGCTGGAGGAGGTCTTCGACCACACCGAGTACCTGGCGGGGCTGGGCCGCGCCGGGGACTTCCCCGCGGCTCCGCGGATCCGCGCCTCGAACGGCTCCTTCCTGGCCGAGGTGCCCCGCCTGTCCATCGTCGCCGTCGCGCAGAAGGCGGTCTGAGCCATGGGCCATTCGCATCTCCTGGACCTGCTCGCGGCCTCGCGCACGCTCGGTGACGAACGTCCGGCGATCGTCAGCGCCGACGGTGAACTGGGCTACGGGGCCCTGTGGCGCCGCGTGGACGAGACCGCCGCACTGCTGGCGCGGTCCGGCGTCGGGGCCGGCGACCACGTGGGGCTCTACTTCCCGCGGTCGGCGGACTATGTGACCTCCCTGCTGGCGGCCCTGACCGTGGGCGCGGTCGGTGTGCCGCTCGACCCGGAGTACCCGGCCGAGCGCATCGACCAGATCATCACCGCCGCCGACCCTCGGGTCATCCTGTGCGACGGCACGAGCCGGCACGGCGACCAACTGCTGCGGCCCGGCCGCTGGGTGGATGTCGGCGGGCCGGACGGCGGCGACGCCGGTGCCGGCGCCGATGCCGGTTCCGTGCCCGGTTCCGTACCCGGTTCCGGTTCCGTGTCCCGGCCCGCCGGTACGACCGCGCAGGATCCGGCCCTCATCCTCTTCACCTCCGGATCGACCGGGAAGCCCAAGGGCGTCGTGCTCCAGCACGGCGGCCTGACCAACCGCCTGGCCTGGGGCCACGAGAGGTACGGCATCGCCGCCTCCGACCGGGTCCTGCACAAGGCCTCGATCGCCTTCGACGCCTCCCTGCACGAGATCTTCTCGCCGCTCATCGCGGGCGGCACGCTGGTCATCGCCCCGCCGGGCCTGCAATTCGACAGCCGCGGCCTGATCCGGCTCATCCAGGACGCGGGCATCACCACGGCGCACTTCGTGCCGTCGATGCTCCGGCACGTGCTGGAGGAGGACGAACTGGAGTTCTGCGACGGTCTCCGCCGGGTCTTCTGCGGCGGCGAGGCACTGGACATGGACCTGGTCGGCCGCTTCCGCAAGGCGCTGCCGCTGTGCGACCTGTTCAACCAGTACGGCCCCACCGAGTGCTCGGTCAGTGTCACGTACTGGGACGCCTCCGAGGAGTTCCACGGCGCCATCGCGCCCATCGGCCGCGCGGTCGCCGGAGCAGAGCTCCACGTGCTGTCGGACGACATGACCCCGGTCGCCGACGGGGAGACGGGTGAGCTGTGGATCGGCGGCGTCCCGGTCTCGGCCGGCTACCTGGGCGACGCGGAGCAGACCCGGGAACGCTTCCTGCCCGACCCGTTCGGTCCGGCCGGCCGGATCTACCGCACCGGTGACCTGGTGCGCCGTGCCCCCGCCGGGTACCTGGAGTTCCGCGGGCGCATCGACGACCAGGTGAAGGTCCGGGGCATCCGGGTGGAGCCCGGCGAGGTCGGGGCCGCCCTGCGCCGCCATCCGATGGTGCAGGACGCGGCGGTCGTCGCCGTGCCCGACGAGGACAGCGGTGTGCGCCTGGTCGCCTACGTCGCCGCCAAGCGGAGCCATGCGCCCGTGGTCAACGGGCTCCAGCGCATCCAGCTGCCCGGCGGCCTGGCCATCGCCGCGCCCTCCGCCGACGAGGCGCTCTTCCTCCACCGCCAGATCTTCGAGGAGGACGAGTACTCCCGCTTCGGCGTCCACCTCACCGAGGGCGCCGTGGTCGTCGACGTCGGGGCGAACATCGGGCTGTTCTCCCTGTGGGCACACCGGCAGGCCGACGGGGTCCGGCTGCTCTCGGTGGAGCCCAATCCGGACGTCCTGCCCTTCCTCCGCTCCAACCTCGAACTGAACGCCGTGGCGGGCGAGGTCGTCCCGGTGGCGCTGACGGACCGGGTCGGAAGCGAGGAGCTGACCTCCTTCCCGCAGCTCACCTACCTGTCCGGGCTCGGAGCCGGCCGGGAGCGGGCCGCGGCCGGACTGGTCCGCTCGCACTACCGGAACACGGTCATCGGCGACGGCGACCTGGCGGAGGAGGAGCTGTCCTCCCTCCTCGTGTCCGCCGAGAACCGGCTCGCGGCCACCTCGCACACCGTGGCGACCACCACCCTGTCGGCGCTCTTCGACGAGCGGGGCATCGACCGTGTGGACCTCCTCAAGATCAACACCGAGGGGGCGGAGCTCGAAGTCCTCCGCGGCGTGCGCCCCGAGCACTGGTCCCGCGTCCGCCAGGTGTGCCTGGAGGTCGAGCGCGCCAGCGTCGTCGGAGAGGAGATCACCTCCCTCCTGACCGATGCGGGCTTCGAGGTGAACGAGGTCGACGACTGGTGTGTCGGGACCGACGCCGACGTCACCTACGTCTACGCGACCCGGGGGGCGGACCGCGCCACCCCGGCCCCCGTAACCCCGGCCCCCGTAACCGAGACGCCCATAGCCGAGGCGCCGGAGACGCTGCTGACCGCGCGCGCCGTACGGGCCTACCTGACGAACGCCCTGCCGCCCGCCATGCGCCCCGAGCAGATCGTCTTCCTGGAAGAGCTGCCCCGCCTGCCCAACGGCAAGGTCTCCAAGCACGGCCTCCCCGAGCCTCCCGCGCCGCACCGCTCCTCCGGGCCGGACACGGCGGGCACGGCCGGCACCGCGGACCGGCTGCGCGAGATCTGGCGCCGGATCCTCAAGGTCGACGCGGTCACGGACGACGACGACTTCATCGCCCTCGGCGGGCACTCCCTGATGGCGCTGCGCATCTGCGGCCGCGTCCGCGAGGAGACCGGCATCCGGATGGCGCCGGAGAGCTGCCTGCGTGCCGCCACCTTCGGGGCGTGGCTCGCCGAGGCGACCCGGCCGGCGGGCGTGTGACGCGATGACCCTCACGCTGCGGGCCCACGGACAGCTGTCGGACATGCAGCAGTCCATGCTCGCCCACGAATCCATCGGGGGCCTGCCCCTCTACAACATGCCGCTGTGCTTCGAGATCAGCGGGGCGGTCGACGCCGCGGCCCTCGAAGCGGCGCTGCACCACGTCGTCCGACGGCATCCGGTGCTCCGCTCCACGTACGCGGACGGCCGGGCCGTGCCGCTGCCGGACTCGGCGCCCCTCCCTCCGCTCGACACGGCCATCGAGCGCTGTCCGGAGGGCGGGATCCCGGCCTCCCTGTCCAGGCTCTGGGAACAGCCCATGGACCTGCGCACGCAGGCCCCGGTGCGGGCGAGGCTGGTGTCGGTGTCGCCGGAGCACCACTACCTCGGCCTCTGCGTGCACCATGTCGCCGGTGACAGCTGGTCCCTCGCACTGCTGCTGGAGGAGGTCGGCTCCGCCTACGGCGCCCTGCGCCGCGGCACCGGACCCGAGGCAGGTCCGGCGGCGCCGGACTTCTTCGCGTACGCGGCCGAAGAGCAGAGCCGGAGCTGGGACTCCACCTGGTGGCGGTCCCGGCTGGAGGGCGTACGGCCGCAGTCCCACCCGCGCACGGACCCGCCGGGCCCGGCCGAGCGGGGCACCCTCCTCGAAACGGACCTGGGGCTCGGCGCCGCCGAAACCCGTGGTGTGCGCGAACTGGCCCGCACCGCACGGGTGTCGCCGACCGCCGTGCTGCTGACCGCGGTCAGCGTGGCCGTCGCCGACACCGTGCCCGACGCCGGCGGCGCGGAGCGCACCTCCACGGTCGGGCTGCCGGCCGCGCTGCGGGACACGTACGCGCTCCAGTCGACCATGGGCCCCCTGCTCAACACCCTGCCCGTGCACGGCACATGGCGGGAAGGGGCGTCGAGCGCCGAGCTGGTCCGGGTGCACGCCGAGGCGATGACCGGGGCACTCGCCCACAAGGACGTCCCGTACTCGCGGGTGCTCAAGGCGTCCGGCGTGCGGCGCAGGCCCGGGTCCGCCCCCCTCTTCCTGCACGTGGTCAACGCCGACAACGAGGCGCCGCGACTGCGCCTCTCGGGGGTGCGCACCGTGCTGCGGCCCGTCACCCCGAAGTGGGCCATCTTCCCCGCGCAGTGGGAGTTCAGTTGGAAGGCGGTCGGGAACATCCGCGGAGTCCTCCAGGTCTCGGCGGACGTCTTCACCGCGGAACAGGCAACGGACTGCGTCGGCAGGTTCCGTTCGAGCCTCACGCGTCTGCTGGGCTCGGAAACGAAGGGTTTCTCGTGAGTTCGTCGCCCCCCACCGTATGCGCCCCCGTCGTCGAGGGCCCTCTCGAAGAGGTCCTGAGCGGCCTGTTCGCCGAGGTGCTCGACCTCCCGCGGGTCGGAGTCGACGAGGACTTCTTCGGCCTCGACGGCGACTCCCTGACCGCCATGCGGCTGATCAGCAGGATCCGGGCGGTGCTCGGACTGGAGCTGAACATCCGCACCATGTTCACCGCCCCGACGGTGCGCGGCGTCGCCCGCGCCCTGGCCGAGGCGGCGGCCGGGGCGCGCGAGGCGTCGCGGCCGGGCACCGGGCCGGTGAAGGCCGACCGCCCGGAGCGGGTCCCGCTGTCCTCCACCCAGGAGGGGCTCTGGTACCTGTCGCTGCTCCAGGGGCCCAGCCCCACGTACAACATGCCCCTCACCGTACGGCTGACGGGCAGCGTCGACGCCGCGGCGCTGGAGGCGGCACTCGGCGACGTGGTGGAGCGCCACGAGTCCCTGCGTACCGTGTACCCGGAAGACCTCGGGGTGCCCTACCAGAAGGTGCTGGCACCCGAGGAGGCACGGCCGGCGCTGCGCCGGGTGTCGTGCGAGCGGGCCGGCCTGGACGCGGCCGTGGCCGACGCGGCGCGGGACGTCTTCGACATCACCGCCGAGGCGCCCCTGCGGACGTGGCTGTTCACCGCCCGGGACGACCCCGCCGAGCACGCCCTGCTGCTGCTCATGCACCACATCGCCGGCGACGGCTGGTCCCTTCGCCCCCTGATGCGGGACCTCACCGAGGCGTACCGCGCCCGGCTCGAGGGGGCGGCCCCCGGGTGGGAGCCGCTGCCCGTGCAGTACGCGGACTACACCCTGTGGCAGCGCGACTCGCTGGGCGAGGAGAAGGACCCCGCGAGCCTCCTCTCGCGGCAGGTCGCCTACTGGCGGCGCGCACTCGACGGACTCCCGGAGCGCCTGGACCTGCCGGCGGACCGGCCGCGCCCGGCCGTCGCGAGCCACCACGGCGCCGCCGTGGACGTCGTCATCGGCCCCGCGGTGCACGAGCGGCTGGCGCGGCTGGCCCAGGCGCGCGGCGCCACCCTCTTCATGGTCCTCCAGGCGGCGCTGGCGCTGGTGCTGACCCGTTCCGGAGCCGGTGAGGACATACCGATCGGCACGCCGGTCGCGGGCCGCTCCGACGACTCCCTCGACGGCGTGGTCGGGTTCTTCGTGAACATGCTGGTCCTGCGGACGGACACCTCGGGGAACCCGACGTTCGGCGAGCTGCTGGAGCGGGTGCGCGTGACGGACCTGGAGGCGTACGCACACCAGGAGATCCCCTTCGACCGGCTGGTGGAGGCGCTGAACCCGAAGCGCTCGGCGGCCCATCACCCGCTGTTCCAGGTGGCCCTGGGCTTCGGCGGCCGCGGTTCGGCCGCCCTCCGGGCCCCGGGGCTCCGGGGCACCGCCGGGCTGGCGCCCACGCCCGTGGCCAAGTTCGACCTCGGCCTCTACCTGGACGAGGTGCCGGGCGACGACGGATCCCCGCAGGGCGTCGCCGGGGTGCTCGAGTACGCGACGGACCAGTTCGACCGGGCCACGGCCGAAGCGCTGGCAGCGGACCTGGTGCGGCTGCTGACGCGGGTCGCCGAGGACCCGGACGCCCCGGTGGGCACGGAGGGATAGGACCATGCAGCAGACCGGAACAACCCCCGTGCGCTACTACGCGGAACTCGGGTCATGGGTGATCGCCGACCGCGATGTCGCCCAGACCGCCCTCGGGCATCCCGGGCTCTCGTCACGCACCGCCGAGAACGGCATCTACCTCCCCGCCGACATGCGCGAGGAGTGCGGCGAGCTGCTCGACGTCATCGGACGGTGGTTCGTGCTGCTCGACGGCGAGGCGCACCTGACCGGCCGGCGCGCCGTCCAGCGCATGTTCTCGCCGGGCAGGATGCGCAGGATCCAGGAGGAGATCCGCGCCATCGTGGCCCAGGCCGTCGAGGAGTTCCCCCGGGACGGCACCGGTGACGCGGTCACCCGCCTGGCCAACGTGATCTCCGCGCGCACCATGGCCCACCTCCTGGGGCTCCGTGACGTGCACGTGGACCAGCTGCACGAGTGGGCCGCGGCCCTGGCCGACTTCCTGGCCGCCTCGTACCGCAGGGACTTCGCGGTGCGCGCGCAGCGGGCGCTGCGCGAGATGGGCCGGGCGCTGCGGAGCGTCGACGACGAGGACGGCATCTGGAACCTGGCCGTGGGCGACGACCAGGACCGCCTCGCCACCTGCTCGATGGTGCTCTTCGGAGGCCTGGAGACGACCGCCTCACTGATCGGCCTCTCGCTCTGGTACGTGCTGGAGAACGACCTGTCCGGCCTGGTCCGCGACCCCGCCGGAGCGGCGGAGACCGAGTCCCTCATCGAGCGGGTGCTGGAGCTGTACCCGCCGCTGGGCCACGTGGCGCGCACCGCCGTCACGGACGTGGAGATGGGCGGCTGCCCCATCGCCGCCGGTGACCTCGTCCTCGTGTCACTGAACGGGACCGACCCCTTCGCGGCCGCGGCGGCCCGACCGGACCGCCCGGCGGCCCACGCGCCGGGGGCCGAGCGGCCGGGCCATCTCGCCTTCGGGCACTCCCTGCACTACTGCATGGGCGCGACGCTCGCCCGGATGGAGGCGTCGATGCTCCTCGCCCTGTTCTGCGAGCGCTTCCCGACGGCCCGGGTCGGCGCCGTGAAGTGGAGCCGGAACCGCACCTACCGCGGTCTCGCCCACCTCCGTATCGAGCTTTGACAACATTCCGTGCTGGTGAAATGGGGAAGTCAGAAACAGTGGTCACCGTATACACGACCTTTCCGTCGGCGACCGATCGCTCCTCGTGGGAATTCCGTGAGCGTCTGACGCGGGAGGCCAAATGGGCCGAGGCGGCCGGCGTCCGGGGCATGCTCGTCTACAGCGACAACACGCTCCTCGACCCGTGGGCCGCCGCGCAGCTCCTCATCGAGAACACCGAGCGGTTCGTCCCGCTCGTGGCCGTCAACCCGGTGTACATGCACCCGTTCAGCGTCGCCCGGATGATCAGCAGCATCGGGTTCCTGTACGAGCGCGGTGTCGACCTGAACTACGTCACCGGAGGGTTCCACCGGCACCTGCGGGAGCTCGGCTGCGGCCTCGACCACGACCGGCGCTACGACCGGCTCACGGAGTACGTGGAGGTCGTCTCGCGGCTCCTGGACGGTGGCCGCCCGGTCACCTACGACGGGGAGTTCTTCCAGCTCGACCGCGCGGCCGTGACACCGCCGCTCGAACCGGCCCTGCGGCCGGGGGTGTTCGTCTCGGGCACCTCGGACGCCTGCCGCGCGGCCCAGCGGAGGCTCGGCGCCACCCGGCTGTCCTACCCGCGCGAGATCGGCGCGTACGGGGACGGGCAGCCGCTCGCCGGAAGCGGCATCCGCCTCGGCATCATCGCCCGTGACACCGCCGAGGAGGCCTGGGCCGTCGCCCACGCGCGGTTCCCCTCCGACCCCCTGGGCGAGGAGGTCCACGAGATCGCCGCCGAGACCGTCGAGTCGCAGTGGCACCTCAGCCTCTCCGAGGACGCGTTCCGCTCGCACACGCCCAAGGACGCCTACTGGCTCTACCCGTTCCGGGCGTACAAGACCTTCTGCCCGTACCTCGTCGGCACCTACGACCAGGTCGGCGAGCTGCTCGCGCGCTATCTGGCGCTCGGCGTCACGACCCTCATCCTCGACGAGATCACCGAAGAGGCGGACCTGCACCACTCGATGCGCGCGCTGCGCCACGCCCAGGGGGAGACCGCATGATCCCGCTGTCCCACGCCCAGCGCAGGCTGTGGTTCATCGACCAGCTCGAAGGGCCGAGCGCCACCTACAACATCCCGGTGGTCCTCCGGCTCTCCGGCGACCTGGACACGGACGCGCTCCACGCCGCGCTCGCCGACGTGGTGGACCGGCACGAGGTCCTGCGGACCCTGGTGGGAGACGCCGACGGCGAGACCGTGCAGAACATCCTGCCGCGGGGCGTGGCCGAGGTGCGCCTGGAGGTGTCCTACGTGTCCGAGGAGGAGCTGGAGGACGCGGTCACGCACGCGTCCTCGTACGTCTTCGACCTCGCCGCCGAGATCCCGGTGCGCGGCTGGGTGTTCTCCACCTCGCCGACCGAGCACGTCCTCGTCGTCCTCGTCCACCACATCGCGAGCGACGGCTGGTCGACCGGTCCGCTGCTGCGTGACCTGTCCGAGTCGTACGGGGCGCGCCGCGAGGGCGCGGCCCCGGCGTGGCCCGAACTGCCCGTGCAGTACGCCGACTACACCCTGTGGCAGCGGGAGCTGCTCGGCGACGAGGACGATCCGGACAGCCTGGTCGGCAGGCAGCTGGCGTACTGGCGGGACCAGCTCGCCGGGCTGCCCGACGAGCTGCGGCTGCCGACCGACCGGCCGCGCCCCGCCGTCCCCGGCCATGGCAGCCGGATCGTCGAGTTCCGGCTCGACGCCGAGGTGCACGCACGCCTCGACGCGCTCGCCCGGGACCGCCAGGCCACGATGTTCATGGTGGTCCAGGCGGCGCTCGCCGCCCTGCTGACCCGGTTGGGCGCGGGCACCGACGTGCCCGTGGGCTCGGTGATGGCCGGGCGGACCGACAGCGCGCTCGACGACTTGATCGGGTTCTTCGTCAACACCCTGGTCCTGCGCACGGACACGTCGGGCGACCCGACGTTCACCGAACTGCTCGACCGCGTGCGGCGTACCGACCTGAGCGCCTACGCGCACCAGGACGTTCCCTTCGAGCGCCTGGTGGAGGTGCTCAACCCCGCCCGGCACACCGGTCGGCACCCCCTCTTCCAGACGCTGCTGGTCTTCCAGAACAACGACGAGGGTGCCCTGGACTTCCCGGGCGTGGACGTGCGTCCGTGGGAGGGCACCGCGCAGGTGGCGAAGTTCGACGTGAGCCTCGGGATGTCCGAGACGCGCGGACCCGACCGGGAGCCGGCCGGACTGTACGGCGGGTGGGTGTTCGCCGCGGACCTCTTCGACGAGGAGACCGCGCAGGCCGTCTCCGCGCGCTTCGTGCGGCTGTTGGAGGCGTTCGCCGCCGACCCCGGGCTGCGGATCGGCGCCGCGCCGCTGCTGGACCCGGCCGAGCACCACCGGCTCGTGCACGCGTGGAACGACACCGCGCGGCCGGTGCCGCAGGAGGGGCTGCCCGAGCTGTTCGACCGGCAGGTACGGCGTACGCCGGAGGCCACGGCGCTGGTGTGCGGGGAGACCCGGCTGACCTACGCCGAGCTCGACGCCTGGTCGAACCGGCTCGCGCGGCGGCTCGTACGGGAGGGGGCCGGGCCCGAGACGCTGGTGGCCGTGTCGGTGCCGCGCTCCGCCGAGATGGTCGTGGCGGTCTGGGCGGTGCTCAAGGCGGGCGCCGGCTATCTGCCCCTCGACCCCGACCTGCCGGCCGGGCGGGTGGAGACCGTCCTGGCGGACGCGCGTCCCGCGCTGCTGCTCACGACGGGCGGCGCCCCACCGGGATCCGGACCCGCCGCCGGACTGCCGAGGGTCCTGGTCGAAGAGGCCGCCGGGGACGGTGCCGAGCTGTCGGGCGCCCCGCTCACCGATGCGGAGCGCCGCGGCCCGCTGCTTCCGGACCACCCGGCGTACGTGCTCCACACCTCCGGGTCGACGGGCCGCCCCAAGGGCGTCGTCGTCCCGCACCGCGCGGTCCGCGCCCTGGCCGTGTGGGCCGGCGAGGGGTACGGCGCCGGACGCCTCCGGCACGTGCTGGCCGCGACCTCGCTCAGCTTCGACGTGTCGGTCTTCGAGATCGTCGTCCCGCTGCTGTGGGGAGGCCGCGTCGAAGTGGTGCGCGACCTGCTGGAGCTGGCCGAACGCCCCGGCTGGTCGGCCACCCACGTCGGTGGCGTTCCCTCGGCCTTCGCCGCCCTGGCGGGGCGCGAGGAGCTGGACGTCGAGGCCGCGACGCTGGCGCTGGCCGGCGAGGCACTCACGTCCGGAGTGGTGCGCAGGCTGCGCGCCGCCCTGCCCGGGGCGGAGGTGGTCAACCTGTACGGGCCCACCGAGGCCACCGTGTACGCCACGGCGTGGTTCGGCGGGGTCGACTCCCCGGCCGGGGAGACCGCCGAGGCGGTCCCCATCGGCAGGCCCTTGGACAACACCCGCGCCTATGTACTGGACGAGCGCCTCCAGCCCGTCCCGGTGGGTGTGACCGGCGAGCTGTACCTGGCGGGCGCGGGGCTGGCCCGGGGGTACCTGGGCCGGCCGGCTCTGACCGCGGAGCGGTTCACGGCCTGCCCGTTCGGCGAGCCGGGCGAGCGCATGTACCGGACGGGCGACCTGGTCCGGCGGCGGCCGGACGGCCAGCTGGTGTTCCTGGGCCGGGGCGACGACCAGGTGAAGGTGCGCGGCCACCGCATCGAGCCCGGCGAGGTGGAGTCCGCCCTGCTGGACCACCGGCGGGTCGGATCCGCGGCGGTCGTGGTGCGCGAGGACGTACCGGGGGACCAGCGTCTGGTGGCGTACGTGGCGCCGTCCGACGCGGTGCCGTCCGCGTCGGCGGCCCTGGACGCGGGAGCCCTGCGGACGTACACGCGCGAACGCCTGCCCGCCTACATGGTGCCGTCGGTCATCGTGGTCCTCGACGCCCTGCCGGTGACGGTCAGCGGCAAGGTGGACCGGGGGGCGCTGCCGGTGCCGGAGAGCAGCGGGTCGGTCTGGCGGGGCCCGAGCACGCCGCGGGAGGAGACGCTGTGCGCGATGTTCGCCGAGGTGCTGGGCGTCGAACAGGTCTCGGTCGACGACGACTTCTTCGAACTCGGCGGCCACTCGCTGCTGGCGATGAACCTGGTGGCCCGGGTGCGCTCGCTCTTCTCGGCCAACGTGAGGTTCCGGGACTTCTTCTACCACGCCACCGTCGCGGACCTGGCGCGGATGGTCGACCGGCATGCCGGGGCGGGGGGTGCGGCCGGTGCCTAGCCCGACGAAGCCGCTCCCGCCCGCCCGTCTGATCCCCCTGGGGTCCGCGGCCGACCGGCCCCCGCTGTTCCTCGTCCACGCCATCGGCGGGACCGTCCACGCGTACGCGGCGCTCGCCAAGTGCCTGGAGGACAGCTACGCGGTGACGGGCATCGAGGCCTTCGGCATCCGCGATGACGATCCCCCGGTCAACACGCTGGGGGAGATCGTCGGCCGCTACGTCGAGGCGGTGCGGGCCGTGTCGGAGCCGGGTCCGTACCGGCTCGGCGGCTGGTCGATGGGCGGCATCGTGGCCTTCGAGATGGCCCGGAGGCTGGAGGCGGAGGGCGAGGAGGTCGAGTTCGTCGCCCTCCTGGACTCCCCGGTCTCGCTGAGCCGGGCGGACCTGGGGTACGCGGGCACGGGCGGCGGACGTTCGCTGCCGGCCCGGTTCACCGAGGACGTGTCGGATTCGCTCGGCTGGAGCATGCCGGCGGCCGGACTCGCGGACACCGATCCGCTGGGGTGGCTCGCGGCGGCCATCGCCGGTGGCCACGGAGAGGACGCGGCGGACCAGATCGCCGTCGTGCGCGACGAACTGGAGCGGCGCTTCGCCGTGTTCCGGGCGCACGCCGAGGCCCTGACCGCCTACCGCCCGAGCGGCCCGGTAGCCGCGGAGCTGCGGGTGCTGATCCCGGACGACTCGCCGAACCTCGGCTCGGCCCCGCGCTGGGCGGAGGTGACGCGCGGCCGGTTCCGGCACGCGGCGGTGCGCGGCGACCACTACACCTTCCTGCGGCCCCCGGTCGTCGCCGACGTCGCGGCGTTCGTGGCCTCCGCCCCCCGGGCGGCGGCCGCGGAGGGCCCTGCGACGGCGACGGGCGCGTGCGCTGCGCCACGCCGGTGAGGAGCTCCGATGCCGGCCGTCATGTGCGCGGGAGGGTCAGTCGCGCTGGCTCGGGCACGACACCCACGTCACCCTCGACGCCTCGACGGCCTGCCACGACACCTCGCCCGGCTCCGTCACGTCGAGGGCGTCGCCCGCGTCGAGCGTGTAGTCGGTGGAGTCCACGCGGACGACGACGGTGCCGCTGATGACGTAGACGAACAGGCCCCGGTCGTCGAGGTCGACCGGGCAGGCGCCGTGGTCGCCGGGGAGCGCGGAGACGACGCAGCCGCGCAGCGAGAGCAGGGGGTGCGAGATCTCGGTGAGGCCCCGCGGCCCGTCGGGGACCTTGGCGCGGCGGAGGGTCTCCTGGCCCTCCTGGGCGAGCACCTCCGGGATGGTCACGCCGAGGGCCTCGGTGATGGCGGCCAGGGTGTGCAGCGAGGGGTGGTTGACGCCCTTCTCGACCGCGGAGAGGTACGACACGGAGACGCCGCAGACCTGGGAGAGCGCCGCGAGCGTGAGCCCGCGCTCCTTGCGCATGCGGCGCAGCTGTCCGCCGACGCGGGCGGCGAGGGTGTTCTGGTCGTCCACGTCTCTCTTCACAGGATCGCCGGGGTGACGGCCCACAGGATCACCGCGGGGTCGTCGGAGGTGACCGTGAGCGTGTGCTCGGGGTGGGAGGAGTAGTGCAGCGTCTCACCGGGGCCCAGCCGGAGGACCGTGGCCCCGATGCGGGTCTCGATCTCCCCCTCCAGCACGAGCAGGAGCCTTTCGCCGAAACAGGAGTAGGGCGCGGTGGTGTCCGGTGGTTCGATCCGGTCGAGCAGGCCCGTGAAGGCGGGGGCGACCGAGCGCGCGGACAGGACGGTGTAGGTCCGCTTCAGGCCGGTCACCACCCGCATGTGGTTGGTGTCGGCGGCCCGGTGGACGTGCACGGTCTCGCGGGCCACCGGGGGAAAGAACGCCGACATGTCGGTGCCCAGGACGGCCGCGAGGGTCGACAGCGCGCTGAGGCTCGGGGTGGTGACCCCGTTCTCCACGTTGGCGAGGTAGCCGCCGGTGAGGTTGGCGCGGTCGGCGAGGTCGGCGAGCGTCATGCCGCGGGCGCGGCGCAGCCGGCGGAGCCTGCCGCCCACCTGTTCCACGAGCTCGTCCATGCGCCGTCCCCGAATCGTCGTTCCGCTCCCGCCCTGCCGTGCTGCCAAGAATAGGCGGGGCGCCGCGGACCGGGGCCTCGGCCTCTTCCCGTGCGGGAAGCGCGCGGAAGGCGGGGCGCGGTGTGCCGCCGCACCCCCGTGACGCCGGCACACCTCACCCCGCCCGCCGCGCGCTCCGGTCGGCCGTGCGGACCTCCCCGCTCTCAGGCGCCGTCGACGCCCGGCTCCCGCGGACCCGCCTCCCGCTGGGCGGCGAGCCACGCCTCCACCTCGTGCGACGCCGTCGGCAGCGCCTCCGTCAGCAGCCGGGAGCCGCCGGCGGTGACCAGGACGTCGTCCTCGATGCGTACGCCGATGCCGCGCAGCTCCTCCGGTACCAGCTCGTCGTGGGGCTGGAGATAGAGGCCCGGCTCCATGGTCAGCACGTGGTTCTCGCGCAGCCTGCCGCTGCCGTAGTGCTCGGGCCGGGCGTGCCCGCAGTCGTGGACGTCGAGGCCGAGCATGTGCCCGAAGCCGTGCAGCGACCACCTGCGGTACGCCATCGTCTCCGGGTCCAGCACCTCCTCCAGGCTCCCCTTGAGCAGGCCGAGCCCGCGCAGTCCCTCGGCGAGGACCCGGTTGCAGACGTTCTGGACCTCGGCGAACTCCACGCCCGGCGCGATGGCCTCCAGGCCCGCGGTCCGCGACGCGTACACGATGTCGTACACGTCGCGCTGCGCCCGGCTGAAGGTGCCGGAGACCGGCAGGACGCGCGTCACGTCGGCCGTGTAGCAGTGGACGTTCTCCACGCCCATGTCGAGGAGCAGGATCTGTCCCGGCTCCACCGCCGCGTCGTTGCGCGTCCAGTGCAGGATCGTGGAGTGGGGGCCGCCGCCGACGATGGAGCTGTAGCCGACGCCGTTGCCGGCGACCCGCGCACGCCAGGAGAAGACGCCCTCGATGTACCGCTCGGACGTCGGGGCGTCGGGCCGCAGTCGCCGGGCGACGTCCTCGAAGCCGAGCACGGTGGCGTCGACCGCGTCCTGGAGCTGCGCGATCTCCCACTCGTCCTTCTCCAGGCGCAGTTCGGACAGCACGCTCGCGAGCAGCGCGTCCCGCTCCTCGTTGTCGGGCGTGACGGGCAGCGCGCCGCGCTCCATGCCGCCGTCGATGCCGGTGTCGTACCCGCGCAGCACCCGCAGCCGGTCCGACGCCGCCAAGGAGGAGAGGACCCGGGGCAGTTCGCCCAGCGGGCGCGTCTCGATCCCGAAGAGGACGGACTTCTCGCGCGGCGAGTAGCGCCGGCCGTGCCAGATCTCGCCGTCCATCCGGTCGAGGTACTGGGCGCTGGTCGAAGCGTCCGAACGCGGCTGCGCGTACAGCACCGCGTCGTGCCCGGTGGCCGTCGGGTGCAGTACGAGCACCGAGTTGGGCTCCTGGTCGCCGGTCAGCCAGAGGAAGTCGCTGCCCGCGCGGAACTCGTACGGCGCGCCGAAGGTGCGGGAGCGGATGTTCCCCGTGGGGATCACCAGGGTGTCGCCCGGGAAGGCCGCGGAGAGCAGCGCCCGGCGCCGGGTGAGCTGCTTGACGTGGGGGACCGGGGCGACGTCGGCCTCGTCCTTGCTCCAGCCGGTCGTCATCAGGTCAAGGAACTTCCGGGGGATGGCCCGGTCGTGCGTTCCCGAGGTCTCTTCCCGCCCGATGTTGCCCATGGTGTGTCCCTCTTCCGTTGTCGGGGGCTGACGCTGCGCGCAACTCGACAGGCGGGCACCGCCGTGGGCGCGGCCCGCACATTTCCTGTAAAGAAATAGCTCCTATCGGTGGCCAGGAAACTAGCGACGGCGCTTCGAGCGTGTCAAGGTGTTCACAGGCCGTCAGGACGCCGGTCGGACACGGGACGGACACGGGGCGGGCCGACGTCAACCGGCCGCCTTGACCGGCCGGTTGGGGGCCTTGCCCGTACGGAGGGAGTTCCTTTGCACGAACGAGTACGTCGCGTCAGCGCGGTCCTGCGCGAGAACGGCGGTTCCGCCGAGATCGTCGAGCTTCCGGCCCCCGCCCCCACCGCCGCGGCGGCCGCGGGCCAACTCGGCTGCCCCGTGGGCGCGATCGCCAACAGCCTCGTCTTCCTGGTCGACGGCGCCCCGGTGCTCGTGCTGGCCGGCGGGGACCACCGCGTCGACACCCGGCTGATCGCCCCCGTCCTGGGTGTCGCCCGCAGCAGGATCAAGCGCGCCGGCCCCGACGCCGTCCTCGCCGCGACGGGGCAGGAGGTCGGCGGCGTGGCGCCCGTCGGCCATCCGCAGCGCCTGCGCACGCTGGTGGATGTCGCCCTCGACGCGTACGACCATGTGTGGGCCGGCGCCGGCATGCCGCACACCGTCTTCCGTACGACGTTCACCGAGCTGCTGAAGCTCACCGGCGGCGAGGCCGTGGTGGTCTCCGAGGGGTGAGGCGGCGGTCGCGTACGCGATGCGCTTGCGCGAGCGGAGCGGCACTCTCTGTTATATGCTCCGGCACAAAGTGAAGGTAGGGGATCATGGACGCGACTGATTCGCCCGCCCCGCTCATCTCGGTGCTGGCGGACGTCAGCGCCCTGAGCGACGCAGAGCTGGCCGAGCTGCCGGACACGGTGTTCGGCGCCATGGTGGCGCGACTGCGGGACGACGCCCTCCATCCCTCCTGCGAGCCGGTGTCGGCGTTCGGCTCCGCACTGGTCGAAGTGGGCCGGCACCTGCAGTGATCCCCCGTCAGTTTCTGTTGAAGCTGCACGGGCGGTGCAACCTGTCCTGTTCGTACTGTTACGTGTACGAGGCGGCCGATCAGAGCTGGCGGACCAAGCCCCGGCGGATGGACTCCGCGACCGTGCGGCAGGTCGCCCGGCGGATCGCCGAACACCGGCGGGCCGACGCCTCCCTCCCCGGCGCGGGCATCTCGGTCGTCCTGCACGGGGGCGAACCCCTGCTCGTCGGCGCCCGGCACCTCGACGAGACGCTGAGCGCCCTGCGCGAGGCGCTCGGCAGCGGCCCCGACGTAGCGCTGGGGCTGCAGACCAACGGGGTGCTGCTGCGCGAGGCGGCGTTCCTGCGGGTGCTGCGCCGGCACGAGGTGCGCGTCGGCGTGAGCCTGGACGGCACGGCGCGGAACCACGACCGCAACCGGCGGTTCGCGGACGGCCGCGGCAGCCACGCGGCCGTCGCCGAGGGCCTGCGGGCGCTCGCCGCGGCGGAGAACCGGCACCTGTACGCAGGGGTGTTGTGCACCGTCGACCTGGCCCACGACCCCGTCGAGACCTACGAGGCGCTGCTGGAGTTCGCGCCACCGCGCATGGACCTGCTGCTGCCGCACGGCAATTGGAGCGCCCCACCGCCGGGCCTGGCGACCAGGGCGCTGCCCGCGGCGCCGCCGGAGCCGGACGGCACGGCGGCACAGGCACCGCCACCGGCACAGACGCAGGCACCGACTCCGTACGCCGACTGGCTCCGCGCCGTCTTCGACCGCTGGTATGGCGCGCCCCGGCGCGAGACCGGCATCCGGCTCTTCGAAGAGCTCATCATGGCGCTGCTCGGCGGCCGCGCCGCCAGCGAGATGGTCGGCACCGGCGCCCCCGACCTGGTGGTCGTGGAGACCGACGGCACCCTGGAGCTCGCCGACAGCCTGAAGGTGGCGTACGACGGGGCCGCCGCCACCGGGCTCGACGTCTTCCGGCACTCCTTCGCGGACCTGGACCGCCATCCCGCCTTCCGTACGCCCCCTCGGGCGGCGGTGTGCGGCCGCTGCCGGCTGGAGCGGGTGTGCGGGGGCGGGCTGTACGCCCACCGCTACCGGGCGGCCGCGGGCGCGGAACCCTTCGGCCACCCGACGGTGTACTGCCAGGACATGGCGGCCCTCATCCGGCACATCCAGGGCGCGCTGGAGCGCGACCTCGCCGCCCTCGGGCACACCACCGGAGCGGCCCGGTGACCCGGGCGCGGCCGCACGTCATCCCCCGCGACACCTTCCTCGCGCTGGCGCGCGGGCGCGGCGGCGCGGCGGCCGTCGCCGTCCTGCGCGCCGGGCAGCTGTCCAAGCGCAGGCTGCTGCTGGGCGCGGTGCGCCGGGCCGCCGAGGAGCGCCGGCCGCGCGCCGCCCGCGCCGCGCGGCTCGACGAGACGTACGACCGGCTGGAGCGGCTCCGCCGCCGCTCGCGCGCCCGCTGGGAGGCGGCGCTGCTGGAGCCGTACGTCGACCTGTGGGCGGCCGAGTGCCTGCGCGCGCTGTACGCGGACGACGGCGCGGAACCGCGGCTCGGCGGGCTCGCGGAGCTGCTGGCGGGCGCGGGGCACCCGGTGCGGCTGGAGGCCGCCGGGCACACGCTCACGCTGCGGATCGCCGACCGGGGGCCGTACCGCGAGGCGCACGGCGAGCCCGTGCCCGGGCCCCTCGGCGCCGGGGAGCTGCACCGCTGGGAGCGGGCCCTCGCGGCGGCCTGGCACGTGCTGGCCCACCGGCACCCCTGGTACGCGGAGGCCGTCGCCGCCGGACTGACCACGCTCGTGCCGCTGCGCCCCCGCCCCGACGGCACCGGTGTCTCCTCGGCGGTGCGCCGCGCCTACGGAGCGGTCGGGGTGTCGCTGCCGCCCGACCCGGAGCGGCTGGCGCTGGCGCTGGTCCACGAGTTCCTGCACGTCCAACTGGGCGCGCTGCTCGACCTCGTACCGCTGCACGGCCCCGACTCGGGCGCCCGCTACCACGCGCCGTGGCGGACCGACCCCCGGCCGGCGGGGGCGCTGCTCCAGGGGACGTACGCGCACCTGGGCGTCTCGGACTTCTGGCGGGTGGAGCGGGGGGCGTACGCACGCGAGCAGTACGCGCACTGGCGCGGCCGCACGCTGGCGGCGGCCGGGACGCTGCTCGATTCAGGCGAACTCACGGACGAGGGACGGGAGTTCGTGGCAGAGTTGCGGCGGACGATGGCCGCGTGGGGCAGCCCGTAGGCGAGTTCTGGCCATAACGTGACACGCCGCCCGCCGCTTGTGTCCGCGCCGCAATAAGGGGTGGGCACCGGGGGTATCCCCCCGGTGCCGGGGGCGTGCCGACCGTGAGCAAGGGCGAGTGAGCCGAAGGGGCGTGGCGGTGTCGAAAGGGAGAACGCGCGGAGGGTCGTGAGGAACGAGCGACCCGAGCACGATCGACTGTCGACACCGTCTTAGGCGCCCCGGAGGTGAACCGAGCCACGAGAAAAAGGGGCTGGGGGCGCGGGTGGGGCCGTACTTTTTCCTGAGCTACGCCAGGGTCGACGACAAAGACGCCTACGTGCACCAGTTCTACGACGACCTGTGCGCCCAGATCATCGAGCTGTCCGACTCCTCCGCCCAGGTGCCCGTCGGCTTCCGGGACAACAGCTCCATCCGGCTCGGCGAGCACTGGAGCGAGCAGCTGGAGCGGGCCCTCGGCAGCTGCCACTCCATGGTGGCGCTCTACTCCCCGGCGTACTTCCGCAGCGAGTGGTGCTCCCGCGAGGCGGGCGTGATGCTGCGGCGCGCCAACCAGTACTTCGTACGGACGCGGAAGGGCTCCTCGGCGCTGATACCCGTGCTGTGGCAGCCCGTCGAGGTACCGCAGGAGGTCGCGCACATCCAGTACGTCACCGACGGCCTCGGGTCCTGGTACGCCGACGCCGGGCTGCAGCGGCTCCTCCAGCGCGACCCCGGCGGCGACGACTACGGGAACGCCGTCCGGCTGATCGCGCAGCGCGTGCTGGACGTCGCCCGGAACGAGAAGCTGCCCGCGCCCGAGCACCCGGTGCGCCTGGCCCACGAGCCGCTGTCGTTCCAGCCGCGCACCGAGCCGGTCCGGCCGGGCAGCACCGTGCGGTTCTTCGTCGCCGCGAGCACCGCGGAGACCGCGCCCGAGGCCCGGCGCGGCGCGCCGTACTACGGCCGGGCCGGGCTCGACTGGAACCCGTACCACCCGCAGGAGGAGTACCCGCTCTACCAGCAGGCCCAGCGGCTGGTCACCGCACAGGGGTACGGCACCGCCTACCACGAGGTGCGCACCGGGCTCACCCGGCAGCTCAGCCAGGCGTGGCGCGACGACCAGGTGACGATCCTGCTGGTGGACGCGTGGAGCGCGCCCGCCGCGCCCTACCGGCGGCAGCTGGAGGACTTCGACCGCACCGAGCACCCGGCGACGGGCGTCCTCGTGCCGTGCCACCCGCAGGAGGAGCGGGACCACCACGAGCTGTGGAGCGGCGTCACCGAGATCTTCGAGCGCAAGGCGTCCCGGGGCACGCACGACCGGCAGTTCCAGTTACGGGTCTGCTTCCCGGACTTCAAGCGGGCGCTCGGGCAGATGGTGTCGTCCGCCCAGAACAACCTCATCCGCAAGCGGCAGGCCGCCGTCGGGCCGCCGCTCGGGCCGGACGGCGAGGCGGACACCGCGCCCGCGTCACGGCCGATCCTGCGGGGGCCGACCGGCGGTTCCGCCGCGCGCCGCCCGCAGGCCCGCGCCCCGCAGGCCCGCGCCCCGCAGGCCCGGCAGCAGCACCAGCCGCCGCCCCGCTGGGCCGACGAGCGCGGGCCGCGCATCCCGTACAACCCCTACACCCCGTACGAGCCACCGCAGCGGCGTGAGCCCGGCGGCGAGGGAGGGCCTCCACGATGAGCAGCTCCGCCACACCGGCAGCGCCCGGCACGGTCGTCACCTTCTACTCGTTCAAGGGCGGGGTGGGCCGCACCATGGCCCTGGTCAACACCGCCTGGATCCTCGCCAGCAACGGGCTGCGGGTGCTGATGGTCGACTGGGACCTGGAGGCGCCGGGTCTGCACCGGTACTTCCACCCGCTGCTCGTCGACCCCGAACTGAGCTCCACCGAGGGCGTCATCGACCTCATCCGCGACTACGCGCTGCGCGCCGACGAACCGGGGGCCGAGGGCTACGAGGACCGGGCGGCCTGGTTCCGGGACCGCTGCGACGTGGACCGCTGCATCGTCGGCGTCGGCGTGGACCTCGACGGCGGGGGGCGGCTGGACTTCCTGCCGGCCGGGCTCCAGGACGACGGGTACTCGGCCGCCGTCTCCACCTTCGACTGGGACCACTTCTACACCCGCCTGCAGGGCGCCACCTTCCTCGCCGCCCTCCGCGACGAACTGCGGGGCCGCTACGACTACGTCCTCATCGACAGCCGCACCGGCCTCTCCGACATCGCCGGCATCTGCACCGTCATCCTCCCGGACGTCGTGGTCGACTGCTTCACCCTCAGCGCCCAGTCCATCCAGGGCGCGGCGGCGGTCGCCGAGTCCATCCGCGCCCAGGTCGGCCGCCGCCCGGTGCGCATCCTGCCCGCGCCCATGCGTGTGGAGTACGCCGAGCAGAAGAAGCTGGAGGCCGGCCGCGACCTGGCGCGCGGCCGCTTCGCGTCCTTCCTCGGCTCCATGAGCCGCGAGGAGCGCGACCGCTACTGGGGCGACGTCGAGATCCCGTACCGGCCCTTCTTCGCGTACGAGGAGATCCCCGCGCCCGTCGGCGACCGGCCGCACCAGGGCAGCAGCCTGCTCGCCGCCTCCGAGCGGCTCACCGGGCGGATCACCGAGGGCCGGGTGACCCGGCAGCGGGCGATGCCCGAGACGATGCGCCGGGCGCTGCTCTCCTCGTACGAGCGGACCAAGCCGCCGATCCCTTCCGACCTGTTCCTCAGCTACGCGCCCGCCGACCGCATGTGGGCCGAGTGGATCGCGGCCCGGCTCACCGGCCTCGGCTACGAGGTGGCGCTGAGCGGCGCGGCCGAGCACGCGGGCTCCGGGGCGCTGACCGAGGTGCGGCGCGCGCTGGAGGGCTCGGGACGGATCGTGGCGCTGCTCTCCCCGGACTACGTACGCCTGCCGCACGCGCACGAGGTGTGGAAGGCGGTCGCGGCCCGCGACCCGGAGGCCTCGCAGCGGATGCTGATCCCGATCCGGATCCACGCGGCGCCGCTGCCCGCGCCCTTCGCCGACCTCGTCGCCGTCGACCTCGTCGAACGGGACGGCGCCGACGAGGCCGAGGCCGCGCTGCTGGCCGCCGTCGGCCGCCCCGGCGTCACGGCCGGGGACGGGGCGCTCCGGCCGCTCCCGCCCGACGAGGACCGCAGCCCGCGCTACCCCGGCACACCGCCGCCGGTGTGGCAGGTGCCGCCGCGCAACGCCGCGTTCACCGGGCGCGGGCGGGTGCTGGAGGAGATGCGCGACGGGTTCGCGGCGGGCGGTCCGCTGGGCGGGCCGCCGCAGGCCGTGTTCGGCATGGGCGGCGTCGGCAAGACGCAGGTCGCCATCGAGTACGCGCACCGGTTCGCCGCCGACTACGACGTCGTGTGGTGGGTCAACGCGGGCCAGCCCGGGCTCGTACGGCAGGGGCTCGCCGCCCTCGCGCCCCGGCTCGGGCTGCCGTCCGGCGAGGGCGAGGACGTGACCGTGACGTCCAACGCCGTCCTGGAGGCGCTGCGCCAGGGCCGCCCGTACCGCAGGTGGCTGATCGTCTTCGACAACGCCGAACAGCCCGAGGCGCTTGCCCCGCTGCTGCCCACCGGCCCGGGACACGTCCTGGTGACCTCGCGCAACCGCACCTGGGGCGAGCGGGCGACCCAGATCGAGGTGGACGTCTTCGCCCGGGACGAGTCGGTGCGGCTGCTCCAGACGCAGAACCCCGACCTGCCGGACCCGGACGCGGGCCAGGTCGCGGAGGCGCTCGGCGACCTGCCGCTGGCCGTGGCGCAGGCGGCGGCGTGGCTGGAGCAGTCGGCGATGCCGGTGGAGACCTATCTGGAGCTGCTGTCCACGCAGTTGGCGACGATGCTGGAGCAGGAGTCTGCCACCGCCTACCCGCGCTCGGCGGCGGCCACCTGGCTGCTGTCGCTGCGCGCCGTACGCGAGTCGATGCCGGCCGCCGCCCAACTCCTGGAGCTGTGCGCCTTCTTCGGCCCCGATCCGATCCCGATGTGGGCGCTGTACGGCAACCGGGCCGGGGAGCTGCTGGCTCGCCACGACCCGCGGCTGATCGACCCGATGCGGATGGGCACCCTCTTCGCGGAGATCAACCGCTACGGCCTCGCCCGCACCAACCAGAGCGACAAGACCATCACCCTGCACCGGCTGGTGCAGGAGGTGCTGCGCTCCCAGGTGCCGCAGGAGGAGTGGGACGCCCTGCGCGCCCACGTCCACGCCATCCTCGCCGAGGCCAACCCCGGCAACGCCGAGGACCCCGCCTTCTGGGACCGCCACGCCTCCCTGCTGCCGCACCTGCGGCCGTCGCGCGCCTTCACCAGCCGGGACAGCCGGGTGCGCCGCTGGATCGCCGAGTCCGTGCGCTACCTGTGGCGCCGCTCGGACTACTCCGCCGCGCAGGAGACCGCGGAACGCGCCCTCGCCGCCTGGGTGCCCGTCTTCGGCGAGGACGACCCGCTCGTGATCTACCTGCGCACCCAGTACGCCAACGTGCTGCGCTCCAGCGGGCGCATCGAGGAGGCGTACGCCATGGACGAGGAGGCCCTGCGGCGCGCCCGCGAGGTCCTCGGCCCCGACGACCACTACACCCTGGTGGCCGCCGCCAACCTGGGCGCGGACCTGCGCAACAAGGGCGCCTACACGCAGGCCCGCGACATCGACCAGGAGACCTACACGCTCTGCCGCCGCGTCTTCGACGACGACCACCCGCGCGTGCTGTTCGCCGCCAACAACCTCGCCGTGTCGCTGTACCTGGTCGGGGACCGGCTGGCGGCGCGCGAGATCGACCGGGGCGTGTGGCAGGCGCGCCTGCGGGTCAGCGGGCCCAACCACCCCGACACGCTCAACTCGGCCAGCAACTACGCGCGCGATCTGCGCGAGACCGGCGCGCAGACGGAGGCGCTGAAGCTGATCCGCGAGACCGTGGAGGCCTTCCGGCAGAAGACCGGCGAGCGCCACCCCGCCACGCTGCGGGCCTCCCGCAACCTCGCCGCCACGCTGCGCCGCCTGGGCCGCTACGAGGAGGCCAGGGCGCTCAGCGCCGACATCCACGAGGCGTCGATGTCGGTGCTCGGGCCCGACCACCCGGACACCCTGGCGGCCGCCATGAACCTCGCCTGCGCGCTGGTGGCCACCGGGCGGGCGGAGATCGCGCGGGCCCTGGCCGAGGACACCCTGGACCGCCACCGCACGCAGCTCGGCGGACGGCACCCCTTCGCCCTCGCCTGCGCCAACAACCTCGCCATCTACCTGCGGCTGACCGGGGAGCGGGCGGCCGCGCTGGCGCTGTCGCGCCGGACCGTGCAGCAGTACCGCGAGGTGCTCGGGCCCGACCACCCGTACACCCTGTGCAGCGCGATGAACCACGCCACCGACCTCGGCGCGGACGGCGGCCCGGCGCGGGCGGAGGAGGCGATACGGCTGGAGCGGGAGGTCCTGGACGGGTTCACGCGGGTGCTCGGCGCGGACTACTACGACGCGATCGGCTGCGCCTCCAACCTGGCGATCGACCTGCGGGCGGCCGGGGCCGAGGACGAGGCGGAGGAACTGCACCAGGAGGCGCTGCGGCGGGCGCGGGCGACGATGGGGCACGACCATCCGACGACGGAGGCGGTACGCGGGTGGGTGCGGCTGGACGCGGACATCGAGCCGCCCGCGACCTGACGGAGCCGGGAGGGACTCGCGGACCTGGGAGTTCGGGTGGCGTCCGGCCGTCCGGACGCTTGTTGACCAATCCCCGGGGGCGGTCTACGTTGCCCCTCGGCCGGGATCTTCCCGGCCCGGGGGAGGGGCCGGGACATGCTGCCGGGGGGCAGGCCGCTCGACGGGTACGCGTTCGCCATGCTCGACCTGCTGGCCGCGGAAGCGCCCGCCGAGCGCCTTGAGGACGTCGTACGGCAGGCCCGCGCGGCCGGTGCCACCGAGGACGAACTGGCCCGGGTGACCGCGGCGAAGGACCGGGCGCTGTCCGTGCGGCGGCTGTTCAGCCGGCGCCGGCAGCGCGAGGCGGGCCTCTCCGCACTGGTCGACACCGCGCGCGACCTCACCCTCCCGTACAACCTGGACACCCTGCTCAAGGTCATCACCCGGCGGGCCCGGCTCCTGCTCGGCCTCGACATGTCCTGGGTGACCCTCCACGACGCCGGGGACGGACTGTCGCACGTACGGGCCGCGGACGGCCACGCCTCGGCGATCACCGTGGGGTTCACGGTCCCGGTGGGAGGCGGCGTCGGCGCGCACGCGCAGCAGCGGTCCGCGCCGTTCTGGACCCCCGACTACCTGAACGACGACGGCTTCACGCACAACGAGACGATCGACGGGGTGGTGCGCACGGAAGGGCTGCACGCCATCCTCGCCGTGCCCCTGCAGCACGAACGGGCCACGTTCGGCGTGCTGTACGTCGCGGACCGCGACGTCCGGCACTTCGCACCCGACGAGATCTCCCTGATGACGTCGCTGGCCGACCTCGCGGCCGTCGCCATCGAGCGGACCAGGCTGCTGGAGCGGGTCCGGGCGGAGGTCACCGAGCTGGAGCGGGACACGACCCGGGCCCGGAACTCCTCCGCCGACGCGCGCCGGCTGCACGGCACCCACAGCGGCCTCATCGACCTGGTGCTGGGCGGCGCCGGCCTGCCCGCCCTGCTGGACCGGGCCGCGGCCGCACTGGACGGGGACCTGCTGGTGCGGGACACCGTCGGCGAGCCCCTCGCCCGCAGCGCCGGCTTTCCGGCCGGGACGGCCGAGGAGCGGCTCGACCGGGCGTGCTTCGACGCGCACGCCGAGCGGGGCCCCGTGCGGTGCGCGGACGACCTGTGGGCGTGCCCGGTCACCGGCGGCACGGAGGACCTGGGCACGCTCGTCCTGTACCGCACGGTCCCGGAAGCCCCCGACACGCAGGTGCGGTTGCTCGGGCTGGTCGCCCAGACCGTCGCCGTCCTGCTGCTGATGCAGCGCAGTACGGCGGTGGCCGAGGGTCAGGTCCGCGACGAGCTGTTCCACGCCCTGCTCCACGCCTCCCCGCTGTCGCCGGGACACCTGGCCGCGCAGGCCCGGCGGCTCGCGGTCGACCTCGCCGAGCCGCACGTCGTGGTGGTGGCCCGGCCCGAGGGCGGGTCACAGGGCCGGGCGGTGGTGTGGGCGTCGTCGTACGCGCACCGGATGGCGGGGCTGAAGTACGCGGACGGCGGCCGCATCGCGCTGCTGCTGCCGGGCCGCGACCCCGGCGCCGCCGCCGAGGCGGTGTCCCGCGAGCTGTCCTCGGTGCTGGGCCACCCGGTGACGGCCGGCGCGGCAGGCCCGGTCACCGGACCCGAGGCCGTCCAGCGCACCCACGGGGAGGCGCAGCGCTGCCTCGACGCGCTCACCGCCCTCGGCGGCACCGGCGGTACGGCGTCGCCGCGTGAACTCGGCTTCCTCGGGCTCCTGTTGTCGGACCAGCACGACGTCGACGGGTTCGTCCGCATCGCCATCGGCCCCGTACTGCACTACGACGGCCGGCAGTCCACCGAGCTCCTGCGCACGCTGGAGTGCTACTTCTCCTCCGGCAGCAGCCCCACCCGGGCGGCCGAGCTGCTGCACGTCCACCCGAACACCGTCTCCCGGCGGCTGGAGCGGATCACCGAACTCCTCGGCGCGGACTGGCAGGAGCCCGCACGGGCGCTGGAGGTGCAGCTGGCGCTGCGGCTCCAGCGGGCCCGGCACACGCTGGTCCCCGGCGGACCGGACGGCCCCGGCGACCCCGGCGGGCAGCCGCGGCCTCAGGCGGGCACCCCCGTGGCGTAAGCCTCCACGGCGCCCGGGTACGCCGGCCCGCTCGCGTCGGCCAGGATCCGTGCCGCGTGCGCCACCGAGGCGAGCGTGATGTGCCGGTGCCAGCCGTGGAACGAACGGCCCTCGAAGTCCCGCAGGCCCACCTGCCCGCCCACCGCCAGACTGTCCGCCGCCACCCGCCGGCACAGCTTCGTCAGCCGCAGCAGCGCGGGCACGGGCGTGCGGTCCATGCCGGTCAGCCAGAACTCCGCCGGCGGGCGACGCGGGTCGTGCCACTCCCCGAGCAGCAGCAGCCCCCGGGACCGCGTCGCCCCGCCGGGGCGACCGGGCCGCGGCCGCACCGGCCCGGCGGCATCGGGCAGCGCCACGCGCGCGGCCACCACCAGGGAGCCGCGCACGGTGGCCGGGCCACCCTCGGGTGACGCCCACCGCACCGGCCGGCGCAGCGCCGTGACGGAGTCGAGGATCTGGTGGGCGGTCAGCCGGCCCGCGCCGAAGCCGGGCATCGACGGATCGGCCACGGTGAGGCCCGTTGTCGCGGGGATCCGCATCAGTAGCGGCACGTCGGCGGCGGCGAACCGCAGCACGGCCGCCCGCACCTCGGCGGCCGCCCGCACCTCCATGGCCGACCGGTCCTCCGCGGCCGCGCCGCCGAGGACCACCGGCGTGCGCGGCAGGCCCCACGACGGCATGGAGTCCAGGACCGCCGCGGCGGCGCCCTCCTCCAGCGTCTCCTCCACTGCCTCCTCGGGGATGTCCGCCCGGCGGCGGCGCTCCGTCTCGCGCAGCCAGTGCGGCGGCAGGTGCAGCCGCCAGTTGACCGGGGCGCTCGTCCCCTCGGAGGCGAACCACACCCCGAAGGCCCGCTGGCCGCCGGCCGACTGGCCGGGCCGCGGCGTGCACCCGCGGTCCACGCCCACCGAGTGCTCGCCGACCTTGGGGATGGACATCGGCTGGACGACCCACGCCTGCGGTGGCATGACGTGCTGCAGGTGGCGGGCGAGGGCCGCGCGCATCGCCGCCCAGTCCCACGTGGAGTCCGTGATGAAGTGGTGCAGGCCCTGTTCGGCGGCGGAGCCGCCGACGACGCGGGCGATGTTGCGCATGGACTTGCGGCCGTCGACCGCGAGCAGCCCGCGCACGTACTGCTCCGCCCGCCGGCGCTGGTCCCTCCTGCGCAGGACCGGGGGGAACAGGGCGCCGGCCAACTCCGCCACCACGCGCTCCGGCCCCGCCCCGGCCCGCTCGTACCCGTACCCGTGCCCGTACTCGTATCCGTATCCGTGGACAGCTCTCATCACCACGCCCCCTGTTCCGCCTCCGTGGCCTCACTGAACCGGGAGCCAGCCTGGTCGCCGGGAGCCCGCGCCGAGGAGGTGGCACGGGAACCCGATCACCGCCCGCAGCGGTGGCCGGACCACCACGGGAGGGGCTCAGGGCCGCCGGTACGGGGCCGGGCCGGCGTCCGGGGTGTGGTGGGACCACCACCATGGGTTCGCGACGGAGCGGCCGGAAATGAGTGGTGCCTACACGCACTTGCTTGACGGGGTGGTGTGGTCACGCATAGCGTCGCCGGACAGAGACTGAGCAAGCGCTTAGGAGGGCGAGGGTGTCACACCCCGAACGGTCCACGGACGACCCGGCCGCCGCGTTGACCGCGCCCGGCGCGCCCTTCGCCGTCACGGCGGGCGAGGACGGCCGGCTCGTGTACGCCGCCGGGCCGCGCACCCTGCGCGAGGTCGTCGAGGTCACCTGGGCCCACGGGGAGCGGCCGTTCCTCGTCGCCGAGAGCCGGAGCTACACGTACGCGGAGTTCTTCGCGGCCGCCTGCGCGCTCGCCCGGCGGCTGACCGGGGTGTACGGGCTGCGCCGCGGCGACCGGGCCGTCGTCGCGATGCGCAACCACCCCGAGTGGCAGATCGCCTTCTGGGCGGCGCAGCTGGCCGGCCTCGTCGCCGTACCGCTGAACGCCTGGTGGACCGAGGAGGAGTTCGCGTACGCCCTCGACGACTGCCGGCCGGGCGTGCTGCTGGTCGACGGGGAGCGGGTCGCGCGCGTACGGGAGTGGGCGCGGGGCGCGGGCGTGCCCGGGGTGGTCTTCCACGGCGGTTCCGGGCCCGGCGACGCGGCGGACGGGTTCGAGCGGTACGAGGACCTGCCCGCGCCCGATCCGGCGCTCGGGCCGCCGGACGTGGAGGTCCGGCCCGAGGACGACGCCACCATCATCTACACCTCCGGCACCACCGGCCGCCCCAAGGGCGCGGTCGCCACGCACCTCGCGCAGGCCGGGGCCGCGATGAACCCGCGCTACCAGGCGGCGGACGCCGCGCTGCGGCGCGGCGAGGTGCCGGGACTGGGGCCGGCGCCCGTGACGCTGATGACCTTCCCCTTCTTCCACGTCGCGGCGTTCACGGCGTTCTACTCCGCCATGGCGGCCGGCGGCACGCTGGTGCTCCTGCGCAAGTGGGACGCGGCCAAGGCCCTGGAGCTGATCCACGCGCACGGGGTCACGCACTACGCCGGGGTCCCGGCGACCGCCCTGCAACTCCTCGACGCGGCGGAGGAGAGCGGGCGGGGCCTCGGCCCCCTCACGCATCTCAACACCGGTGGCTCCGCCGCCCCGCCCAGCCTGGTCGCCCGCTGCCCCGCCGGCGTCGAGCCCCGCAACGGCTACGGCCTCACCGAGACCAGCGGCGGCGTGCTCGCCACGTACGGGGACGAGTACCGCCGCTTCCCCGGCGCCGCGGGCCGGCCGACGCCCGTGACCGAGGTGCGGGTCGCGGGCCCGGACGGGCGGCCGCTGCCCGACGGCGAGGTCGGTGAGCTCTGGCTGCGCGGCCAGACCCTGGTGCGCGGCTACTGGGGCGACGACAAGGCGACGGCCGGGGCGTTCACGGCCGACGGCTGGCTGCGCACCGGCGATCTGGCGACGGTCCACGACGGGCGGGTCAGCGTCGTCGACCGGCTCAAGGACATGGTCATCCGCGGCGGCGAGAACGTGTACTGCGTCGAGGTCGAGGGCGCGCTCCACGCCCACCCCGACGTGCTGGAGGCGGCGGTGCTCGGCGTCCCGCACCCCGTGCTCGGCGAGGAGGTCGCCGCCGTGGTCCGGCTCCGGGTGGGGGCCGGGGCGGGCGCCGAGGAGCTGCGGGCGCACGCGGCGCGGAGCCTGGCCGCCTTCAAGGTGCCCGCCCACGTCCTCGTGCAGGAGGGGCCGCTGCCCCGCAACGCCACGGGGAAGGTGCTCAAGCGGGAGCTCAGGACGTGGTTCCCGAGCGGGTGACGCGGATCCGGTAGGTGCCGGAGCGGCGGTTCTCGGCCAGCACCGTGATGCGTATGCCGTTCTCCCGGTCGGTGAAGGACTCGCCCGGCCGGAAGGGCGCGTCCGACAGCTCCGCGTGCACGTTGGGGCGGCGCGTGCAGCCGCCGCTGTCGCGGTCGCTGTCCAGGACGGTGACCGGGCCCTCGCCGGTGTTCACGTCCGACCGTACGTGGTAGATGAGGACGCCCGGCTCGCAGACCGCCTCGTCGTTGCCGTCCCGGGTGCGGACTTCGACCGCGTACCCCGTCTCCTCCGTCAGCGGTATGACCGCGAGCTTGGTGCCGTCGCCGCGGAGGGGGAGCGGGGCGAGGTCGTAGACCCGGCTGCCGGGGGCGGCGGCGCACCGCACCTGGTCGTTGTCGAGCCAGCCGAGCTTCCACTTGTGCCAGCCCAGCAGGTCGTTGTTGGCACCCCAGTCCTCGGACATGATGTCCCAGTGCCCGACCGCGCCGCCGCCGTCCGCCGTGTAGAGGTCGGGCAGGCCGAAGACGTGGCCGTTCTCGTGCGGCAGGACGCGGAAGCCCGTCTCGTGGTACGTGCCGGAGCCGTCGTCCTGGCGGCTGTAGACGAAGGACGTGTGGGCGAGCGGGGTGCCGTCCGCGTGCGGGGCCTCGGTGTTGCCGGAGAAGGTGACGGACAGGACGGTGTCGAGCGCGGAGGGCCCGGCGTTGGGCGTGACCAGGATGTTGACCAGGTCGTACGCGCTGAAGTCGACCTTCGGGTCGGCGGCCGCCACGATGTCCTCGACGAGCTTGCGGTAGCCCGGCTCGTACGGCGAACCGCGCTCTATGCCGTACTCGGCGAACGGCATCGGCATCCGCAGCCAGTCGGGGAGCGGCGCCTCGGGCCGGTAGACGAGCCGCCCATACGAGCTGACGCGGAACCAGTCGGAGGTCTGCGGGAAGAACTCGGCGTACCGCTCCATCGCCGGGCCCTCGCCGGGCGCGTCCGGGAAGTCGATCATCAGGTTGAGGGCGCGTACCTCGCCGGTGGAGCGGGCGTAACCGGACGGGGTGGGGATGCCCTCCGACATCTGTACGCCCACGGTGGCCGAGATCCGGCACGGGCCGAGGGCGGCGAGCTCGTCGGTGGCGTTCTCGGCGGCGACGGGGCCCGCGGAGGCGCGGGAGGGGTCCGGGAGGGTCGAGCTCGCCGTGGCCAGCGTGGCGAGGGCGAGCGTGGTGGCCGCCCCGAGGGCGACCGGTCTGCGTATCCGCCGGCGCGTCCGCTCCATAGGTGCTGATCGCCTTCGGTCCGCGGCAGGCGGCCGGTTCCGCTCTGCGCTCTTGTCCGATCAGCCTGGGCCGGACGGGGCGCGGGCGCGCGCCGGGTGGCCCGATCGTGGGTTTTTCCGCGGATGGGTGAGGGAGGGTGGGCTGTACGGGTTGCGGAAACGGCCGGGAACGGTCCTTTCCCGCACCCAATTTCTCCTTATGCTTTCGACCGTGTTCGATTCCCGGTACATCAAGACCTTCCACGAGGTCGTCCGCACCGGTTCGTACACCGCCGCCGCCCGCGCCCTCGGCTACACCCAGCCGGCCGTGAGCCAGCAGATGAAGGCGCTGGAGCGGGACGTCGGCACACCGCTGTTCACCCGCGTCGGCCGCGGTCTGCGCCTCACCGAGGCGGGCCAGGCCCTCACCCGCCACACCGGCACCATCCTCGACACCCTCGCGGCCGCGCAGGAGCAGATCGACGCCATCGCGCGCCTGCGCTCCGGACGCGTACGGGTGTGCGCCTTCCCCAGCGCTGGGGCGACGATCCTGCCCGAGGCGATGGCCCGGATGGCGGAGGAACACCCCGGGATC
Source organism: Streptomyces sp. NPDC030862 (assembly GCF_055571835.1). NCBI lineage: Bacteria > Bacillati > Actinomycetota > Actinomycetes > Kitasatosporales > Streptomycetaceae > Streptomyces > Streptomyces sp. NPDC030862. The sequence goes on along the minus strand of NZ_JBVIEN010000009.1, from coordinate 7,961 downwards.
CGCATCGAGCTGACGGAGGCCGAGCCGCCGGAGTCGCTGCGGATGGCCGCGCGGGGCGAGTGCGACATCACGCTGGCCTTCAGCTACCCCGGCCTGCGCGTCGAGGTCCCGGACGAACTCGCCGAGTTCAAGCTCCTGGAGGACCCGCTCACGGTGCTCCTGCCCACCGGCCACCCCCTGGCCCGGCGCCGCGCGGTCCACGTCGGCGACCTCCGGCACGAGCGGTGGATCGCCGGCTGTGCCCGCTGCCGCGCGAACTTCCTGCACGTCTGCGCCGAGGAGGGCTTCGCCCCCGACATCGCCTGCACGACGGACGACAACCTGGTGCTGCAGAGCCTGGTGGCGGCGGGGATCGGCGTCGCGCTGGTCCCGGCGCTGGTGCTGTCGTTCCTCTGCCACGCGAAGGTCACCGGCCGCATGGTGGAACCGCACACCCGCCGCCAGGTGTACGCGTACGTCCTCCGCGAGCACCTGCGGATCCCGGCCACCGCGCTGGCGCTGGAGGCGATCGTCGCCGCGGCGGAGGCGAAGGTCGGCTGCTGAAGCCGCCTTCCATAAGGGGGGGTTGGCCCCCCGGCAACGAACCCTCCTTGGACGGGCCCGGCCCGGCGGCCGGACGCTGCCGCCATGACGACCACCCCCCTCACCCCCCTCACCTCCCCGGAACCGACGGCCACCGCCCGTCTGCGTACGCTCGTCGGCGAGGTGCGCGCCGCCGCGGCCCGGGGCCTGCCGCCCGGGCCGACGGCCCGGCTCGTGGCCGAGCGCCTCGCCCCGCACCTCGGCGCGCCCGACCTGCTCACCGACGCCCAGTGCGAGGGCGACCCCGCCCGGTACCGCCAGCACGTGCTGCACGCCGAGCCCGACGGCTCCTTCTCGCTCGTCGCCCTCGTCTGGCTGCCCGGCCAGGCCACGCCGGTCCACGACCACGTGGCGTGGTGCGTGACCGGCGTCCACCGCGGCGAGGAGCACGAGCGCCGCTTCCGGCTCGTCCCGGACGGCGAAGGGGCGCGGCTGGTCGCCACCGAGGACGTGGTCAACGCACGCGGCACGGTCGCCGCGCTCGCGCCGCCCGGCGACATCCACCTCGTACGCAACGGCGGCACCGAGACCGCCGTATCCCTGCACGTGTACGGCGCCGACATCACGCGGCTCTCCACGAGTATCCGGCGCGTCTACCGGCTGCCGGTGGACGCGTGATGGCCCTCCTCGGCGCGCGGACGGCTCCCGTCGCCCTGACGGCCGGGCCGCTGCCCGGGCTGGCGCTCGCCGCCGGGGGAGTGGGCGCCGCGTGGCTGGTGCACCGCGCGCTGCCCTCCGTACCGATGCTCACCGCCGCGGTCGTCCTGGGCGTCGCCGCCGCGCACGCCCCGGGGCTGCGCACCGCCGTACGCGGCCGGGGCCGGTGCAGGACCGGGCTGGCCCTGGCCGCCCGGCGCCTGATGCGGCTCGGGGTGGTGCTGCTCGGACTGAAACTGAGCCTGTCCGACGTGCTGGGCCTCGGCTGGCGCACGGTCGCGATGGTGCTCGCCGTCGTGGCCGCCACCTTCGGCGGCACCTGGTGGCTGGGCCGCCGGCTGCGGCTCCCCGGCGACCAGCCGGTGCTCATCGCCGCGGGGTACGCGATCTGCGGGGCCTCCGCGATCGGCGCGGTGGGCGCCGTGCGCGACAGCGACGAGGACGACGCGGCCGCCGCCGTCGCGGTGGTGACGCTGTGCGGGACGCTCGCCATCGCCGTACTGCCGCTGCTCCAGGGCCCCTTGGGCCTGACGGACGAGCAGTTCGGGCGGTGGGTCGGCGCCGGGGTGCACGACGTGGGCCAGGTGGTGGCCGCGGCCCAGACCGCCGGCCCGGCCGCCCTCGGCGAGGCCGTCCTGGTCAAACTCATGCGGGTGGCGCTGCTGGCCCCGCTGGTGGCGGCCCTGGTCGTCGCCGCACGCCGCCACGACCCGCGCCCCGCCCCCGACGGCCGCCGCCCCCCGCTGGTCCCGCTCTTCGTCGCCGGTTTCCTCGCCATGGTGGCGCTCCGCACCACGGGCCTGCTCCCGGGCCCCGCCCTCACGGCCGCCGCGACGGCCCAGGAACTGCTCCTTACCGCCGCCCTCTTCGCCCTCGGTACCGCGGTCCACCTCCCGACCCTGGCGACCCGGACGGGCGCGCGCATGGCGGCGCTGGGCCTCGCGGCGTGGGTGCTGGTGGCGACGGCGGCGTACGCGGGGGTGGCGCTGACGGCGTAGCCGGTGCAGCACGTCGGCTAGGGCCTGTCTTTCGGATCAGGCCCTGGTCAGCGTCGCCAGGGCAGGTCAGCCCAGCCGACTAACGCCGCCAGGGCAGGTCCGCCCCCGGCTCCGAGGGCTGGAGGCCCTCCGCCATCAGCCGCATGATCTCGCCGAGCTGCTCGACCTGCTCGGGGCTGAGCCGGTCGAACATGGCCTGCCGTACGGCGGCGACATGGCCGGGGGCGCTGCGCTTGAGGACCTCGTAGCCCTCGTCCGTCAGGTAGGCGTTCTGGCCCCGCTTGTCGGAGGGGCACTCCTCGCGGCGCACCCAGCCGCTCCGCTCCAGGCGCGCGATGGCGTGGGAGAGGCGGGACCGGGTGATCTTGGCGTCCTTGGCGAGCTCGGTCATGCGCATCCGGCGGCGCGGTGCCTGGGAGAGCTGGACGAGGAGGCCGTAGTAGATGTGCGGCATACCGGCGTCGCGCTGGAGCTGGCGGTCGAGGTGGTCCTCCAGCAGCGTGGTGGCGTGCAGATAGGCGCGCCAGACGCGCTGCTCGTCGTCGCTGAGCCAGCGCGGGCCGTCGTGGTCGTCGCTCATGCGTCCCACTCTACTTCTCTTGAAAGTTTAACTAGATAGCTGTTACGGTCGGGTCGTGTAGAGCTTTAAGTTTCAAGTACTGGTTCGGCGTACTGTCGGAACCAACGACCCGGGAGTCGATCGTCATGGCTCGCATGCCCGCCCTCTACCTCTCCCACGGCGCGCCGCCCCTCGCCGACGACCCCGTCTGGCCCGGTGAGCTCGCCGCCTGGTCCGCCCGCCTGCCCCGGCCCGCCGCGATCCTCGTCGTCTCCGCCCACTGGGAGGAGGCCCCGCTGGCGCTCGGCGCGACCACGACCGTGCCGCTCGTGTACGACTTCTGGGGCTTCCCCGCGCACTACTACCAGGTCCGGTACGCCGCCCCCGGCGCACCGCACCTCGCCGAGGCCGTGCGCAAACTGCTCCGCGGCCCCGGCACCCCCGTACAGGACATCCCCGACCGGGGCCTGGACCACGGGGCGTACGTACCGCTCGTCGAGATGTACCCGGACGCCGACATCCCCGTCCTGCAGATCTCCATGCCGACGCTCGACCCGGCCGCGCTGATGGACATCGGACGCAAGCTGGCGCCGCTGCGCGACGAGGGCGTACTGATCGTCGGCAGCGGGTTCTTCACGCACAACCTGGCGGCGCTGCGCCACCAGGGCGTGCCGGGCTGGTCCGCGGAGTTCGACGAGTGGGGCCGCCTCGCCCTGGAGGCCGGCGACGTGGACGCGCTGCTCGACTTCACGCGTAAGTCCCCGGCCGGGAGGCTCGCGCACCCGCGCACCGAGCACTTCGCCCCGCTGTTCGTCACGCTGGGCGCCGCGGACGCGACGGCGGACCTCACCGCCGGGCGGAGCGTGATCGAGGGGTTCTGGATGGGCCTGGCGAAGCGGTCGCTCCAGTTCGGGTCCGGTGAAAGTGCGGGTGACGCGTACAACCTCCCTCCCGCCTCGTCGGTCTGAGCGGGCAGTGCGCACTGATGTGCGTACCGCTCGCTCATCAGGAGGGACTTACTTGTCTTCCGTACGCACCACCCGACGCCGGCTCGGTGCCTCCGTCGCCACCGTCCTCGCCGTGACGGTCGGTGCCGGCGTCCTCGCCGCGCCCGGCGCCGTGGCCGCTCCGGCAGCCGCTCCCGCGGCCGCCGCCCAGGCCGGGGCCGCCGCCGCCGCCGTCACCGCGGCCACCCTGCCGCTCGACGCGGAGATCGTCAGCACCGGCGACACCGGCTACCTCACGTCCCGCACGGACGACGCCGGCCATCCCGTCCTGGAGTGGCACAGGTACGCCGACGGCTCGGTGCTGCCGATCACCACCGGCACCGTCGGCCACGGCAGCAACTCCGACATCGTCGTGACCAGCGACGGTGGCACCACGGTCTACCTGCGGGACATGGCGGACGGCGGCACCCTGTCCGCCTCCTTCGACCTCGCGGCCGAGTTCAAGCCCGGCGCGAAGCTCGTCGGCGTGGTCGGCGCGAACCTCTTCGTGCGGGTCCCGACGGGCAACCAGGACTACCACGAGCTGTGGCAGCTCACCCCGGTCGACGGCCTCGCCAGGAAGACGCTGCGCCTGGGCGGCGGTTACGGCCTCGACTTCAAGGTCGTCGCCTCCACGAGCGACGCCATGCTCCTCCTCAGCAGCAACCGCGTGTTCCCGAGCCCGGCGACCCGCAAGACCGAGTTCTGGGCGACGCGCAGGAACGTCGACCCCGACTCGACCGTCAAGGAGGGCGACAGCGCGAACACCGCCCTGTGGACCCAGGCCTCGACGGGCGCCTTCAGCGCGGACTACGAGTCCTGGGTCGAGTACCGGAGCGGGGCCGCCACGCTCCGCGTGGAGGGCGTGTACGTCCACCGGACGTACACCCTGGACAGCTCCATGAGCGGGGCCGTCATCGCCGGCGTCCTCCGGGACACGCTGCTCTACGGCGTCCCCGGCAAGGCGGCGGCGGCCGGCGAGGCGCCGAGCCCGCTGTACGCGCGGAACGTCAAGAGCTCCACCGCCGAGCCGTACAAGCTGCTGGAGCACTTCTCCAGCGTGGCCCAGGCGCCGGACGGCGCCCTGCTCGTGCGCGGCGCCACGGCCGAGGCGGACGGCCTGTTCCGCATCTGGCCCGGGGACGACGGCCGCCCGACCGCCACGCTGGTGGCGGACACGGGCCGGGTCCTGCCGGTCCAGGTGACGGCGTCCAAGGTCCCCACCGCGGTGAACCTGGAGACGCCCGGCACCACGGTCCCGATGGAGTGGACCCTCTCCCGCGCGAACGCCACCGTGGACGTCACGCTCACGCACACGGCCACCGGCAGGAAGCACACCCAGCGCCTGGCGCAACCGGTCGCCGACAAGCGCTTCGCCTTCGCCTGGGACGGCGTCCTGGACGGCATCAGCGCCCCGAACGGCGCCTACACCTGGCAGGCCACCGCCACCCCGGCCGACGGCGTCGGCGCCCCGGCGACCGCCTCGGGGAGCTTCCAGGTCACGCGGCAGGCCAACCCGCACGACTTCAACGACAACGGCTCGACGGACGTCCTCGCGCGGGACGCCTCCGGCGTGCTGTGGCGGGACGACCTCTTCGACTGGCCGTCGGGCGGCCAGGTCAAGACCGCCCAGCGGACGAGGGTCGGCTCCGGCTGGCAGATCTACAACCAGATCGAAGCCACGGGCAACCTCGCCGGCACCCCCGTGGGCGACCTGATCGCCCGCGACACCTCGGGCGTCCTGTGGCTGTACCAGGGCAAGGGCGACGGCACCTTCACGACCCGCGCCAAGGTGGGCACCGGCTGGCAGATCTACAACAAGCTCACCGGTGGCAGCGACCTCACCGGCGACGGCCGCGCCGACCTCCTCGCCACCGACGCCTCCGGCGTGCTGTGGCTCTACAAGGGCACCGGCAGCCCGACCGCGCCCTTCGCGACCCGCGTCAAGGTCGGCGGCGGCTGGCAGATCTACAACCAGCTCACCGCCGTCGGCGATATCGCGGGCAGCGCGGCCGGCGACCTGGTCGCCCGCGACTCCGCCGGTGTGCTCTGGCTCTACCAGGGCAACGGCGCGGGCGGCTTCGCCACCCGCGTCAAGGTCGGCAGCGGCTGGAACGCCTTCTCCCAGCTCGTCGGTGCCGGCGACGTCACCGGCGACGGCCGCCCCGACCTGATCGCCTACGGCACGAACGGTACGTACGTCTACCGCTCGACCGGCTCGGCGACGGCCCCGTTCAGCCGGCTGACGACCACGCTGTACGCGGGCGAGGGCGGGAAGTTCAACTCCGTCGCCTAGGGCCTGGCCCTAGCGCTGGGGGGTCGCCTGGCCGAGCTCCTTCTCGTACCAGGCGACGTCCCAGTACCGCCCGAGCTTCCGCCCCACCTGGGTGAACGTCCCGGTGTGACGGAAGCCGAAGCGGGTGTGGAGGCGGACCGACGCGTCGTTCGGCACCGCGATGCCCGCGTAGGCGCGGTGCACGTCCTCGCCCGCGAGGGCGTCGAAGAGCCGCTCGTACAGCAGGGTGCCGACGCCCCGGCCGACGGCCTCCGGGGCCAGGTAGACGCTGACCTCGACGGAGGTGGAGTACGCGGCCTTCGGCCGGAAGGGGCCGGAGGTCGCGTACCCGAGCGGGTGATCGCCTTCGTGGGCAACCAGAAGCCGGTGCGGGCCGTCTTCAGGGTGGGAGCGCAGCCACGGAAGGCGCTCTTCGGGGGTGAAGGGGACCGCGTCGAATGTGATCGCCGTCTCACGGACGTAGTGGTTGTAGATCTCCGTGAGGGCGCCGATGTCGGCCTCCGCCCCCGCTCTGACCTGCAGATCCGTTCGCCTTTGCGGCATCGACCCTCCCTCGGTGGCCCGTGAGGATACTGCAAGATCGCGAAAATGGGTGGGTGTCATGGGAATTCTGTCCTGATTCCGGTCGTTGTTTCCGTCGGATGCAGGGCACCCGGAAGGGTGTCGCGACACCTACTCAGCAAGGGAGCTCGCATGGCAACCCGTGCCGTCGCCCAACGTCAGTCGGGAGCGACCCGGTCCGCCGGGGGCGGGACCGACCGGGGCAGCAGCGCTCGCGCCGTGGGCGGGGAGATCGCCGACCGCGACCTGGTCGGCATGTACCTGGACGAGATCGCGCGCACGCCCCTGCTCGACGCCGCGAAGGAGGTCGAGCTCTCCCAGACCATCGAGGCGGGCGTCTACGCCCAGCAGATCCTCGACGGCGAGGTGGAGAGCGAGGCGGGCGGAGCGACCCGTGAGGAGCTGGAGGCGCTGGTCGCCGCGGGCGAGCGGGCGAAGGACGTCTTCATCCGGTCCAACCTGCGGCTCGTCGTCGCGGTCGCCCGGCGCTACCCGCGCAGCGGCCTGCCGCTGCTCGACCTGATCCAGGAGGGCAACGCGGGTCTGGTGCGCGCGGTGGAGAAGTTCGACTACACCAAGGGCTTCAAGTTCTCGACGTACGCGACGTGGTGGATCCGCCAGGCCATCACGCGCTCGATCGCCGACCAGTCGCGCACGATCCGGCTCCCCGTCCACCTGGTGGAGGAGCTGGGCCGCATCCGGCGCGTGCAGCGCGAGTTCAACCGCGAGCACGGCCGCGACCCGGAGCCCGCGGAGATCGCCGAGGAGCTCGGGTCCTCGGCGGAGCGCATCACCGACGTCCTCGACTGGGCCCGCGACCCCGTCTCGCTGAACATGCCGGTGGACGACGCGGGCGAGACGCAGTTCGGCGACCTGCTGGAGGACACGTCGGCGGTGTCGCCCGAGCAGTCGGTGCTGACGCTGCTGCGCAGCGAGGAGCTCGACGACCTGATCGACAAGCTCGACCACCGCACGGCCTCGATCATCCGGATGCGGTACGGCATCGAGGACGGGCGCGAGCGCACCCTGACGGAGGTCGGCAAGGAGCACGGCCTCACGCGCGAGCGCATCCGCCAGATCGAGAAGCACGCGCTGCTGGAGCTGAAGCGCATGGCCCACGACACCGGCTTCGACGCGGCGGCGTAACCCTGCGGGGCGCCGCCGCGGCGCTGGTTCCTGTCGCGCCGTGCTTGCTGCCCGGTGGGCTTGCGCTGCGCGGGGGCTCGCGCCCGGTGGGCGGCTTTCCGCTGCGCGGTGCTTGCCGCCCGGTGGGCTTGGGCGGGTGCCGGGGGTTCCGGTGGGGGGTGGTCGGACTCTCGTTC
>NZ_JBVIEN010000008.1:82869-422723 GCF_055571835.1 Streptomyces sp. NPDC030862 | reverse complement strand
CTTTCGTGTTTCCAACCTTACCAGATTCTTTTTCCGTTCCGTTTCCGGTTCGGATTCAGTTTCCAGTGGCCGTTGGAGGGCCTTTGCCTTTCGGCGCTCCATCACTTTAGACCATTTCCTTGGCGACTCATAATCGAGCCGCTGGAATGAATTCCGGCATGCCAGAACTCGAACCCATTTGGGAGACGATCTTCGGTGGTGGATGGCTGCGTCCAGGAGGCACAGATGGCACGCCCTGCTCTCGCAGCTCGGTAGACATTAGGCGCTTGCGTGGCGCAAGTCAAGCCCCCCTCTCAACCCCTCCTCCGACGCGGAACGTGGGCGCGGTACGGGCTCACTGTGGGGTCGCCGTCGATCCAGAAGCGCCAGGGGTGGGTGGCGCCGTCGCCGCTCACTCCGGTGCGGGGGCCCGTGCTGACCTGGTCGGCGGGTGTGGGGGTGCCGGTCAGTACGGAGAGGGGCGACTCGGGGCCGGCGCAGGCGTCGGTGCCGTCGAGGGTGCGGTCGACGTCCAGGGCGGTGGCAAGACGGGCGGGGCCTTTGGCCAGTTCTCGATCGTTCCGGGCCGTGGCGCGGCGCTTCCGGGCCAGCTCGTGACCGGTCTGGATCTCTCCGGCGCGGAGGAGGACACCGCCGGCGTGGCCTTCGGGGCCGCACACCAGGTTCAGGCAGTGCCACATGCCGTAGGTGAAGTAGACGTACGCGTGACCGGGCGGGCCGAACATGACCGCGTTGCGCGCGGTGCGGCCCCGGAAGGCGTGGGAGCCGGGGTCGGCCTCGCCCGCGTACGCCTCGACCTCGGTGAGGCGGAGCTCGATGGGTCCGTCGTCCGTCATGCGTACAAGGACGCGACCGAGGAGGTCCGGTGCGACCTCCAGAACGGGTCGGTCGAAGAAGGTGCGCGGGAGCGGCGTACGGTCGGGGCTCTCGGTCATGTCGTACGAGCGTAATGGGGGACGGGCTACGGTCGTGGCGCGTTTCCGTCGCGTACGGGAAGAAGCAGAAGGACGAGAAGGAGCGAACATGGGGTTCAAGAAGCTGCTCGCGAGCCTGGGTGCGGGGGGTGCGTCCGTCGAGACGGTGCTCACCGAGGCGAACGTCGTGCCGGGCGGGGTCGTCCAGGGCGAGGTGCGGATCCAGGGCGGCACGGTGGACCAGCGGATCGAGGCCCTGTCGGTCGGTCTGCAGGCGCGCGTCGAGGTCGAGGGCGGCGACCAGGAGGTCAAGCAGGACATCGAGTTCACGAAGGTGCGGCTGGGCGGGGCCTTCGAGGTCAAGGCCGGGGCGGTGCACGTGGTGCCGTTCGGGCTGGACATCCCGTGGGAGACGCCGGTCACGATGATCGCCGGGCAGCACCTGCACGGGATGGACATCGGCGTGACGACCGAGCTGGAGATCGCGCGGGCCGTGGACTCGGGCGACCTGGACCCGATCAACGTCCACCCGCTGCCGGCGCAGCAGGCGATCCTCGACGCCTTCATCCAGCTGGGCTTCCGCTTCAAGAACGCGGACATGGAGCGCGGGCACATCCGCGGGACGCGGCAGCGGCTGCCGTTCTACCAGGAGATCGAGTTCCTGCCGCCGCAGCAGTACCGGGGGCTGAACCAGGTCGAGCTGTCCTTCGTCGCGGACGAGCGCGAGATGGACGTGGTGCTGGAGATGGACAAGAAGCCGGGGCTGTTCAGCGAGGGCAGCGACTCGTACCGGGCGTTCAAGGTGGGGCTGAACGACTTCCGGAACACCGACTGGGTGGCGTACCTCAATCAGTGGCTCGCCGACGTCGGTGGCCGCCGCAACTGGCTCTAAGGTCGGTGCGGAAGGCTGAACGCAGAAGGCTGAAGGCTCGAACGACCGAAAGGGAGGTTCACAGCGTGGCAGAGGGGAAGAGGGCGCCGCTCCCTCACGACTTCCATCCGCCGGTGCCGTCGTTCACGGTGGTGAGCAAGGACATTGCTCCGGGTGCCGTGCTGGCGGACGCGCAGGTCTACGCCGAGGGGAACACCTCGCCGCATCTGCGGTGGGAGGGTTTCCCGGTGGAGACGAAGAGCTTCGCCGTGACGTGCTTCGACCCGGACGCGCCGACCGGGAGCGGCTTCTGGCACTGGGTGCTGTTCGACATCCCGGCGTCCGTCACCGAGCTGCCGGCGGGTGCGGGCGGTGGGGCGTTCGAGGGGCTGCCCGAGGGGGCGGTGCACGTACGGAACGACTACGGATCGCGTGACTTCGGCGGTGCGGCGCCGCCGGCCGGGGATCCGGCGCACCGGTACGTGTTCACCGTGTACGCGGTGGACCAGGAGAAGCTGGGTCCGGACGCGGACGCGTCGCCCGCGGTGGTCGGGTTCAACCTGCGGTTCCACACGCTGGCGCGGGCTCAGCTGATCGGTGAGTACGCGGCTCCCGCGGAGTCCTGACGTTCGCTCGTTGTTTGCCCGCTTCTGGTCTTGGAGAGATCAGAAGCGGGCATTTTTTATTGCGTTGTCCAACCCGGCCAGCCCGGCCAGAGTTGATCCAAGCCCGCCAGGGGGTGGGCCGGCACACGGGAGGTGGGCGAGCAATGCGGGACACGCTGGTACTGAATGCAAGCTTCGAGCCGCTGTCGACGGTGACGCTCAACCGTGCGGTGGTGCTGGTGCTGCAGGACAAGGCCGTTGTCGAGCAGTCGCATCCGCGTCTTCGTGTGCGTGCGGCGGCGGTTGAGCTGCCGGTACCACGGGTGATCCGGTTGTGCCGGTATGTCCGGGTGCCCTTCCGAAGACAGGCGCCGTGGTCGCGGCGGGGTGTGCTGGTACGGGACCAGCACAGGTGCGCGTACTGCGGGAAACGCGCGACGACCGTGGACCACGTGGTGCCGCGGGCGCAGGGTGGTGGCGACAACTGGCTGAACACGGTGGCGTCCTGCGCGGAGGACAACCACCGCAAGGCGGACCGTACGCCGGAGCAGGCGGGCATGCCGTTGCTGTTCCAGCCGTTCGTACCGTCGCCGGCGGACGCGATGCTGCTGGCGTTGGGGGTACGGGACCGCGCGGAGTTGCCGGAGTGGCTGGCGACGCAGGCCGCGGCCGCTTGAGCGAGCGCTCGGGTTCGTCCCGTTCGCCGTGCGAAGAGCCCGTCTCAGGCCGAGGCGGGCTTCGTGCGTGTCGGCCGCAGGACGAGGTCGTCGCCGCAGTTGGGGCAGATGTGGTTCATCGCCGTTGTACAGGGCTCGCAGAAGGTGCACTCGTAGCTGCAGATGTACGCGGTGCCGGTGGCGGAGACGGGTCGCTCGCAGCGTTCGCAGAGTTCGCGCATGTCCAGTGCCATGTGGTCATCCCCGGGTGGTGAGTTGGATGATCGCGACGATACCCACGGCGATGATCAGCGCGCGGAGGGCGGTCGGGGGCAGGCGGCGGCCGACCTTGGCTCCGATCTGGCCGCCGATGGTGGAGCCGACGGCGATGAGGAGGACGGCCGTCCAGTCGAAGTGGGCGACGAAGAGGAAGAACAGCGCGGCGATGGTGTTGACGACGGCCGCGAGGATGTTCTTGACGGCGTTGAGGCGCTGCAGGGTGTCGTGGAGCAGCATGCCCATGAGGGAGAGGTAGATGATGCCCTGGGCGGCGGTGAAGTAGCCGCCGTAGACGCTGGCGAGGAGCAGGCCGACGAAGAGCGCCGGGCCGCCGGCGGGATCGCCGGTGTCGTCGCCCTGGCGCTCGCGGCGTCGCTGGACGGCCCGGGAGATGCGGGGTTGCAGGATGACCAGGACGAGGGAGAGCGCCACGAGGACGGGGACGATCGTCTCGAAGGCGGTCGCAGGCAGGAGCAGCAGCAGGATGGCTCCGCAGAGTCCGCCGATGGCCGCGGCCGTGCCGAGGCGCAGGATGCGGCGGCGCTGGCCGGTGAGTTCGGCGCGGTAGCCGATGGCACCGCTGATGGAGCCAGGGATGAGGCCCAGGGCGTTGGAGACGGTGGCGGTGACGGGTGGGAGGCCGGTGGCGATCAGCACCGGGAAGGTGATGAGCGTGCCCGAGCCGACGATGGTGTTGATGGTGCCCGCGCTTATGCCGGCGGCGAATACCGCGAGCATCTCCCAGATCGTCACGCTGTGTCCTCGGCCTTCGTGCATGATCGGTGCTTGATGCACTGATCATGCACGAAGGGAGGGCGCGTCAGTCGACGGGGGGCTCTTCGCGGCGCTGCTGCGGCGGCTGCTTGGCGATGCCGGAGCCACCGTTGCCACCGCCGTTGCCGCCGTGGCCACCGTTGCCACCTGTGTTGAAGCCGGGAGTGCCGTTGCCGATGTTGCCGAAGGCACCGGAGAGGCCCTTGAGTGCGTCGCCGATCTCGCTGGGGACGATCCAGAGCTTGTTGGCGTCGCCTTCGGCGATCTTCGGGAGCATCTGGAGGTACTGGTAGGAGAGCAGCTTCTGGTCGGGATCGCCGGCATGGATGGCCTCGAACACCGTGCGGACGGCCTGGGCCTCGCCCTCGGCGCGCAGGGCCGCGGCCTTGGCCTCGCCCTCGGCGCGGAGGATGGCGGACTGCTTCTCACCCTCGGCGGTCAGGATCTGCGACTGGCGGATGCCCTCGGCGGTGAGGATGGCGGCGCGCTTGTCGCGGTCGGCGCGCATCTGCTTCTCCATCGAGTCCTGGATGGAGGTCGGGGGCTCGATGGCCTTGAGCTCGACGCGGTTGACGCGGATGCCCCACTTGCCGGTGGCTTCGTCGAGGACGCCGCGCAGGGCCGCGTTGATCTCCTCGCGCGAGGTGAGGGTCCGCTCCAGGTCCATGCCGCCGATGATGTTGCGGAGGGTGGTGACGGTGAGCTGCTCGATGGCCTGGATGTAGCTGGCGACTTCGTAGGTGGCCGCGCGGGCGTCCGTCACCTGGTAGTAGATGACGGTGTCGATGTTGACGACCAGGTTGTCCTGGGTGATCACCGGCTGGGGCGGGAAGGGGACGACCTGTTCGCGCAGGTCGATCCGGTTGCGGATCGAGTCGATGAACGGGACGACGATGTTGAGGCCCGCGTTGAGGGTGCGCGTGTAGCGGCCGAAGCGCTCCACGATGGCGGCGCTGGCCTGCGGGATGACCTGGATCGTCTTGATCAGGGCGATGAAGACGAGCACCACCAGGATGACCAGGACGATAATGACTGATGGCATCGTGTTCCCCGTGTCCTTCGCTGCCGCGGTTGCTTTCGGTGATCGAGTTTCCCAGACGGCGGGGGGTGGCGTGCGCCGTTCTGCGGGGTTGACCGGCTTCCGTCACATGTCAATGCCGCAACATGTGGATGTCGCACGCCTCGTGCGCCGTCATCCCTCGGTGACGTTCCCTCACATGACCACGGCGGTCGCTCCGTCGATCTCGGCCACGTCCACCTGCTGTCCCGGTTCGAAGACCTGGCCGGCGTCGAGGGAGCGGGCGGACCAGACCTCGCCGGCGAGCTTGATCCGGCCGCCGGTGCCGTCGACCCGTTCCAGGACGACGGCCTGACGGCCTCTCAGCGCGTCGACGTTCGAGACGTGTTCGGGCCGGCCGTCGCGGTGGCGTGCGGCGATGGGGCGTACCACCGCGATGAGCGCGACGGAGACCACGGCGAACACCACGACCTGGGCGACCACGCCCAGGCCGAGGGCCGCGGTGAGGGCTCCGGCGATCGCGCCGACGGACAGCATTCCCAATTCCGGCATCGCGGTCAGGACGAGTGGGATGCCGAGTCCCACCGCGCCGATCAGCCACCAAACCCATGCGTCGATGTCCACATCGTCATGGTAGGACCGGGGCCCGGTTCCCCGACAGGGCGCGGTGGGCGGGGGGTTGACCTACGAGACCGGCTTACGGGACCGGTCTACGAGAGGGGCAGGCCCTGGGCCGTGTAGCGCTCGCCGACGTGCTCGACGACCAGGGGGAGGCCGAAGCAGTGGGAGAGGTTGCGGGAGGTGAGCTCCATCTCCATGGGGCCGGCGGCGAGGACCTTGCCCTGACGGATCATCAGGACGTGGGTGAAGCCCGGCGGGATCTCCTCGACGTGGTGCGTGACCATCACCATGGAGGGCGCGTATGGGTCGCGGGCGAGGCGGCCCAGGCGGCGGACCAGGTCCTCGCGGCCGCCGAGGTCCAGGCCGGCGGCCGGCTCGTCGAGGAGGAGGAGCTCGGGGTCGGTCATCATGGCGCGGGCGATCAGCGTGCGCTTGCGCTCACCCTCGGAGAGGGTGCCGAACCGGCGGTCCAGGAACTCGGTCATGCCGAGGCGGTCGAGGAAGGCGCGGGCGCGCTGCTCGTCGACGGCGTCGTAGTCCTCGCGCCAGGTGGCGGTCATGCCGTACGCGGCGGTGAGGACGGTCTGCAGGACCGTCTGGCGCTTGGGCAGCTTGTCGGCCATGGCGATGCCGGCCATGCCGATGCGGGGGCGCAGCTCGAAGACGTCGACCTTGCCGAGCCGGTCGCCGAGGACGGTGGCGGTGCCGGCGCTCGGGAAGAGGTAGGTGGAGGCGACGTTGAGGAGGGTGGTCTTGCCGGCGCCGTTGGGGCCGAGGATCACCCAGCGCTCGCCCTCCTTGACCGACCAGGAGACGTCGTCCACCAGAGCACGTCCGTCGCGGACCACGGATACGTCCACCAGCTCCAGTACATCGCTCATGAGCGCGTTGTCTCCCCTATGCGGTCTGTCGGGTCTTGTGGTCGCTCGCACCTGTGGGCGCGGCTCCCAGGGGAAAACCTACGCCACCGCTGCGGCGGGGCGGTCGTTAGGGGCGGTTCGGGGCGGTGGCCCGGGGGTGCCGGGGCCAGTGCCTAGGGTGGGGGCATGCTTTCGGAACCACGTTCAGGACGGTTGGCCGCATGGGGGAACGCCCTGCTGGCCGGGTTGGTCTCGCCCGACGAGGCCGTGCTCGCGATTGTCGGGGACGACGCGGTGCACCGGGTGGAGGGGCTCCCGGGCGAGGCGGGGCCGGTCGGGCTGACGCTGGCGCTGGGGCGGCTGCGGGCACTCGGGGTGACCGGGTGGCGGGTGGCGCTGCCGGCGCCGGGGCATCCGCTGGGGCTGAGCGGGCCGCCGGAGTTCAACGCGCGGGCGCTGGAGGCGGAGGAGGCGGTGGTCGGGTACGGGGCCGGTTTCGGCCTCGTACCGGAGGTGTACGAGGCGGGGCCGGCCGGGGACGTGCACGTCGAGGTCCTGTGGCACTGCCTGCCGGTGCGGGAGGCTCCGCCGGCGGACGTGCCGTCGCTCGGAGAGGCGGAGCGGGAGCTGGCCGAGGCGCTGCGGGAGGCGACGGTGGTGCTGACGCGGCTGGACGTGGCGGCGTCGGGGCCGGTGGCGGAGGCGGCGCTGGACGCGTACCGGGCGCGCGCGGAGGTGGGGCGCGAGGTGCTGGCGCCGGGGTATCCGCCGCGGGCGGTGCGGGTGCTGGAGCTGGCGCAGCGGGTGGCGTTCCTGGTCTCGCTGGCGTACGGCAACGGGCACGGCGGCGCGGTGAGCGCGTCGGAGATGGCGGCGCGGACGGCGGCGCTGCGCCCGGTGGAACGGGTGGCGCGGCGGGCGCAGGTGGCGGCGTTCAACGCGTACGTGGAGGAGCGTGAGCGCGGGCGGGGGTGAGACGCCTGTCTCCGGGGGGTCCGGCCCCCGTCTGAGGGGCTGTGCCGGGGGCCGGGCCTCGGTGGGCGCCCAGCGGTGTGGGGCGGGGGCCTCAAGCCGGGGCGGGCGGAGGTCCGGCTAGGGGGCGGACCAAGCCGGCGCGGGGAGCCGGGCGGGAGGACCGGCAGGGGGCCGGGGCGGAGGCCCGGCACGGAGCCCGGCGGGAGGACCGGCAGGGGGCTGGGGCCGGGGTGGCATGGCGACGGCCCCCAGGTGGGGGCTGGGGGCCGTGCGGTGAGAAAGCCGTCAGTGGTTGACGGACGTGTTGCCGAAGGCCGGGTTCAGCGCGCCGATCACGTTGACGCTGTTGCCGTTGACGTTCACCGGGACGTGGACCGGGGCCTGGATCAGGTTGCCGGAGCCGACGCCGGGGGAACCGACGGCGGCGCCGTCCGCGTGCGCGCCGGAGGTGGCGGACGCGGCGCCCGCGGCGGCGGCGACCAGCCCACCGGCGAGCAGGGTCACGGTGGCGGCCTTCTTCAGGTTCTTCACTTCTGGAATCCTCCGTTGGACATCGCTGCGGAGATCACCGCAGCACGCCCTGGAGAACGGCCGCACGCCCCCCAGGTTGCGCCGAGTGGGTGACATACACACGACGGTATGAATCTCCGACTTATATGGGTGCGCTGGTTGACTAGCCCGTCAGGCCGTGGCGCACCGCCCACAGCGCCGCCTGGGTGCGGTCCGCGAGGTCCAGCTTCATGAGGATGTTCGAGACGTGGGTCTTGACCGTCTTCTCGGAGAGGACCAGCGCCCGGGCGATCTCGCGGTTGGAGCGGCCGTCGGCGATCAGCCCGAGGACCTCGCGCTCCCGCTCGGTGAGGGTGCCGCCGCGGCCCGTGCCGCCGTTGCCCTCGTCCTGGCTGAGGAGTGCTCCGGCCACCTCCTGCTGGAGGAGGACGTGGCCCGCGTGGACGGAGCGGATGGCGCCGGCCAGCGCGTCCGGGTCCACGTCCTTGTAGACGTACCCGGAGGCGCCCGCGCGCAGGGCGGGCACGACCGTGCGCTGCTCGGTGAAGCTGGTGACGATCAGCACCCTCGCCGGGTTCGCCAGCTCGCGCAGTTTGCGCAGGGCCTCGATCCCGTCCATGCCGGGCATCTTGACGTCCATGAGCACGACGTCCGGGCGCAGCTCCTCCGCGCGGGCCACGCCCTCGGCGCCGTCCGACGCCTCCCCCACGACCTCGATGTCGTCCTGGACCTCCAGGAAGGTGCGCAGTCCGCGGCGGACCACCTGGTGGTCGTCGACCAGCAGGACGCGGATGCCGGTTTTCGCTCGGGGTGCGGCCTCAGCCACCGGGGACCTCCATCTCGATCGTGGTGCCCTTGCCGGGCTCGGACTGGACCGTGAGCTTGCCGCCCACGCCGCTCGCCCGGTCCCGCATGGAGACCAGGCCCAGGTGGCGGCCCGCCCTGCGGACCGCGCGCGGTGCGAACCCCTTGCCGTTGTCGGTGACGCTGAGGAGCGCGCCCTGGCCGTGCCGGTGGAGGGAGACCTCCACCCGGTCCGCACCGGAGTGGCGCAGGGCGTTGTGCAGGGCCTCCTGGGCGACGCGGAGGACGGCCTCCTCCTGGGAGGCCGGCAGGGCGCGTATCCCCCGGGCGTCGAAGGTGACGTGCGCACTGTGGGCGCGGTCCAGGACCTGGATCTGCGTACGCAGGGTGTGGACGAGGCCGTCCTCGTCGAGCGCGGCCGGCCGCAGTTCGACGACCGCGGCGCGCAGCTCGTCCGCGGCCTCGGCGGCGAGCGCGGCGACCTGCTGGAGCTCGCCCTTGGCGCGGGCCGGGTCCCGGTCGACGAGGGCGGCCGCGGCCTGGGCCGTCAGCCGCAGGGAGAAGAGCTTCTGGCTGACGGCATCGTGCAGTTCGTGGGCGAGGCGCGAGCGCTCCTCGGCGATGGTGAGCTCGCGGCTGCGTTCGTACAGCCGGGCGTTGGTGAGGGCGATCGCGGCGTGCTGGGCGAGGATGCCGAGCAGTTCCTCGTCCTCCTCCGTGAAGCCGCAGCGCTGCTCGGCGCCGGCGGGTCTGGCGCAGCGCTTGTTCGCGAGGAACAGCGCGCCGATCGTCTCGTCGCCGTCCCGGATCGGCAGCCCCAGGAAGTCGGCCAGGTCGGGGTGGGCGTCGGGCCAGCCCTCGAAGCGGGGGTCCTTGCGCACATCGGCGAGGCGCTCGGGCTTCGCCTCGTGGAGCATCGCGGCGAGGATGCCGTGCTGGCGGGGCAGGGGGCCGATCGCCTTCCACTGCTCCTCGCTGACGCCGTCCACCACGAACTGGGCGAAGCCGCCGTGATCGTCGGGTACGCCCAGGGCCGCGTACTCGGCGTCGAGCAGCTCGCGCGCCGAGGCGACGATCGTCTTGAGGACGTCGCGCACCTCGAGGTGCCTGCTCATCGCCAGCAGGGCGGTGCTGACGGCGGCCAGGCCGGAGCGGGGTGGTCGCTCTCGTCGATCGGTCATGCGTTCACGTTACCGGCGGGGTGTGACAGTCCGTATCCGACCGGGGACGGCGGCCCCCTGGGCCCGCGGACCTAGGCCGAAGTCCCCCGCACGTCGAGGCCTCTGGACGAGGCGAGGGGCGGCGTACGCGTTCGAGGGTGGGGGCACAGAGCACCGCACGTGTGAAGGGGATGGGTGTCATGGCTGTCGCGATCATCACCGGGGCTTCCAAGGGGTTGGGGCGCGCGCTCGCGGGGGCGCTCGCGAGGGAGGGCTGGGACCTGGTGCTGGACGCCAGGACCGCCCGCGTGCTGGAGGAGAGCGCGCGGGAGGCGGGGGCGTACGGGACGCGGATGGTGGCGGTGCCCGGGGACGTGACGGACGCGGCGCACCGTGCGGAGCTGGCGGCCGCGGCCCGGGGGCTGGGTGGGCTGGACCTGCTGGTGAGCAATGCCAGCGCGCTGGGTGCCGAGCCGCTCGTGCGGCTGGACGCGCTGCCGCTGGAGGGGCTGCGGGCGGCGCTGGAGACGAACGTGGTCGCCGCCCTCGGCCTCGTACAGGAGGCGCTGCCGCTGCTGCGGGCGGGCGCGGGCGGCGGGACGGTGATCGCGGTCAGCTCCGACGCGGCGGTGGAGGCGTACGGGACGTGGGGCGGGTACGGGGCGTCGAAGGCGGCGCTGGACCTGCTGGCGGCGGTGCTGGCCGTCGAGGAGCCGGGGCTGCGGGTGTGGGCGGTGGACCCGGGTGACATGCGGACGGACCTGTACCGGGCCGCGGTCCCCGTCGACGACGAGTCGGGCCGTCCCAGCCCGGAGTCGGTGGTGCCCGCCTTCCTGCGGTTGCTGGCGGAGCGCCCGGCGAGCGGGCGGTACACG
This sequence comes from Streptomyces sp. NPDC030862, assembly GCF_055571835.1. Taxonomy (NCBI): domain Bacteria; kingdom Bacillati; phylum Actinomycetota; class Actinomycetes; order Kitasatosporales; family Streptomycetaceae; genus Streptomyces; species Streptomyces sp. NPDC030862. The sequence goes on along the minus strand of NZ_JBVIEN010000008.1, from coordinate 411,801 downwards.
GCGTCCGCGCTGCTGGGGGTGGGGGCGTGAGGGCGCTGGGGCAGGGCCTGGACGCGCTGCGGGTGCCGGAGGAGCTGTCCGCGCGGGTGCCCGCCGAGCAGCGCGGAAGCGGGCGGGACGACGTGCGGCTGCTCCTGTCGCGGGGCTCGGCGGTGTCGCACCGCTCTTTCCGGGAGCTGCCGGGGCTGCTGCGGGCCGGGGACGTGCTGGTGGTGAACACGTCGCCCACGCTCGCGGCCGCCGTCGGCGGGCGGATCGGCGCGGAGGCCGTGGTCGTGCACTTCTCGACGTGCGGGGACGACGGGCGCTGGGCCGTGGAGCTGCGGGCGCCGGACGGGCGGGGCAGCACCCGGCCACGCGCCGGGGGTCCGGCCGGCGGGGTCGTACGGCTGCCGGGGGGCGCCCGGCTCGTACTGGAGGAACCGCTGGTGGCCGGTGCGGCGCGGCTGTGGTGGGCGTCGGTGTCGTGGGGGACGCCGGTGGCGTCGGTGGAGTCGGTGACGCCGGTGGAGTCGGTGGCGCCGGTGCCGGTCGGTGTGCCGGGGCTACTGGCGCGGTACGGGCGGCCCATCCGGTACGGGTACACCGAGCGGGACCAGCCGCTCGCCGCGTACCAGACGGTTTTCGCGCGGCCCTCGCCGGACGGGGCGGGCTCGGCGGAGATGCCGAGCGCGGCGCGGCCCTTCACGGCGGGGACGGTCGCGGAGCTGGTGAGCCGGGGGGTGCAGTTCGCGCCGGTGACGCTGCATACGGGCGTGGCGTCGGCGGAGGCGCACGAGCCGCCGTATCCGGAGCGCTTCGGGGTGCCGGCGGCCACGGCGTGGCTGGTGAACGCGGCCCGGGCCGCCGGGGGCCGGGTGGTGGCCGTGGGGACGACGGCGGTGCGGGCGCTGGAGTCGGCGGTGGGTGCGGACGGGGTCGTACGGGAGGCGGCGGGGTGGACGGACCTGGTGGTGACACCGCAGCGCGGGGTGCGGGTGGTGGACGGGCTGCTGACCGGGCTGCACGAGCCGCGGGCCTCGCACCTGCTGATGCTGGAGGCGGTCGCGGGGCGGGAGGCGCTGGACCGGGCCTACGGGGAGGCGCTGCGGTGCCGGTATCTGTGGCACGAGTTCGGGGACGTCCACCTGCTGCTTCCCGGGCCCGCGGCAGGTGCTCACTGAACGCATTGCGCGTGCAACAGATGGTGAGGTTGTTACACGGCCGATGTGAGCCCGCGCATAGGACCCAGGTCACTTACGAAGCGGCGTAGTGGACACGTAAGGACCGGATCAGCCCTGGTTGAGGGGGTGGCGTGGGCGATTTGTGGCGCTTGGCGCCACCTCCTGATCCACTATCGGGGATCGTACGTCACACCTTTGCCAGGGGTTTTTGCTGCCGCTAAGAATTGCAGCCGTTGCCCGCCGAGCAGGCGCAGCGCCACCCGGCCAGGCAACGTCCCGCGATTCGAAGAGGTACGACTGCATGTCCGCGTCCAGGACTTCCGGCTTCAGCCGTCTCAAGAACAACCAGAAGAAGCTCTCCATCGCCGGCGTGGCCGCCATCGGCGCCGCCGCCCTGGCGTTCACCGCCGTTCCGAGCAACGCTTCCCCCGCGCAGACCGTCGAGCCGCAGGCCGTTGCCGCCGCCGCTCCGGTCGCCTGGGGTGGCAAGCAGGCCGCCGGCACCCTCCAGCTGGGCATCACCGACCAGCTGACCACCATCGAGCTCAAGGCGAAGGCCGACGCCGCCGCCGCGAAGGCTCAGGCCGCGGCTGCCGCCAAGGCCAAGGCCGCTGCCGCCGCCAAGGCGAAGGCCCAGGCCGAGGCCGCCGCGAAGAAGCGCGCCGCCGAGAAGGCCGCCGCCAGCCGCGCCGCCGCCCGTAAGCCGGTGTACGCGAACAACCTCGACGGCTGGATCCGCGAGGCGCTCGACATCATGAAGAAGCACAAGATCCCGGGCACCTACGAGGGCATCCACCGCAACATCATGCGGGAGTCCAGCGGTAACCCGAACGCGATCAACAACTGGGACATCAACGCCATCAACGGCGTCCCGTCGATCGGTCTCCTCCAGGTCATCAAGCCGACCTTCGACGCGTACCACATCCCTGGCACCAAGAAGAGCCAGTGGGACCCGGTCGCCAACATCGTCGCGGCCTGCAACTACGCGGCCGACCGCTACGGCTCCATGGACAACGTCAACAGCGCGTACTGAGCTGTGTGACCACGTGTGACATGCGGAAGGGCGGCACCCCCTGCGGGGTGCCGCCCTTCGCGCGTGCGTGCCGGTGACCGCTACTTGCGCATGACCTCGGGCTCGTGGCGGCGCAGCAGGCGCGCCACGATCACGCCGCAGAGGGCGCCGAGGGCGAGGAGCGCCCCCATGTCGACGAACCACATACCGATCTCGTGGTCCCACAGCGGGTCGGTGTCGGTCGGGTCGTCCTGGTTGGGGAACAGGACGTTCAGCTGGGCGGTCGTGCCTGCGGCGGCCACGGCCCAGCGGGACGGCATGAGGTACGAGAACTCGTTGACGCCGACCTGGCCGTGCAGGGTGAACAGGCAGCCGGTGAAGACGACCTGGATGATCGCGAACATCACCAGCAGCGGCATGGTCTTCTCGGCGGTCTTCACCAGCGAGGAGATGATCAGGCCGAACATCATCGAGGTGAAGCCGAGCGCCATGATCGGCAGGCTCAGCTCCAGCCGGACCAGGGAGGAGCCGAAGAGCAGGCCCTCGTCCGGGACCTCGCGCATGCCGAAGCCGATGCCGCCGATGATCGCGCCCTGCACGATCGTGATCAGACCGAGGACGATCACCTTCGACATCAGATACGCCGAACGTGACAGGCCGGTGGCCCGTTCCCGTTCGTAGATGACCCGTTCCTTGATCAGTTCACGCACGGAGTTGGCCGCGCCGGCGAAGCAGGCACCGACGGCCAGGATCAGCAGGATGGTCGCCGCGCTGCCGTTGGGGCCGCGCGGGCTGGGCCGGAGCCCGTAGTTCGAGCTGATCAGCGTGGAGACCACACCGAGGACGGCCGGCAGGATCACCATCAGCGCCATGAATCCCTTGTCCGACGCGATGACGGACAGGTAGCGGCGGATCAGCGTCCACAGCTGCGCGCCCCAGCCCTGCGGCTTGGGCGGGCGCATCGCCTGGGCCGGCGGCATCTGGACGGACTGCGGGGCGACGGCGTCGAGGTCCGCGGCGTACATCTGGTAGTGCTGCGAGCCCTTCCAGCGGCCCGCCCAGTCGTAGTCGCGGTAGTTCTCGAAGGCGGAGAAGACGTCGGCCCAGGTCTCGTAGCCGAAGAAGTTGAGCGCCTCCTCCGGCGGGCCGAAGTACGCCACCGAGCCGCCGGGCGCCATGACCAGCAGCTTGTCGCAGAGCGCGAGCTCGGCGACGGAGTGCGTGACGACGAGGACCGTGCGGCCGTCGTCGGCCAGGCCGCGCAGCAGCTGCATGACGTCGCGGTCCATGCCCGGGTCGAGGCCCGAGGTCGGCTCGTCCAGGAAGATCAGGGACGGCTTGGTCAGCAGCTCCAGGGCGACGGAGACGCGCTTGCGCTGGCCGCCGGAGAGGGCGGTGATCTTCTTGGTCTTGTGGATGTCGAGCTTCAGCTCGCGCAGGACCTCGTCGATCCGCGCCTCGCGCTCCTGCTCGGTGGTGTCGGCGGGGAAGCGGAGCTTGGCGGCGTACTTGAGCGCGGTCCGGACGGTCAGCTCCTTGTGCAGGATGTCGTCCTGCGGGACCAGACCGATGCGCTGGCGCAGCTCGGCGAACTGCTTGTACAGGTTCCGGTTGTCGTAGAGGACGTCGCCCTGGTTCGCGGGGCGGTAGCCGGTCAGCGCCTTGAGCAGCGTGGACTTGCCGGAGCCCGAGGGGCCGATGACCGCGACGAGCGACTTCTCCGGGACGCCGAAGGAGACGTCCTTGAGGATCTGCTTGCCGCCGTCGACCGTGACGGTGAGGTGACGGGCGGAGAAGGAGACCTCACCGGTGTCGACGAACTCCTCGAGGCGGTCGCCGACGACCCGGAACGTCGAGTGACCGACACCGACGGTGTCGTTCGGGCCGATGAGCGCCGAGCCCGACTTGGGCAGCGGCTGGCCGTTGACGTACGTGCCGTTGTGCGAGCCGAGGTCGCGGATCTCGAAGCGGCCGTCGGGGGTCGCGTGGAACTCGGCGTGGTGGCGCGAGACCTGGAGGTCGGAGACGACCAGGTCGTTCTCGAGCGCACGACCGATGCGCATCACGCGGCCGAGGGCCACCTGGTGGAAGGTGGTCGGGCTGCGGTCGCCCCCGTGGACCGGCGGCGCCCCCGCCGCGCCGCCGCCGCCCTGGGCCGGGACCTTCGAGGCGTACTGCTGGGCAGGGCCGGCCGGGGCTGCCGCGCCGCCGCCGTGCGGGCCGGCCTGCTGCTGGTGCGGTACGTGGGGCTGGTGCGGCTGCTGCTGCGGATGCTGCTGCCAGCCCTGGTTCTGCGGGGCGGCGGCAGGAGCCTGATGCTGCTGGGGCCAGCCCTGCTGCGGGGCCTGGTGGGGCTGCTGCGGGGGCTGGCCTTGTGAGACCTGGGGCGCCTGAGGGGCCGCGCCCTGTGCGTTGTAGGCGGCCGCGCCCGTGAAGTTCAGCCGCGGGCCGTCGGTGGCGTTACCGAGGTGGACGGCCGACCCGGGGCCGATCTCCATCTGCTGGATCCGCTGGCCCTGCACATAGGTACCGTTGGTGGAGCCGTGGTCCTCGATGAGCCAACTGCGGCCGTCCCACCTGATCGTGGCATGCCGCCACGAGACCCTTGCGTCGTCGACCGCCAGGTCGCCCTGCGGATCCCGGCCAAGGGTGTACGACCTGGACGCATCGAGAGTCCAGGTCCTTCCGTTCAATTCCAGTACGAGTTCCGGCACTCCATGCCCCACTAGTTGTCCCCCGAGTGACCCCCGTCGCGGGGAGTCAAGGGATGCGAACATCGTGGGGAACTATTTCAGGCCCGGTCCCCTATTCGAAAGTCGGGCGGTGTGAAGAGGGCGCGCAGGCCCGTGTGATGGCACCCCCGAGTGCGTACGGAACAGGAGCGAACGGGGCAACTCGGAACTCCCCGAGAGGCGTTCGCACGGTACGGAATCGGTGGCGCCCGCACGCCGCCACACGGCACACCCCGCACACGGCGCACCCGCCACGCGGCGCACCCGCCACACGGCACGGGCATGAGAGCGGCGGCCTCGGCGCGGAGGCGCGGCATGATCGCGACTGGGTCGTGGTGCGGCCGGCGCGGCCGGCGGTATCGGCGGGGCGGCCGGGGCGGGGGGGGATGTGCGGAATCCGCAGGGCCGGCACCCCGCCTGGAGTGCGGAGGCCGAGCCGGGTCCACAGGCGGCGGGTCGCACGGTGCGCCGGCGGTGTCCGGTACGCGGGACAGGGGAAGCCCGGGCCGCCTGGGCCGGATACGGTGGGAGGACCATGAGCGCATTGCAGACCTCCGACGTACCCACCCTTCTCGTCAAGATCTTCGGGAAGGACCGGCCCGGGATCACCGCCGGGCTGTTCGACACCCTCGCCGCCTTCTCCGTCGACGTGGTCGACATCGAGCAGGTCGTGACCCGGGGCCGCATCGTCCTGTGCGCGCTCGTCACGGAGCCCACGGTGAGCACGGAGGGTGAGCTGCGAGCCACCGTCCACAGCTGGGCGGAGTCGCTGAAGCTGCAGGCGGAGATCATCTCCGGTACGGGTGACAACCGGCCGCGTGGCGTCGGCCGCTCCCACGTCACCGTACTGGGGCACCCGCTGACCGCCGAGAACACGGCGGCCATAGCGGCGACGATCACCGGGACGGGCGGCAACATCGACCGGATCTTCCGGCTGGCGAAGTATCCGGTGACGGCGGTGGAGTTCGCGGTGTCCGGCACGGAGACGGAGCCGCTGCGCACCGCCCTCGCCACCGAGGCCGCCGAGATCGGCGTGGACGTGGCGGTCGTGTCGGCGGGGCTGCACCGCCGCGCCCAGCGGCTGGTCGTGATGGACGTCGACTCCACGCTCATCCAGGACGAGGTGATCGAGCTCTTCGCGGCGCACGCGGGCTGTGAGGACAAGGTCGCCGAGATCACTGCCGCCGCCATGCGCGGCGAGCTCGACTTCGAGCAGTCGCTGCACGCCCGCGTGGCGCTGCTCGCCGGGCTGGACGAGTCGGTCGTGGACAAGGTGCGGGCGGAGGTCAGGCTGACGCCGGGCGCGCGCACCCTGATCCGTACGCTCAAGCGGCTCGGCTACCAGGTGGGTGTGGTGTCGGGTGGCTTCACCCAGGTCACGGACGACTTGCAGGCCCGGCTCGGGCTCGACTTCGCCTCCGCCAACACGCTGGAGATCGTCGACGGCAAGCTGACCGGCCGCGTGACCGGCGAGATCGTCGACCGGGCCGGCAAGGCGCGGCTGCTGCGCCGGTTCGCCGCCGAGGCGGGCGTGCCGCTGGCCCAGACCGTCGCGATCGGCGACGGGGCCAACGACCTCGACATGCTGAACGCGGCGGGGCTGGGCGTGGCCTTCAACGCCAAGCCGGTGGTGCGCCGCGCCGCTCACACGGCCGTCAACGTGCCCTTCCTCGACACGGTCCTCTACCTGCTGGGGATCACCCGGGAAGAGGTCGAGGCGGCGGACGTCGACGTGGCCTAGCGGCTGCGCCGGGCCGAAGGGGCCTGGACACCGACCCGGTGTCCGGGCCCCTTGTCGTTCGCACGGGTCGAAGGTCCGGGTGACGAAGGGGCGGGTTACTCGTGCGGCGCCCAGTAGCCGGTGAGCGTGCCGACGCCGTGTTCCACCGACTTCCAGGAGCCGGCGAACTCCACGACCGCGAACGATGCGGTCGGGAAGCCGCCGCGGTTCATGCGGACCAGCGTGTCCCCCTCCGCGCTCCCGGCCAGGGCGTCGGCGAGGGCGTGCACACCCGGGTTGTGGCCGATGACGAGGACGTTGTTCACTTCGTCGGAGGTCTCGTTGAGCAGCGCGATGAGCTCGCCGAGCGAGGCTTCGTAGAGCCGCTCCTCGTACACGGTCTTGGGTCGCTGCGGCAGCTCCGAGACCACCAGCTTCCACGTCTCGCGGGTCCTGACCGCGGTCGAGCACAGGGCCAGGTCGAAGGTGATGCCCGTCTCGGCGAGCCGACGGCCGGCCACGGGTGCGTCCTTGCGGCCTCGGTCGGCCAGCGGCCGTTCGTGGTCGGACACCTGGTTCCAGTCGGCCTTCGCATGCCGGAGTAGCACGATCCTGCGGGGTGTATCGACGCTCATGGCCCCAGCTTCGCATGAAAGCCGCCACGGGGCGCAGGGTGTTGACCAGCTCTCCCCTCAGGGGGAGAGCGTCTGTTGGATGTGTTCGAGTATGCGTCCCACCGCTGGATCCCCACCCGTCGCATGCGCCTCAGCGCCCCCGGTACCGCCCCGGGTTCCGCCCCCGGTGATCAGCACCAGCAGGGCGACGAACGCCATCACCGGCAGGGTGACGGCCCACCAGGTCAGCCGGGTGCCGACGCCGCCGGTGGCGTGGGGCCGGGGGTGCGTACGAGCCGACATGGCCGCCTCCGTGGGTCCGTGGTCCGCGGTCCGAGTCCGTGGTCGCGAGTGCGCGGGGCGCCGAGGCCCGGCGTCCCGATCTACCTCAGACGTTACGGATCACGGTGGTCCCGGCCCATCCGGTGATCCACCCACTTCACCCTGATCCCGGCCCCCTAGGGGATCGGGGGCTACCCCCACCCCCGGCCGGACCCCGGACCCCGGACACCCGACCACGGACACCGGGCGCCGGGCGTCAGCCCGGCCCTGTCCTCCGGCCGCCGGCGCGTCAGGGCGAGGCGATCGACGCGACGATGCCGATGATCAAGCCGATCGCCAGCATCGCGCCGAGCACACCGAGCAGCTTCTTCTGACCGTTCTGGGGGTTCGGGTCAAGCACAGGTTCCATGCCGCCCAGTCTCGCACTTCAGAGTTCGTCCTCGATCGTGCGGTCCCGTCCGGCCAGGATGCCGACGGCCATCTGCGGCACCATCAGCCCGGCCATCAGGGCCAGCGGCACGTCCCAGCCGCCGCTGTGCTGGTAGAGCGCGCCGACCAGCGTCGGTCCCGGGATGGAGATGAGGTAGCCGACGCTCTGGGCGAAGGCGGAGAGCCGCACGACGCCGCCGCCGGTGCGCGAACGCATGCCGATTATGGTGAGGGCGAGCGGGAAGGAGCAGTTGGAGACGCCCAGCAGCAGCGCCCAGAGCCATGCTCCGGCGGCCGGGGCGAAGAAGAGGCCCGCGTATCCGCTCAGGCCGCACAGGCAGAGGGCGACCACGATGGGGCCCTGGTTCTTCATCCGCCCGGCCAGCCGGGGAATGACGAAGGCGAGCGGCACACCCATCACCATCGTCACGGCGAGCAGGACGCCCGCCGTACCGGCGGAGACCCCGGCGTCGCGGAAGATCTGCGGCATCCACCCCATGGTGATGTACGCGCCGGTGGCCTGGAGCCCGAAGAAGACGCCGAGCGCCCAGGCGGTCCGGCTGCGGGTGATCCGCAGGGCCGGCGCCCCGGCGGCGGCGTCCACCGCCGGACCACGCTCAGCCGGGCCTTCCGCCCGGCCTTCCACCCGGCCCTCCGCCCGGCCCTCCGCCGTCGCGGCGCCCCGGCCCCGCCCCCGGTCGCGTACCAGCGGCAGCCAGGCCAGCGTCGCGAGGGCGGCGAGGGCGGCCCACACGCCGAGGCCCGTGCGCCAGCTGCCGCCCAGCGCGTCCGTCATGGGCACGGTCGCGGCGGCCGCGAGGGAGGTGCCAAGGGCCAGGGCCATCGAGTACAGGCCGGTCATGCTGCCGACGCGGTCGGGGAAGTACCGCTTGACGATGACCGGCATCAGGACGTTGCTGAGGGCGATGCCCATCAGCGCGAGGGCGCTGGCGGCGAGGAAGGCGGCCGTGCCGCCGGTGAAGGGCCGGATGGCCAGCCCGAGCGCGATGGCGGCCATGCCGGCGAACACGATCGCGGCCGGCCCGAAGCGACGGGCGAGCCGGGGCGCGGTGATGCCGAAGACGGCGAAGCACAGCGGCGGTACGGAGGTGAGCACCCCGGCCACGCTGCCGCTCATGTGCAGCCCGTCGCGGACCTCTTCGAGGAGGGCACCGAGGCTGGTGATGGCGGGACGGAGGTTGAGCGCGGCGAGGACGAGTCCGAGGACCAGGAGCCGGGGCAGCCAGAGGGCGGTAGTGGTGGTGCTTTTACGAGCGGGCACGGTGGCTTCCGCGCCGGAGGCGGAGCTCATTGCGGCGCTCTGCCGGGGTATGCGGGTGGGGGACTCGGTCGTGGTCGGGGTCAGCGGCTCGTCGGACATGGGACCCATCATAGAATCATGGGATGATTGGCTGTCCAATCGTCGGACGCTTCCCTTCCGCCGCTTCCCTTCACGACGCCGAGGAGCACCCATGGCGCTCAGCACTCCCCGCCGGTCCGGGCTCACCGATCAGGTGATCGCCGAGCTCCGGAACCAGATCACCTCGGGCGAGTGGCCGATCGGTTCGCGCATCCCCACCGAGCCGGAGCTGGTCCAGCAGCTGGGCGTGGCCCGCAACACGATCCGCGAGGCGGTCCGCGCGCTGGCGCACAACGGCCTGCTGGACATCCGCCAGGGCTCGGGCACGTACGTCATCGCCACCAGCGAGCTCGCCGGGGTGATGCACCGCCGCTTCTCCGGCGCCGATCCGAGGCACATCGCCGAGCTCCGCTCCACGCTGGAGTCGGCGGCCGCCCGCCTGGCCGCGGAGCGCCGCACCGACCGGGACATGAAGCAGCTGGACGCGCTGCTCGCACGGCGCGAGGAGGCCTGGGAAGCCGGGGACGCGGAGCGGTTCGTGGCGGCGGACTCGACGTTCCACCTGGCCGTGGTGGCGGCGTCGCACAACGACGTCATGACGGAGCTCTACGCCGACCTCGGGCATCTCGTACGCGACTGGCTGCGCGAGGACGTGGGGCAGGAGCTGCGGCCGGAGTACCACATGGACCACGCGCGGCTGGTGGAGGCCATTCGCGCGGGCGACGCGGAGCGGGCGGCCTCGGAGGCGGCCGGCTACCCCTTCATGTGCCTGCGCCAAGCCGGCGCGGCGGCCGTCGATCGGGGAGCAGAGCCGGCCGATCAGCCGCGTACGGGCTCGTGAGTGATCCAGGCGGCGCGTACTTCCTTCCAGCACCGCTCGGTCAGCTCGGCGTAGGCGGTGGGGCCCACCTCGACGGCGGCGCTGTCGGAGTCGATGTCCCACCAACGGTCGCACTCGACGTGCAGCCGGACCCGGTCCGTGTGGGGGTAGGGGTTGTGGCAGTGCGCGGTGACGCGCGAGCCCTCGACCGACGTACGGCATGAGGCGACGTACCGTTCGAGGTCTTCGGCATAGGCCTGGGCGCTGAGGGCGGGCCCCCACAGGAGGGCCGCCACCGCCACCAGGGCCAGGTGGTGCTTCGTACGCACAGCCACACCTCCTCCCCGATCAACGGACACGAATATCCGTTCTGCACCAGTGTGCCGTGATCACGGCGACTCTTCGACTCGAGCGCCGGCCCGGGCACGCGCGCCGTGCGCGAAGGGCCGCGCACCCCGTCCGTGACGGAGTGCGCGGCCCTTCCGGTACGCGATGGGTTTACGCGGTGCGTTTCGCGATGGGTCAGGCGCCCATGACGTGCACGCCGCCGTCGACGTGCACGATCTCGCCGGTCGTCTTCGGGAAGAAGTCCGACAGCAGCGCGACGACACCGCGGCCGGCCGGCTCCGGGTCGGACATGTCCCACTGCAGCGGGGAGCGCTCGTCCCAGACCTTCGCGAGCTCGCCGAAGCCCGGGATGGACTTGGCGGCCATCGAGCCGATCGGTCCGGCCGAGATCAGGTTGCAGCGGATGTTCTGCTTGCCCAGGTCGCGGGCGAGGTACCGGCTGGTGGCCTCCAGCGCGGCCTTGGCCGGGCCCATCCAGTCGTACTGCGGCCAGGCGTACTGCGCGTCGAAGGTCAGACCGACGACCGAGCCGCCGTTCTGCATCAGCGGCAGGCAGGCCATCGTCAGCGACTTCAGCGAGAAGGCGGAGACGTGCATGGCGGTCGCCACGGACTCGAACGGCGTGTTGAGGAAGTTGCCGCCGAGCGCGTCCTGCGGCGCGAAGCCGATGGAGTGCACGACGCCGTCGAGGCCGCCGAGCTCCTCGCCGACCACGTCCGCGAGCCGGTTCAGGTGCTCGTCGTTGGTGACGTCGAGCTCGATGACCTTGGCGGGCTTGGGCAGCTTCTTGGCGATGCGCTCGGTCAGCGTGGGCCGCGGGAAGGCCGTCAGGATGACCTCGGCGCCCTGCTCCTGGGCCACCTTGGCGGTGTGGAAGGCGATGGACGACTCCATCAGCACACCGGTGATCAGGACCCGCTTGCCCTCGAGAATTCCGCTCATGTGATCAGTGACCCATGCCCAATCCGCCGTCAACCGGGATGACGGCTCCAGTGATGTACGAGGCGTCGTCGGACGCGAGGAACCGGACGGTGGCGGCGATCTCCTCGGGCTGCGCGTAGCGGCCGAGCGGCACCTGGGCGACGATGCCCGCGCGCTGCTCCTCGGTCAGCACCTTGGTCATGTCGGTGTCGACAAAGCCGGGTGCGACGACGTTGAACGTGATGTTGCGCGAGCCCAGCTCACGGGCGAGCGAGCGCGCGAAGCCGACCAGCGCGGCCTTGGAGGCGGCGTAGTTGGCCTGGCCCGCCGAGCCGAGCAGGCCGACCACGGAGGAGATGAGGACGACGCGGCCCTTCTTGGCGCGCAGCATGCCGCGGTTGGCACGCTTGACCACGCGGAAGGTGCCGGTGAGGTTGGTGTCGATGACGGAGGTGAAGTCCTCCTCCGACATGCGCATCAGCAACTGGTCCTTGGTGACGCCGGCGTTGGCCACCAGCACCTCCACCGGACCGTGCTTCTCCTCGATCTCCTTGTAGGCCTGCTCCACCTGCTCGGCGTCGGTGATGTCACACCTGACAGCAAGGAAGCCCTCCGGCGGCTCGCCGGACCGGTACGTGATCGCGACCTTGTCGCCGGCGTCGGCGAACGCGCGGGCGATGGCGAGGCCGATGCCCCGGTTTCCTCCGGTGACAAGAACCGAGCGGCTCAACGGATCACCCTTTCCCTTGCATGGTGTGGTACCCCGAAAACCTATCGGTCCCGCTGGTCGTACGCGGAATCGGCCTCTGACAGTGGCGTACGGGCCGCACTGTCGGGTCCCTACAGAAAACCCCTGGCGGGACCACGGAAAGCACTGGGCAGCGAACCGTGCGGCGCGACATGATCGGAGGCGACCGGTCTCATACGACAGGAGACATTCGTGCCTCATTCCATCGACGAAGCCTTCACGGCGCTGCCGCTGCGGGCCCTCGCCGACGCGGCGCTCGCGCGGGCCCGGGCGCTCGGCGCCGAGCATGCCGACTTCCGTTTCGAGCGCGTACGCAGTGCCTCGTGGCGGCTGCGGGACGCCAAGCCCGCCGGGTCGTCGGACACCACGGACCTCGGGTACGCGGTGCGGGTGGTGCACGGCGGGGCGTGGGGGTTCGCGTCCGGGGTCGACCCGACCATGGACGCGGCGGCGAAGGTCGCCTCGCAGGCCGTGGCCATGGCGAAGCTGTCGGCGCGGGTCATCGCGGCGGCGGGTTCCGAGGAGCGGGTGGAGCTGGCGGACGAGCCGGTGCACGCGGACCGCACCTGGGTCTCGGCGTACGAGATCGACCCCTTCACGGTGCCGGACGCGGAGAAGAGCGGGCTGCTGGCGGAGTGGAGCGCGCGGCTGCTGCGGGCGGACGGGGTGGCGCACGTGGACGCGTCGCTGACGACCGTCCATGAGAACAAGTTCTATGCGGACACGGCCGGGACCGTCACCACGCAGCAGCGCGTACGCCTGCACCCGCAGCTGACGGCGGTGGCGGTGGACGCGACGACCGGTGAGTTCGACTCGATGCGGACGCTCGCGCCGCCGGCCGGGCGCGGCTGGGAGTACGTGACCGGCACCGGGTGGGACTGGGACGCGGAGCTGGAGCAGATCCCGGAGCTGCTCGCGGAGAAGATGCGGGCGCCGAGCGTGGAGGCGGGCACGTACGACCTGGTCGTCGACCCGTCGAACCTGTGGCTGACGATCCACGAGTCGATCGGCCACGCCACCGAGCTGGACCGGGCGCTCGGCTACGAGGCGGCGTACGCGGGCACCTCCTTCGCCACCTTCGACCAGCTGGGCAAGCTGGTGTACGGCTCGCCGATCATGAACGTGACGGGTGACCGGACCGCCGAGCACGGCCTGGCGACGATCGGATACGACGACGAGGGCGTCGAGGCGCAGAGCTGGGACCTGGTCAAGGACGGCGTCCTCGTCGGCTACCAGCTCGACCGGCGGATCGCGAGGCTGACGGGGCTGGGCCGGTCGAACGGCTGCGCCTTCGCGGACTCGCCGTCGCACGTGCCGGTGCAGCGGATGGCGAACGTGTCCCTCCAGCCGGATCCGGGCGGTCTGTCGACGGAGGACCTGATCGGGGGCGTGGAGCGCGGCATCTACGTGGTCGGCGACCGCTCCTGGTCGATCGACATGCAGCGCTACAACTTCCAGTTCACCGGGCAGCGGTTCTTCCGCATCGAGAACGGGCGGCTGGCCGGGCAGCTGCGCGACGTCGCGTACCAGGCGACGACGACGGACTTCTGGGGCTCGATGGAGAAGGTCGGCGGCCCGCAGACGTACGTCCTCGGCGGCGCCTTCAACTGCGGCAAGGCCCAGCCGGGCCAGATCGCGGCGGTCTCGCACGGCTGCCCGTCGGCCCTGTTCCGGGGCGTGAACATTCTGAACACCACGCAGGAGGCCGGTCGATGAGCCCCGTCAGCAAGCCGTACGAGATCGTCGAGCGGGCCCTGGAGCTGTCCCGCGCGGACGGGTGCGTCGTCATCGCGGACGAGCAGTCGTCCGCGAACCTGCGCTGGGCGGGCAACACCCTGACGACGAACGGTGTCACCCGGGGGCGGACGCTCACCGTGATCGCCACCGTCGACGGGGCGCAGGGCACCGCCTCCGGTGTCGTGTCGCGGTCGGCGGTGACGGCCGAGGACCTGGAGCCGCTGGTGCGGGCCGCCGAGGCGGCGGCGCGGGCGGCCGGGCCCGCCGAGGACGCGCAGCCGCTGGTCTCCGGGATCGCGGCCTCGCCGGACTTCACGGACGCGCCCGCCGAGACGTCCTCGGCGGTCTTCGGGGACTTCGCGCCCGCGCTGGGCGAGGCGTTCGGCCGGGCCCGCGCGGGCGGGCGGGAGCTGTACGGGTTCGCGAACCACGAGCTGACGTCGACGTACCTGGGTACGTCGACGGGGCTGCGGCTCCGGCACGACCAGCCGTCCGGGACGCTGGAGCTGAACGCCAAGTCTCCGGACCGGACGCGCTCGGCGTGGGCGGGGCGGGCGACGCGGGACTTCAAGGACGTGGATCCGCTGGCGCTGGACGCGGAGCTCGCGCGGCGGCTCGGCTGGGCGGAGCGGCGCGTCGAGCTACCCGCCGGGCGGTACGAGACGCTGCTGCCGCCGACCGCGGTGGCCGACCTGCTGATCTACCAGATGTGGTCGGCGGCGGGCCGGGACGCAACGGAGGGCCGCACCGTCTTCTCCAAGCCGGGCGGCGGCACGCGGCTCGGCGAGACCCTCTCCCCGCTTCCGCTGACGCTGCGCAGCGACCCGTACGAGCCGGGCCTGGAGTCCGCGCCGTTCGTGATCGCGCACGCGTCGGGCGACGACTCCTCGGTGTTCGACAACGGGCTGCCGCTGGAACCCACCGCGTGGGTACGGGAGGGGCGCCTGGAGCGGCTGGTGACCACGCGGCACAGCGCGGGGCTCACGCACCTGCCGGTGGCTCCGGCGATCGGCAACCTGGTGCTGGACGGCGGTGGCGAGCGGTCGCTGGAGGAGATGGTGGCCTCCACGCGGCGCGGGCTGCTGCTGACCTGCCTGTGGTACATCCGCGAGGTGGACCCGGCGACGCTGCTGCTGACCGGGCTGACCCGGGACGGGGTCTATCTCGTCGAGGACGGCGAGGTCGTCGGCGAGGTGAACAACTTCCGGTTCAACGAGTCGCCGGTCGACCTGCTGTCGCGGGCCACGGAGGCCGGCCGGACCGAGAAGACGCTGCCGCGTGAGTGGAGCGACTGGTTCACCAGGGCGGCGATGCCGCCGTTGCGGGTGCCGGACTTCAACATGAGTTCGGTCAGCCTGGGCGTCTGACCCCCATAGACTGGCAGGGAACACCGCACCTGTTCGATCCCACTTCGTTCAAGGAGAGACGTCACCGTGACGGACATCGTCGACGAACTGCAGTGGCGGGGGCTCATCGCCCTTTCCACTGACGAGGACGCACTGCGCAAGGCGTTCGCGGACGGTCCCGTCACGTTCTATTGCGGCTTCGATCCGACGGCACCGAGCCTGCACCTGGGCAATCTGGTGCAGATCCTCACCATGCGCCGGATCCAGCAGGCGGGCAACCGTCCGCTGGGTCTGGTCGGCGGGGCGACGGGCCTGATCGGCGACCCGAAGCCGAACGCGGAGCGCACGCTGAACTCCCCGGAGGTCGTCGCCGGCTGGGTGGAGCGCCTGCGGGCCCAGATCGAGCGGTTCCTCGACTTCGAGGGGCCGTACGCCGCGACCATGGTCAACAACCTGGACTGGACGGCGGGGCTGTCGGCGATCGACTTCCTGCGGGACGTCGGCAAGTACTTCCGGGTGAACAAGATGATCACCAAGGAGGCGGTCGCGCGGCGGCTGAACTCCGACGCGGGCATCAGCTACACCGAGTTCAGCTACCAGATCCTGCAGGGCATGGACTTCCTGGAGCTGTACCGCCGCCACGGCTGCATCCTGCAGACCGGCGGCAGCGACCAGTGGGGCAACCTCACCGCGGGCACCGACCTGATCCACCGGGTCGAGCCCCACGCCACGGTGCACGCCCTGGCGACGCCGCTGATCACCAAGGCCGACGGCACCAAGTTCGGCAAGACCGAGTCCGGCACCGTCTGGCTGGACCCCGAGCGGACCACGCCCTACGCGTTCTACCAGTTCTGGCTGAACGCGGACGACCGGGACGTCTCCAAGTTCCTGCGGATCTTCAGCTTCAAGTCCCGCGAGGAGATCGAGGAGCTGGAGAGGCTCACCGAGGAGCGGCCGCAGGCCCGTGCCGCCCAGCGGGCGCTGGCCGAGGAGCTGACGACGCTGGTGCACGGCGCGGAGCAGTGCGCCGCCGTCGTCGCCGCGTCGAAGGCGCTCTTCGGGCAGGGCGAGCTGGCGGAGCTGGACGAGGCGACGCTGGCGGCGGCGCTGGCCGAGCTCCCGCACGCCCGGGTCACCGAGCTGGGCCAGGTGGTCGACCTGTTCGTCGAGGTCGGCCTGGCGCCGAGCAAGTCGGGCGCCCGCCGCACGGTGAAGGAGGGCGGTGCGTACGTGAACAACGCCAAGGTGACCGCCGAGGACGCCGAGGTCTCGGCCGAGGAACTGCTGCACGGGCGCTGGCTGGTGCTGCGCCGGGGCAAGAAGAACCTGGCGGCGATCGAGGTCGCGGCGGGCTGACGCCCCCGGGACGGATGACGAAGGGCCGAGGCGGCCCGGGCACGGAGGACGCGCCCGGGCCGCCTCGGCCTGTTGCACGGCCGGTCAGGCGCGCTGTTTCCTGCCGCGCATCGACATGTAGAGCATGTCGCCGACTCCGACGATGACGACCGCCGCCACGACTTGCAGGGCGTGCCGGCCCCAGTCGATGCCGGGCGTCGCCTCGATGCCGAACGCCCGGGCGAGGGCGTTGCCGACGATGCCGCCGATGATGCCGAAGATGGTGGCCAGCCACAGGGGGCTGTGCTGCTTGCCCGGCAGGATCGCCTTGGCCAGCAGACCCAGCACGAATCCCACGATGATCGCCCACAACCAGCCCATGGCTGCCTCCTCGGTACAGATCGGTACAGATCGACATGAGCAGTCATCGACAGTGTGCGGGTCCGCGCCGTACGGCGCATGTCGGAGCGAACCGTACGCGGTACACAGGAGGGCGTATGGCCTGGTGAAGGGGTGCCCCGCTCTCGAACGGGGCGCAGGGCGGGCGTACCGTGGAAGCAGGTCCGGTCCGGGGAGTGTCCGGCACAGACGTCGGGTGGTGGAACGCGATGCGGAAGCGCGGTCATGACGAGGTCTTCCGGATCACCGGCGCCCGTCAGGGCTTGGCCGACGACGTACGGGGCCGGCAACGCCGCTATGTGATCTCGATGTCGGTGCGGACGCTGGCGGTGATCGCGGCGGCGTCCCTGTGGAACGTGGAACGGCATGTGGCGATCGTGGCGCTGGTGCTCGGCGCGGTGCTGCCGTACATCGCCGTGGTGATCGCGAACGCGGGCCGGGAGACCGCGCCCCCGGCGCCGTCGAGCTTCGTCGTCACGCCGACGCCCACGCATCCGATGCTGGAGGCGTCGGAGCCCGCGGGGGACGGCGACCGGGAGCCCGCGCAGCCGCCCGTACGGGAGAAAGCGGAACGTCAGCCGGAACCCGAAGGGGAACGGCAGTACGAGCAGAGGTGAGCCGCGGCCGCCGGTGAGGCGCCGGTCGGCGGGCATACAAGCTCAAGAAAAGCTCAGATCAATCATGACGTTCCAGTGCACTGCGACGGGGTGTGCGTGACATACTGCGTAGGCGCTCCGCATCCCCCGTCGGAGCGACGGACCGACGCCGGGCAGCTCCCCCCGTGGCTGCTCGGCGTCGCCTTTGTTCGGGCCGTTTTTGTTTGGACGTGTGGTGAGCGACGAAACCCAGCCGGAGAGCCAGCCGGAGACGCAGCAGGTGAGCCGGCCCATCTGTTCCGCCAAGGGCTGCCGGACGGCCGCCGTGTGGGTCCTGGCCTGGAACAACCCGAAGCTGCACACGCCGGAGCGCCGCAAGACCTGGCTGGCCTGTGACGAGCACCGCGAGCACCTGTCCCAGTTCCTGGGCGTGCGCGGGTTCCTCAAGGACGTGGTGACGCTCGCCGAGTGGGAGTCGCGCCCGGCCTCCGAGCACTGAGCTCGGCGCGCGGAGCGGGGCCGCCGAAACCGGGCCCGGGCCTCAGCCGCCGATCGCCGACATGGGGCGGTCCGGCTGCAGGAAGCTCGGGTCGTCCAGGCCGGAGCCGGCCTTCTTGCCCCACATCGCGAGCTTCCAGATCCGGGCGACCTCCTCGTCGGGGGCGTCCGAGCGCAGCGCCGCCCTGAGGTCGGTCTCCTCCCGGGCGAAGAGGCAGGTGCGCACCTGGCCGTCCGCCGTGAGGCGGGTGCGGTCGCAGGCCCGGCAGAAGGGACGCGTGACGGAGGCTATGACGCCCACGCGGTGCGGGCCGCCGTCGACGATCCAGCGCTCGGCGGGGGCCGACCCGCGCGCCTCGTCGGGCTCGGGCGTCAGCGTGAAGCGCGTACGCAGGGACTCCAGGATGTCGCCGGCGGTGATCATTCCGTCGCGCTTCCAGCCGTGCTGGGCGTCGAGCGGCATCTGCTCGATGAAGCGCAGCTCGTAGTCGTTCTCCACGGCCCAGGCCAGCAGGTCGGGGGCCTCGTCCTCGTTGAGCCCCGGCATGAGGACGGCGTTGACCTTCACCGGGGTGAGGCCGGCGTCGCGGGCGGCGGTGAGGCCGTCGAGCACGTCGTGGTGGCGGTCGCGGCGGGTGAGGGTCTTGAAGACGTCGGGCCGCAGGGTGTCGAGCGAGACGTTGACCCGGTCCAGGCCGGCGGCCTTGAGGGCGGTGGCGGTGCGCTTGAGCCCGATGCCGTTGGTGGTCAGGGACATCTTCGGGCGGGGCTCGAGGGCGGCGCAGCGCTCGACGATGCCCACGAGTCCCGGGCGCAGGAGCGGCTCGCCGCCGGTGAAGCGGACCTCGGTGATGCCCAGGTCGGTGACGGCGATGGTGATCAGCCGGACGATCTCGTCATCGGTGAGCAGGTCGGGCTTGGCGAGCCACTGCAGCCCCTCTTCGGGCATGCAGTACGTACACCGCAGATTGCAGCGGTCGGTGAGCGAGACCCTCAGGTCAGTGGCCACGCGGCCGAAGGTGTCGATGAGCACTGGGGCCCCCTTCCCCGAGTTACCGGGATCCGTCTACCAGCGAGACTACGCGAGACCACTGACAACGACACGGGCCATTGTCCACAGGAGCGGCGGGGCCGCGTCGTAGGGACCTACGACGCGGCCCGCCCGCCCGTTTCGTACGGTGTCCGGGTCAGTGCGCTCCGACACCGGTGAGGGACTTGACCTCGAGTTCCGCGTACTTGCCCTTGTCCGGCTCCTCCTTGGAGAGCAGGGAGCCGAGCCAGCCGAGGAGGAAGCCCAGCGGGATGGAGATCAGGCCGGGGTTCTCCAGCGGGAACCAGGCGAAGTCGGCGTCCGGGAACATCGAACTCGGCTTGCCCGACACGACCGGCGAGAAGAGCACCAGCGCGACGGACGCGGCCAGGCCGCCGTAGATCGACCACAGGGCGCCCTGGGTGGTGAACCGCTTCCAGAAGAGGCTGTAGAGGATCGTCGGCAGGTTGGCGGAGGCCGCGACGGCGAAGGCGAGGGCGACGAGCCCGGCCACGTTCAGGTCGCGGGCGAGGGCGCCGAGGGCGATGGAGACGATGCCGATGAAGACGGTCGCCCAGCGGGCCGCGCGGACCTCCTCCTTCTCGGTGGCCTGCCCCTTGCGGATCACGCTGGCGTAGATGTCGTGCGCGAAGGACGAGGACGAGGCGAGGGTCAGCCCGGCGACGACGGCGAGGATGGTGGCGAAGGCGACCGCGGAGATCACGGCGAGGAGGATGGCGCCGCCCGCCGAGTCGACGCCGCCGATGTGCAGGGCGAGCAGCGGGGCCGCGGTGTTCCCCGCCTTGTTGGACGCCGTGATGTCGGCGGGCCCGACGATGGCCGCGGCGCCGAAGCCGAGGGCGATGGTCATCAGGTAGAAGGCGCCGATGATGCCGATGGCCCAGTTGACGGACTTCCGGGCCGCCTTGGCGGTGGGCACGGTGTAGAAGCGGATCAGGATGTGCGGCAGTCCGGCGGTGCCGAGGACGAGCGCGATGCCCAGCGAGATGAAGTCGAGCTTGGACGTCCCCGTGGCGCCGTACTTGAGGCCGGGCTCCAGGAAGGCGGCGCCCTTGCCGCTGTTCTCGGCGGCCTTGCCGAGCAGGTCGGAGATGTTGAAGTTGAACTTCCACAGCACCAGCAGGGTGATGAGCAGGGTGCCCGCGATGAGCAGGACGGCCTTGACCATCTGCACCCAGGTGGTGCCCTTCATGCCGCCGATGGTGACGTACACGATCATCAGCAGGCCGACGAGGGCGACGATCGCGATCTTGCCGCCGTCCGAGGTGATGCCGAGCAGCAGGGAGACGAGCACACCCGCGCCGGCCATCTGGGCCAGCAGGTAGAAGATCGAGACGACGATGGTCGAGGTGCCGGCCGCGGTGCGGACGGGCCGCTGGCGCATCCGGTACGCCAGCACGTCGCCCATGGTGAAGCGGCCGGAGTTGCGCAGCGGCTCGGCCACCAGGAGCAGGGCGACGAGCCAGGCGACCAGGAAGCCGATGGAGTAGAGGAAGCCGTCGTAGCCGAAGAGGGCGATGGCTCCGGCGATGCCGAGGAACGACGCGGCGGACATGTAGTCGCCGGAGATGGCCAGGCCGTTCTGGAAGCCGGTGAACTGCCGCCCGCCCGCGTAGAAGTCGGCGGCGCTCTTGGTCTGGCGGCCGGCCCAGACGGTGATGCAGAGGGTGGCGACGACGAAGCACGCGAAGAGCGTGACGATCAGCGGCCGGTGCTCCGAGGCGTCGCCGGCTCCGGCCGCGAGCAGGACGGTGGGGTGAGCGGCACTCATGCGTCGGCCTCCATACGGGTCTTGATGGCTTCCGCCTTGGGGTCGAGCTTTTCGGCCGCGTGCCGCGAGTAGAACCAGGCGATGAGGAACGTGGTGACGAACTGGGCGAGGCCCAGGACGAGCGCCACGTTGATGTTGCCGAAGAGCTTGGTGCCCATGAAGCCGCCCGCGTAGTTGGACAGCAGCACGTACAGCAGGTACCAGGCGATGAAGGCGATGGTCAGGGGGAAGGCGAAGGAGCGGTACGTGCGGCGTAGTTCGCCGAATTCAGCACTCCCCTGCACCTCGACGAACGACTCGGTCGTGGGCTGGACAGGGCTGGTGTCCGTACCGCCCTGAGGGGGCGGCGGTGCATCGGTAGCCACGAAAAACTCCTCGCGACGCGGATGGGCTGGGCAGGGACGGAAAGGACCTCACGGTTCTCCCTGTCAACGTCACGGGGAGCCGGGCGAAGCGGTTCACCTCCAGCCGTTTTTTCCTCGTGCGGTCGCCCGGATCGGCCAACTCGTTGCTGCGCCGGGATGATCGGCGCTAGCTTCGCTCGTCATGTACCCGCCCACACCTCACCCGGTGTGGGCGGCCGTCACGGATGATGTGGAGAACCCATGGCTCATCTGGGATCCGGGCGCGTGCGGCGTCGCGCCGCCCTGCCCGCCGGACTGGCGCTCACGGCGTCACTCGGCCTGCTGCTGCCGGCGGGCGCGGCGTCGGCCGCACCGGCACCGGCACCGGTCGCCCCCGCGCAGGCCGCCACAGCGGCCGGAACGGCGGTCGGCCCGGCGGTCGGCCCGGCGATGTCGTACGTCGTCAATGTGACGGGCGGCCAGCCCACCGCCACGGCGGTGAAGCGCGCGATAGCCGCGGCCGGCGGCAGGGTGGTCATCGCGTACGACCAGATCGGCGTCATCATCGTCCACGCGAGCAACCCGCGCTTCGCGGCGGAGCTCCGCGCGGTGCCGGGCGTGGAATCGGCCGGTGCGACGCGGACCGCTCCGCTGGCGGCCCAGACCAGCGACGACGTCGCGGGGGACCAGCCGCTGACCGTCCTTGAGGCGCGGGCGGCGACGGCGCGGGCGGCCACCTCGACGGCCGACGACGATCCGCTGCAGCCGCTGCAGTGGGACCTGCCCGCCATCAAGGCGGACAAGGCCCACCTCAAGACGCTGGGCAGCCGCGCCGTGACCGTCGCGGTGCTCGACTCGGGGGTCGACGACACGCACCCGGACATCGCGCCGAACTTCGACCGCGCGGCGTCGGCGAGCTGCCTCGGCGGCGTACCGGTGCAGAAGGACAACGCCTGGCGGCCGGCCGCCGAGGAGAGCGACCACGGCATGCACGTGGCGGGCACCATCGCGGCGGCGAAGAACGGGATCGGCGTCACCGGGATCGCGCCGGGGGTGAAGGTCTCCAGCCTCAAGGTGGCGGAGCCGGACAGCGGCCTGTACTACACGGAGGCGGTCGTCTGCGGCTTCGTGTGGGCGGCGGAGCACGGCGTCGACGTGACCAACAACAGCTATTACACGGACCCCTGGCTGTTCAACTGCACGACGGACCCCGACCAGAAGGCGCTCGTGGAGGCCGTCACGCGCGCGTCCCGGTACGCGGAGCGCAAGGGCGTGGTGAACGTGGCCGCGGCCGGCAACGCGCGGATGGACCTGGCGTCCGAGACCCTGACCGACAAGACCAGCCCGAACGACACCACCCCGGTCGTACGGACCGTCAACACGCGTGAGTGCTTCGACATCCCGTCCCAGCTGCCGGGCATCGTGACCGTCTCGGCCACGGGCGCACAGGGGCTGAAGTCCTCGTACTCCAACTACGGCCTCGGCGTCGTGGACATCGCGGCGCCGGGCGGCGACTCGACGGCGTACCAGCCGCCCCAGGCGCCGGCCACCAAGGGCGGGATCCTGTCCACCACGTTCCGCGGCGGCCACACGTACGCCTACAAGTCCGGTACGTCCATGGCGTCGCCGCACGTCGCGGGTGTCGCGGCGCTGGTCAAGTCCGTACGGCCGCATGCCACGCCGGCCGAGGTGAAGGCGCTGCTGTACGCGCGGGCCGACGCCATGCCGTGCACCGTTCCGTACGACATCGACAAGAACGGCACGGTCGACGCGGTGTGCGAGGGCGGTGAGCGGCGGAACGGGTTCTACGGCGTCGGCATGGTCGACGCCCTGGACGCGGTGCGCCGCTAGGCCGCGCGGTAAGACCTTCCCTGAGGTGGCACCCAGTGCCATAGTGGCGGTATGGAGTCGACCCTTTCCACCGCCACGGCGTCCGTTTGGGTGGCACTGGGTGCCGACGCCGCCCTCCTGGGCCGCGTCGCGTACGGCGGCCCGTCCGGTGGGCTGCCCGCGCGGCTGCCGGTCATGGAACTGGCCCGTGCGACGGTGGCGGCCTGCGCGCTGGCGGCCGCCGAGCTTGGCGCGGTCCGTACAGGGCAGCCCGTGCCGCGCGTACAGGTGGACGACGGGGCGGTCGCGACGGCCTTCCGCAGCGACCGCCTCGTACGGCTGGACGGGCGCCCCTGGGAGGGGTTCGCGCCGCTGTCGCGGTTCTGGCGGGCTGCGGACGGATGGGTCCGGACGCACGCCAACTATCCGCACCACCGGGCCCGGCTGCTCGCCGCGCTCGGCCTGCCGGGCGGCGCCGGGCCGGACGCCGTCGCGGCCGCGATCGCCGAGCGCCCGGCCGTGGCCGTGGAGGACGCCGTGTACGCGGCGGGCGGGCTCGCCGTCGCCGTACGCGGCTCCGCCGCGTGGGCGGCACACGAACAGGGCGCCCTGGTGGCGCGGCAGCCGCTGCTGACGCTGGAGCGCCTCGGTGACGCCCCGGCGCGGGTGCCCGGGGCGCGCACGCTGCCGGGGCTCGTGCGCGGTGAGGCTCCGTTGCCGTGCGCCGGCGTGCGGGTGCTGGATCTCACGCGTGTGCTCGCGGGGCCGGTCGCCACGCGCACGCTGGCGCTGCTGGGCGCGGACGTGCTGCGGGTGGACGCCCCGCAGCTGCCGGAGACCCCGGAGGCGCACAACGACACGGGGATGGGCAAGCGGTCGACGGCCCTGGACCTGGGGCGGGGAGCGGACCGGCGGGCGTTCGAGGAGCTGCTGGCGGACACCGATGTGGTGGTCACCGGCTACCGGCCGGGCGCGCTGGACCGGTTCGGGCTCTCGCCCGAGGCGCTCGACGAGCGCCGCCCGGGTCTGGTGGTCGCGCAGCTGTCGGCGTGGGGCCGGTACGGCCCGTGGGGCGGGCGGCGCGGCTTCGACAGCCTGGTCCAGGCGGCGACGGGCATCGCCCTGCTGGAGGGCTCCGCGGAGGAGCCGGGCGCCCTCCCCGTCCAGGCCCTGGACCACGGCACGGGCTATCTGCTCGCCGCCGCCGTCCTGCGTGCGCTGACCGAGCAGCACAGGGCAGGCGGGACCCGCCTGGCCCGGCTGGCGCTGACGCAGACCGCGCACTGGCTGACGCACGGCCTCGCCAAGGGCCCGGAGGGCGGCGGCCCGTACGACCCGGAGCGGTGGCTGACGGAACGGGACAGCCCCCTGGGACGGCTGCGCTACGCGCGCTCGCCCGTGTCGTACGAAGGGGGCCCGGCGGACTGGGCACGGCCGCCCGCGCCGCTGGGTACGGACCGTGCGGAGTGGCTCGGTCCCTGACCGGCTGTCCAGAGCACCCCCTGGACCAGCAGGTACTGGGCCGCCGTGTAGGTGGCCATGATCCAGAAGTCGGGGACGGGCGGCTGCGGCCAGTCGGCGACCCCGGCGGCGATGAGCGTGTCCGAGAGCAGGAACAGCGCCCCGCCCGCCCCGGCGGCGAGACCCAGCCCGCTGGCGCGGTACGCCATGGCCGTGAGCAGCGCCGCATACCCGGCGACCGGAACCCTCAGGTCGGCGGGCAGGCCGGGCCAGAGGAGGACGACCGTGACGACGAGAGCGGCACCGTAGACGGCCCCCAGAGCCGGGGACGTACGGGCACGGCGGAACAGGAACAGGTAACACACGTGTCCGGCGGCGAAGGAGCCCATGCCGACGAGGAAGGTCCACTCCGCGTCGGACAGCAGGAACACGTCACCGCCCCAGCCGAAGAGCAGGGCGGCGAGCAGGGGCCGGGGTACGCGCCCCGGCGGGCGGCTCGCCACCGCGGACGCCGCGGACACCGCGGACACCGCGGACACCGCGGACACCGCGTACGCCGCGAGCAGCGGCATGAGCAGCGGCTTCGCGATCCGGTGCCCGGTGTCGGACCCGGCCAGCAGGGCGGCCAGGTCCGCGGCGACGGCCACCACGAAGGCGAGGAGCAGCACCCGGGCGACCGGTCCCCTGGGGGTCGGGGTCACGCGGTGCGCTCCGGGACCTGGCGCTCGACCCGCGCGTCGAGCGCCGCCGGCTGCCAGCCGGGCCCGCGGAAGATCCGCCCCGCCCGCTCGCGCCAGCTCCGGGCGGCACGCAGGTCACGGGCGATGGCCGCGTACTCGTGGGTGGCGACGCGCAGCGGGTTGTACGTGTGGATGTTCTTGGTGAGCCCGTAGACGGGCCGCTCCGTCTCCGCGACGAAGGAGCCGAACATCCGGTCCCACAGGATGAGGATCCCGCCGAAGTTCCGGTCCAGGTAGCCGCCCTGGGAGGCGTGGTGGACGCGGTGGTGGGAGGGGGTGTTGAAGACGTACTCGACGGGGCGGGGCAGCTTCCCGATCCGTTCGGTGTGGACCCAGAACTGGTAGACGAGGTTGGCGGAGTAGCAGAAGAAGACCGCCGCCGGGTGCACGCCGAGGGCCACCATCGGCAGGAAGAAGGGCCACACCGTGAGCGAGGTCCAGGGCTGGCGCAGCGCGGTGGTGAGGTTGAACTTCCGGCTGGAGTGGTGGACGACGTGGCAGGCCCACAGGATCCGGATGACGTGGTGGCCGCGGTGGGACCAGTAGTAGAGGAAGTCCTGCGCGAGCAGCATCAGCGGAACGGTCCACCACAGGACGGGGACACGCAGCGGCGTGAGCTCGTAGACGGCGGTGAAGAGGGCGAGGGCCGGGATCTTCCACAGCAGGTCGAAGACGATGCTGCCGAGGCCCATGCCGATGCTCGTGGCGGCGTCCTTCACCTCGTACCCGGCGGCGTCCTCGTCGGGATGCAGTCGGTAGCTGACCATTTCGAGGACGGTGAGCAGGACGAACGCGGGGATGGACCACAGCACGACATCGGGCAGGTTCGGCGGCATGCGAGCACCGTAGAGCGGGGGATCGTGGCGCGGCTAGAGGTGGTTACCGACAAGTATGCGAGACGACTTGTCAGCGGGCTTTGGCGACTTCCGCCAAGAGCGGCGGCGTACGATCCGGTGGCAGGGGCAGCGTGAGGGGGATCAATCGCCGTGCAGGGTATGGAACTTGCGGTCGCTCGTCTCGCCGGTACGGTGCTGGGCGCGGTCGCGCGGTCGCTGGTCGCCCCCAGGGCGGGCGCGGGGCTGGTGGACCGCCCCGTGCGCCCCCTCCCCCGCCCGGCGAAACCGGACCGGCTGGCACGGGTCCTGTCCGAGCGGCTCACCGCGCCGTACGGTTCCCTTCCCGAGCACGAACGGCTGGCGGCGGTCGACTCCGTACGGGACACCTTCGCGGCCGCCGGGGAGATCGACGCGGAACGCCTCTTCCGGCTCGACCTGGAGCCGGGGCGGCTGGCCGGTGAGCTGTGCGCGCCGGCGGCCGGGCTGAGCACGCGCGCGCTCGACCTGTACGAGGAGCTGCTCGCGCTGTGCTGCGCGCACTTGGTGGAGCAGCTGACGGCGCACCCGTCGTTCCCGGCCCGCGCGGCGGTCGAACAAACCCGTGCGGCCGGTCGCACCCGAGCCCTGGTGGAGGACCTGGCCACCGCCCCGCACCGCCGCCGGGACGCGGCGGCGGCGGAGTTCGAGGAGCGGTACGCGACGTACGTGACGGAGACGTACGGGCGGCTGGAGCTGTTCGGGCTGACCCTCGGACGGTCGGCGAGCGAGTGGCCGCTGGACACGGCCTACATCAGCCTCACGGTGAGCGACACGGGCGGCGTGGAGCGGCGCGACGCCATGGACCTGCCGCACGCGGGCCGGGGCGCCGTCACGGCCGAGCAGGCGCTCGCCGAGTCGGACCGGGTCCTGTTGCGCGGCCCGGCGGGCTCCGGCAAGTCCACGCTCGTGCAGTGGCTCGCGCTCAACGCGGCCCGGCGCACCTTCCCCGCCGAGCTGGCCGACTGGAACCGGTGCGTGCCGTTCGTCCTGCGGCTGCGCGCCTTCACCTCGGCGGAGGCCCTGCCCCTCCCGGACGACTTCCTGCGGGCGGCGGGCGTCCCGCTGCACGGCTCGGCGCCCGGGGGGTGGGTGGAGTCGCTGCTGTCGTCCGGGCGGGCCCTGGTGCTGGTCGACGGTGTCGACGAGGTACCGGCCCGGCTGCGCGGCCGTACCGTGGCGTGGCTGAAGTCGCTGATCGCCGCCTTCCCAGAGGCGCGGTACGTGGTGACCACGCGGCCGTCCGCCGTACCGGAGGACTGGCTCGCCACCCAGGGCTTCACGGCCCGCTCGCTGCTGCCGATGGACCGCGAGGACATCCGGGCCTTCGTCGCGCACTGGCACGCCTCGGCTCGGCTGGAGAGCCCCGGGGAGGCGGAACTCCTCGACACGTACGAGCAGTCGCTCCTCCAAGCCGTCACGACCCGCCGGGACCTCGGGCGGCTGGCCACCAACCCCCTGATGTGCGCGCTGCTGTGCGCCCTCAACCGCGACCGGCGCATGCACCTTCCGCGCGCCCGCAAGGAGCTGTACGACGCGGCGCTCGACATGCTGCTCGTACGGCGTGACATGGAGCGCGAGATCGGCTGCGTGGAGGGCGTGGCCCTGTCCCGCGAGGAGCAGACCGCGCTGCTCCAGCGCCTGGCGTACTGGCTGGTCCGCAACGGGCAGGCGGAGGCGGCGCGCGCGGAGGCCGTCGAGATGGTGGGCGAGTGGCTCACCGCGATGCCCCAGGTGACCGCCGGCCCGGACGCCGTCTTCGCCCACCTGCTGATCCGCAGCGGCCTGTTGCGCGAGCCGGTGCCGGGCTCCGTCGACTTCGTCCACCGCACGTTCCAGGACTACCTGGGCGCCAAGGCGGCGGTGGAGTCGCGGGACTTCGGCGTGCTGGTGCGCCACGCGGACGACGACCAGTGGGACGACGTCGTCCGCATGGCCGTGGGCCACGCGCGCGTGGAGGAGCGCGCGCGTCTGCTGCGGCAGCTGCTCAAGCGCGCCGACCGCGCGCCCCGGCTCCGCCACCGCCTGGTCCTCCTGGCCGCGGCCTGCCTGGAGCACGCGCCGGAGCTGGACCCGGCGGTGCGGGCGGAGGTGGAGACCCGCGCGAGGGAGCTTGTGCCACCGCGCTCGCTCGCGGACGCGGAGGAGCTGGCCAAGGTGGGCGAGCTGGTGCTGGAGCTGCTGCCGGGGCCGGAGGGGCTGGAGGAGGAGGCGGCTGCGGCGGTGGTGCGGACGGCGGGGCTGGTGGGTGGGGATGCAGCGATGGAGGTACTAGCACGGTTCCGGAAGGACAAGCGGTTTCGGGTCGCGGACGAGGTATCCGAAGCGTGGGTGCGCTTCGACGCCGAGACGTACGCGCGGCGGGTGCTGAGCTCAACGGTATGGGCATCCACATACCTGAATGTGCGCACCCCAGAGCAATTCGCGGCCTTGCGCCATGCTCCTGAAGCGACGTATGTCTCTGTGGAGGGGCCACACACCGACCTCGGACCGCTGCTGACGCTCATAGCGCCAAAGTTCGTGTACGTGCACAACAACCCGATCCTCACCGACCTCGGACCGCTGGAACACATTCCTTCCCTACGACTGCTCTCCCTGGAAAGGTGCAGTGCTCTGACGGACCTGGTTCCGCTCACTGGGAGCGACCTCGAACGGCTTTATCTCTTCGAGGCAGCGCCGGGCCTCTCTCTGGACGCGCTGCGCGGTATGAAGAGGCTGCAGCACTTAGCCTTGGATTTCCCGTGCCGTGTCAATCGCGTGGCACAGTTGCCGATAGGGCCTCAGCTCTCAGAACTCGCCTTGTACCGGGACAGCAGACATCTACACCTCGACGACATCAGCCAGTGGCCACGCCTGCGCTGGCTGTCGCTGGCAAGCGACAGGCAACGCGACGAGTTGCTGGCGCAGCAGTCCCTCCCCGAGCTGCACTTCCTCCGCCTGCAGTGGCAGACCGAACTCGACCTCCGATCGCTCGTTCCGCTGGGCGGGCTCACCGAACTCACCCTGTACCGATGCGCGCTGGTCGGAGGCCTGGAGCCGCTGCGTGACCTTCCCGACCTCACCTCTCTCTGGCTGTCGTACTGCCGTGGCCACGACGGCCCCATCGACCTCCGCCCCCTCCTCGACCTGGAGGAACTGACCATCACCCTGTCAGGCAACACGCCCACCATCGGCGAAGACCTCTTCCCGCCCGGCCGCATCACCCGCCGCCACGACTAAACCCCCGCCGCCCCCAGCAGCGACCCCGCCCCGTACGTCACCGCCATCGCCAGCGCGCCCCCGCCCACCACCCGGAGGACCGCCGGGCGCACCGGGGCGTCGCCGAGGCGGGCGCTAGACCAGCCGGTGAGGGTGAGGGCCGCGAGGACCGAGAGGACCGTGACGGGGAGGCGCAGGGGCGCGGGGGGCAGGACGATGGCGAGGAGCGGGAGCAGGGCTCCGACCGTGAAGGCGAGGAAGCTCGCTCCGGCCGCGTGCCAGGGGTTGGTCAGCTCGTCGGGGTCGATGCCCAGCTCCACGCGCGCGTGGGCGCGCAGGGCGTCGCGTTCCGTGAGTTGTTCGGCGGCCTCGCGGGCGACGTCGCGGCTCAGACCGCGGGCCGCCAGGAGGTCGGTGAGTTCGTCGAGTTCGGCGCCCGGCTGCTCGCGCAGTTCGCGCTTCTCCTGGGCCAGGGCGGCCTTCTCGGAGTCGCGCTGCGTGGAGACGGAGACGTACTCCCCCACCGCCATGGACATGGAGCCGGCCAGCAGGCCCGCGAGGCCGGCCGTGAGGAGTGTGGCGCGGTCATCGGTGGCGCCGGCGACGCCGACGACGAGTCCGGCGGTGGAGACGACGCCGTCGTTGGCTCCGAGGACGGCGGCGCGCAGCCAGTTGAGGCGGGTGCCGAGCGCGCCGGCGTGCGCCTCGTCGTGGGGTGGTGCATCGGTCACCCGGTGAGGGTCTCACCCGCGTGGGCCGGATGCCCGTCGGCGGCCCCGTTAATTGGGTGGCGGCCTCGTACGGGCGTTCCCTAGAGTCCGTGCTCGCGGGGACGGCTCCGCACGCGTGCTTCCTTCTCCTTCTTAACCTAAAGAATCCGTGTAGCGCGCTCACTCTCCGTCCCCGCTTCACACTCTTCTGCCCGTAACCGGGTTCCCAGGGGGATCTGTTTGTCCGCGCTGTCGTCCGTACTGCTCCGCCGTCTCCGTACGGTCTACGTCGGTGGGGCCGGGCCCCGCCCCGGGGACGGGCCGACGACCGAAGGGCTCGTCGCCCTGGAGGCCGAGCTCCTGGACCGCGGATTCACACCGACGGCGCGCCTGCGGGCCGCGCTCGCGTGGCTGGGGCCGGCCGGGCTCGCGGAGGCGGGCAAGGAGCTGCTGGGCCGGCTGGACGCCGAGCTGGGGTCGGATCGCACCCATATGCCGTTGTTCCGCAATTTCCCGGTCTCCGTTCCGGACGACACCGACCGGCTCTATGTGGACCGGGTCTTCGCGCTGCTGCTCCAGTGGCCCGCCCAGCCGTGCGTGCTGTGCGGCACGGTCGGCGGTGTCGAGCCCGTCTCGCCCTGCGCGCATCTGGTGTGCCGGGCCTGCTGGGACGGCGCCGACTACGCCGGCTGCCCCCTCTGCCACCGCCGCATCGACCCGGCGGACCCGTTCCTGAAGCCGGCCGCACGGCCGCACCGCACGCCCGGAGCGTCGCCCGGCGGCCCGCTGTGCCCGCTCGACCTGGGCACCGACCCGTCCGCCGACGCCGCCAAGGCGCTGGGCGCGCTGCTGGCCCGCCGTACGCCGCTGCCGCCGCAGGACCGTGACGACCTGAAGGTGCTCCTGGCGTACGCGCCGCCCGCGCTGGACTGGCTGCCCGAGGACGTTCCCGTACGGGAGACCAAGGCGCTCGTCCTGGGTTCGCTGCTGCTCGACCCGCGCACGCGGGAGGCCGTACGCCCCCTGCTGGACGAGCGGCTGACCACCGCGACCGACGTGCTGCGGCTGCTCGCCGTCTGGTCGGGCGGCGAGCCGGACCTGCTGGAGCGGCACCGCTTCCGGTCCCTGCCGCGCGGCCTGCGCCGGCAGCTGCTCGCCGTCCTGGACGGGCTGGCCGCCGAGTCGCTGGTCGAGGACGTGCTGCGGTACCCGGGGCCGTGGAAGCGTGCCGCCGAGGTCCTCCACCCGTATGAGCGGCACGGCGACCACCCGAAGGCGGCCCTCGCCTTCGCGGTGCTGCGCGGGACCGACACCGCGGCCGTCTCCGCCTCCCTCGGCGAGGCGCTGCGGCGCACGGCGGCCGAGCACCCGCGTGCGGTGCGGATCGCCGGCACGCGCATCAGGGCGAACACCTGGTCCGGCCGGGTCGAGGAGGCCCTGCGCGCCCGGGACCGCTCCACGGCCCTCGCCCTGCTCCTCCAGCGGCCCGGAGAGCTGCTGCGTCGCCTGGACCACCTGCTGCGCCTGGACGGCGAGGCCGGCGCGAGCCTGACGGACGCAGAGGCCCGGGCGCTGATGGAGGTCCTCCCGGGTGCGGGTCCCGGCCCGCTGCTGGCCGCGCTCGGACGCCTGCGGGGACGTCACCTGCCCGCCGAGCGGAGGGTGTTCTTCCCGCGCGGCCGGGTGACCCACGCGTACACGCTCGAGGACACGCGCGCGCCGCTGCCCGCCGCCGTCACCGAGCGGGTGTGCGGCCTGCTGGAGGCGGAGGTGCTGCGCCGGCTGTCCACCGCCTCCCGCTTCCGGCTGGCCGTGCTCGACGCGGGCCTGTCCGGGCTTGCCGTCCCCTCCGCCGAGGGGGCCGCCGCCAAGGCCCTGGTGTCGGTTCCGCGCGGCAGCACGCAGCAGCTGCCGGAGGGCGAGGTGCTGCGGCTGTTCCTGCACTGGACGCAGCCCCGGGGGACGCGGGTCGACCTGGACCTGTCGGTCGCGCTGTACGACGCGGAGTGGGCGTACCTCGGCCTGTGCGACTACACCCGCCTGGTGTACGGGCGCAGGGCCGCTGTCCACTCCGGCGACCTGACGTCCGCGCCGGCGCCGTACGGGGCGACGGAGTACGTCGACCTGGACCTGGACGGGCTCAGGGCGGCGGGCGTGCGGTTCGTGCTGCCCCTCGTCTTCAGCTACAACAACATCCCCTTCGACCAACTCGCCGACGCGTTCGCCGGTTTCATGTCGCTGCCGTCGAAGGAGGCCAGGAGCGCGCGGTACGACCCCAAGACGGTGCGCCAGCGCTACGACCTGGTGGGCGAGTCCAGGATCCATGTGCCGATGCTGGTCGACCTGGAGCGGGGCGCCTTCCTGTGGACGGATCTGCACCTGCCGCCGTCCGAGGGGTATCACAGCGTCGCGCGGCACAGCCGCGACCTGGGCCGGATCGGGAAGGACCTGTTCCAGTACTTCTCGGCCGGGCGTACGACCCTGTGGGACCTGGCCGTGTGGCACGCGGCCGCACGGGCGGAGGAGACCGCCGTCCTGCGCGACGGGGAACTGGTCTACTTCACCCGGCACGTCGGCGAGACCCTCGGCTCGTACGCCCGGCGTATCCGCACGAACCGGGCACCGGACGCGCGGCGGGCCGGGG
This sequence comes from Streptomyces sp. NPDC030862, assembly GCF_055571835.1. Taxonomy (NCBI): domain Bacteria; kingdom Bacillati; phylum Actinomycetota; class Actinomycetes; order Kitasatosporales; family Streptomycetaceae; genus Streptomyces; species Streptomyces sp. NPDC030862. The sequence continues at coordinate 379,120 of NZ_JBVIEN010000008.1, read as the reverse complement.
AGGATCCGGTGGCATCGGCCGCCCGGGCGGCGGCCGGGAGGCATGTCCTGCTGGCCCTGCTGGACGGCTCGGTGGCACCCGAACGGGCGTCGGGCACGGTGTACCGGTTGCTGCCGGGCGCCGTCGACGGCTGCGGCCTGGAACAGGCGGCGGCCGGGGACCTGCTCGCGGCTCTCGGCTGAACCACTCCCAACTGCCGTCGTCGGCAGGGGGACAGCGCCTCGGGGCGTCAACACGGCGGGCCGAAGGGGCGTGCACGGGGGATGCCGGGGGCGGCGTTGTCAGTGGCGGCCTCTATTCTCAGTGACCATGCTCGACGACCGCACGACAGCAGCAGCGTGGCCGACCGCCTACCCCCAAGAGGGGTACGCGGTCGTCGACGTGGAGACCACCGGCCTCGCCCGCGACGACCGGATAGTGTCGGCTGCCGTCTACCGGCTCGACGCGCAGGGCAACGTCGAGGACCACTGGTACACGCTGGTCAACCCGGAGCGGGATCCGGGCCCGGTGTGGATCCACGGTCTGACGACCAGCGTGCTGGAGGGGGCGCCGCTCTTCGCCGACATCGTCGCGGAGTTCTCGCGGCGGCTCGACGGCCGGGTGCTCGTCGCGCACAACGCCATGTTCGACTGGTCGATGATCGCCCGGGAGTACGCGCGCGCCGAGCACACCGCACCCGTACGCCGGCGGCTGTGCACCATCGCGCTCGCCAAGGAGCTGGCGCTCCCTCTGCCCAACCTCAAGCTGGAGTCCCTCGCCGCGCACTTCGGCGTCGTCCAACAGCGCGCGCACAACGCGCTGGACGACGCGCGCGTGCTGGCGGAGGCGTTCCGCCCCAGCCTGCACGCGGCGGCCGAGCGGGGCGTACGGCTGCCGCTGCTGGAGTGCCGTCCGCTGACGGAGTGGGCGCCGTCGCCGTCCGTGCCGATGCCGCGCGCCGGGCAGCAGGCCACGTCGTCGTACCGCGCGAACAGCTGGCGGCCGTCGCGGAAGCGGCCTGCGTGCCCGTACCCGAACCCGGGGCGTTACGAAGCGGACAAACCACTCAAGCAGGGGATGCGTGTTGCCTTTTCGGGCGATACGTCCGTCGAGCGAGAGCTGCTGGAGGACCGCGCGATCGAGGCGGGCCTGCATGTGGCCACCAGCGTGTCGCGGCTGACGAGCCTGCTCGTCACCAACGACCCGGACGCGGCGACCTCCAAGACGGTCAAGGCGAAGTCCTTCGGCACGCCGATCGTCGACGAGGCGGCGTTCACCCATCTGCTCCGCGACGTGGCCCCGGCCGAGGCCTCGAAGGACTCAGCAGACGAGTGACGGTCCGGGCGTTGCGCCGCCCCTTCCCCGGACGTACACCGCACCCTGTGGCGCATGGCACGTTGTGAGGTCTGCGGAAACGACTACGGGATGTCCTTCGAGGTGCACGCGCAGGGCGCGGTGCACGTCTTCGACTGCTTCGCCTGCGCCATCCACCGCATGGCGCCCATCTGCGAGCACTGCCGGGTCCAGATCATCGGTCAGGGCGTCGAGGTCGACGGCCAGTGGTTCTGCGGCGGGCACTGCGCCCGTGCGGAGAAGGGCCAGGTGGGCATCGTCGACAAAGTGTGACGCACCCCCCATCCCGCACCCCCCTCGGTGCACCCCATGGCGCCGGTTGTACCGTCGTGGGGTGTACCGCTTCCTGTTGTCCCGGCAGTGGGTGATCCTCACCCTCCTCGCCCTCGTCCTCATCCCCGTGATGATCGAGCTGGGCTTCTGGCAGTTCCACCGGCACGAGCACCGGGTCGCCCAGAACGCCCTGATCGCGGACAACCTCCGGGCCGAGCCCGTCCCCGTGGCGGAGCTCACCTCCCCCGGGCACACCGTCCCGCGCGCCGACTACTGGCGCCAGGTGACCGCCACCGGCACCTTCGACACCGCGCACGAGGTCGTCGTACGCCGCCGGACCAACGCCGACGACAAGGTCGGCTTCTTCGTCCTGACCCCCTTCCTCCTCACCGACGGCCGCGTGGTCCTGGTGAACCGGGGCTGGGTCCCCGCCGCCGACGACCAGGCCGCCTTCCCGGAGGTGCCGCCCGCCCCCAAGGGCGAGGTGACCGTCACAGGCCGCCTCAAGGCCGACGAGTCGACCGGCGCCAGCGGCATCAAGGACCTCAGCGGCCTGCCGCCCCGCCAGGTGATGCTGATCAACAGCGAGCAGCAGGCCCAGCGCCTCGGGCGCGAGGTGCTCGGCGGCTACCTGGAGCAGACGGAGCCGCAGCCCTCCGGTGACCTCCCGGAGCTGATCCCGGAGCCGGACCACGACTCCATCGGGGCGCACATGGCGTACGCCGTGCAGTGGTGGCTCTTCGCCGCGGGTGTCCCGGTCGGCTGGGTGGTGCTGGTGCGCCGCGAGAAGCGCGACCTCGCGGCGGCGGCAGAGGCGGCGGCCGCAGCGGACGCAGCGGACGCGGACCCGCACGCGACGGACGCGGACGCGGCCGAGACCGCCGGGGCCACCGCGCCGTCCGCCCCCTGACACCCGCCCCGGCCCCCGGCCCCCGGCACTCCGCGATGCGCCCTGCTTAACCGAACGCCGGTGCGGGAACACGCCTGGGGTGACGCAACGCATCGAGGACTACGCCCTCATCGGGGATCTCCAGACCGCCGCGCTGGTGGGCAAGGACGGCTCCATCGACTGGCTGTGCCTGCCCCGCTTCGACTCGTCGGCCTGTTTCGCGGCCCTGCTCGGCGATGAGAACAACGGCCACTGGCGGATCGCGCCCAAGGACGCGACGGTGTGCACGCGCCGGGGCTACCTGACCGACTCGCTCATCCTGGAGACGGTCTGGGAGACCCGCACCGGCACCGTCCGGGTCCTCGACTTCATGCCGCAGCGCGACCAGGCGCCCGACGTCGTACGGATCGTCGAAGGCGTCAGCGGCGCGGTCGAGATGGCGGGCGTGCTGCGGCTGCGCTTCGACCACGGGTCGATCGTGCCGTGGGTGCGCCGCTTGGACGGGCACCGGGTGGCGGTCGCCGGCCCCGACTCCGTATGGCTGCGCAGCGAACCCGAGGTCAGGACGTGGGGGCAGCAGTACAGCACCTGCTCGTCCTTCACCGTCCGCCCGGGCGAGAAGGTGGCGTTCGTGCTGACGTGGCACCCTTCGCACCAGCCGCGCCCGCCACTGGTCGACCCGTACGAGGCGCTGGAACACACGCTCGAGGACTGGAAGGCGTGGGCGGCGCAGTGCGTGTACGAGGGGCCGTACCGGGAGGCGGTGCTGCGCTCGCTCATCACGCTGAAGGCGCTGACGTACGCCCCGACGGGCGGGATCGTGGCCGCGCCGACGACCTCGCTGCCGGAGGAGATCGGCGGCGTACGCAACTGGGACTACCGCTACTGCTGGCTGCGCGACTCGACGCTCACGCTGGGCGCGCTGCTGTCCGCCGGGTACCTGGAGGAGGCGTCGGCGTGGCGGGACTGGTTGCTGCGGGCGGTGGCGGGTGACCCGGCGGACCTTCAGATCATGTACGGGCTGGCGGGCGAGCGGCGGCTGCCGGAGACGGAGCTGCCGTGGCTGCGCGGCTACGCCGGATCGCGCCCGGTGCGGATCGGCAACGCCGCGGTGCACCAGCTCCAGCTCGACGTGTACGGCGAGGTCATGGACTCCCTCTACCTGGCGCGCGAGGCGGGTCTGCAGGCGGAGCCGTACGCGTGGAACCTCCAGCTCAGCCTGCTGAACTTCCTGGAGTCGGCGTGGCGGCGGCCGGACGAGGGGCTGTGGGAGGTGCGCGGGCCGCGCCGCCACTTCGTGCACTCGAAGGTGATGGCGTGGGTCGCCGCCGACCGGGCCGTGCGGACGCTGGAGGAGCACCCCGTCCTGCGCGGTGACGCGACCCGGTGGCGCGCGATGCGGGACGAGATCCACCGGGAGGTGTGCGAGAAGGGCTACGACGCCGACCGGAACACCTTCACGCAGTCGTACGGTTCGCGGGAGCTGGACGCGGCGACGCTGCTGATCCCGCGCGTCGGCTTCCTGCCGCCGGACGATCCGCGGGTGGTGGGGACGGTGGACGCGGTACGGCGGGAGCTCAGCCACGACGGCTTCATCCGCCGGTACAGCACCGAGGGGGTGGCGGTCGACGGCCTGCCGGGCGACGAGGGGACGTTCCTCGCGTGCTCCTTCTGGCTGGCGGACGCGCTGCGCATGACGGGCCGGAACAAGGAGGCGCGCGAGCTGTTCGAGCGGCTGCTCGCGCTGCGCAACGACGTGGGTCTGCTGGCGGAGGAGTACGACCCGTCGTCGCGGCGGCAGCTGGGCAACTTCCCGCAGGCGTTCAGCCACGTCGGACTCGTCGGGACCGCTCTGGCGCTGGCGCAGGAGGAGGCGGGCGGAGCAGGATAGGGCGCATGGATCTTGGACTGAAGGACCGTGTGTACGTCGTGACGGGCGCGTCACGGGGCCTGGGCAACGCGTCGGCGCGGGCGCTGGTGGCGGACGGCGCGAGGGTCGTGCTCTCGTCGCGCGACGAGAAGGCGGTTGCGGAGGCGGCGGCCGAACTGGGGCCCGGCGCCGTGGGCGTCGCGGCGGACAACGCCGACCCGGCGGCCGCGGAGCGCCTGATCGACACCGCCCGGACGCGTTTCGGCCGCTTCGACGGCATCCTGATCAGCGTGGGCGGGCCGCCGCCCGGCTCGGCGGCGGACAACACCGACGAGCAGTGGCGGGCGGCGTTCGACGCGGTGTTCCTGGGCGCGGTGCGGATGGCCCGCGCCGCGGCGGCGGCCCTGGGCGAGGGCGGCGTCATCGGCTTCGTGCTCTCCGGCTCGGTGCACGAGCCGATCACCGGCCTGACGATCTCCAACGGCCTGCGCCCGGGGCTGGCCGGCTTCGCCAAGTCCCTCGCCAACGAGGTGGGGCCGCGCGGCGTCCGCGTCGTCGGCCTGCTGCCCTCCCGCATCGACACCGACCGCGTCCGCGAACTGGACGCCCTGTCGGGCGACCCGGCTGCGGCGCGCGCGGCGAACGAGGCGAACATCCCGCTGCGCAGGTACGGCACCCCGGAGGAGTTCGGCAACACCGCCGCCTTCCTGCTCTCGCCGGCCGCCTCGTACCTGACCGGCGTCATGCTGCCGGTCGACGGGGGCGCGCGGCACGGGTTCTGACGTTCGGGCCCGGTGTCAGTTCACCCGGCGCGGAGCCTGCTTGACGGCGCGCAGGCGGGCCTCCGCCGGGAGGGCCGCCAGGCGCGCCGAGGCGCGGGCGCGGGCGAGGGTTCCGGCGGTGAGCTCCCGGAGCGTGTCGGCCGGGGAGGCGTGGGGTTCCAGGAGGAGGGAGACGCGGGCGGCCGGGGCCGTGCGGCGCCCGGTGAGCCGTACCCGGGCGCGGGCCACGCCGTCCAGGGTCTCCGCCTCGGACTCGACCGCGCCTTCCAGCGCCCGGCCGCGCAGCACCGCGCCCTCCCCGTCGCCCGTGTCGACGAGCACCTCGGCCAGCCGACGCTGCCTCAGCTGCGCCAGCAGCCACACCAGCGCCAGCAGTACCAGGGCGGCGAGCACCGCGACGATGACGGCCCACCGCCACTCGCCCCGTCCGCGCCGGGCCTCGCTGAGCAGGACCGCGTCGGGGCCGTGCCACGGCCACCAGGACGGTACGCCCAGGTCGAGCCCGGCCGCGAGGACGGCGCCGCCCGCGCAGAGCAGCAGCAGACCGGCGAGGCCGACCAGGACACGGTTGACGGCACGGAGCACTCCGGCCACCTCCTCTCACCGCCTCTTCGCCGGGCGCCTGACGCGTACGGACAGCGCCGGCGGCCGCTTGAGGCCGAGTTCGTCGATCCCGTCGTCCAGCGCCGCGCGCACGTCGTCCCGTACGTCGTCGAGGTCGCGGAAGTGCGACACGGCACGCACCGCGACCGCACGCCGGCGCGCGCGTACCCGTACGGAGCGCACGCCCGGAACGGCCTGCGCCCGGTCGCGCAGCACGAGCGCCACCGCCTCCCGGTCGAGCCCGGCCCGCACGGGCACGGCGTCGCGGCGCATCGGCAGCACCCGGCGCAGGCCGGGCGTGACCGCCAGCACGAGCAGCCACAGCCCCAGCGCCATCGCGGCCCCGGCGCCCACGAGCACCCACACGTCGTCCAGGGGGCGGCGGTCCAGTTCGTCGAGGAGCACCCGCCGCCAGCGCATGCCGGGCCGCCCGGCCCGTACCGCCGCGACGTCGTACAGCAGCAGGCCCGCGCCGCCGAGGACCACGAGCGCGACGAGGGCGGCGGGGACGCGCCGTACGGACCAGAAGCGCCCGTTCACGCGAGCCTCCCGCGGGTGCGCTGCGGTGAGTGGAGCCGTTCGACCTGGACCGCCACCTCCGGCACGCTCATGCCGGCGAGGGCTTCGACCCGCCGGGTGACGTGGCGGCGCACGGCCCCGCACTGGGCGCCGATGTCGGAGGGGTAGCCGAGTTCCAGGCTGATCCGGATGCGCGCGCTGTCCCGGTGTACGACGACCGACGCGTGCGGCGGCCCGCCGCCTTCCGGTACGCCGCCCTCGGGGGCGTCGTCGAGGGCTTCGCGCGCCGCCCGCGCGGCGATCTTCGCGACGACGCGGTCGGCGATGACGGTCGCGCCGCGCTCGGGTGCCCGGACACCGGTGGCCGCCGCGGTTTCCCCCGCCACGGCGTCACCGCCGCCGGTCGTCGCGGTCGCGGCCCCGGAAGAGGTCCCCGGGCTCCAGGTCTCCGTCGAGGAACCGCCCCACCACGAAGCCGACCGCGCCCAACGCGGCGACCAGCAAAAACGCGCCGAAGCCGCCGAAGTAACCGGCGAACCCGAGTCCCATCCCGGCCAGCAGGCCGACCACCGCCATGCTCATCCTGCGCTCCTTCGTGGTCCGTGGACCCCCTGGACTACTGGATCCGGGTCTCGGGCTCCTCTTCCTCCTCGTCGGGGAGCTTCACATCGCTGACGGCGATGTTGACCTCGACGACCTCGAGGCCGGTCATCCGCTCCACCGCCGAGATGACGTTCTCCCGGACGTCCCGCGCGACCTCGATGATCGAGACGCCGTACTCCACGACGATCTCCAGGTCGAGCGCCGTCTGGACCTCGCCGACCTCGGCCTTCACGCCGCGCGTCACACCGGCCCGGCCGCCGCCCGGGACCCGGTCGCGCACCGAGCCGAAGGTGCGCGAGGCCGCGCTGCCCATGTCGTGGACGCCGTCGACGTCCCGGGCCGCGAGACCGGCGATCTTCATGACCACGCCGTCGGCGATGGTGGTGCGGCCGCGCGAGCCCGGGTCGGCGCCCGCGCCGACGGTGCGCCGCGTAGCCGAGCTCCTGCGGGCTTCCTCGGCCGCCGGTTCCCTGATCTGCCCGGCCTTCGCCGCCTGGGCCGCTTGCGAGGTCTGTGAGGTGTCGCTCATCACCGTTCATCCCTTCCAGGCGGGTTTGCGCCCCGTTGACCACATTAAGGGCGGTTGCCCGGTTTCGCGCCGGGGATGCGGCAGGCTGGAGGAATGACGACGGCTGAGGGATGGGCCACGACGGTACGCAGTCGACTGAGCCTGGGGCGACTGCTCCCCCTGGGCAGCCCGGCGGACGGGGCCTGGCTGGCGGAACGGGCGGCGGACGGGGTGCTGCGCGGGGCGGCCCGGCGGGTGCCGGGCGTGTCACCCGGCCGGCTGCGCATCGATCTCGCGGAACCGGACGCGGCCCCGGAGCCGGCGCTCCCGTTCCCCCGGCCGCCGGGCGCCCTGCCGCCGGGGCCGCTGCGGCTCTCGGCGGACTTCGCGGCGGCCGACGGCGTCGGCGTACCGCTTCCGGAGCTCGCCGCCGGGCTGCGTACGGCCCTGTTCGCGGCGTGCGAGGAGCGGCTGGGGCTGGTGGTGACGGAGGTGGACCTGCGGGTGACGGCACTGCTGGACGGTCCCGCGCCCGCCCCGGAAGCGGAACCGCCCGCACCCCCCGTGGAGGAGGCGGGCGCGGTCGACCTGTCCGACGCGGTGGCCGCCGCCGCGGCGGCCGTACCGGGGGTGCGGCGGCTGACGACGGTGCTGGGCCCGTCCGTGCACCGGGCGGCCGACCACCTCCGTATCGAGGTGGCGACCGCGCCGGACCACCGCGCGCTGGACGTGGCACGGGCGGTCCGGGCAGCGGTCGGCGCGGCGGCACCGGTGACCGTGCTGATCACGGACGTCGCCGCGGGGGGACATGCCCCGAGCAGGCCGGCGCCCTGACCGGAATGGCCCCACCGGCCCGCGGAGGGCCCGGCACGACGCCTCGCCGCCGCGCCGCTCGGGCGGTGGGTCGTCAGCTCACCAGGCAGGGCGGATCGGTCCCGGCGGCGTCAGTCGTGTCAGGTCGGCGACGAGTTCGCCGAAGCGCGCCTCGCCCAGTGCTTCCCGCCACGGCGCGACGGCGGCCCGGGCCGCCTGGTCGGCGGCGCGCGTGGCGGCCCAGCCCGTCTCGGTCAGCCCCAGGAGGCGGGCGCGGGCATCGCGCGGGTGCGGATGCCGCACCACGTAGCCCTTGCCGACCGGATCCGGCGCACGTACGCGGTGCCCCACCGCCAGGACTAGTCGGCGAGGCCCGCCAGGTCGCGCAGGCGCCGGGCCTGGGCGGCGCGCTCCGCGACGCGCTGCTCCTCGTACGTACGCTCCTGCGCACCCCGCAGCAGCGCCTTCGTCTCGACGACGGCGTCGCGCGGGGCCGCCAGCAGCGCCGCCGCCAGGTCGCGTACGGCACCGTCGAGCTCCTCGACGGGCACGACCAGGTTCGCGAGACCGATGCGCTCGGCCTCGGCGGCCTGGACGAAGCGGCCCGTGGCGCAGATCTCCAGCGCGCGGGCGTAGCCGACCGCCGCGACCAGCGGGTGCGTGCCCGTCAGGTCGGGGACCAGGCCGAGGCTCGTCTCGCGCATGGCGAACTGCACGTCCTGCGCGACGACCCGCAGGTCGCAGGCGAGCGCGAGCTGGAACCCGGCGCCGATGGCGTGCCCCTGGACGGCCGCGATCGACACGATGTCGTTGCGGCGCCACCAGGTGAACGCCTCCTGGTACTCGGCGATGACGGCGTCGAGCTCCTCGTCCGAGCCGCGGGCCAGATCCAGGAAGGACGGCTCGCCCTCGAAGCCCTCGGGCGTGAACGCCTGCCGGTCGAGCCCCGCGGAGAAGGACTTGCCTTCGCCGCGCAGGACGACGACCCGCACGCTGCCCGGCAGCGACCGCCCGGCCTCCACCAGCGCCCGCCACAGGGCGGGCGACTGCGCGTTGCGCTTGGCCGGATGGGCGAGCGTCACCGTGGCGACGGCATCCTCGACGGTGAGCCGTACGCCATCCTTGTCGAACACTTCGAGGACTGGGTCGAGCGAGGTCATGGGGCGCCTCCGGATCCGGTGCGGCGGCTGTGCAGCCGATGACAAGCCATCAAGTGACTGCACAGTAACCACCCGGCCGACACGCCGGTCGACCGGGTGGCCCTGCCGGATCCCTTGGGCCGGATGAGCCCGCTCGGACGGCGAGTGCCGACGCGGAGACCGTCAGGCCGAAGGGGCCTTCTTGCCTCGCGTAGCTCCGCCGCGTCCCCGCAGCGACACTCCGGACTCACTGAGCATCCGGTGGACGAACCCATAGGACCGGCCGGTCTCTTCGGCCAGTGCCCGGATGCTCGCACCGGAGTCGTACTTCTTCTTCAGGTCTGCCGCGAGCTTTTCGCGCGCGGCGCCGGTCACCCGGCTGCCCTTCTTCAGAGTCTCGGCCACCCGTGCCTCCTCATGGGAAGTGCGCCTCTGGACTCTCATGATCACCCCTCTGCGGCCACATGGCCAGCCATTCGACAAGGTCGGTGCCGCAAGGTTTCGCCAACCGGCGGTCACCGGAGGGTCACCTTCCCGTCTCCGGAACCCGGCTCGGCGCCGAGACGGCGGCGAAGTGCCAGGTCAGGGCGGTGGAGGGAACGACAGCGCGGCGCGGGAGCGGAGGACGGGAATCCACCGCTCGCCACGCCGCGATATGAGACGCACTCACTCAGATGAAGGATCACGCGTAAGCCGAATGATCCATGCGGGGACGATCAGGCGAGGGCGACCAGGTCCGCGTAGTCCGCTCCCCACAGGTCCTCGACGCCGTCCGGCAGCAGGATGATGCGCTCCGGCTGCAGGGCCTCGACGGCTCCCTCGTCGTGGGTGACCAGGACGACGGCGCCCTTGTACGTGCGCAGCGCGCCGAGGATCTCCTCGCGGCTGGCCGGGTCGAGGTTGTTGGTCGGCTCGTCCAGCAGCAGCACGTTCGCCGAGGAGACGACCAGGGTGGCCAGCGCCAGCCGGGTCTTCTCGCCGCCGGAGAGCACGCCGGCCGGCTTGTCGACGTCGTCGCCGGAGAAGAGGAAGGAGCCCAGCGTCTTGCGCACCTCGACGAGGTCGAGGTCGGGCGCGGCCGACCGCATGTTCTCCAGGACGGTGCGGTCGGGGTCGAGGGTCTCGTGCTCCTGGGCGTAGTAGCCGAGCTTGAGGCCGTGGCCCGGCGTCACCTGGCCGGTGTCCGGCTTCTCCACGCCCGCGAGCAGGCGCAGCAGCGTGGTCTTGCCGGCGCCGTTGAGGCCCAGGATGACGACGCGGGAGCCCTTGTCGATGGCGAGGTCCACGTCGGTGAAGATCTCCAGCGAGCCGTACGACTTGGAGAGCCCCTCCGCGGTGAGCGGGGTCTTGCCGCAGGGCGCCGGCTCGGGGAAGCGGAGCTTGGCGACCTTGTCGGAGGCGCGGACCTCTTCCAGCCCGGACAGCAGGCGCTCGGCGCGGCGGGCCATGTTCTGCGCGGCGACGGTCTTGGTGGCCTTGGCGCGCATCTTGTCGGCCTGCGCGTTGAGGGCGGCGGCCTTCTTCTCGGCGTTGGCGCGCTCGCGCTTGCGGCGCTTCTCGTCGGCCTCGCGCTGCTGCTGGTAGAGCTTCCAGCCCATGTTGTAGACGTCGATCTGCGACCGGTTGGCGTCGAGGTAGAACACCTTGTTGACGACGGTCTCGACGAGGTCGACGTCGTGGGAGATCACGATGAAGCCGCCGCGGTACGTCTTGAGGTAGTCGCGCAGCCAGACGATCGAGTCGGCGTCGAGGTGGTTGGTCGGCTCGTCGAGGAGCAGCGTGTCGGCGTCCGAGAAGAGGATGCGGGCGAGCTCGACGCGGCGGCGCTGACCGCCGGAGAGCGTGTGGAGGGGCTGCCCGAGGACGCGGTCCGGGAGGCCGAGGGCGTGCGCGATGGTGGCGGCCTCGGCCTCGGCGGCGTACCCGCCCTTGGTGAGGAACTCGGTCTCCTGGCGCTCGTACTGCCGCAGCGCCTTCTCGCGGGTGGCGCCCTGGCCGTTCGCGATCTTCTCCTCGTTCTGCCGCATCTTGCGGATCAGGACGTCGAGGCCGCGGGCGGAGAGGATGCGGTCGCGGGCGAGGACGTCGAGGTCGCCGGTGCGCGGGTCCTGCGGGAGGTAGCCGACCTCACCGGAGCGGGTGATGGTGCCGGCGGCGGGGATGCCCTCGCCGGCGAGGCACTTGGTGAGGGTGGTCTTGCCGGCGCCGTTGCGGCCGACGAGGCCGATGCGGTCGCCCTTGGCGACGCGGAACGAAGCGGATTCGATGAGGACGCGGGCGCCGGCGCGCAGCTCGATGCCGGAAGCGGTGATCACGGACAGACTCCAGGGCGGATGGGACGGCGGGAAGGACGGCGGGTGCGGTGGCTTCGACGCCGGCTAATGCACAGGGAGAATGGCCATACGGGCCAGTCTAACGGGCGGGTGCAACTGGTTTTCCGGCCGCGGCGGGCGGTTCGGGGCCGCGTTCGCGGCGTCGCACGGCCGGTGGAGCGCGGGGGTGCGCTGTCGGTGGCGGGTGCCAGACTGGGAAACAGCTGAGACCCGGATCACATCGCAGTCGGAAGGCCGTAGCGAGCACCGAATCGGAGAGTGACCAGCATGGCCGACGTACCGAGCATCTATCCCGCGATCCTTTACGAGGACGCGAAGGCGGCCATCAGGACGCTGAAGGAGGCCTTCGGGTTCACCGAGGTGAGTGTGTACGAGGGCGAGGACGGCCAGATCGTCCACTCCGAGCTCGCGTATGGGAACGGCATGGTGATGCTGGGCACCAAGAGACGTGAGGGCGTGTACGCCAAGGCGATGGCGGGGGCGGGCCCGGTCGGGGTGTACGTGGTGGTGGACGACGTGGACGCGCACCACGCCCGGGCCGTGGAGCACGGTGTGGAGATCCTGATGCCCCCGACGGACCAGGACTACGGCTCCCGCGACTACATGGCGCGGGACGCCGAGGGCAACGTCTGGAGCTTCGGCACGTACGCGCCGGGCGCGGCGGGGTAGCCCCGCGGCGGCCCGGAGCCCTGGGCCCCGACACCCAGAGCCCAGGGGGGCGGTCAGGCGCCGCCCGTGTGGACCTGGAAGGCCGCGCGGCGGACGGCTTTCGCGAAGGCGGGGTCCGGGTGGGCCGCGGCCAGGGCGACCAGGACCTGGACCGTGCGGGGGTGGCCGACCGCGCGGACCTCGTCCAGGAGGGCCGGGACCGTGCCCTGGACCGCGGACTCCAGATGGCGTACGAGGAGCGTGGCGTCTCCGTGGTCGGCGACGGCCGCGGCGGTGTCCACCCAGAGCCAGGTCGCCTCCTCGCGGGTGAGGACGTCGGTGGCCTCGTCGGGGTCGGCGCCGTCGTGCTCGGCGAGCCAGATGAGGGCGTAGGGGCGCAGCGGCGACTCCTCGGCGGCGGCTCGCACCCCGGCCTCGGCGGCGGAGCCGACCACCCGCAGGGCCTCGAAGGCGAGGCCGCGCAGCAGGGCGTCCTCGCCGCGGGCGACGTCGAGGAGCTCGGTGACGGCGCTGCCCACGGGGCGGGCGGCGAGCCAGGCGCGGTACTCGATGCGGGCCGGGCCCGGGGTGAGGCGGGCGCAGGCGCGCAGCATGTCCTCGGCGGACTGCTCGATGTGCCCGGCGGGGCTCTGCGCGGCGACGCAGATCTGCTCCAGCTTGACCCACACGGCCCAGTTGCCGAGCGGGGTGAGGGTCGCCTGGCCCTGGCCGAGGGTGAGGGCGCCGACGGCGGCCAGGCCCTCCAGGGCCCAGTCGAGCAGGCGCGCGAGCGGGTCGGGCCCGGGCGCCGGGTCGGGGGCGGGACGGCGGGACACGGCCCCGGACGCCTCGACGGACCCCTCGCCAGGCGCCTCGACGGACGCCTTGCCCGGCGCCGCGCCGGGTTCGTCCCGCGGCGGAGCCGGCACCTCGCAGCGCTCCTCGCGGAGCTCGGCGACGCGCTGCCGCAGCAGGTCGAGGAGGGACGGCACGGGCACGGGGCCCGCGGAGAGCTGGAGGAGGGAGAGGACCTGGGGAACGGCCTCGACGACCTCGGCCACGGCGGTGGGCTCGACGTCGCCGGGGGCGGGGTGGACGAGCGACCAGGCGTCGAAGAGCGCGACCCAGCCGCGCAGGACGGCCGAGTCGTCGCGGTCCCAGGCGCGCAGCCGCCAGCCGGGGCGGGCGGTGCCGCCGTGCAGCTCGACGAGTCCGGCGAGGCGGGCCCGGTCCCAGCCGGCACGCACCTGGTCCGGGGTCAGGCCGAGCGCGGCCGCAGCCCTTTCCTGGGCGGGGGTGGCGTCGGGCTGCCGGTCGACGGCGGCCCAGCGGGCGATGCGTACGGCGTCGTCGAGGACGGCTCGCGCCTGACGGGCCAGCTCGGCCGGGGGCGGCGTGCCCTCGGGCGGTCGCGACGCCGGCCGCGTACGCCGGGTGGTCACAGCCCGTCGTGCCGTGGTCAGGGGCCGCGGACGGACGAGTCGGAGTCTGGAGTTGCGCGCCAATTGCTCATCAGGCTTTCGAGACGTCACGGGGGCAGTCTTCCCGCTGACGGCCCGAAAGCCCAAACGGAATCGGTTTCGCCGGACGGCGGGGGCTACAGCAGGGGGGTGAGGAAGCGGCGCAGGGCCTCTTCGTAGCGGTCGGGGGCGGCGTTCCACATGGCCGCGTGCGGCGCGTTCGCAACGGTGTGCAGGGTGACCAGGTCGGGGCGGCGGGCGGCGAGTTCGCGGGAGCCCTGCCAGGGGGCGAGGTGGTCGTCCGGTCCGTGGAAGAGGAGGGCCGGCACGCGCAGCCCGTCGGCGTCGGCGGCCTCGGCGATGCGGTCGCCGTGCACGCCGGTCCTGCCCTGGGCGGCGCGGACCGCGAGCGGCAGCAGGGGCGCGGGGGTGCGGCGGGCGGCGGCGAGGGCGCGCAGGGTGGCTTCCCAGTCGAGGACCGGGGAGTCGAGCACGAGGCCGCTGATGCGGTCGCGGACGCCGGAGTTGGCGGCGGCGTGCAGGGCCATGGAGGCGCCGACGGACCAGCCGTACAGGATGACGCGGTCGGCGCCGCGGTGGAGGGCGTGGCGCATAGCGGCGTCCAGGTCCCGCCACTCGGAGTCGCCGAGGTGCCCGAGGCCGTCGGAGGGGCGTGGGGCGCCCTCGTCGCCGCGGTAGGCGAGGGCGAGGACGGGGAGTTGGAGGGAGTTGAGGAACCGCACGACGTTCAGGGGGTGCTCGCGGGTGGTGCCCAGGCCGTGGACGGCGATCACCCAGGTGGAGCGGTTGGCGGGGACGAACCAGGCGGGCAGATTGCCCAGTTCGCCGAGGATGTCCATGTCCTCGTGGTCGAGGCCGAGCGCGGTGGCGGGGGTGCCGGTGTGGAGCTGCGGGGTGAGCCGGACGCGGCTGCCCACGTCCAGGGTGCCGCGCCGCACGCTTTCCAGCCGGCGTACGACGGTGTCGGCGGAGTGCGGCACATCGTCCAGGACGGGGCCGACGACCGCGTGGACGCCGGGGCCCGTGAGGCCGTAGGTGCCGGGCCGCAGCGAGGCCAGATGGCGGGTCAGGGTGACCTGTCCGGCGGCGGTGGCGTGCACCGTGAGCCGGGGGTCTCCGGGCAGGGGCCGGTCAGGCCGGGGCCTGAGCGCGGCGTCGCTGGCGTACCGGCCGGCCGCGACCGTGGCCGCGCCGGCGCCGATGAGGGTGGTGACGGCCGCCGCCGTCGCTGTAGCCGGGCGCACCGCTCCAGTGTGGGCACGCGTGCGGCGCGGTGCCAGTGGGCCGCGGCGGGCGGGGGACGCGGCGCGCGGGGCGGGGCCCGGCCGAGACCGGTCCTAGCCACGCTGGGCTTAGCCGCGCCGGTCCTGGTCGAGCCGGTCCTGGTCGCTCCGGTCCTGGTCGCGCTGGCCGTAGCCGCGGAGCTTGTCGGCCGCCTCGTCGAGCTCTTCGGCGGACAGCAGCGCCGGGGTGCGGCCGGGCACGGAGGTGGCGGTGAGCCAGACGCGGCACATCCACTCCAGCTGCGCGGTGCGGTCGTACGCCTGGTCGAGGGTGTCGCCGTAGGTGACGGTCCCGTGGTTGCCCAGCAGGCAGGCCGTACGGCCCTCCAGGGCGCGCAGCATGTTCCGGGCCAGCTCCTCCGTGCCGTACAGGGCGTACGGGGCGACGCGGACGGGGCCGCCGAGGGCCCCGGCCATGTAGTGGATCGGGGGCAGCTCGGGGACGAGGGTGGAGACCGCCGTGGCGTGGACCGCGTGGGTGTGGACGACCGCGCGGGCCGGGGTGTCGCGGTAGATCGCCAGGTGCATGGGCAGCTCGCTGGTGGGCGTGAGGTTTCCGCGCACCCGCGTGCCGTCGAGGGCGACGGCGGTGAGGTCGGCCGGGGTGAGCCGGTCGTACGGCACACCGCTGGGGGTGACGAGGACGAGGTCGCCGACCCGGGCGGAAACGTTGCCGGAGGTGCCGACGACCAGCCCGTCCGCGACCGTCCTGCGGGCGGTGGTCACCAGCGCGTCCCAGGTCCGCTCGACCGCCTGGTCGACCGGCTGGTCGACCGGCTGCTCGGTCACCCGCCCCGTCCCCTGCTCGACAGCCTGCTCGGTCGCATCCCGTGTCATGGATCCGATCCTGTCAGGCCCGGCGGCGAGGGCGTACCGGAAGTCGATCAGATGACAAAAATCTCCTCATCCGAGCCCCGTCCGGCCACCCCCGCACACCGGGCGAACGGCGGGAAAGCCCATGGATACGGGCATCCGCCCGCCCGGCGGGGCACCGGCGACGAAACGGCGGCGAGGATTCCGGATCTTCGGTCACCATGATGCCCGGCCCAGTTCACCTTCCGTTCACTCAGGTTGCCTACGTTCACCAAGCCACTGACGTCGAACGATTGCCTGGGTAAATGGAACACATCACGCTGCTGCTCGCCATTGTGGTCGTGACAGCTCTCGTGTTCGATTTCACGAACGGTTTCCATGACACCGCCAACGCGATGGCCACGACCATCTCGACCGGCGCCCTGAAGCCCAAGACGGCGGTGGCCATGTCCGCCGTGCTCAACCTGGTCGGCGCGTTCCTGTCCGTCGAGGTCGCCAAGACGATCTCCAGCGGCCTGGTCAACGAAGAAGGAATCACCCCCGAGGTGATCTTCGCGGCGCTCGTCGGCGCCATCCTCTGGAATCTCCTGACCTGGCTGGTGGGCCTGCCCTCCAGCTCCTCCCACGCCCTGATGGGCGGCCTCGTCGGCGCCACGATCGCCTCGGTCGGCCTGAGCGGCGTCAACAGCGGCGTCGTCGTCACCAAGGTCCTCATCCCGGCCGTCGCCGCGCCGCTGGTCGCCGGCCTCGCCGCGATGCTGGCCGCCCGCCTGACGTACAAGGCCGGCGCGAACATCGACGAGAAGACCGGCCGCAAGGGCTACCGCGCCGGGCAGATCGCCTCCGCGGGCCTCGTCTCGCTCGCCCACGGCACCAACGACGCCCAGAAGACGATGGGCATCATCACCCTGGCGCTGGTCGCCGGCGGCATCCTCGCCCCCGGTTCCAACCCGCCCCTCTGGGTGATCGTCTCCGCCGGTGTGGCCATCGCGCTCGGCACCTACCTCGGCGGCTGGCGCATCATCCGCACCATGGGCAAGGGCCTCACCGACCTCCAGCCGCAGCAGGGCTTCGCCGCCCAGACCAGCGCGGCGACCGTGATCCTCGCCTCCTCGAACCTGGGCTTCTCGCTCTCGACGACGCACTCCTGCTCCGGCGCCGTGATGGGCGCGGGCCTCGGCCGCAAGGGCGGTGTCGTCCGCTGGTCCACCGCGACCCGGATGTTCGTCGCCTGGGGCCTGACCCTGCCGGCCGCGGGTCTCGTCGCCGCCGCCTCGGAGTACGTCACCCAGCAGGGCGACTGGGGCGTCGCCGCGGTCGCGGTCTTCCTCGTCGCCTCCTGTGCCGCGATCTGGTTCATCTCGCGCCGCCAGGTCATCGACCACACCAACGTCAACGACGTGGAGACGGACGGCACGGCCGCCGACGAGCCCGCGGGCGTGGTGACCACCGCCATCGCGGCCGTCATCCCTCCGCCGGCCGGCACCGTGGCGGTCTCCGCAGATGACGCCACCCGCACAGCCACCGCCCCCGCACCCGCCGCCACGGTGTAAGGAAAGAACAGCATGAAGATCGACTGGGCAGCTCTCGGCTCCGTGTTCGGCGTGAGCCTCGTGGCCACCGTCGCACTGGTGGGCCTGTTCACCCTCGGCATCCTCGGCCTCTCGAAGCAGGAGCAGGCGGCGGCGAGCGGTGGCTCGGCCGTCCTGGCCCGCACCGGCGCCTACACGGCCTTCGCGGTCTGCGCGGCGGCGATCACCTTCGGGATCTACCTGATCGTGACCTGACGCGTGAAGCCTTCGGGCACCGGGCCGGTCGCACCCTCACGGGTGCGGCCGGCCCGGCCGCGTTCCCGGCCCCGTCCTGTGGGGCTGAGCACACTCTCCTGCCGCAGGTCAGCGGCGAGTTGACGGGCGTTCGCGGAGCGTGGTGGACTGCCGGGGCCATTTACGGCGGCAGGAGAGGAAGCCGGTGCGAATCCGGCGCGGTCCCGCCACTGTGAGTCCGGCCCGAGGGCGAGACGTCCGACGGGCCGGATGAGTCAGGAACTCTCGTCGCCGGTCACGTCGAGCCAGGGCGCGGACCCTGAGTGAGGACATCACCATGCCCGGCTGCCTTTGCGCTGCCTCGGACGCATCGAACGCATCGAGACGCCATGCGACGCGGTGACCGCGTCTTCGCCTACGGCGCGGCCGTCGGGCTCGCCGTCGACCTGCTCCTCGCCGACCCCCGCCGCGGTCACCCCGTGGCCGCCTTCGGGCGTACGGCCGCCCGCGTGGAGCGCGTGCTGTGGCGCGACGACCGCGCCTGGGGCGCGCTGCACGCCGCCGTGTGCGCCGGGGGCGCGGCCGGTGCGGCGGCGCTCGCGGCCCGTGCGGTCCGCGGGCGGCGCGCCGCGTCCGTCGCGCTGACCGCCGCCACCGTGTGGTCCGTCGTCGGCGGTACGACGCTGGGCCGCGAGGCCCGCGCCATCGGCGGCGCGCTGGCCGCCGGGGACCTGGAGGTGGCCCGGGAGCGGCTGCCGCACCTGTGCGGGCGCGACCCGCAGGCCCTGGACGGCCCCGGCATCGCCCGCGCGGTCGTGGAGTCCGTCGCCGAGAACACCTCCGACGCCGTCGTCGGCGCCCTCGTGTGGGGCGCGATCGGCGGCGTACCCGGGCTCGTCGCCTTCCGCGCGGTGAACACGCTGGACGCGATGGTCGGGCACAAGTCGCCGCGCTACCGCCGCTTCGGCTGGGCCTCCGCCCGGCTCGACGACGTCGCGGGCTGGCCCGGCGCCCGGCTCACCGCCGCGCTGGCGGCGGTCGCGGGCGGGAACCCGCGCGGCGCGGTCCGGGCGTGGCGGGCCGACGCGGCCCGGCACCCGAGCCCCAACGCGGGCCCGGTGGAGGCGTCCTTCGCGGGCGCGCTGGGCGTACGGCTCGGCGGCACGCTCTCGTACGGCGGACGCGTCGAGCACCGGCCCGTCCTCAACGGCGACGGGCGGGACGTCGAAGTGGCGGACATCGAACGCGCGGTGCGGCTGTCGCGCCGGGTGAGTGCCCTCACGCTCGCGGTGTGCGCGGGCGGGCGGCTGGCGTACGGAGCGATCAGGGCGCACGGGGCGGTCAAGCGGAGGCGGAGGCGTACATGAGCAAGGGTGGGGGGCTGCTCGTCGCGGGCACCACGTCCGACGCGGGCAAGAGCGTCGTCACGGCCGGCATCTGCCGCTGGCTGGTACGGCAGGGCGTGAAGGTCGCGCCGTTCAAAGGACAGAACATGTCCCTCAACTCCTTCGTCACCCGTGAGGGCGCGGAGATCGGCCGGGCGCAGGCCATGCAGGCGCAGGCCGCCCGGGTGGAGCCGACCGCGCTGATGAACCCGGTGCTGCTCAAGCCGGGCAGCGACCGGTCCAGCCAGGTGGTGCTGATGGGCAAGCCGGTCGGCGAGCTGAGCGCGCGCGGCTACCACGGCGGCAAGCAGCGCGAACTGCTGGAACCCGTCCTGGACTGCCTCCAGCAGCTCCGCGAGACGTACGACGCCGTCATCTGCGAGGGCGCGGGCAGCCCGGCCGAGATCAACCTGCGGCGCACCGACATCGTCAACATGGGCATCGCGCGCGCCGCCCGCTTCCCCGTCGTCGTAGTCGGCGACATCGACCGGGGCGGGGTCTTCGCCCAGTTCTTCGGTACGACGGCGCTGCTGGCGCCCGAGGACCAGGAGCTGGTCGCGGGCTACCTCGTGAACAAGTTCCGGGGCGATGTGACGCTGCTGGAACCGGGCCTGGACATGCTGCTGGGCCTCACGGGCCGCCGCACCTTCGGTGTCCTGCCGTACGCGCACGGGCTCGGCATCGACGAGGAGGACGGGCTGCGCGTCTCGCTGCGCGGGGCCGTCCGCGAGTCGGTCGTCGCCCCGCCGGTGGGCGAGGACGTGCTGCGGGTCGCCGTCTGCGCCGTACCGCTGATGTCGAACTTCACGGACGTGGACGCGCTGGCGGCCGAGCCGGGCGTGGTCGTGCGGTTCGTGGACCGGCCCGAGGAACTGGCCGACGCGGACCTGGTCGTGGTGCCGGGCACGCGCGGCACGGTGAAGGCGCTGGCGTGGCTGCGCGAGCGGGGCCTGGCGGACGCGCTGGTGCGGCGCGCGGCGGAGGGCCGACCCGTCCTCGGCATCTGCGGCGGCTTCCAGGCGCTCGGCGAGCGCATCGAGGACGACGTCGAGTCCAAGGCGGGCCTGGTGGACGGCCTCGGACTGCTGCCGGTACGGGTGCGGTTCGCGCCCGGCAAGACCCTCGCACGGCCGGTCGGCGAGGCCCTCGGCGAGCCGGTCGAGGGGTACGAGATCCACCACGGCGTCGCGGACGTCCAGGGCGGGGAACCGTTCCTGGACGGGTGCCGCGTCGGGGCCGTCTGGGGCACGCACTGGCACGGCTCCCTGGAGAGCGACGGCTTCCGCCGCGCGTTCCTGCGCGAGGTCGCGAGCGCGGCCGGCAGACGCTTCGTCCCGGCACCGGACACGTCGTTCGGCGCACTGCGCGAGGAACAGCTGGACACGCTCGGCGACCTGATCGAGGAGCACGCGGACACCGACGCGCTCTGGAAGCTGATCGAGCAGGGCCCGCCCGCAGGACTTCCCTTCATCGCACCCGGAGCACCTTCATGAGCGCTGCACCCCACTACCCCTTCACCGCGATCGTCGGGCAGGACGACCTGCGGCTCGGGCTGCTGCTGAACGCGGTGTCCCCGGCCGTCGGCGGTGTCCTCGTACGCGGTGAGAAGGGCACCGCCAAGTCGACGGCCGTCCGCGCCCTCGCGGCCCTGATGCCGGACGTGGACGTCGTCCCCGGCTGCCGCTTCTCCTGCGCGCCCGGCTCCCCCGACCCGGGCTGCCCGGACGGGCCGCACGAGGCCGGTGCGGGCGTGGCGCGGCCCGCCCGCATGGTCGAGCTGCCCGTGGGCGCCTCGGAGGACCGGCTGGTCGGCGCCCTCGACATCGAGCGGGCGCTCGCGGACGGGGTGAAGGCGTTCGAGCCGGGCCTGCTGGCCGACGCGCACCGGGGCGTGCTGTACGTCGACGAAGTCAACTTGTTGCACGACCACCTGGTGGACCTCCTGCTGGACGCCGCCGCCATGGGCTCCTCGTACGTCGAGCGCGAGGGCGTCTCCGTACGGCACGCGGCCCGCTTCCTGCTGGTCGGGACCATGAACCCGGAGGAGGGCGAGCTGCGGCCGCAGCTGCTCGACCGGTTCGGGCTGACCGTGGAGGTGGCCGCCTCGCGGGAGCCCGACCAGCGGGTGGAGGTGGTACGGCGCAGGCTGGCGTTCGACGACGACCCGGCCGGGTTCGCGGCGCGGTGGGCCGGCGAGGAGGCCGCGCTGCGGGAGCGGATCGTGGCCGCGCGGACGCTGCTGCCGTCCGTGACGCTGGGGGACGCGGCGTTGCGGCAGATCGCGGCGACGTGCGCGGCGTTCGAGGTGGACGGCATGCGCGCCGACATCGTGATGGCGCGTACGGCGACGGCGCTGGCCGCGTGGGCGGGGCGGACGGACGTCACGTCCGACGACGTACGGCAGGCGGCGCTGCTGGCGCTGCCGCACCGGCGCAGGCGCAATCCGTTCGACGCGCCGGGGCTGGACGAGGACAAGCTGGACCAGACGCTGGAGGAGTTCAAGGGCGACGACGACCCGGATCCGGAGCCGGACCCGGGGCCTGACGGGCCCGGCGGTCCCGGCGGCGGTGGCGGTGTGCCTCCGCAGGGCGGGGCGCCGGACGGGGAGTCGGGCGGGGAGTCGGCCGCTCCGGAGGACGCTCCGGATTCCGCTCCCGCCCCCGCGCCCGGCCCCGGCGGCGCCGAGCAGGCGCCCGTCGCGGCCGCCGAGCCGTTCCGTACGAAGGTGCTGAGCGTGCCGGGCCTCGGCGAGGGCGCCGCCGGCCGGCGTTCCCGGGCGCGTACCGCCCACGGCAGGACGACCGGGGCGGTACGGCCGCGCGGGGCGCTGACCAAACTGCACCTGGCGGCGACCGTGCAGGCGGCCGCCCCGCACCAGCGGGCGCGCGGCCGGTCCGGGCCCGGGCTGGTCGTACGGCGGGACGATCTGCGGCAGGCGACGCGCGAAGGGCGCGAGGGCAACCTGGTGCTGTTCGTGGTGGACGCGTCCGGGTCGATGGCGGCCCGGCGGCGCATGGGCGCGGTGAAGGGCGCCGTGCTGTCGCTGCTGCTGGACGCGTACCAGCGGCGCGACAAGGTCGGTCTGGTCACCTTCCGCGGCGCGGCCGCGGAGGTCGTGCTGCCGCCCACGTCGTCCGTGGACGCGGCCGCCGCCCGGCTGGAGCAGCTCCCGACGGGCGGGCGCACGCCGCTCGCGGCGGGGCTGCTGAAGGCGCACGACGTGCTGCGCGTGGAGCGGCTGCGTGACCCGTCGCGCCGCCCGCTGCTGGTCGTCGTCACCGACGGCCGGGCGACCGGCGGCCCGGAGCCGCTGGCGCTGGCCGCACGGGCGGCCGGGCTGCACGCCGCCGAGGGCACCGCGTCCGTGGTCGTGGACTGCGAGACCGGGCCCGTACGGCTGGGTCTGGCGGCCGAACTGGCCGCCCGGCTGGGCGGCACCGCCGTCACCCTGGACGCGCTGCGGGCGGACTCGATCGCCGGGCTGGTCAGGGATGTTCAGGGAACTTCGAGGAGGGCCGCTTAATGCCGCAGGGACAGCCGACCGTCGTACCGGACGACGGGCTCACCACCCGCCAGCGCCGCAACCGCGCGCTGGTGATGGTGCACACGGGCGTCGGCAAGGGGAAGTCGACGGCCGCCTTCGGGATGGCGCTGCGCGCCTGGAACCAGGGCTGGCCGATCGGGGTGTTCCAGTTCGTCAAGTCCGCCAAGTGGAAGGTCGGCGAGGAGAACGCCCTCAAGGCGCTCGGCGAGACCGGCAAGGGCGGGACCGTGACCTGGAACAAGATGGGCGAGGGCTGGTCCTGGATCCAGCGCGACCCCAAGGACGGCGAGCAGTCGCACGAGGACAAGGCGCGCGAGGGCTGGGAGCAGGTCAAGCGCGACCTGGCCGAGGAGAAGTACAAGTTCTACGTCCTCGACGAGTTCGCCTACCTGCTGCACTGGGGCTGGATCGACACCGCCGAGGTGGTGGAGGTGCTGCGGAACCGGCCCGGTCAGCAGCACGTGGTGATCACCGGGCGCAACGCGCCGCAGGAGCTGGTGGACTTCGCCGACCTCGTCACCGACATGTCGAAGGTCAAGCACCCGATGGACGCGGGTCAGAAGGGCCAGCGGGGCATCGAGTGGTAGCGCGTCTCGTCATCGCCGCGCCGTCGTCGGGCGCGGGCAAGACCACGGTCGCGACGGGCCTGATGGCCGCGTTCGCGGGCCGTGGTCTCGCGGTGTCGCCGCACAAGGTCGGCCCCGACTACATCGACCCCGGCTACCACGCGCTGGCGACGGGCCGCCCGGGCCGCAACCTCGACGCGTACATGTGCGGTACGGAGCTGATCGCGCCGCTCTTCGCGCACGGCGCGCGCGGCTGCGACCTGGCCGTCGTCGAGGGCGTGATGGGCCTCTACGACGGCGCCGCCGACCAGGGCGAGCTGGCGTCCACGGCGCAGGTGGCGAAGCTGCTGCGGGCGCCGGTGGTGCTGGTGGTGGACGCGTCGTCGCAGTCGCGGTCGGTGGCGGCGCTGGTGCACGGCTTCGCGTCCTGGGACCCGGAGGTGCGGATCGGCGGGGTGATCCTGAACAAGGTGGCCACCGACCGGCACGAGCACCTGCTGCGCGAGGCGCTCGGCGAGTCCGGCGTGCCGGTGCTGGGCGTGCTGCGGCGGGCGCCCGCCGTCGCCACGCCGTCGCGGCACCTGGGTCTGGTGCCGGTGGCCGAGCGGCAGGCGGCGGCCGTGGAGGCGGTCGCGGCGCAGGCCGAACAGGTGCGGCAGGGCTGCGACCTGGACGCGCTGCTGGCACTGGCGCGGTCGGCGCCGCCTCTCGCGGCGGCGGCCTGGGAGCCGGCCGTGGAACCGGTGGCGGGGGCCCGGCCGGTGGTCGCGGTCGCGGGCGGGGCGGCGTTCACCTTCTCGTACGCCGAGCACGCCGAGCTGCTGGGCGCGGCCGGTGCGGAGGTCGTGCCGTTCGACCCGCTGCGGGACGAGGAGTTGCCGGCCGGGACCCGCGGTCTGGTCATCGGCGGCGGTTTTCCCGAGGTGTACGGCTCCGAGCTGTCGGCCAACGCGCGGCTGCGCGGGGCGGTCGCGGAGCTGGCCGCGTCGGGGGCGCCGGTCGCGGCGGAGTGCGCCGGACTGCTGTACCTGGCGCGGTCGTTGGACGGGCAGCCGATGTGCGGGGTGCTGGACGCCGACGCGCGCATGTCGGAGCGGCTGACGCTCGGGTACCGGGACGCGGTCGCCGTGAGCGACAGCCCGCTGGCGGCGGCCGGGACGCGGATGCGGGGGCACGAGTTCCACCGCACGGTGCTGGAGCCGGGGGCGGGGTCGGCGCCGGCGTGGGGACTGCGCCAGCCGGAGCGCCGGGTGGAGGGCTTCGTACAGCGGGGTGTGCACGCGAGTTATGTGCACACGCACTGGGCGGCCGTGCCGGAGGCGGCGCGGCGGTTCGTGGAGTTCTGCGCGCGGTGACGTCTCGGGGGGCCGGTCTGGTGGTCGGGGTGGGCGCGGGGCGGGGCGTGTCCGCCGACGCGGTGCTCGGGCTGATCGAGGCGACGCTGCGGGAGGCCGGGCTGCCGGTGGGCGAGGTGGCGGAGCTGGCCACGCTCGATACGAAGGCGGACGAACCGGGCATCGTGGCGGCGGCGGCGCGGCTCGGGGTGCCGTTGCGGGCGTACGCGGCGCGGGAGTTGGCGCGCGTCGCCGTACCGCATCCGTCGGACGCCGTGCGCGGTGCCGTCGGGACGCCGTCGGTGGCGGAGGCGGCGGCGCTGGCGGGCGGCGGGCAACTGCTCGTACCGAAACGGAAGGCGGCCGGGCGGGCGGCTCGGGTCACGTGCGCGGTGGCGCGCGGGCGGTTGTTGAACGTGGTGCCCGGGTACACGGGTGGGGAAACGGCGTTGACAGCACGGCCGGCGCCGGAGTCTTTAGACAGGGAGCGCACAGGAAGTCCGTTCACCTCCTGACGCACTCCCTGGGTCACCCCATGAGCCACGGGGTGACTCGCCCCCCACTCCCCCACCACCCCCCATGGCGGCCATGCATACCGACACCGACACCCACGACCTGCGGCACCACGGTGACGCGGAGGTCCGCGACGAGAAGCTGACCGACCTCGCGGTCAACGTCCGTGCCGACACCCCCCCGGACTGGCTGCGGGAGCGTATCGCCCGCTCGCTGACCGGGCTCGCCGCCTACCCCGACGGCCGGGCGGCGCGGGCCGCGGTGGCGGCCCGGCACGGACTGCCCGCCGACCGCGTGCTGTTGACGGCCGGGGCGGCGGAGGCGTTCGTGCTGCTGGCGCGGGCGCTGCCGGTGCGAAGACCGGTGGTGGTGCATCCGCAGTTCACGGAGCCGGAGGCGGCGCTGCGGGACGCGGGGCACGAGGTGCGGCGGGTGCTGCTGCGCGAGGAGGACGGTTTCCGGCTGGACCCGGCGGCCGTGCCCGAGGACGCCGACCTGGTGGTGGTCGGCAACCCGACGAACCCCACGTCCGTGCTGCACCCCGCCTCGGTCCTCGCCCGGCTGGCGCGGCCGGGGCGGACCCTGGTGGTGGACGAGGCGTTCATGGACGCGGTGCCGGGCGAACGGGAGGCTCTCGCGGGCCGCACCGACGTACCGGGGCTCGTGGTGCTGCGCAGCCTCACCAAGACGTGGGGCCTCGCGGGCCTCCGGATCGGGTACGTGCTCGCCGACCGGGACACGGTGGCCGCCCTGGAGCGGGCGCAGCCCCTGTGGCCGGTCTCCACGCCCGCGCTGGCGGCGGCGGAGGCGTGCGTCTCCCCGGCGGCGCTGGCCGAGGCGGAGGAAGCGGCCCACCGGATCACGGCGGACCGCGCCCATCTGCTGGCGGGCCTCGCGGAGTTCGAGGAGGTACGGGCCGTGTCGGCCGCGCAGGGTCCCTTCGTCCTGGTCCGCATCGCCGGCGCCGACGTGGTGCGCGACCGCCTGCGCTCCCTCGGCTTCGCGGCCCGCCGCGGCGACACCTTCCCGGGCCTGGGGCCCGACTGGCTCCGCCTCGCGGTCCGCGACCGGGTGACGACGAACCGGTTCCTCCAGGCGCTGGACCAGGCGCTGGTGATGGCGGGGAGCGCGGCGAAGGGGCGCTGAGGGTGCGGTTCCCTGGAGTGGCGGGGCGGCGCCTCCCTCCCTATGGTCGATAGGCCATGGTCGTAAGACCAGGAGGAGGTTTCGTCATGAACTTCCGTACCGCGGTGGCCGCCGCGTTTCTGGCCGGCGCCGCTTCCGTATCGCTTCCCGGCGTCGCGTACGCCCAGGATCTCGACTGC
Organism: Streptomyces sp. NPDC030862; assembly: GCF_055571835.1. Taxonomy (NCBI): domain Bacteria; kingdom Bacillati; phylum Actinomycetota; class Actinomycetes; order Kitasatosporales; family Streptomycetaceae; genus Streptomyces; species Streptomyces sp. NPDC030862. The sequence goes on along the minus strand of NZ_JBVIEN010000008.1, from coordinate 352,798 downwards.
CGCCACTTCACGTACCAGGAAGAGGCGCAGGCCGTGTACGACCAGGACCCCAGCGACCCACACCGGCTGGACGAGGACGATCCGGCGCCCGATGACGGGATCGCCTGCGAGGCGCTGCCCAGCAGGGCGGAGGCGGGTGTCGCCACGCCCACCGCGCCCGCCACGCCCACGACGACGGCCACGGCCGCACCCACCGCGCCCGCCACACCCACCGCGCAGCCGACGCGTGGCGTTCGTGGCGGCCTGGGGGGCGCGGCGCCGCAGGACGGGGGCGACCCCGCCTACGGGCTGGCCGTCTGCGCCGGTGGCGCGGCCCTGGTGCTGGCGTGCCTGGCGGCCCGGCTGGGGCGGCGGGGCCGGCGGCCCGGCCGGTAACCGCGGGTCAGGCGCGTCGGCGGCGACGGAGGGTGACCAGCGCCGCCGTGCCCGCCGCCAGGAAGGCCAGGGCGCCGGCCGCGACGTACGGGGTCGTCGGGCCGGCGCCCGTGGCCGCGAGGTCGGGCTGGGCCGCGGCCGTGGCGGCGGGTTTCGTGGCGACGGTCTGGGGCTGGACGGCGGCGGGCTTCGCGGGGGCCTTGGGGGTCGTGCAGGCGGCTTCGGCGAGGGTCAGGGTGCCGGTGACGTCGGCGACGTTGAGGTTGAGGGGGTTCACCGCCACCTTGAGCGAGAGGGCGGTGGCCGCGGCGGTGCGGGTGGTGGTCTCGGACTTCGAGAGGTGGAGCGTGACCTCCCCGACGCCGGGGGCCTGGACGCGCGTGGGGCCGCCGGGGGTGAGCGTCACCCGCTTGCCGAGGACCGTCACCTTGCCGAGGAGGTTCGCCTCGGCGACCGGGCGCTCGCCCGCCTCGCACACCGCGCGGGCGGTGACCTGTTCGGCCTCGACGAGGGAGAGCAGCGGCAGGCCGGGGACGTGGAGCCGGGCGCGCGCGAGGCGGGTGGAGGCCTCGGCGCGGCGGGAGTCCGCCGTGGCCTTCGCGGTGGCGGCGTCCGCGTGCAGCAGGGTGAAGGGCCTGCCCCGGTCGACGCCGTCCAGGGTGACGGTGAGCGCGGTCTTCTCGGCGCTCGCCGGGGCGGCGTTCGCCGGGGCTGCGCTCGCCGGGGCTCCGTTCGCCGGGGCTCCGTTCGCCGGGGCCTGGACCGCGTTGAGCGTGGCGGTGAGCGGGACGTTCACGGACTTGCTCAGGAGCGAGACGTCGAGGGCGGTGCGCAGGACGGCCGCGTTCGCCCGGCCGCCGGCTTCGGTCGCGTGCGCCGGGGCCTGCGGGACGGCCACGGCGGCGAGCGCCACGGTGACGGTGGCGGCGGGCAGGCGGAGCCTGCGGAAGGTGGTTCTGGTCGTGTTCACGGTGGTTCCCCATGGAGACGGTGGGAGAAGAGCGTCGCCGCGCCTCGAACCCACGGGGACACGTGGGGTGCGGCGGCAACGCGGGACACCGGAATCCTGGCGGGAAGGGTGTGAAACGTCAGGCGCGTAACGGGAGTTCACACCAAGGGGTGGCTTCTGCGCCCACGTTCGAATGTGGCCGGATTGCTTCTCGAACAGCCATGTCTTAAGTTAGGGCAGCCTAACCTAAAGAGATCGGGACAAGAGTGAGCATCGAGGTCTACCGGGACAGCTGGGGAATCCCGCACCTCCGCGCCGCCGACGCGCGGGAACTCAGCTACGCCCAGGGCCGTACCACCGCCGTCGACCGCGCCTGGCAGCTGGAGGTCGAGCGCCACCGGGCCCAGGGCACCACGGCGGCCTTCCTCGGTGCCGAGGCCCTCGAGTGGGACCTCTTCGCCCGGCGCGCCCTGCTCGCCGACACCGCGCGGCGCTGCTACGACGCGCTCGACGAGCCGACCCGCAGCTGGGTGGACGCGTACGTCGACGGCGTCAACGACGGCCTCGCGCAGGGCGAAGCGGCGGGGGGCGCCCGGCGCTCCCCCGAGTTCGCCGCCACCGGGCTGGTCCCCGGCCGCTGGGAGCCGTGGACGCCGCTCGCCGTGTGGCTCTCCACCCACATCCTCTTCGCCGGCTTCCCGACCAAGCTGTGGCGCGACACGGTCGCCCGCCGCCTCGGCGAGGAGCACGTCGAGCTCTTCGCCACCGACGGCCCCGCCACCTCCGGCAGCAACGGCTGGCTCGTCACCGGCGAGCGCACCGCCACCGGCGCCGCGCTCATCGCGGGCGACCCGCACCGCTTCATCGAGGCGCCCGGCGTGTACCAGCAGATCCGGCTCGCCTGCCCCGCATTCGACGTCGTCGGCCTCGCCGTCCCCGGCGTACCGGGCCTGGCGCATTTCGGTCACACCGGCTCGGTCGCCTGGGCCATCACCAACGCCATGGCCGACTACCAGGACCTGTACCGCGAGCGGCTCCGGCGTACCGGTGACGGCGGCGTCGAGGCCCTCGGCCCGGACGGCTGGGCGCCCGCCCGGGTCCACACCGAGAGCATCGAGGTCAAGGACGCCGAGCCGGTCGAGGTCGAGATCGTCGAGACCGAACGCGGGCCCGTGATCATCCCCGAGGACGCCGAGGGTCCGGTCAGCCTGCGCTACCCGCCGCGCGTCACCGGCGAGCTCGGCTTCACCGCCCTGCCCGCGCTGCTCGCCGCGCGCACCGTCGCCGACGTCGACCGCGCCTTCGACCGCTGGATCGAGCCCGTCAACGTCGTCCAGGCCGCCGACACCGAGGGCGGCGTGCTCCACCGCGTCGCCGGCTACGTCCCGCTGCGCCACCCCGACAACCGGCTGCGCGTCGTACCCGCCTGGGAGCCGGGCCACGAGTGGACCGGGCACCACACGCCGCTGCCGCGCGAGGACGTCGACGGCGTCGCCGTGATGGCGAACGCCCGTGGCCTCGCCGCGCCGCTCGGTGTCGAGTTCGCGCCACCGCACCGGGCGCGGCGCATCGCCCGGCTGCTGGACGCCTCCGCCGAGTGGACCGCGCCCGCCATGGCCACCGTCCACACCGACACCCACCTCGCCTCCGCGCGCCCGCTGCTCACGCTCGTCGCCGGGGCCGCCGACCTCGACCCGGGGGCGGTCGCCCTGCGCGACCGGCTGCTGTGCTGGAACCGCCGCATGGACGCCGACAGCACGGACGCGGCGGCGTTCGCGGCCGTCCGCGCCGAGGTCGTACGCCGTCTCGCCCAGCACCCGGCGCTCGCCGGACTCGCCACGCCGCCCGCGTACCCCGCGCTCTTCCAGCCCTGGCTGGCGCTGGTGCCGCGCGTCGCCTACGCCCTGGAGACCCTGCTGACCGGCGGGCCCGTACCGGAGGCCGACCGGCTGGCGATCGTCCGCGAGGCGCTCGTGGCGGTCGCCGGCGCCGGTGTGCCCGACGAGCCCTGGGGGGCGGCGCACCGGCTCGCGCCGTGGGCCGCGCTGCCGGACGACACCACGACATGGCCCGCACTGGACGGCGACCACGACTGCGTGTGCTCCACGTCGTCCGTGCCCGGCCTCACCGACCGCGCCGCCCGCGGCCCCGCCGCCCGTTACGTGTGGGACCTGGCCCGGCGCGAGGACAGCCTCTGGGTGGTGCCCTTCGGCGCCTCGGGCGTCCCCGGCGACCCGCACCAGCGCGACCAGCTGCCCCTGTGGCTGCGGGGCGGCCTCGCCCCCGTCATCACCGACTGGAACCAGCTCACCGAGGAGCGGCATGACCACCACTGACACCGACTGCGTGTACGAGCGCACCCTCGACGGCTTCGGGACCGTCCGGCTCCTCCACATCGACCCCGACCGGGACGCGGAGCTCCTCCACTCCTGGGTCAGCGAGGAGCGGGCACGGTTCTGGGGCATGCGGGACGCCACGGTCGACGACGTACGCGAGATCTACGCGCACCTCAACTCGCTCACCACGCACCACGGGTTCCTGGCGTACCGGGACGGCGAGCCCGTCGCGCTCTTCCAGACGTACGAGCCCGAGGCCGACCGCGTCAGCGAGTGCTACGACGTCGAGCCCGGCGACATCGGCGTGCACCTGCTGCTCGCCCCCGCCCGTACGCCGGAGCCCGGCTTCTCGTCCCACCTGGTCTCCGTCCTCGTCGCGTACGCACTCACCGGCCACCGGCGGATCGTCGCCGAGCCGGACGCCGCGAACGACAAGGCCATCGCGCTGCTCGTGCGCAACGGCTTCGAGCCGGGACCCGAGGTGGTCCTGCCGGAGGTCGTGCTGCCGGAGGTGCACATCGCGGAGAAGCGCGCCCGGCTGCTGTTCCTGCGGGGCTGAGGCCCTAGCCGACGACGCGGCCGCCCAGGACCACGCGGCGCGGCGCCGCCAGGACGCGGACGTCCGCGCGCGGGTCCTCCTCGTAGACCACCAGGTCCGCCGGGGCGCCCTCCTCCAGGGCCGGGCGCCCCAGCCAGGCCCTCGCTCCCCACGCCGTCGCCGACAGCGCGTGGAGCGGCGGGATGCCCGCCTTGACCAGCTCCGCGACCTCCGCGGCGACCAGGCCGTGCGCCAGCGAGCCGCCCGCGTCGGTGCCGACGAAGACCGGGACGCCCGCGTCGTACGCCGCCCGTACCGTGTCGTAGCGACGCTCGTGCAGCCTGCGCATGTGGTCCGCCCAGCGCGGGAACTTCGCCTCGCCGCCGGACGCGAGCTTCGGGAACGTCGCGATGTTGACGAGCGTCGGGACGATCGCGACGCCGCGCTCGGCGAAGAGCGGGATGGTCTCCTCGGTGAGGCCCGTCGCGTGCTCGATGCAGTCGATGCCCGCCTCGACGAGGTCGCGCAGCGACTCCTCGGCGAAGCAGTGGGCCGTCACGCGCGCGCCGAGCCGGTGCGCCTCGGCGATCGCCGCCTCCACCTCGGCGCGCGGCCAGCAGGCGCCCAGGTCGCCCTTCTCGCGGTCGAGCCAGTCACCGACCAGCTTCACCCAGCCGTCGCCGCGCTTCGCCTCGCGGGCGACGTACGCGACGAGGTCGGCGGGCTCGATCTCGTGCGCGTAGTTGCGGATGTAGCGGCGGGTGCGGGCGATGTGCCGGCCCGCTCGGATGATCTTCGGCAGGTCCTCGCGGTCGTCGATCCAGCGGGTGTCCGCCGGTGAACCGGCGTCGCGGATCAGCAGCGTGCCCGCGTCCCGGTCAGTGAGCGCCTGCTTCTCGCTGGTCGCCTCGTCGACGGCGCCGTGGGCGTCCAGGCCGACGTGGCAGTGCGCGTCGACGAGGCCGGGCAGCACCCAGCCGGTGACGGTGCGGACGTCCGTCGCGGCGGCGCCCGTGGGGCGGTCGTAGGTGACGCGGCCGCCGACCACCCACAGCTCGTCCCGTACGTCCTCAGGACCGACGAGCACCCGTCCCGTCACGTGCAGCACCACGTCGTTGGTCATGTGCAGCACTCTACGAGGGCGTGGGTAGGCTCGGGCGGGCCGGCCGTGATTGAACCGAAGAAGAGAGCTGTCCGTCGTGAACCATCCCCTCCTCGACCTGCCCCCGCTGACCGCCGACCGCTTCGCGGCCATCGAGCGGCGCGTGGCCGCGCTCCTCGCCACCGAGCAGGACGTGGTCATCACCCAGGGCGAGGCGCTGCTGCCGCTGGAGGGCTGCATCCGCTCGGGCGCCCGGCCGGGTTCCACCGCACTCAACGTCGTCACCGGGCCGTACGGGCAGACCTTCGGCGACTGGCTGCGGGACTGCGGTGCGCGCGTCGTCGACCTGGAGGTGCCGTTCCACACGGCGGTCACCGCCGGGCAGATCGCCGAGGCCCTGGAGCGGCACCCCGAGATCGACTTCGTCTCGCTCGTGCACGCGGAGGCCGCGACCGGCAACACCAACCCGGTCGCGGAGATCGGCGAGGTCGTACGGGCGCACGGCGCGCTGTTCATGCTCGACGCCGTCGCCTCGGTGGGCGCCGAGCCGCTGCTGCCGGACGCGTGGGGCGTGGACCTGTGCGTCATCGGCGCCCAGAAGGCGATGGGCGGCCCGGCCGGGGTCTCGGCGGTGTCGGTGAGCGCGCGTGCCTGGGAGCGGTTCGCGGCCAACCCGCGTGCCCCGCGCCGCTCGTACCTCTCGCTCCTCGACTGGAAGGAGCGCTGGATCGACGGCGGGCGCCGGGCGCTGCTGCACGCGCCCGCGCAGCTGGAGATGCTGGCGCTGGAGGCGTGCCTGGAGCGCATCGAGGCGGACGGGCTCGCTGTGGTGACGAGCCGTCACGCCTCGGCGGCGGCCGCCACCCGCGCGGGGGCTCTGGCGCTCGGCGGCGGGCTGGAGCCGTACGTGCGCGAGGCGCGCGACGCGGCGCCGGTCGCCACGACGCTGCGCGTGCCGGCCGGCGCGGACGCCTCGGCGCTCGTGCGCGCGGCGCTGGCCCACGACCCGTCGGTACCGCTGGTCGCGGGCGGCGGCGCGCTCGCGAAGGAGATGATCCGCGTGAACCACTACGGCCCCGATGCCTCGCGGGACGTCGTCGACGCGTCGCTGGCGGCGCTGGCGTCGGCGCTGCGGGAGGCGGGCGGCGCGGCGGTGGACGTGGAGGCGGCGCGGGCCGCTGTCGCGGAGGCGTGGGGGTAGGGGGCTGGGCCTGGCGGGGTCCGGGGTGCGGGAGCCCGCCAGGCCCGGAGACCCGGTGGCCCGAGGGCTGCGCCCTCGTTATGGGATGGGGCGGGCTGGGGCAGCTCCGGCCGTCAGGGCCTCCAGGAGCGCCTGGAGCGCCGGGGACGGCGGGCCCGGTGGGGTGGCCAGGGAGATGGGGACCGTGAGGGCCGGGAGCGCGCGGAAGACCACGCGGGTGGTCGGGGGAAGGCTGCCCACCGGGTAGAACACCGTCCACGACGGCTCCGGGCCGGACGCCAGGTCGGTGAGGGTGTCCTGGAGCGTGGTGAACGGCGGCCCCGGCGTCACCCGGGGAAGCGCGGACGTGACCAGGTCGTGGAAGGCCGGGTTCGCGGCCCGGGGCGCCAGCCGCAGGGGCAGGTGCGCGAGGGAGTCGAGGCTCAGCGCGTCGGCGGCCGCGAGCGGGTGCGTGGCGGGGAGCGCCGCGATCAGCGGGTCGGACCACAGCGGGTGCAGCGCGACGCCCTCGGCCTGGCGCACGGTGCGGACGAGCGCGGCGTCGAAGATGCCGGAGCGCACGGCCGCGAGCCGGGCCTCCTGCGGCGCGCGCTCCAGGCGGACGCGGAGCCCCGGGCGGCGGGCGGCCAGCGTGTCGAGCGCCCGGTAGACGCGGTCGGCGAACGCGCGGGTGGTGCCGAGCCGGATCAGGCCCTCCGTCCCGGCGGCGACCCCGGCCGCCGTGCGCCGGACCCGCTCGGCCGCGGCCAGCGCGGCGCGGGCTTCGGGCAGCAGCCGCTCACCGGCGGAGGTGAGGCGTACGTGCCGGGTGGAGCGGTCGAAGAGCCGCAGGCCGAGCTCCCGCTCCAGGCGGGCGATCTGCTGGCTCACCGAGGCCTGGACGATGTGCAGCCGCTCGGCGGCCCGGCCGAATCCGAGCTCCTCGGCGACCGCGACGAAGTACTCCAGCTGACGCAGTTCCACCCTGGTCCCCCCACCCATCACCTTTGATGATCACTGTGCTGGTCAACCGCTTCTTGGTCACGTCTTCTTCCCGCCATGTACTGGAACCCGGACGTACGGAGAAGGGAGCGGGAATGACTCAGACGGTGGTGTGGGAGCGCGCGGCGGAGACGGTGGAGCTGCCCTCGGGGGCGGTGTTCCGGCTGCTGGTGGACGGCGGCGCGGCGGGGGTGAACCGGCTGACGCTGCCGGCCGGGGCCGATGGCGCGAAGCCGCACCGGCACCTGCGGTCGACGGAGCTCCTCTACGTGCTGGGCGGCTCGCTGGAGGTGCTGCTCGACGCGGAGGTGAGGACCGTCACGGCGGGCGACCTCGTGGTGGTGCCGCCGGGGCTGACGCACGCGTTCCGCGCGGCGCCGGACCGGGGGGCGGACCTGCTGGCGGTGCTGACGCCGGGAGTGGAGCGGTTCGGGTACTTCCGGGCGCTGGGGCGGATCGCGCGCGGCGAGGACCGCTGGGAGAGCCTGCTGCCCAGGCAAAGGGAATACGACGTCCATTTTGCGGGGGGAAATTGGTAAGTTATTCGGAGGGTAGCTTCCCGCATTCTTCTGCCCGGTTTCCGAAAGGTTAAACAAGCTGATTTCCGGGTCGTGATCAAGGTGTGACCGAGTCCACAAGGTGTCTGATTTGCGGCGGTAATAGCAGGTCAAAAGGGGCGAGGCCGCACCCGCGCGGATAACATATGAGGTGCGGCCAGCCAACCCCCCGCGGCCATGCATTTTCAGAATTTGCTGGGTAAGTTGCATTCGCATGACCGCCGCGCAAGCAGATGTTGCACGTGCCCGACACGAATTCCTGGAAGTCGACGCTCCCCGTGTCGAGGACGGAGCCGCGATATGGCGCATAGCCCGCGACTCCAAGGTCCTCGACCTCAACTCCTCGTACAGCTACCTGCTGTGGTGCCGGGACTTCGCCGGCACCTCCCTGGTGGCGCGCGGGGCGGACGGTGAGCCGATCGCCTTCGTCACCGGCTACATCCGGCCCGAGCGGCCGGGGACCCTCGTCGTCTGGCAGGTCGCCGTCGACCACGCCCACCGCGGTCGTGGCCTGGCCGGTGTCCTGCTGGACGCGCTGACCACGCGCCTCGCCGGGCGCGGGGTCCACACCGTCGAGACGACGATCACCCCGGACAACACCGCGTCCGAGCGGCTCTTCACCTCGTACGCCGAGCGCCGGGGCGCCTCCGTGGAGCGCGAGGTCCTCTTCGACGGGGGACTGTTCCCGGAGGGCACGCACCTGCCCGAGGTGCTCTACCGCATCAGCCCGATCGCCGCCTGAGACCCGAGACCCCCACCCTTTCCGAGGAGACCGTCGTGACCATCACCCCGCCCGCCCTCAGCGTCTTCGAAACCCTGGAATCCGAGGTACGCAGCTACTGCCGCGGCTGGCCCGCCGTCTTCGACCGCGCCCAGGGCGCCCGCCTCACGGACGAGGACGGGCACACGTACCTGGACTTCTTCGCCGGGGCCGGCTCACTCAACTACGGCCACAACAACCCCGTGCTGAAACGGGCGCTCCTCGACTATCTGGAGCGTGACGGCATCACCCACGGCCTCGACATGGCGACCACGGCCAAGCGCGCCTTCCTGGAGTCGTTCCAGAACGTGGTGCTGCGGCCGCGCGACCTGCCGTACAAGGTGATGTTCCCGGGCCCGACCGGGACGAACGCCGTCGAGGCGGCGCTGAAGCTGGCCCGCAAGGTGAAGGGCCGCGAGTCGATCGTGTCGTTCACCAACGCCTTCCACGGCATGTCGCTCGGTTCGCTGGCCGTGACCGGCAACGCCTTCAAGCGGGCCGGTGCCGGCATCCCGCTGGTGCACGGCACGCCCATGCCGTTCGACAACTACCTCGACGGGCGGGTCCCGGACTTCCTGTGGTTCGAGCGGCTGCTGGAGGATCAGGGGTCGGGTCTGAACAAGCCGGCCGCCGTGATCGTGGAGACCGTGCAGGGCGAGGGCGGCATCAACGTGGCCCGGCCCGAGTGGCTGCGGGCGCTGCGAGCGCTGTGCGACCGCCAGGACATGCTGCTCATCGTCGACGACATCCAGATGGGCTGCGGCCGCACGGGTGCCTTCTTCTCCTTCGAGGAGGCGGGCATCACGCCGGACATCGTCACCCTGTCGAAGTCGATCAGCGGGTACGGGCTGCCCATGTCGCTCTGCCTCTTCCTGCCGGAGCTCGACGTCTGGGGCCCGGGCGAGCACAACGGCACCTTCCGCGGGAACAACCCGGCCTTCGTCACCGCCACCGCCGCGCTGGACACGTACTGGGCCGACGGCCAGATGGAGAAGCAGACCATCACGCGCGGCGAGCAGGTCGAGCAGGCACTGCTGACGATCTGCGACGAGAACTCCGCCCACGGCGCCCACTACCGGGGCCGCGGCCTGGTCTGGGGCATGGAGTTCGCCGACAAGGAGCGGGCGGGCCGGGTCTGCAAGCGCGCCTTCGAGCTCGGGCTGCTGCTGGAGACCTCGGGGCCGCGGAGCGAGGTGGTCAAGCTGCTGCCGCCGCTGACCATCACGCCCGACGAGCTCGACGAGGGGCTGCGCACGCTGGCCCGCGCCGTCCGCGAAACCGCCTGAACGCCCCCCGCACCCCGCACCCCCACACGAAAGGAACGGCGAGTTGATCGTCCGCTCACTGAAGGACATCGAGAACACCGACCGCCACGTGAAGGCCGCGTCCGGCACCTGGGAGAGCAAACGCATCGTGCTCGCCAAGGAGAAGGTCGGCTTCTCCCTGCACGAGACCGTGCTGTACGCCGGGACCGAGACGTCGATGTGGTACGCGAACCACATCGAGGCCGTCCTGTGCGTCGAGGGCGAGGCCGAGCTGACCGACCACGAGACGGGCGAGACGCACTGGATCGAGCCGGGCACCATGTACCTGCTCGACGGCCATGAGCGGCACACCCTGCGCCCCAAGACCGACTTCCGGTGCGTGTGCGTCTTCAACCCTCCCGTCACCGGACGGGAGGACCACGACGAGAACGGCGTCTATCCGCTGCTGACCGAGGAGGGCTGACACCATGACGATGACCGCTGTGCAGGACCTGTACCCCACCCGGGGCGCCTCCGAGGTGATGACGCCGCGCCAGGACCCGGTGGTGTGGGGCACCGTGACCCCGGAGCTCCGGTCGTACGAGCGGGACGGCTTCCTCGCGGTCGACCAGCTGATCACGGACGACGAGGTCTCCGTCTACCGCGCGGAGCTGGAGCGGCTGATCGCCGATCCCGCCGTGCGCGCCGACGAGCGCTCCATCGTCGAGCCGAAGTCCCAGGACGTACGGTCGGTGTTCGAGGTTCACAAGATCAGCGAGGTGTTCGCGGGTCTCGTGCGCGACGAGCGCGTGGTGGGGCGGGCGCGGGAGATCCTCGGCTCGGACGTGTACGTCCACCAGTCGCGGATCAACGTGAAGCCGGGCTTCGGCGCCTCGGGCTTCTACTGGCACTCGGACTTCGAGACCTGGCACGCGGAGGACGGGCTGCCGCGGATGCGGACGGTGTCCGTGTCGATCGCGCTGACCGAGAACTACGACACCAACGGCGGCCTGATGATCATGCCGGGGTCGCACAAGACGTTCCTCGGCTGCGCGGGTGCCACGCCGAAGGACAACTACAAGAAGTCGCTGCAGATGCAGGACGCGGGCACGCCGTCGGACGAGGCGCTGACCAAGTTCGCGGACGCGCACGGCATCCGGCTGTTCACGGGCCGGGCGGGGTCGGCGACCTGGTTCGACTGCAACTGCATGCACGGCTCGGGCGACAACATCACGCCGTACCCGCGCAGCAACGTCTTCATCGTCTTCAACAGCGTGGAGAACGCCGCGGTGGAGCCGTTCGCGGCGCCGGTGCGCCGGCCGGAGTTCATCGGCGCGCGGGACTTCACACCGGTGCGGTGACGCCGGTGCGGTGAAGCCGGGGTGGTGACGCCGACGGGCTGATGCCGGTACGGCGTACGGCGTACGGGAAGGGGCGGGACCGCCGGGCGGTCCCGCCCCTCCGTGGGTCTCAGGCGGTCAGCGCCGGATAGTCGGTGTAGCCGCGGTGGTCGCCGACGTAGAAGGTGGACGCGTCCGGGGTGTTGTACGGGCCGCCCGCCTTCAGCCGGGCCGGCAGGTCCGGGTTGGCGATGAACAGCGCCCCGAAGGCGAGGACGTCGGCCGTGCCGTCCTCGATCAGCGCGAGGTCGGCGGCGCTGGTCGGACCGTCGGTCAGCGGGTTCAGCACGAAGGTGCCGGAGAACCGCTTGCGCAGCGCCCACGTGGTCTCACGGCTCGCCGGGCTGCTCTCCAGCACGTGCAGGTAGGCGATGCCCACCGGCTCGACGGCCTGCAGCAGCGCCGCGTACGTGGGCTCCGGCTCGGGCTCGTCGATGTCGTTGAAGGTGTTGCCGGGCGAGACGCGCAGACCCGTGCGCTCGGGGCCGATCTCGGCGGCGACGGCCTTGACGACCTCGACCGCGAAGCGGATGCGGTTCTCGACGGAACCGCCCCACGCGTCGGTGCGGCGGTTGCTGCCGGGGGCGAGGAACTGGTGGATGAGGTAGCCGTTGGCGCCGTGCAGCTCGACGCCGTCGAAGCCGGCGTCCACGGCGTTGCGGGCGGCGGCGGCGAAGTCGGCGATGGTGGCGTGCACCTCGGCGTCGGACAGCTCGCGCGGGGTGACGAAGTCCTTGAGGCCCTCGGGGGTGAAGATCTGCCCCTTGGGGGCGATGGCGGAGGGGGCGACCGGGTGCAGGTCGCCGGGGTGGTCGGCCAGGACGACCGGGTGACCGATGCGGCCGGCGTGCATGAGCTGGGCGAAGATCCGGCCGCCCTTGGCGTGGACGGCGTCGGTGACCTCGCGCCAGGCGGCGACCTGCTCGGCGCTGTGCAGGCCGGGGGTGTTCGGGTAGGCCTGGCCGACCGGGGAGGGCTGGATGCCCTCGGTGATGATCAGGCCGGCCGCCGCGCGCGGTGGCCCGGTCAGCCACACCCTCTCCCGGGTGGCCCGGCTGCACCGGATCGCCGCGGGCCGCCTCCTGAAGGCGGCCGGGATCTACCCGGGCCAGGAGTTCGTGATGATGTGCCTGTGGGAGAGGGGCCCGGTGCGCCAGTCGGAGCTGATCAAGGCGGTGGACCTGGACCCGTCGACCGTCACCAAGATGCTCCAGCGCCTGGAGCACGCCGGGTTCGTCCGCCGCTCCCCCGACCCGGCCGACCGGCGCGCGGTGCTCGTCGAGGCGACCGACTCCAGCTGCGCGCTGCTCGCCGAGGTGTCCGCCGCCTGGAGCGACCTGGAGGAGCACACCCTCGCCGGGCTGGACCCGCGCGAGCGGGCCGAGCTCGTCCGGCTGCTGGGGAAGGTCGAGGCCAATCTGTGCCGGGAGGCGGGGGACTACTGCCCGGCCCCGGGGACTCGGGACGCGGAGAGCACGTCCAGCACCCGGTCGACGTCGGCGGCCGAGTTGTAGAGGTGGAAGGACACCCGGAGGTTGCCGGCGCGGGCGGAGACGATGACGCCCGCGCGCGCCAGCTCCGGCTGCCGCCCGCCGAGGCCCGGCACCGCCACGACGGCCGAGCCGTCGCGACCGGCCGGGACCGGCTCGTGGCCGAGGTCCGCGAGCCCGGCCCGGCAACGCGCGGCGAGCGCCGTGGCGTGGGCGTGGACCGCCTCGATACCGGTCTCCTCCAGCACGGCCAGAGACCGCTCGGCGCCGTAGTACGCGAGGAAGGACTGCGGCTCGTCGTAGCGCCGCGCCGTCGGGGCGAGCCGCTCGACGGGTCCGTACGTGCTGGTCCACGGGTCCTCGCCGGCGACCCAGCTCGCGTGGGCCGGCACCAGGGACTCCTGGGCCTCCTCGCTCACCGTCAGGAAGGACGCGCCGCGCGGGCAGAGCAGGAACTTGTAGCCGCCGGCGACGGTGTAGTCGTACGCACCCGCCTCCAGCGGCAGCCAGCCCGCCGCCTGCGACGCGTCCAGGAGCGTGCGGGCGCCGTGCGCGGCCGCCGCCTCCCGCACGGCCGCGAGGTCGGCGACCCGCCCGTCCGCGGACTGCACGGCCGAGAAGGCGACGAGCGCGGTCCCCGGCCGTACCGCGCCGGCCAGCTCCTCCAGGGGCACGAACCGCGCCTTGAGGTCGCCGCGCACCGTGAACGGCGTGATGACCGAGCTGAAGTCGCCCTCCACGAAGAGCACTTCGGCGCCCGCCGGCAGCGACTGCGCGATCAGCGCGACGTGCACGGCGACCGATCCCCCGAGGGCCACCCGGTCCGCCGCCACGCCGACGAGCCGTGCGTAACGCCGCCGCGCGCCGTCCACCACCTCGAAGCTGCCGGGCCCGTCCGGCCGCCCGGCGGCGTTCTGCTCGGCGAGCGCCTTGACGGCGTCGACGGCCCGGCGGGGCAGCAGCCCGGAGGTGGAGGTGTTCAGATACGTCTGCGCGGGCGCGAACTCGGCGCCTCCGAGTGGGGTTTCCATGCCCCCACCCTCACCGCCGACCTGATCTCTCGTCAATTGCGTATGTTTGCGCGCTCCCTCATAGCATTACTTATGGACGGCTCGGAGCCTCCGCCTCGCACGCGCCGTCGACACCGCACGCCGCCGCGCCCTCGTCGTCCCCGGCGGGGCCGAGCGGCTGAAGGGCGCGCCCCTGCCAGGCCTGCTCCAGGGCGCGGGTGAACACCTCGGCGGGCTGGCCGCCGGAGACGCCGTAGCGGCGGTCGAGCACGAAGAAGGGGACGCCCGTCGCCCCGAGCCGGGCGGCTTCCTCCTCGTCGGCGCGCACGTCGTCGGCGTACGCCGTCGCGTCCGCCAGCACCTCGCGGACCTCCTCCTCCGCGAGGCCCGCCTCGACGCCGAGCCGCGCGAGGGACTCGAGGTCGTACACGGAGCCCTCGCCCGCGAAGTTGGCCCGGTAGGCGAGGTCGAGCAGCTCGCTCTGGCGGCCGCGGGCCTTGGCGAGGTGGAGGAGGCGGTGGATGTCGAAGGTGCTGCCGGCCATCCGCCCGGCCGTGTCGTACGGCAGCCCCTCACCGCGCGCCGTGGCGGCCACCTGCTCCTCCATCGCCGCGGCCTCCTCGCGGCTGCGGCCGTACTTCCTCATCAGCATGCCGACGACCGGCTCGACGTCACCCTTGGCGCGGTGCGGGTCGAGCTCGAAGGAGCGGTGCACGACCTCGATCTCCTCCCGGTGCGCGAAGGCCGCGAGCCCCTTCTCGAAGCGCGCCTTGCCGACGTAGCACCAGGGGCAGGCGTGGACGAGCGGAGCCATACCACGCTTGACCTGCGGAAACGTGCTTGCTGGAATCTCTTGGCCCCCACAGAGACCAGGAAGGAATTTCCCGCTCTCTACAGGGAGTGAGAGGAACTTGCTGGCTCCACAGGGGAGTGACGGGAACTCACTGGTCCCCACAACGGACTGGGAGGGACTTGCCGCTCTCTATGCGTAACGGGAATTCCTTGCTCCTTACATAACAGTGAGGGGCCGCGCGGGGGCGCCAGGGAACTTCCTGCCCCCTACAGCAGGTACGCCCACCACAGGTCAGGAGGTGGTCACCTTCGGCGAACGGATGACCATGGAACGCGAAGACCTCCCCACACTGCGCGCTCTCGGATTCGAAGATGACGAGCTTCGAGAGCTGGGGTTGTGGGAGCCCGCCACAGGCGACCCCATCGACCTGGTGGAGCTGTACTTGCGGCGGAGTAAGAAGAAGGACACTCTTGCCGCACTTCGGCAGCAGGTCCGAGAAATGTGCTACCACACGCGTAGCGAAAACAAGCAGGTTCGGCACGTATGGTTTGAGCAGCGAAGCGCAAGCAAAGCAAGCGTTCGCCGAGAAGAGTTCGAGAAAGCCACCGCTGCCGTGGTAGCGGGCCTCTCAAAGACACTGTCGGTCTATAAGACTAGCCGCCTCTCGCGACGTGGAATGGGACAGGTCGGCCTCCTGCTTGACGAGTTCGACACCAGGAAGGCCCGCATATACGTCGTGGGCGAGCGCATCGACTCATCCAAGTCTCGTATGGTTCTGGCCATTCTCTCTGAGCAAGCCAGAGAGCAAGCGGCAGATATCTCGCAGTTCGCGAAACTGAGCGTCCTCGCGAACAAAATGGAAGGAAAGTGGAACGGAGGAGTTGCACCGTACGGACTCCACTCCCCCAAAGGATCAGGGAAACTCTTCCATCTTCCGAAGGAATACCCGACCGCCCGGCGCATCGCCGTTTATCTGCTCAACCGCCTCACCCCGGCATGGATAGCTAACAAGCTGAACAGCGAGGGTCTACGGACCCGGCATGGGCGCAAGTGGACGGATTCGGGGATCATCAGCCTTGCCCATTCCGTCGCGTGGGCCGGCCTGGTCCCCAACCGCGAAAAGATGCGCGACGAACATGGCAACGAGCTGGACAAGTACCACCGTGGCGGAACTCCGCTGTTGGACAAGAACGGGCATCCCATTTCGTGCGGGCAGGGAGTCGTCACGTTCGCCGAGCACGTCAAGATCAATCAGATCCTTGCGGAACGCGCCCAGCCTGGAACCTCCATCGGCGATCGTTCACGCGGGAAGCGCGAAATCGTCGCCATCCTGACCGACATTCTGAGGTGTGGCCATTGCAAGGGGCCGATGGAAAACGGAGGAGTGAACTACCGCTGCCAAGCACGCCAACGAGAAGGAGCCTCCTCCTGTGAGGGGATGTCTACGGACCGAGCGCGAATCGACCGTGCCGTATCCGGCTTGTGGGAGACACACATACTCAGCCTCTCCCCGGAATCCGACGTGATCCACGCAATCGCACGGAAGTGGCTGGACTACAAGGATCCTGCGAAGGAGAAGCGAAAGCAGGAGGTGACGGCAGCACTGGAAAACGCATCGTCACGGGAACTCAAGCTCCAGAAAGAGTACTTCCTCGGCGGAGGTATGGATGAGTCACGCTATGAAGCGCTTCGCGGAGAGCTCTCAGCCCAGATTGCAGCGATGAAATCGGAGTTGAAGGAACTGACAAAGGATGCCGACCTCAGCACTCTCATGGAACCGAAGGCGTTGGCTCATCTTTGGGAAAACGCCGGGCCAAGCGGCCAGCGGGCACTATTGCGGGCGGCGATGAAGAAGATAGTTCTTAGCCCGCCGAAGGGGCGCGGGGACCGCACACCGATCGACGAACGACTCTCCATCTCATGGATCGACACAGCGACGAATGAGAAGCCGCTAGACGCCGCACTCGCTCATGTCGAGAAGACACGCGCCGCGCGCACGGCTGCCTAGTCAACTCAGCTACCCGATCGAGCCCCGGGGACGACGTCGTCCGCCGGGGCTCTCTGCTGCCCAGCGAGGGAGTCGACTACGAAACACCCAAGACCTACTACAGTTTCTTGTTTTCTCTAGAAAAACTAAGAGAAATATAGAAACTGTAGCCCCGTCATCGACTTATATAACGACCCTAGGGGGTTGCGCGTGGGCTACTACGCCCCGGAGAACCATCTGCACAACTGCGGACACTGCGGCCGCCGATTGGCCGGGCGACAAGAGCGCTACTGCTCCACCGCTTGCCGCCATGCCACCTATCGAGCCGGAAAGAAGCATCGACGGCTCCCCATGAAGACCTGTCCACTGTGCGGGGAACAGTTCCAAGTGACCCGCAGGAAGAAGTTCTGCGACTACGACGACGAAGCAGAGGACGAGTGCCGAGCGGCACAGGATGACCTAGACGATGCCGAGTGGGCAGCTCAGTGGGAACGCGAGAACGCCGCCTGTGCTCACTGCGGGGACCCCGCCGGGTGGAGCGGTCGAGGTCGTCCTCGCCGCTTCTGTTCGTCCCGGTGCAGGCAAGCCGATTACCGAAAGCGCCGCACGGCCGCCGGCCTTTCACCAACCAACCAGGAAGAAGGTTCTCAATGAACGAAAATCTACGACGCGCCGAATTCCTCGACGGACGACGGGACAAGGGTCGGACTCGCGCCGAGGCTTGGAAGTGGGACGCGCACATGGAAGAACTCGCCGCGATGAAGCGGTCTCATCCCGAAATGTTCGACCGGATGAGCCCAACTGCGCTGATGAGCCTTGGCTACTACGAGCAGGACAAGAAGCTGGCCGCGCAGCACGGCCGCGATGTGACCAACGGGGGTAAGTGAGTCATGGCTACCGAGATCGAGAAGGCTGCCGAGCGGGTGGCGAAGCTGCGCGCGCAGGCGGAGAAGCTGTCCGGCCCGCTCGCTGATGCACAGGCTCAGTTGGACGCTGCGCGGGAGGCGGAAGCGTCTCGCCGGGCCGAGCGACAGGAAGCTTACGACCGCAAGGTGGTCGACACGTGGATGGAGCGGGCACAGCAAGCGGTCGACTCCGGCACTGACCCCCATAAGCGGTTCATGGAGGCTCTTGCCGCAGAGCCGTGGTTCGCGGCGTACGTCGAGTACAGGGCGGCACGCTACAAGCGTGGCCACGTACTCACCGACGCTCAGCGCGCACAGACAGCGCTGCGTGAGGTCATGACGGTGCCCGAGCCCCGTTTGTACGATGTCGCGATTCTGGACGAGATCCAGCGGGCCGTGGAAACCCACGCGGCAGCGCTGGGCGCCGAGTTCGCTGCTGAACTGAGCGCCGAGCGCGAAGCCTACGTTGCAGGGAGCAACGATGGCCGTTGACGCGCTGGACCCCGGGCCGAACGAGGACTACCCGTACTTCCCTCGCGATGCGCAGGGACGGCCGCTCTGGTCCGACTCGGACACCGCCGGGGAGGGTGGCACTGTGATGCCCCGCGGTGCCCGGCCCAAGCGCGACCCGGCAAACCCTGACCGGCTCGTGATCGTGGATGTCACGCCACGCCTGCCGAACGGATCTGCCATCGAACCGCCGACCATCCCGCCGAAGGGAACGGCCCCCGCATAACTCAGGGGTCGTGAGGCAGAGCGCGGGGGACTGCACCGCCCATGAGTAACCGGCTCGTCCGCGAGTCGCCGAAAGGGGTTGTAAGCGCGTGCAGTCCCCCACCGTGTCCGGACCGGCCCCGCCGGCGAGGACGACCAAACCCACCCGACCCAATCGGTAGAGGTGCGCGGTACCGGTCCCGGCTCGGGGATATCGGCCGCAGCGTTCCGGGTTCCAGTCCCAGGGTGGCCTGCGCGGGTCACATGAGGGGGCGCCGACTGGTCACACGGTACGTGGTTCAGCCCACTCGTCCGCTGATGATGTTGGCGGCTACTCCCACGGCCACGTCTCGCGCGAACGTGCGAAGCGCGTCGGCTGTCCTGCGAAGCCGCCCTTGCTGTTCTGGATCTGAGGACTCGTTTGCCGCTGCCTCCATTCCCTGGATCAGGGCATCAATAGCGCCCTCAGCACTGGGCCACTGCCCAACGATTCGTCTGGCTTCGCCTGAAACGCTATCAGCGGCCCAATTGATCTTACTTCCACCCCTGGCTCGGGTAATGTACCCTGCGCCTTCCAAGGCATCGAAGGCACTTACCACGTCATCAGTTTGCAGGTTCAGTTCTTCTGCGGTCTCTGCCACGTACACGAAGTCGACTTCGGGCTTATCCAGTGCCTTTACAATGTGATCCAAAACGGGGAAGTCGCGGTTTGCCCACGTGTTTTCCATACGACTCATATTAGGGCCGTAGCTGCACTCCTCCCTTGGCGACATGCTGGGAAATAGGTGCTGACCGGGGGTGTGCGTCGGGAGGCTTGCCACCCATGCGGGACGCTGCGAGCTGCACCAGGGGCGGGCTTCGGGCCCTGCTCGGCGTGCTCGCGGTCTGTGCTTGCCGCTGTGCACCCTCGGGGGCCACTCGGTGTGCCCGTTGCAGCTCTCCCGTCCTCGACGACGGTGTAGACGTCGACTATGTACGACCGCTCACCCACGGTGGTGAGGGAAAAGACGTAGACCTTCAGCCGTTGCGCCGCGAGTGCCACCGAGGGAAGACGGACGAGGACTTCGGGGCTACTGCTGTGCCCACCACGTCCCCGCTGCCCCGATGGCTGTGGTGATCAAGGCTACGAGCCATCGGGGGATGCGCTGGATAGTCAAGTACAGACCGCCAACGCGCAGTTCGAAATGTGGGCGCTCGGCTATGTCACTCGTTTGCTTCATATGCCCAGGACAGCACGGGTTTTCCGTACCGCCAACCTTGTTCCACGCACCTTACGCCGAATGGTGGGGATCGACTTCCGGGCCTGTGGAAAGCAGGGCACGGACGACCTCCCGCCCGCTCGCCCCCTTTGGATTAGAGGTGCCCTATGCCCCCCTTGCTCGGTACCCGGGTGCCCCGAGTTGACCGCTCGCGGTGGCCGCTGTGAGGCTCACGAGCGTGAGGCGAACGCACTGCGGCAGACACCGGGACGAGCGCGTACGGGCGACGGTGGCCGAACATCCGACGCCGCTACCTGTACGCACATCCGTGGTGCGTGCTGTGCAGCAAGCCGGCGACCGGGGCTGACCACTTCCCCGACTCGCGTCGCTCGCTGGTCGCACGGGGCGTGTCCGATCCGGACGCGTGGCATCGGCTTCGTCCGCTGTGCACGTCGTGCCACAACCGCGAGACCGCGAAGCACCAGCCCGGCGGATGGGCTGCCGAGCGTGTCCGTCCTCGCCGCTCGTGACCCTGCACCAGGCAGGGACCCCCTCCCAGAGCCCTGGGAGCACGGCAGGGAGGCAAAAAACTTGCATGGCTAGTTAAAGCATTTTTGCGGAAAGAGCCCCGCCCTTACCGCCCCGTGAGGGGAGGCGAGGGCGGGGCCATTCGCGTTCACCGTGGGAGCAATCTTGCCGGGGTTACCGGTCGAGCTCGCTCGTAAAGGTCACGCACTGCATGATTCTTAAGGAACGGGCGAATTCGACTGTGCATGGTCTGGATCCGCTCGTCCGCACGCCCAGATTGGAGACTGGGGTAATCCTCCAAGGCGAGAGCCCACGTCTGGCACGCTGCTTCAAGGTGACCTAGTTCTAGCTGCCTCTCGGCAAGGGTGCAACGATGCCGGACCCTGGCACGGCGGTAGACGCTCTGCCGCATCCGGTCCGACTGTTCCATAGCTTCGATTGATCCGGCGATGTCTCCGAGCTCGTATCGGACTTGGCTCATGTGGTACAGCAGCGACGACGGGTCGTAGGAACCAAAAGCCTTGGACTGCGACTCCGCCTTTTCCATGGCGACTTCGGCTTCCCGCAGGTAACGCTGCGCCTGGACACGAGCCCCCGTCTGCGCTGCCGCATGGGCTTGCTGACCCACGAGAAACGCGCGCATTCGCGGGCCGGCTTGCGGTGAGGCAGCCGCGGCAGCGTCCGCGAGACGCATTGCTTGCGCGCCGTGCCCCAAATCGACTGCTTGAACGCTCATCCCTCGTAGGGTGGTGCAGAACGTCAAGTGATCCTCGGACGCTCCGGCGAGTTCAAGGGCCTTTAGGTAATACTTCTGCGCCAGACCATGAAGCCCCTCGTCCACCGCCATATAGCCCGTGAGGTAACAGAGGTCCGAGACCGCACCCATCATCGCTTTGCGGACGGATTCCGGGGCTTCCATCCGCAGATACGGAGCCGCTGTGTTCACCAGGAATGCGGCAGCCATGGGCCGGGCAGTGCGCCCCCCGAACTGGTCGTCAAGCTCAGAGATGCGCTCAGTCATCGCGGAAACGGCCTGGACATCGGCCATCCCAATGCGCTGGACGTCGCCCTTTTGGACAGCTTCCATTCTGCCGACGACATCAGGCCAGTTGGGAATGGTCAGCGCAACAGAGAAGAGGCCGACGCCGAGGATGCTCCGGCGGGACGGGTCCATGTCTTGCCTCCCCAGGTCTAACAGCCCCTCCACCGTACTGGGATGGGCGGGCTGCTGATCGGCGGAAGTCGCGGGGAACCCGGCCTCGCTGTTCGTCACCGGGCGCCGCAGCTTGCGGGCAAGGGCTTCCAGGATGAGCGGGCGCACGTCCTCTTTGGGCATGTGCCCCTTGAGCCACTGATGCACCGAAGGCTCTCGGTATCGGAGGGGCGTCCCTCGCTCCGTCCCTAAGCGGTTGATCTCCTGCGCGAACCGCCGCAGCGTCCACCCGGTTTCCCGGTACAGCCGCTCAAGCCCCGCGTTCGGTTCCGGTTTGCCCACCGGTCCTCAACTCCCCGCGCTGTGAAGCCGCTTAAAGCTCTTAAGTCCTGTCCCTGTTGCAACGGTACCGCTGGGCGTAGTCGCGCGGTTGCCTAGTGCGAGCAGAGATCACCGCAAGGGACGACGCCACAGCGAAGGACCCCGGACATGGATCACAAGCCCGCCCGCGAGACCGAAGACGTGGACGAGTTGGCCGCCCTGATACAGGCGGGCGGGTTCTGGCGACTCGCGCCGGAGTGGGTGCCCCGGAGCGGCTACGTGTCGCCCACGCGGCCCGTACTGCTCCGGGTGCGTGACGGGTTGGAGCGGAAGGGGGCGCCGTGAACACACCTGAGAGCCCGCGCGAGCACCCGCGGGTGTGGGAGCCGGGAGAAGTCGTCCAGGACACGAGAACGGGCCGTGTGGGGCGCGTGATGGGCCACGTCGGCCCGCGTTACCAGCTTCGCCCGCTGAATGGGGGTAGGGAATGGGAAGCCGACCCGGCAGAGATGTCCCCGGCGCGGCAGTCGGACGCGCTTACGGAACGCGTGGCGGAAGCGAATCGGCGCAGCCGCGAGTACGGACCCCGGGCCTGGTGAACCGTCGGCCCAAGCCGTACGGGAACACCGGTCTCGTTGTCGGGCTCAAGGTGTACGAGTCCTCGCACGACATGGTGGGCGTCGTCGCCGGGTTCGCACCCGGCGGGATCGTTCGCCTCATCCGGCCGACTGGCTACGCCTGGTCGTCCCCCTGGACCCGGGTGCGCCCCGCCACCGACCGCGAGAAGCGCCAGCTTGCCGCCCTCGCCAAGCTCCACCGCACGCGCTGTGCGGGGCTCGCCGCGTAGGCGGCCGGCTCACAGCGCAACCCACGAACTCCGCTCTCCTCCCGTGAACTCACACCGGAGGTTCCCCCGTCTTCCGTCCGGGAGGAGAGCGGGCACCACTCCCGTCCGTCGAGTGACGGCAAGGACGGTCGGGTGCAAGTGCAGTACTCCACATCCAACAGGAGGAAACAGCCATGACGGCTACCGCAAATGACCTTCGCACCGGCCGCGCGCTGGTCGACTCGGCGCTGTTCGACAGCATCGCCGAGTTCACCGTGACGCACTTCGGCTACGACCAGGCGAAGGCGGAGCGTGCCACGGATCAGGCGCTCGCGTTCCTCGCCACGGTCGGCACGGCCACGGTGAAGATGGTCCCGAGCGACGACGTGGACGGAGCGCTTCACGCGTTCATCCTGCACACCGCCGACTACCGCGAGTTCTGCCACAAGCACGCGGGCCGCTTCCTGGAGCACAACCCGCGCCCCGGCGGCGGGGGCCGGGTCCTGGAGGAGGTCCAGGCGACGGCCCACGCGCTCAAGGCGAACGGGTTCATGGTCATGGACGACCTGTGGACCGTGAACGGTGAGAACGCTGCGCAGTGCGACTCGGACTGCGGGCGCGACTACCGGGCTGTCTGACCGCCGGTACTCTCCGGCCCGTGAAGTGAGCGGAGCCGACTCCCGACGTTCGGGGGTCGGCTCCGCCGTTGGAGGTGAACGCATGAGTTCCGAAGGACCCTACGAACCGCCCGAGGGCGCGTTGCTGCTCCTGAATCCCGGGAACAAGCGGCTCGTTCTCAACCGGCGGGGGTCCACCGTCTGGGAGGTCAAGACGGACCTTGGCCCGTACGCGGTGAAGGTGGGCTATCCCACCAAGACCCACGCGTGGACCGCACTTGCCCCCGCCCGCGAAGCTGCGATTCTCCGACAGCTCACCCAGGAACGCATCCTCAGCGGGGAATGGGAACGCGGCACATGGAGCGCTCAGCCGTGGCGGAAGGGCGACAGCCTTTACGAGCTATGGGAGCCGCACCGAATCGCGACGGACGCGCCCACACCGGATATCGGCGAAGCACTGTCGTGCGCCGTCGCCCTGGCAGCCATGCACGAGAAGGGTTGGGTCCACGGGGACGTTCAGCCGGCTCACTTCATCATCGGGCGTTCCGCCGGAACGTTCCTGATTGATCTCGCCCTCGCTCAGGGCGTCGGCAAGGTTCCCCGTCGCTATGACTTCCCGTATCGGGGATGTCTCGTCCACTACGAAGCGCCGGAGATCTCCGCGAGCGTCCTGGAGGCGGGCACGGCCACGCCGACGCGGGAAGCCGACGTGTACGCGCTGGGAGCGGCACTGTTCATCAGCGCGACCGGGTGGCGCCACGTCGCCTACCCGGACGACGCACCCCGCGAGGTCCAGCGGCAAGCCATCGTGGCGGGCCCCCACCGACCGGTGAACGTGCCGGGGGTGCTGGGGTCGCTCATCCCTCACATGCTCAGCCGCTCGCCTGCCGACCGGCCGACGAGCGCCGAGGTCTGCGAGACCCTGAGCGCTGCCCTGTAGGACCCTCTACGCCCCGTCCATGCGGTCGCCCTCGGGCCGCGTGGGCGGGGCTTTCGTGCGTTCATCCCCGCAGGTCAACGCCCCTGCGATAACCTGGGGTTCCGTTGGTTCACGCGCAGGCGATGTCGCTCCAGATTTCGACGCGCATCTTGTTCTCTTCCTCCGAGGTCATCACGCGCACCAGGCGGTACGGTGCGGAGGCCACCTCCGCCCAGCACCTGAACGCCCCCGGGTAGCGGCTCATTCCAGGGGAGCGGGCGGTGTGAGCCGGAGCACGCCCCTGCTGCTGCGCCGGGCGGTGGTGATTTTGGCTGGACGACCTGCGGGTCGTCGGCGAGCATGCGTGGGTGACAGATGCAGCCGATGGTGGGGGACCGCCCACGCGGAGCCCGAAGTGCGTACGTTTCGTCGAGCTGTCCGGCGGGGCGATGTCCGCTCTGCTCGACGGTGACCTGTCCGAAGCCGGCAGGGTGGCCGGGGTTCCGCTGACCGAGTACTTCCTGACCGACAGGGCGCGGTGGCTCTGGCGGTTCCGGCTCGACCAGATGGCCGCCGATCCCGGGCGGGCGCGGTGGATGGTGCGACAGGCGGTCGTCGGCGAGGAGGGTCTCGTCGTCGGACATGCCGGGTTCCACGGACCGCCCGACGAGGCCGGCATGGTGGAGATCGGCTACTCCGTCGCTCCCGCATTCCGGCGCCAGGGGTACGCCCGGTCCACGCTGATCGAGTTGCTCCGCCGGGCGGCGGCCGAATCCGCGGTCACGACGGTGCGGGCGACGATCAGTCCCGATAACGTGGCGTCCCTGGCCACGATCGCGGGCTTCGGCTTCGTCGAGGTCGGGGAGCAGTGGGACGAGGAGGACGGTCGTGAACTCGTCTTCGAGGTTCCCGCCCGCCGGGTCCCGCCCGCTTGGTGGGAAGGCTCACGGCATCACGCCGAGCCGTGACCGGGCGTCCGCCCCGTGTGCCTCGAGGGGAAAGGGAGTCGTCCCGCGTGAGATCGACCCGCGTGAGACCGATACGTCTGCTGGGCGCCGCCGGTGCCGTCTGTCTGTCGCTGCTGGCCGCCGGGTGCGGGACCGAGCGCGTCACCGGGGCCGGGGGCGCGGGCGGGTCCGGCGGTGGCGCCGTGGCGAGTCCGTCGTCACCCTCCGCCGGCTCCGAGGGCCCCGCCGCCCGGCACGACCGGCTGTTCCCGGGCCTCGCCACCCGGTGCGCCGGGCTCTCGGCGAGCCCCTCCCCCAGCGCGTCCACGAGCAGGGAGCCGCTCAGCCCCGAGGCGCGGAAGTACGCGGAGAACCACGCCTTCAAGCAGCAGCTTCCGCTCAGCGCCCGGGCCGCGTGCCGGGGACGCGCACATGCCGAGCGCATCGGCGGGGGCGTCGACGGCGTACGCACCGAGGCCGAGCTGCGGGCGGCGCTGGAGACGCTCGGGTACACGGCGGACGACGTGCAGACGTACGGCTCCGGCGCCGGACTCGGCTTCGCGGTGTTCGTGCCCGGCGCCGGGCCCTGCGTCAGCGGCCGGGTGGGGCCGCCGCTCTCCGTCGAGGTGCACGGGCCGTACGTGGAGGGCGGCTGCGTGGAGCCCCGGGGCGGGCACTGACCGGTCACGCTGCCGAGGACGCGGGCGCGCGGTCCCCGGTCGCGAGGTGGCTGAAGGTGGCGCGGTAGGCGCTCGGGGTGAGGCCGGTGCGGCGGACCAGGTGCTTGCGCAGCGAGTCGGCGGTGCCGAGGCCGCAGGCGCGGGCGACCTGGTCCATGGGGAGTTCGGTGGTCTCCAGCAGCTCCTTGGCGCGCTCGATGCGCTGGTGCAGCAGCCACTGCAGCGGGCTGACACCGCTCTCGGCGTGGAAGCGCCGGGTGAGGGTGCGGACGCTGACGCCCGCGTGCCGGGCCAGGTCGGTGAGGGTGAGCGGCCGGTCCAGGTGCCGCATGGCCCAGCCGCGGGTGTCGGCGCAGGTGGCGCCGCGCTCGGGCGGCAGCGGGGTCAGGGTGAACTGGGTCTGGCCGCCCGGGCGCACGGGTGCGACGAGCGCGAGCCGGGCGACCTCGTTGGCGACGGCGGCGCCGTAGTCGGTGCGGATCAGGTGCAGGCACAGGTCGATGCCGGCCGCGTACCCGGACGACGTCGCGACGCCGTCCTCGTCGACGAAGAGCACGTCCCCGCGGAGGTCCACGGCGGGGAACCGCTCGGCGAGCTCGCGCGACAGCCGCCAGTACGTCGTCGCGGCGCGGCCGTCGAGGAGACCGGCGGCCGCGAGGACGAACGCGCCCGAGCAGATGGACGCGATGCGCGTGCCCGCGGCGGCGGCACGCCGGAGCGCGTCCATCACCCGGGGATCGGGGTTCTCGCGGGAGCCGGTGCCCGCGACGATGACGGTGTCCGCGTCCTCCACCGCCTCCAGGCCGCGCGGCACGTACAGGTCGAGGCCGCCGCTGGTGGTGACCGGGCCGGGGTCCGGGGTGCAGATCACCGTCTCGTACCCGGGCCCGTCGTCGAACGCGACGTTCCCGAACAGCATCTCGGGGATGGCGAGGTTGAACATCGACGCGGGCGCCACCGCGATGACGGCGACGCGGAGCGGACGCCGCACAGGCTGGGCGGGCTGCATGGCCAGATCCTCCGGAGGTGTGGCAATCAGGCCGCTACTGTACGGCCGCGAAGATCGCGAAGGTGTACGGCATGGACACGGAAAGCCCCTTCGTACGTACCCTTCCCCCCGCAAGCCCGCCCGCGAGGACCGCGCCCGCGGGGCCCGCACGCGCGCTGGCCGCCGCGCTGCTCGGGTTCGCCCTGATCACCCTCGACACCTCCGTGGTCAATGTCGCCCTGCCCGCCATGGGCGGTGACCTGGGCACCGGGATGACGGGGCTTCAGTGGGTGATGGACGCCTACACGCTGGCGTTCGCCGCGCTGCTGCTGTCCACCGGCGCGCTCGCCGACCGGATCGGCGCGAGCCGGGCGTACGCCTGGGGCGTCGTGGTCTTCACGCTCGCCTCGGCGGCCTGCGGCCTGGCGCCCGGACTGCCGTCGCTCATCGCCGCCCGGGCCGTCCAGGGCCTCGCGGCCGCCGTGATGCTGCCCGCGTCGCTGGCGCTGGTGCGCGAGGCGTACGCCGATCCGGAGCGGCGGGGCCGCGCGGTGTCGCTGTGGGCGGCGGGCGGCACGGTCGCGATGGCCCTCGGGCCGGTCGCGGGAGGGGCGCTGACCAGTGCGTGGAGCTGGCGCTGGATCTTCTTCGTCAATGTGCCGCTGGGACTGCTCGCCCTGGTGCTGCTGCGCCGCGTGGCCCGCTCGCGGCCGCGCCCGGCGCCACTCGACGTACCGGGGCAGCTCACGGCGACGCTGGCACTCGGCGCGCTGACGTTCGCGGCGATCGAGGGCGGGGCCGCGGGCTGGTGGGCGCTGGGGGTCGCGGGGGCGTCGTTCGCGGCGTTCCTGCTGGTCGAGGCGCGGCACCCGCATCCGGTGGTGCCGCTGGGCCTGTTCCGGTCGACCACGGTGGCGGTGTGCGTCGCCGCCGGGTCGGCCGTGAGCGTCGCGTTCTACGGCATCGTCTTCGTCCTCAGCCTGTACTTCCAGCAGGTGCTGCACCTGTCCGCGCTGGCGGCGGGGCTGATGTTCCTGCCGATGACGGGCCTGTTGGCGTTCGTGAACGTGTTCTCCGCGAAGGTCGCCGCCCGCCGGGGCCCGCGCCTGCCGATCGTCACCGGCCAGGTCCTGGCGGTCGTCGGCCTGTCGCTCCTGCTGTACGTGGACGGGTCCACGCCCCTCCCCCTGCTCGCCGTGTCGTTGGTGCCCTTCGCCCTGGGCTGCGGTTTCGCGCTGCCGCCGCTGATCGCCGCCATGATGGAGGCGGTTCCGGCGGAGCGGGCGGGCACGGCGGCCGGGCTGCTGAACGCGGCGCGGCAGACGGCGGGCGGGCTGAGCATCGCGGTGTTCGGCTCGCTGGTCGCGGGTGGGGAGCTCGCCGCCGGTTCCGGCGCCGGTTCCGCGGGCGGCTTCGTGGACGGCATGCGGGTCAGCCTGGTGGTGAGCGCGGCGCTGCTCGCGGTGACCGCGCTGGCGGCCACGCGGCTCGGCCGGCCGGGCTCCGCCGGTGGGCGGTGCCGGCCGGCCGAGCGGCCTCAGCCCTCCCGGCGGCCGTCCACCCGGCGCGGCAGGCCCAGCGGGTTGTCGTCCCGCAGCTCCGGCGGCAGCAGCGCCTCCGGCGTCGACTGGTAGGTGACCGGGCGCAGCCAGCGCTCGATCGCGGTGGCGCCGACGGAGGTGGAGGTCGAGGTGGTGGCCGGGTAGGGCCCGCCGTGGTGCTGGGCGGGGGCGACGGCGACGCCCGTGGGCCAGCCGTTGACGAGCACCCGGCCGGCGAGCGGGGTGAGTTCGGCGAGGATCGCGGCGCCGTCGCCCGCGCCGTCCGCTTCCTCGGAGGAGAGGTGCACGGTGGCGGTGAGGTTGCCGGGGAGCCGCGACAGGACCGAGGTGACCTCGTCGCCGTCCTCGTACCGGGCGACGACCGTGACGGGCCCGAAGCACTCCTCCAGGAGCAGGTCGTGCGGGCCCTCGGCGGCGAGCCGGGCGGCCGGTACGGTCAGGAACCCGGGGCGGACGGTGTGTTCGCCGCCGGCGCCCGGCGTGACGGGCGCCTCCACGTCCGGCAGGGCGGCGCGTTCGGTGACGCCCGCGACGAAGTGGTCGCGCATCCGGTGGTCGAGGAGGACGCCCTCGTCGACCGTGGAGACGGCGTCGGCGAGCGACTTCACCAGGTGGTCGCCGGCCGGGCCGGCCGGGGCGAGCACCAGGCCGGGCTTGACGCAGAACTGCCCGACGCCGAGCGTCATCGACCCGGCGAGCCCGGTGCCGATCTGCTCGGCGCGCTCGGCGGCGGCGGCCTCCGTGACCACGACGGGGTTGAGGGAGCCGAGTTCGCCGTGGAAGGGGATGGGTACGGGACGGGCGGCGGCCGCGTCGAAGAGCGCCCGGCCGCCGCGTACCGAACCGGTGAAGCCGGCCGCCGCGACCAGCGGGTGGCGGACCAGCTCGACGCCCGCCTCGAAGCCGTGGACCAGGCCGACGACCGTTTTCGGGAGGGAGTGCTCGGCGGCGGCGCCGCGCAGCACCTCGGCGGCCAGCTCGGAGGTGGCCGGGTGGTCGGGGTGGGCCTTGACGACGACGGGGCAGCCGGCGGCGAGCGCGCTGGCGGTGTCGCCGCCGGGCACGGAGAAGGCGAAGGGGAAGTTGGAGGCGGAGTACACGGCGACGACGCCCAGCGGCACCTTGTAGCGGCGCAGGTCCGGGACGGGCGGGGTGGCGGTGTCGTCCGGGTGGTCGATGATCACGTCCAGGAAGGCCCCCTCGTCGACGAGGTCCGCGAACGCGCGCAACTGGTAGCGCGTGCGGGCGAGTTCACCGGTGAGGCGGGCGGTGCCGAGCGCGGTCTCGGCGTCGGCGGCGGCGATGAGCCGGTCCTGGGCGGCGTCGAGGCGGTCGGCGGCCGTCCGCAGGAAGGCGGCGCGCACCGTGCGGTCGGCGAGCGAGCCCCGGGCGGCGTGGGCGGCGCGCACGGCGCTGTCGACGTCGGCGGCTGTGGCCTCCACCGCAACCTGCTCCCGTCGCTTCCCGGTGCGGGGGTCGACGCTCCAGACTTGTGCTGCTGACACCACGACGTCCTTTCCACCCTGCGGAGTTGTTCGGTATTCTGAACAGCGTTCCTGATTCTGAATGGGACTCTATTGACGGGCGTGGCGTGTCACAAGAGGGGCGAGGTCGAATGTCGGCTACCGAATCCGGCGGAGCGCAGGTCAAGTCCGCCGTCCGCACGGTGGAACTGCTCGAGTACTTCGCCGGCAGCCCCGGCATGCACTCCCTCGCCGCCGTCCAGGAGGCCGTCGGCTACCCCAAGTCCAGCCTGTACATGCTGCTGCGCACGCTGGTGGAGCTCGGCTGGGTGGAGACCGACGCGACCGGCACGCGCTACGGCATCGGTGTGCGCGCGCTGCTGGTCGGCACGTCGTACATCGACGGCGACGAGGTGGTGGCCGCCGCCCGGCCCACCCTCGACCGGCTCTCCGACGACACCACGGAGACCATCCACCTGGCCCGGCTCGACGGCACCAACGTCGTCTACCTCGCCACCCGCCAGTCCCAGCACTACCTGCGGCCCTTCACCCGGGTCGGGCGCCGGCTGCCGGCCCACTCCACCTCCCTCGGCAAGGCGCTGCTCGCCACCCACAGCGACGAGCAGGTGCGCAAGCTGCTCCCCGAGACGCTGCCCGCCCTCACCGAGCACACCGTCACGGACCGCGAGAAGCTCATCGCGGAGCTGCACGTCATCCGCGAGCAGGGGTACGCCGTGGACCGCGAGGAGAACACGCTCGGCCTGCGCTGCTTCGGCGTCGCCATCCCGTACCGCACCCCGGCGCGTGACGCGATCAGCTGCTCGGTACCGGTGGCCCGGCTGACCCCGGCGCACGAGCAGATGATCAAGGACGCGCTGTTCGACGCCCGCGACCGGCTGACGCTGGCGACCCGGAGGCTCTGACCGGCTCCCTGACCGGCTCCCCCTGGGGGATGGGCCTTTCTCCGCCGTACGGCGGAGGCGGTTCACCGGTGGGCAGGAGGCGTGCGGGGCGGTGCGGCCGGGAGGGTGGAGGCATGACGAAGACCCCACTCCGCACGCCCGCCCCCGCGTCCGACCGCAGGGGCACGCCGCACCGCCCGCGCACCGCCGGCCCCGGTACCGCCCGCCGGGTGCTGCGCGCCCTCGCCGTCGTCTCCTGCGTGCCCTACCTCGGCCTCAAGGCCGCCTGGATGGCCGGGAGCCGCGTCGGCATCCCGGACGGCAGCGTGCTGCTGGAGGACCGGGTCCTGATGGCCGCCGTCAACGGCGTGACGGTGCTGATGGACGGGGCGGTCATCGTGCTGGCGCTGCTGCTGACCCAGGGCTGGGGCCTGCGCGTACGGGCCTGGCTGCTCGCCTTCCCGATGTGGGCGGCGACCGGCCTGCTGGCCCCGATCATGGTCGGCTTCCCGGTCCAGCTGCTGAGCCGGGGGGACTCCGCCCCGGTACCGAAGGAGCCCTTCCTCGACGAGTGGGTCTTCGGGGTGGTGTACAGCGGCTTCATCGTGCAGGGCCTCGCGCTCGGCGCACTGTTCGCGCTCTACGCGCGGGACCGCTGGGGGCGCGTGTGGCGGGCCCCGGCGGCCGGGCCGGCCGCGCCGTGGGCGCGGATCGTCGCGGTGGCCGCGTCGGTGCCGCTGGCGGCGGTGTGCGCGGTGCACCTGATGTGGGCGACCGGCTCGACGGCCGGGCTGTCCGCGCGCCGGATCGCCGAGCGCTCGTCGGACTTCTACGCCCTGGAGGGCGTGCGCGCGCTGTTCGCCGTCGTCGCCGTGGCCGGCGTGCTGGCGCTGGTGTACGGCGCGGGCCGGAGCCGTTCGCGGGCGCCGAAGGTACCGCTGGTCGCGGCGTGGGTCGGGTCGGGCGCGGTCGGCTGCTGGGGCGGGTACCTGCTGCTCACGCTGCTGATGCCGCTGGACGATCCGTCGAACGCGCCCACCGCGCTCATGACGCTGACCTACGCTGGCGAGATGATCACGGGGATCCTGCTCGCCTGCTGCCTGGCCGCCTGCCTCCGGCGGCGTGCCGCGTGACCGGCACGACCGGCACGACCGGCACGACCGGCGTCCGGACCTCGCTCCGGTCCGCGCTCCGATCCGCGCTGCGGGCCGGGCTGCCGGGGCGCCGGGCGCGACTGCGCTGGCTCCACCTCATCCTGGGCGGCGCCCTGTTGATGCCGTACTGGCTCGTGGGCACGGTCGTCGTCGGGCCGTTCGTCGACCCGGCCGGTGGCCTGTTCGGCGCCTCCGTGGCCGCACAGTTCGCGGCGTACGCGGTCGCCTTGCCGCTCGCCGCGGTCACGGCGCTCTTCCCGCTCGCCCGGCCGCTCTCGGTCGCGGCGGCGCGGAGCCTGTGCGGGGTGGCGCCGGAGCGGTACGCGGACGGCCCGGCGAGGTCGTGGGCGGCGCGCCGGCGCACGGCCGGCTGGTTCACGCTCCACGCGGGCCTGGGCGCGCTGGTCAGCGGGGCGACGCTGGCGCTGCCGCCGTTCGCGGTCACGCTGATGCTGCTGCCGTTCTCGGAGTCGCTGCGCGCGTCGGCGGTCGCCTCCTCCTGGTCGCTGGACCAGGCGTGGCTGGTGTGGGGCGGGCCGCCCGCCGGGCTGCTGTCGCTCGTCGCCCTCGTGGCCGCGGCCGCCGGCGCCGGGGCGCTGCTGGCCCGGCAGGCGCCGCGGCTACTGGGGCCGACGCCCGCGGACCGGCTCGCGGCGGCGGAACGGCGCGCCGCCGAGCTGGCCGTACGCAACCGGCTCGCGCGCGAGCTGCACGACTCGGTGGGCCACGCGTTGAGCGCGGTCACGCTCCAGGCCGGGGCGGCGCGCCGGGTCCTGGACGCCGACCCCGCGTTCGTACGGGAGGCGCTGGCCGCGATCGAGGAGACCACGCGGCGCACGGTCGGCGAACTCGACGCCGTACTGGGCTTGTTGCGGCAGGGCGAGGACGACACGGAGGCTTTGCCCGGCCCCCGCCCCGGTCTGGAGGCGCTGGACGGGCTGGTCTCGGCGGCGGGCGTCGCGGTGGCGCTCGCCGTGGAGGGCGGCGCCGATCTCGGCGGCGTACCGGAGCCGGTGTCGCGCGAGGCGTACCGGATCGTGCAGGAGGGGCTGACGAACGCCGCCCGGCATGCCGCCGGGGCGGCGGTGTCGGTGCGCATCGCCGTCACGGAGGAGGAGTTGGAGATCACCATGGAGAATCCGCTGCCCGCCACACCCGCCGTCGCCCGCCCCGGCGGCGGCCACGGCCTGCGGGGCGTCGCCGACCGGGCCCGGCTGCTGGGCGGCCGGGCCGGCGGACATCCCGTCCCGGACAGGGGCGTGTGGCGGCTGTCCGCGCAGCTGCCGCTGACGGGGGCCGGCCGGTGACCGGGCCCGCGATCCCGCCCGTGATCCGTGTCGTGCTGGCGGACGACGAGCGGATGGTGCGCACCGCCCTGCGTGTCGTCCTGGGCGCCGAACCGGACCTGGAGGTGGTCGGGGAGGCGTCGGACGGCGCCGAGGCGGTGACGGTCGTGCGCGAGCTGCGCCCCGACGTGGTGCTGATGGACGTGCGGATGCCCGGCATCGACGGCATCCGCGCCACCGAGCGGCTGGTGGCCTCGATGGGGGAGGCCGCGCCGCGGATCGTGGTCGTGACGACCTTCGAGAACGACGCGTACGTGTACGACGCGCTGCGCGCCGGGGCCGCCGGGTTCCTGTTGAAGCGGGCGGCGGTCGAGGAGCTGGTCGGCGCGGTGCGGCTGGTGGCGCGCGGCGACTCGCTGCTGTTCCCGTCGGCGCTGCGGGGCCTCGCGGCGGCGTACGGCCCGAGGGCGCGCGCGGCCGCCCCGCCGTGGGCGGCGCGGCTGACCGACCGGGAGGCGGACGTGCTGCGGCTGATGGCGAGGGGCCTGACGAACGCGGAGATCGCGGGACGGATCGGTGTCGGCCCGGCGACGGTGAAGACGCACGTGGCGGCGGTGCTGGCGAAGACGGGGACGCGGGACCGTACGCAGGCGGTGATCGCGGCGTACGAGTCGGGCTTCATCGTCCCCGCCGAGCAGCCCGGATGAGGATTCCCTGAGAAACCCGTCCTCCCGGAACGCCTCGCGCCGTCCCGTTCGTCCTCCTCGACGGGATGAACAAGACGATCAGAAGAGCCGCGGTCTTCTCCCTCCTGCTGGTGCTCTGCCTGCTGCTGCGGGCGACGTGGGTGCAGGCGTACGAGGCGAAGGCGCTCGCGGACCACACGAACAACCGGCGGAACGTCATGGAGCAGTACGCCCACCCGCTCGGGAACATCGTCGTGGCCGGTTCGCCGGTCACCGGATCGAAGCGGACGGACGGCGGCGACCTGCGCTACCAGCGCACCTACACCGACGGCGAGCTGTACGCGGCGGTCACCGGGTACGGCTCGCAGGCGTACGGCGCCACCCAGCTGGAGGGCATCCACCAGGACGTCCTCCACGGCACCGACCCCCGGCTGAAGAATCCGCTCGACGCGCTCACCGGCGAGCCCACCAAGCCGGGTGACGTGCTGACGACCATCGATCCGGCGGTGCAGAAGGCCGGTTACGAGGCGCTGGGCGACATCAAGGGCGCGGCCGTCGCCATCGACCCGAAGACCGGGCGGATCCTGGGCATGGTCAGCACCCCGTCGTACGACCCGTCGGCGATCGCCGGGTCGGCGGACGGTGACGCCTGGAAGAAGCTGACCACCGACGAGGACAAACCGCTGGTGAACCGGGCGATACGGCAGCCGGTGGCGCCGGGCTCCACGTTCAAGCTGGTCGTCGCGGCGGCGGCGCTGGAGGACGGGCTGTACGGGTCGGTCGACGAGCCGACGCGGAGCCCGGACCCGTACACGATGCCGGGCACGGTCACACCGCTGGAGAACGAGAACCCGTCGGCCCCCTGCGAGAACGCCTCCCTGCGCACCGCGCTGCAGTACTCCTGCAACAACGTCTTCGGAAAGCTGGCCGTCGACCTGGGGCAGGACAAGGTGCGAGCCATGGCGGAGAAGTTCGGCTTCAACGACAAGGAGCTGGACGTCCCGGTGCGGGCGTACCCGAGCGTCTACCCGACCGGCCTGAACCCGTCGCAGACGGCGCTGACGGGCATCGGCCAGTTCGACGTGACGGCCACGCCGCTGCAGATGGCGATGGTGTCGGCGGTCATTGCCCATGACGGTGTGCTGGAGTCCCCGCACATGGTCTCCCGCGTCGTGGACGGGGACGGCGACACCCTCGCGTCGTACGACGACATGGACGCGCGCCGGATCGTGTCGTCCGCCACCGCCGAGCAGCTGCGCAGCGCGATGGTCACGGTCGTCGAGAAGGGGACGGGCGACAACGCCCGGATCGACGGCGCGGAGGTCGGCGGCAAGACGGGCACGGCCCAGCGGGGCGTGGACAACAGCAAGAAGCCGTACGCCTGGTTCACCTCGTACGCCAAGGACGCGAAGACGGGCGAGGAGGTCGCGGTCGCGGTCCTGGTGGAGGACTCGGACGCCCGCCGCGCGGAGGTCAGCGGCAACGGCCTGGCGGCGCCGGTGGCGCGGGCGATGATGGAGGCGGCGCTGACGTAGCGGGCGGGGCGGGTGTTCACCGCCCCGGGCGCGGGCCGCTGTCCGGCACACGGTATGCAGGGGGCACCACCCTGCCTCTGGAGGCCCTCGTGCGTGCGCTGCACCGAACCGTCCCCCGCTCCCTCTCCGGCTGGACCATGGCGGTCTTCGGCCTCTGCGCCGCCGTGCTCGGCGTCCTCGGGCTGGCCGCTCCGGACGCCCTGCTCGCCGTCATGGGCTTCGAGGCCATACCGAGCGCCCGGCGCGCGGACGGCGACCACACCCTGACGTTCCTGACCGCCTCCTCGATGGCGGCGCTCAACATGGGCGTCTACTACGTCCTGGCGTCCCTCGCCGACTGGAAGCCCTTCTTCCGGTGGACGGTGCCGTTCCGGCTCCTCACCTGCGCGGTCTTCACCGTGGCGGTCCTCACCGGCCGCGCCCCGGACGGCTTCCTGGCCGTGGGCCTGTGGGAGGGCCTCGGCGCGGTGGTGACGGGGGCCGCGCTCCGGTACGAGGGCCGGGCGCGGCAGAATGCGGCGGCATGACACACCGGTTCGCCCTGCTCGGCGGGGACCACGACGACGCGGTCTGGAACGACCTCTGGAACGACCTCTGCCACCAGGGCAGCGTCTACGAGGACAGCTTCGCCGCTCTGCCGTTCCTCGCGGCCATCGCGGCGGGCCGCGCCCCCGGCGACCGCGAGCAGGCGGTGCTGATGGCCGGGCTGATCGCCTCCGCCGCCGACGAGGAGCGCCGGGCCCGGTACGCCGGCGAGATCGCCGAGCTGCTGCCGATGGCACGGGAGTGCCTGGCGGCCTGCCCGGCGGAGGACGCGAGCACCTTCGTCTACTTCACGCAGTGCCTGCTGGCGTTCGAGGGCGTACCGGTCTGGTCGGACTCGCTGGAGGGGCTGTTCACCGAGGAGTTCGAGGTCGAATGCCCCGCGTGCGGGGCGATGCCCTTCGTCATCTTCGGTGACCACTCCGAGGACGAGGAGGCCGAGACGCACCCCGCCGCCCCGTCGGAGCTGACGGGCATCGCACAGCGGCTGCACCGGATGGCGAGCGAGGCCGGGCAGGCCGGGGTCGCGCGGGGCGTGACGTACCTCTTCGGGCGGGCGACCTGCCCGGAGTGCGCGACGGAGTTCGCGGTCTCCGACCGGGTCGCCGCCCTGGCCACGGGCGGCTGAGACACAACGCGGCTGAGGCAGACGCAGGGCTGAGGCGGAACGGACCGCACGGGGCTCCGCTACGCGCCGAGCAGCTGCTCGATCGGGTCGATGGCGAAGTAGACCGCGAACAGCGCCGCCGCGCCCCACAGCAGCGGGTGGACCTCACGGGCCTTGCCCAGAGCCGCCTTGAGGGTGACGTAGGCGAGGAAGCCCGCGCCGATGCCGTTGGTGATGGAGTACGTGAACGGCATGACGGCGATCGTCAGGAACGCCGGGATCGCGATCTCGTACGACTGCCAGTCGATGTGCCGCACCTGCGCCATCAGCAGGAAGCCGACGGCGACCAGGGCGGGGGCGGCTGCCTGGGCGGGGACGACCGTGGCGAGGGGCGTGAGGAAGAGCGCGAGCCCGAACAGCGCGCCGGTGACGAGCGAGGCGAAGCCCGTACGGGCGCCCTCGCCGACACCCGCGGCCGACTCGATGTAGGAGGTGCTGGAGGAGGCGGACGCCACGCCGCCCGCGACCGCCGCCGCGCCGTCGATGAGCAGCACCCGGCCGAGGTTCGGCACCCTGCCCCGCTCGTCGAGGAGCCCGGCCTCGCTGGAGACGCCGACGACCGTGCCCATGGTGTCGAAGAAGTCGCTCAGCAGCAGCGTGAAGACCAGCAGCACCAGCGTCACCGCCCCGACCTGTTCGAACGCGCCGAACAGGCTGAAGGAGCCGACGAGTCCGAAGTCGGGGAGGGCGGCGATGCGGTCCGGGAACGACGGGACGGTCAGGCCCCAGGCGAGCGGCTCGATGTCGGCGAGTTCGTCGATGACGATCGCGACGGCCGTCATGGTGACGATGGAGACGAGGATCGCGCCGCGCATCCCGCGTGCCATCAGCGCGATGGTGAGCAACACACCGAGGCAGAAGACCAGGACGGGCCACCCCGAGAGCTGCCCGGTGGCACCGAGTTGCACGGGCACGGACCCCGTCTCGCCGGGGATGCGGGTGGCGAAGCCCGCGTCGATGAAGCCGATGAACGCGATGAACATGCCGATGCCGACGCTGATGGCCTGCTTGAGCTGCTTGGGGATGGCGTGCATCACCGCCTCGCGCAGCCCGGTGACGACGAGGACGCAGATGAGGATGCCCTCCAGGACCACCAGCCCCATCGCGTCGTCCCAGCTCATCAGCGGCGCCAGCTGGTACGCCACGACCGCGTTGAGCCCGAGCCCGGCGGCGAGCGCGAGCGGCAGGTTGCCGCCGAGCCCCATGGCCACCGTCATCACGGCCGCCACCAGCGCGGTCGCGGTGACGAGCTGGCCGGTGGACAGCTGGGTGCCGAACCTGTCCTCGGTACTGCCCAGGATCAGCGGGTTGAGGACGAGGATGTACGCCATGGTGAAGAACGTGGCGAACCCGCCGCGGATCTCGCGCGCCACGCTCGATCCGCGCTCGCTGATACGGAAGTAGCGGTCGACGGCCTGTGCTGCCGGCATGGGACTCCTCGCGGGAGGTCGGAGCGGACGGGGCGGGGGCGGGAGTGCGGGCGTGCGGGGGTGGCCCGATTGTCGCCGCGCGGGGGCCGGTCCAGGTTTACGACGTGTAACACATGAGATCAACCGGTGCGGCGCGGGCGTGTCCGGTGCTTCGATGAACCCCTGATCGACTCTCGGCCCCGACCGATCCCTGGAGGTCATGCGATGGCGGCGAACGGACGCTCGGCCCCGCCCACGCTGGAAGAGGTGGCCGCGCTCGCCGGTGTGGGGCGGGGCACGGTGTCGCGGGTCGTCAACAACGCGCCGGGGGTCAAGGAGACCACCCGGGTGCTGGTGCAGCAGGCGATCGACCGGCTCGGCTACGTACCGAACCGGGCCGCCCGGGCCCTGGCGGGGAGTCGGAGCGACGCGGTGGCCCTGGTCATCGCGGAGAGCGCGCGGCGGTTCTTCACCGAGCCGTTCTTCTCGGACATCGTGCACGGCGTCACGGCCGGGCTGGCGGACACCGAGATGCAGTTGCTGCTGACGCTGGTACGCGGCGACAAGGAGCGGCAGCGTTTCGTCCAGTACGCGCGCGCCGGGCGGGTCGACGGGGTGCTCCTGGTGTCGGTGCACGACGACGAGCCGCTGCCGGACCTGCTGGCGGAGTTGGACGTGCCGACGGTGCTCAGCGGGCGGCGGCGCAGCGACGAGTCGGTGTCGTATGTCGACTCGGACAACGTCGGTGGCGCCCGGGCGGCCGTGCGCCACCTGGCGGGCTCGGGGCGACGTGCCATCGCCACGATCGCCGGGCCGCTCGACATGTACGGGGCCCGGTGCCGGCTGCGCGGCTACCAGGAGGAGATGCGGGAGGTGTTCGGCCGCGAGCCGGACCCGGCCTGGACGGCGCGGGGCGACTTCACCGAGGAGAGCGGGCGCCGGGCGACGCGGGAGCTGCTGGAGCGCCACCCCGGGCTCGACGCCATCTTCGCGGCGTCGGACGTCATGGCGGCGGGCGCCCTGCAGGTGCTGCGGGCGGCGGGGCGGCGGGTTCCGGAGGACGTGGCCGTGGTCGGGTTCGACGACTCGCCGATCGCGCAGCACACCGATCCCCGGCTGACGACGGTGCGCCAGCCGGTGGAGGAGATGGGGCGGGCCATGACCCGGGTCCTGATGGAGAGCATCGACGAGCGCGGCGCCGCGGCGGGGGCCGGGGCCGGGACCGCCTGGCGGCACGTCATCCTGCGGACGGAACTGGTGCGGCGGGCGTCGGCCTGACCCCGCCTCCGCACCGCCCGTTCCGGCGCAGGCCGGCGATCGCGGTGTCGGCGCCCCGGGCGTACGGGGCGAGCTGGTCGGGCGTCATCGCGACGCGCCAGCGGCCGTCCTCGTACCGCATGCGCAGGGAGCCCGACGTGCCGCCGCCCTCCCAGTGGGCCTCGACGGTGCGGGCGCCGGCGGGGACGGCGCGCACCACCTGGAGGGGGACGGCGAGCAGCGGGTGGCAGGCCCGGTGCACGCGGACGTAGGTGTCGCGCGGTACGCGCTCCCGCGCGTCGCGGCTGAAGTCGGCCCAGGCGCCGGACCAGTCGCCACCGGAGAGCAGGCCGAGGTGGCTCTGCGCCGCGGCCCGGGCGGCTTGCTCGTCGGCCCCGCTGCCGGTCGCCGTCCCGGTCACCGGACCCGTCGTCGCGGTGTCCTGCGCGCGGCTGACCCACATGGCGGCGAGGAGGGCGGCCGCGACGGCCACCGGGGCCAGGCGTCGCCGCCATGGGCGGCTCGGGTGGTCGGGTCGGTGCATGGGGCGGGCGCGCCTTCCGCTGAGCCGGCGGCCGCGCGACCGGGGTCGGCGCCCCGGTCGCGCGGCCTGGTGGGTGAGGGTCTTTCGCGGCGGAGTCCGTTGCGGCAGGGTCGCGGCAGGGCTCAGTTGGCGTACCGGGTGGTGCCGTACTTCTTCACCAGCTCGGTGTTGGAGGAGACGGCGAGGTCCGCGGTGAAGCGGATCGAGTCGCGCGTGGTCTCCAGGCTGACGGCGCCCTGGTTGGGTCCGCCGAGCTTGTACGTCCAGGTGTGACCGGGCTCGATGCCGCGCTGGGCCAGCGGTACGTCGTGGAAGCCGAGGCGGGCGATGTAGTACGAGGTCCCGTCGCCCCGCTTGACCTCGACGAAGTCCTGCTGCGGGTGTCCGAAGGCCTGCGAGGCCGCGTAGTGGTGCTGGTCCGAGCCGGACGGGGCGAGGAAGACCAGGACGCCGCAGTCCAGATGGATCGGCTTGCCGGAGCGGTTGGTGAAGACCAGCTCGCGCACCCCGTAGCCGGTGGTGCTGTCGGCGCGGACGCTCACGGACAGCGGCACGTTGGACGTGAAGGACCTGGTGAGCGGCTCGTCCAGGATCGGGTTGCGGCCGGAGAGCGGGTAGCTCGGGCTGGTGTGGCAGCGCTCCAGCGGGGTCGTGTACTGCGAGGGGCCCCCGGTCGGGAGCGCCTGCATGAAGGTGTCGGGGCCGCCGCTGACGGCCGTGGTCTGCCCGGCCGCGGCGGTGGCCGGGCGGGAGACGCCGAGCTGTACGGCGATCGCCGCGACGACGAGGGCGAGGGCGAGGGACGCCACCAGGACTAACTGGACGGCGGGTCCGCGGAGTGCGGAACCGCGGACGACGGCTGGGCGCATGGGGGTGCCTCCTGGGCGGATGGGGAGGGCGGCGCGGCGTACGGGTTCGGCGGTTCCCGGCCGTCACGCCGCCCAGAGGTGAGGGCGGCAGGTTTTGGGAGCGCTCCCGCCCTCGGCCACCACTGTGGAGACTCGAGCGGCTCACGTCAATGCATGCGTCGCACTGTCTCGCCAGAGCCACAGGGGGCTTCTGCAGTCCAGCGGCAGCCCAGAACTGGGAGCGCTCCCACTGACCTCGGCATTCGTCGGCATCCATCGGTATCCGTCCCCCCCGCCCCTTCCGAAGCGGGCGCGGCGGTGCAGGGAGCCGCCCGACGCCGAGAGCGACGTGCACGACGACGGCCGGCCGTCCCCCCGTGGGTACGGCCGGCCGCTCGCTCCGCCTGTTCAGTGAGTGAGGGATGAGCGAGGGGGTGGGTGAGGCCTGTCCGCCCGGCCCGGCATGTCCGACAAGGCGGGGCGGACAGGAGTGGGTGGGGTTCAGGCCGGGGGCGCGCCCCAGGCGAGGGCGGTGCCGGTGTACGCCGGGATCGCGGGCGCGTCGGCGTACGCGGTCACCGTCGACCGGCTGTAGTCGTTGGCCTCGTTGAAGTTCGACCAGTCCGACTTGGCCATCCGCAGCTGGATGTCACCGGTGTCCCGCCCTGCGGCCAGCGAGCCCGCCGCGAAGGTCACCTCCAGGTACGCGTCCGCACCCGCCACGGGAGCCGGCAGCGGCACGACCCGCAGCTTCACCTGCGAGCAGCCGACCGCCGCGTAGTCGCAGTAGGCGTTGACGGAGGCGGAGCCGTCACGCGTGAAGTAGTAGCGCAGCGACACCTTGCTCAGGTCCACGGCCGAGGTGCCGGTGTTGGCCAGCTGAAGCGAGGGCCGGATGGCGTTGTCCGTCGCCGACGCGTCGTTGTTCTTGTAGCGGACCTTCACCCCGCCCGTGGGCGTGGGGTCGCCGCCGCCCGCCGAGGTGGTGACGGTCAGCGCCGCTGACGGCGTCGACACGTTGCCGGCCGCGTCACGCGCCCGCACGGTGTAGCTGTACGCCGTCGAGGCCGCGAGCCCCGTGTCGGTGTACGTCGTCCCCGTCACCGGGGCCGCGTTCACCTTCGTACCGCCCCGGTACACGTCGTACCCGCTCACACCCACGTTGTCGGTCGACGCCGTCCACGACAGCGTCACGGAGGACGAGGTCTTCGCCGGGCTGGTCAGGCCGGTCGGCGCCGTGGGAGCGGTGGTGTCGACGGGAGGAGGCGTGTCACCGCCGCCGACGGCCGGGTGGGCGTTCTGGACGAGCATCGCGAACTGGTTGTGGAACCAGTGGCCGGCCAGCGGTGCGTCGGGCATGGCGCCGGTGGGGTTGTTGCCCGCGTTGGGCGCCGTGTAGGCCGGGTTGCACATCGGGTCCGGACGCTTGCCCTCGTCGTTCGGGATGTCCTTGCTCGCGCCGTCCGACTCCCCCGGCGGCTTGATCCAGAGGAACGCGTCGAGGTGCGAGTCCGGGTAGCCGGCGGGCGAGGCCTGCGGCGGTTGGCCCATGCCGGCGCCGTTCACGTTGCACCACAGGCCGCGGTGCGTGCGGCGGTCGACCTTGGACTGGGTGACGTACGTGTCGAGGACGGTGCTCGTGGACTCCGCGGTCGGCCGTGCGGCGCCGCCCCAGCCGTTGCGGGAGGTGTCGACGACCATGCCGGTGGAGGCCGGCCAGCCCTGGGAGACCAGGGCGCTGTGGATCGCCTTGGTGAAGTCGGACTCGTCGAAGTTCGGGTTCCACTCGTAGTACTTGCCCGAC
This sequence comes from Streptomyces sp. NPDC030862, assembly GCF_055571835.1. Lineage (NCBI taxonomy): Bacteria > Bacillati > Actinomycetota > Actinomycetes > Kitasatosporales > Streptomycetaceae > Streptomyces > Streptomyces sp. NPDC030862. Next base: position 310,618 of record NZ_JBVIEN010000008.1, on the reverse strand, counting down.
TTGATCATGTTGCCGCCGACCGTCTTGTTCGGGTCGGTGAGGAACGGCTCCGCGAGCGGCGTGTAGTTGGAGACGTTGGTGATCAGGCCGTCCACGCTCGCCAGACCGGCCGTCGTGCCCTTGACGACGTCCGTGTACAGCTGGGTGGTCTGGGAGAGGTTGGTGTCCCAGCCGAGCCAGCCTGAGTGGGCGAAGTCCATGTACGTGTAGACGTTCGGGATGGCGTGCAGCTTGTTCAGGGCGTACCGGATGGCGTCGACCTGGATGCCGCTGCTCTTGGCCTGGGCGCACTCGGGGTCGGCGAGGTTGGTGACCAGGTTGGGCAGGCCGTCCGGCTCGATGACGGTGGCGATGCGGATGTCCTGGTACTTGGGGTTGGCGAAGACCGAGGCGATGGCGTCGATGTACTCGGTCTTGTAGCGCGCCAGGCCCGCGGCGGTGAGGGGAAGTTCACCGTTGGAGGCGAGGGCGGCGCAGTCGCGGCCCGGGAGGTCGTACACGACGAACGTGGCGACGAGCGGCTGGCCGGGCTTCTTCTGGGCGAGGGCCAGGTCGAGGTGGTCGGCGAGGCTCTTGCGGCCCGCGTTGACCTCGCCGCCGTGGATGGCGGCGATGCGGTCCAGCCAGACGGCGGTCGGATAGGTCTTGACCTTCTCCATCTTGGCCTTGAGCGCCGTGTCGCTGGTCTGCGCGATGGAGCCGTCGACCAGGCGGGCGTAGTCCGGGTTGACGTAGAAGGAGGCGCCGGCGAACGGGTTGTCGACGTGGGCCTCGGCCGCGGCCGCCGTCGGCGCGGAGCCGAGGAGGCCGGCCAGGCCGAAGAGGAGGGTGGTGGCGGTGGCTGCGGCCACGGCGGTGCGCCGCCGCTTGTGCCGCTTTCCCTTGCGTGTCTCGTGCGTCACGTGCGTCACGTACGGATCTCCCTTTTCGGAAGGGTGCGGGGGCAGGGACGGGAGCGGTCGCGGTGGGAGCGCTCCCATTTACAAGCAATGAACCAGCGGGCAGGCTTTCTGTCAATGCGCATGACAAGTCCCGAAGGACCGCAGGTCCGTACCGGATCCCGCACATTCTTTCGTGGCGAGCGCTTCCGAAAAGAGCCTTGACTGTCCATCCGGACAACTGATGGCCTTTTCCCGCTTGAACCCCAACTAAGCGCTGCGCGCGAAAGGTTGACCCCTCATGCAGTTGATCGAGCGCATATCAAGCACATTCGATTCCTTGCGGCGGCCCGGCCCGCACGAGCTCCGGGAAGCGTGGGAGAGCATCGACGCCTCACTGGACGAGATCCTGCCCTACGCGGGCGACCCGGGCGTCTACCCCTACGGGCGCAAGAAGCTGTACGCCACCGGGGACATCGAGATCCTCGCCATGAACTGGGCGTCGCACCGCCCCTGCGCGCCGCACGACCACGGGCACTCCTTCGGGTGGATCAACGTCATGGCGGGAACCGTCCGGCACACCCTGTACACCCTCGACCAGGACGACATCCCGGTCTCCTTCCTCACCCGCGACGAGCAGTGCGGCTCCCGGTACTTCGCCCCCCGCGGCCTGATCCACAGCATGGAGAACCCGACGGACGACCTGACGGTGACGCTCCACCTGTACGCACCGCCCATCACCGGCATGCGCGTTTACGACCTCGAGCGCTGCGCCGCCTGCGTCGTGAGCGACGACTGCGGGGCGTGGTGGCCCGACGAGCAGCGTCAGCTCGTGCGGGAGATCAAGCTCAGCCGTACCCGTACCGTCCGAGAAGAGGCCCTGTCGTGACCGCGACGCCCCCGGTGCACCACGCGATATCGCTGCGGAGCGTCCTCGCTCCCGATACCTCCTGGAACGAGCTGCGCTCCACCCTGACCACGGGCTCCGTCGACCTCGACTCCTTCGCGGCGCTGGAAGAGGCCCGATGTCTGCCGGACGGCAGGACGGCCGCCCGGCGATGTATCGACGGGCCGGTGTGCTTCACCGTCTCCGACGAGGCGTTCCTCGTCGTCGTCTCCGGCCGGGTGGAGCTCGTCGCGCTCGCCGGCCACGCCCCGGACGGGCCCACGGGGGAGGTCGTGGGCGAAGGGCAGGTCCGCCGGCTGGTCCCCGGCACGGCGGCCGGGATCCGGCCGAGTGCCAGTACGGACACCGCCGTGGTCGTGGAGGTCTCGAACGTACCCGGCGCCCTGAAGGAGCAGCCCGAGTCGCTTCCGCGCCTGGCGGAGGTCCCCGCGCTGCCCGACTACTACTACGGCTACTCCGACCGGTACGCCCGGGTCTACGAGGCCGGCGCGCCGCTCTGGGAGCCCCCCGAGCCCAACGAGGCGCTGGTGCACGCCCTGGAGACGCTGGGCGTGGAACCCTGTTCCGTCATCGACCTGGGGTGCGGCGAGGGCCGCGACGCGAACTACCTGGCGGGGCGGGGCTTCGACGTGGTGGGCGTCGACGTCGCCCGCCCCGCGCTCACCAAGGCACGGGAGCGGGCCGCCGCCCAGGGCGTGGAGGCGACGTTCCTCGAACGGGACATCTGCGTCCTGGCGGACCTGCCCCGGCCGCGGTTCGACCTGGCGATCAACATGGGCTGCCTGCACATGATCCCGGACAGCGACCTCCGCTCCGCGCACCTGAAGCGGGTGCACGAACTCCTCGCCCCCGGCGGCCTGTTCCTGGTGGCCCACTGCCGGGAACGATGGCTCGACGGGTTCTTCTCCGTGCCGGACTACGAGTCGGTGGGCCCGGTGGTCCCCGGACGGGTCATCCCGCGGCGCATCCGCCTGGAGGACGGCAGCACCACCGAGCTGATGCTGCCCCTGGTGCCGTACAAGGAGAGCCCGACGAACGAGCTGATCGACGAGATCCGCGCGCACGGCTTCGAGCTCGCGGCCGACCTGAGCAGCCGTACCGCGGCGTTCGGCAGCACCACCGTGCTGGCGATGCGGAAGCGCTCCCCCGATGCCTGAGCCGGGGGGAGGGGGGAGGTCCACCGCCTTCGTGTGGCTGGTTTTCACCACCCTCTGCATCGCCTGGGGAAGCACCTGGATCGCGATCCGGGTCGGGGTCACCGCGATGCCCCCGCTGTGGTTCGCCGCCACGCGCTTCGTCGTGGCGGGGCTGATCCTGCTGTTGCTCGCGCGGTGGCTCGGCGGCTGGAAACCCATCGCCCGCTCCGACATCAGGCCCCTGGTGGTGATGTCCTTCGGGGCCATCAGCGTGTGCTTCGGGCTGATCTTCTGGGGCGAGCAGTACGTCGAGTCGGGGACCGCCGGAGTCATCGTCCAGGGGTTCGTCCCGATCGGGCTGTTCTTCTTCGCGGCGCTGATGACCCGTGAGGTGATCGGCCGGACGCAGTGGGCCTCGCTCGGCATCGGCCTCTGCGGCGTGGTGCTGCTGCTCTACGGGCAGACCAGCAGCGACTGGTCGCCGCGCAAGGCCCTCGCCGCCCTGGCGATCGTCGTGGGCACGCTCGTGTACGACTGGGCGGGCGTGTACGGAGGGGACGTGCTGTCCCGCTACCCCTCGGCGCTCATGTCCGCGTTCGAGAACCTGGTGGGCGGCCTGCTGCTCCTGCCCTTCGCGTTCCTCCTGGAGGGCCGGCGGATCCTGGAGCATCCGCTGCCGGAAGCCTCGTCGACCTGGCTGAGCTGGGGCTATCTCGTCCTCGTGGGGTCGGTGCTGGGCTTCACCGCGTACACCTACCTGCTGCGGGCCTGGGGTCCCACGCGGACGTCCGCGTACGCCTTCGCGACCCCGGTCATCGCCCTGCTCCTGGGGGCGTGGCTGGCGGACGAACGCATCACCTGGCAGCACGTCGTGGGCACCCTCCTGATCCTCGGTGCGGTGGCCGGGATCACCCGGCGGCGGAACCGGTCCACGCGCACCGACGCGTCGAAGGGGCCGCTCCACGAACCCGTCGACGCCTGAGGGCGGCCTCCTTCTCCGGGCGTCCCGCCCCGCACGGCGGTCGCCCGGAGAACGAGGCCCGGTCAGCGGAGCCTGCCCGCCCCCGCGCGCGCGGTGACGAGTCCCGGCAGGGCACGCGGGTCGTCGACCCGCGTGCGCAGGGCCGGGGTCCAGCCCGCCCCCGGCGTGAGGACCTCGCCCGGCATCTCCGCGTTGTGGACGGCGATGAGGTCGACCGGCCGGCCGTTGACGTGGTTGCCGACGGCCGTCACCGGGGCCTCCTTCCACTTCTTCAGGATCCGCCCGGCGCTGACGCCCGCCGGCAGGCTGAAGGAGTTCTTCTCTGCGTGGAGCCGCGACGCGTGGCCGATGCCGAAGGCGTACGCGTAGGGCTGCCCCTTCCTCACCACGTGGTGGTTGTTGTACGCGTCGACCTGGCCGAAGCGGACGCGCGGGGCGCGCTCGACGACACCGCTGAAGAGGTTGTGGTGGAGCGTCACCTTGAGCTTCCCCGCGTCCGTGGCGGCCGCGCTGTCGCTGTTGCCGATCATCAGCGTCTTGTCGTGGTCGGCGAACACGTTCCAGGAGGCGGTGACGTGGTCGGCGCCCCGCACGACGTCCAGTTCGCCGTCGTGCCGCTGGTACAGCTCGCCGTAGTAGTGGGGCAGGGAGCTGTCGGGGTACCGGCCGTCGGTGAAGGTGTTGTGGTCGATCCACACATGGGTGGAGCCGTACACCACCATCGCGTCGTACGCGGAGTTCCAGGCACCCGTCGCGCCGTCCGTGGGGTCCCACTGCGGGAAGCAGTCGAGCGGGCTCTCCAGCGTCAGGTTGCGGACGATGACGTCGTCGACGTGCCGGATCTGCAGGCTGCCGCCCGTGATGCCGGCGTCGTCGCCGACGCCCACGATGGTGGTGCGGGCGGGGACGGCGGCCTTGACGGAGGCCGCCTGCTTCTCGGCGGAGGCGGCGCGCAGGTCCTCCTGGGGCCCGCTGACGGGGGTGTCACGGCCCCACACCGCCGGGTCGTACGCGGCGAGGTACCGGTCGAAGTCGTACCCGTCGGCCTCGAAGGAGGCGCAGCCGCCCTCGGTGGCGTCCAGGGTGCCCACCACCCGGATGATCCTGGGCGCGCCGCCGGTGTCGGCGGCGAGCGCGGCCTTGAACCGGGACCAGGTGGTGACGGTGTACACGTGCTCGGGGGCTGCGGCGGCCCCGCCCTTGGTGCCCGGGCCCTCGGAGGCCCAGCCGTCACCGGCCGGGAGGGTCTGCCGGGCGAGGTCGCGAGGGGCGGGCGCGGTGGCGGCGTGCGCCGTAGCCGTACCGGTCAGGGCGAGCACCAGGGCGGTGCATCCGGCGAACGCCGGCGCGGATCTGTGGGGGCGCATGGCGGCTCCTGTCGTGTCAGGTCTGTGGGGAGGTCAGGGACTCGGACTCGGGCTCCGGCCAGGTGATCCACTCGGCGGGTACGGGGTCCTCCAGCCGCCGTACGTGCCGCGGTTCCAGCACTCCGGCCGCCCGCAGGCCCCTCGCCACCAGCCGGGCCACCTCGATGGCGCCGCGCGGCCGGAAGTGGGTGTTGTCCTGCTCGCCGTCCGGGAAGTTCGGCGACTCGCCCGGCGCGAGCCACAGGAAGTACTCCTTGGAGGGCTCGGGGCCGAGCCTGCGCCACTCGGCGAGACTCGACTCCTGTACGTCGACGAGGGCGACGCCCTCCTCGGCCGCCAGCGCCCGCACGGCCGCCGGATACGCACCGTGCGTCGGCACGGGACCGCCCAAGGCGTCGAACCTCCGCCGCTCGACGGAGGTCAGCAGCACCGGCCGGGCCCCGCGCGCCCTGGCCCCGGTCACGTACCGGCGCAGATGGTCCTGGTAGGTGGTCCACGGCTCGGTGTACCGGGTGGGGTCGGCCGACTTCTGGTCGTTGTGGCCGAACTGGACGAGCAGGTCGTCGCCGGGGCGCAGCACCTCCAGGACGGCATCGAGGCGGCCCTCGTCGATGAAGCTCTTGGAACTGCGGCCGTTGACGGCGTGGTTGGCGACGGCGAGGCCCGGCGCGAGGAAGAAGGGGAGCGCCATCCCCCACCCCGTCTCGGGCGCGGCGTCGGCGTACTTCGGCGCGGCGGTGGAGTCTCCGGCGATGTGGAGGGTGCGCGGCCGGGGGCGGGGGCGGCCCAGGGCCTCCCCCGCGGCGGCGGGCACCAGCGGCAGGGCGGCGGCGAGCGCCGCCGCGGTCCGCACGGTCTGTCTGCGGCTCAGGGACACGGGTACGTGCTCACTCTCGTCGGGGGCGGGGGCTCAGCCCTTGTTCTGCTGCTCGTTCCACTCCGCACGGGCCGTGTTCAGCTGCTCCGCGAGCGTGTCGAGGAACTGCTTCGCGGTCAGCCGGCCCAGCAGCACCTTCTGGAAGTTCGGCTCGTTGTCGGCCTTGCTGATCTTGTTCCAGTCGGGGAGGAAGTACGGCAGCTCGACGATCGTGGTGGAGCCGTCGGTGAGCGCCTGCGCGCCCAGCTTCGTCGCCTCGGCGTCCCGCAGCCACGGATCGGCCTGGGCGTCCTTGTTTGCCGGGATGGCGCCGGCGGAGGCGTTCCACTTGCTGTTGGACTCGTGCGAGACGGCGAACTCGATGAACTTCCACGCCGCGGCCTTGTTCTTGCCGGTCTTGAAGAGGCCGAGGCCGTCCACCGGGTTGGAGACCTGGACGCGCTTGCCGTCCGGTCCGACCGGGTTGGGGATGCCGGCGAACTTGTCCTTGCCGAGCGCCTTCACATGGTCGGTGTAGGAGCCGAGGTTGTGGCTGAGCATGCCGATGGTGCCGGTGTCGAACTGCGCGACCATCTTCTTGAAGTCGTTGTTGACGTCCGCCGCGGGCGTCGTCTTCTTGTACAGCCCGACGTACTTCTCCAGCGCCGCCACGTTCTTCGGGTCGTTGACGGTGGTCTTGTCGCCCTCCCAGAAGGAGGTGATGCCCGACTGTCCGTACATGGCGTCCAGCGCCTGCGCGATGGAGCCGGCCCCGCCCCGGATTGTGTAGCCGAACTTGTTGTTCCCGGCGTCGGTGAGCTTCCGGGCCGCCGCGTAGAACCGGTCCCAGGTCGTCGGCGGCTGGAGGCCCGCCGCCTTGAACAGGTCGGTGCGGTAGTAGAGCGTGCCGTTGCTGGCGGAGGTCGGCACGGCGTACATCTCGTCGCCGCGCCCGCCGGCCGACGTGACGGAGTCGACCATCGTCTCGACCAGCTTGCCGTCGAGGCTGGAGTCCTTGATCCGGTCGCCGACCGGGTCCAGGGCGTCCTGGGCGACCATGTTGGCGAGGTAGGCGGCGCCGACGCCGCCGACGTCCGGCAGGCCGCCGCCCGCGATGGCGGTGTCGTACTTGGACTGCACGTCCTCGCTGGGGACGGGGACGTACTTCACCTTGATGTCGGGGTGCTTCGCCTCGAAGTCCTTGATGATCTCCTGCCAGACGGCGGTGCGGACGCCGCCGTTGTTGTCCCAGAAGGTGATCGTGCCCGTGCCGGAGCCCTCGGCGCCTCTGCCGCCGGTGCCGTCGTCACCGCAGGCGGTGGCGGTGAGGGCGAGCACCGCGGTCAGGGACACGGCCACGGCGGTCCGTCTGGTGCCGGGGTGCGGGTGGTGGTGGGTCATGTGCGGCTCTTCTCTCTCGGTGCGTGCGGGGGTGCGGGAGTGCGTGCGGGGGTCACGGAAGTCGAGGGGCGCGGTGCGGGGCCCAGCCGTCCCGGCCCGCGAGGTAGTCGGCGACCTCGTGCCGGGCCGCGTCGGTGTCGGACATCTGGGGACGGTCGGCGGTGACGGCGGCGCCCGGGCCGTACGTGCGGTACTCGCTGAAGCGGGCGTCCTTCCACGAGAAGCCGCCCATGTCGGTCCACGGCGCCGCCTTGATCGCGGCGGGCAGCTCCGTCTCCCGGATCAGCACCTGGCCGACCGCGTCCGGGTTACCGCCCGGGTGCCAGGGCCGGCCGAGGTGGAAGGAGCCGGCCGGGGCGTCGCTGACGATGCGGGAGCGGGCGATGAGGAAGCCGTACGGGTTGTCCTTCCAGGTGCTGGCGGCGGTGACGTACCCGTTGTTCGTGGTGGAGCCGCGGCTCAGCGCCCGGATCAGCGACCCCTCGATGACGGTCGTCGCCCGTCCGTAGACGAAGTCGACGTCGCCCTCGATGTACGCGTCGCGGAGGTAGACCCGGCTGATGGCGTCCAGGCGGGGGCTGTCGGTCATCAGGGTGTCCTGGTTGCCCTTGAAGGCGGTGTTCTCGAAGACGATCCGGTCGCCGGTGGTCTTCATCGCCAGCGCCTGTTCGGCGTTGAGCTCGTGCGCCGCCTCGTCGAAGTCGTTGACGAAGGTGAGGTTGCGGGCGGAGACGTCGGAGGCGGCGATCAGGACGGTGGCGCTGGCGCTGGACCCGCCGTACGCGTTCGGCGTGTCGTACACGATCACGGTGTCGGCCCGGTTCCGGCCCGTGCCGGCCAGGGCGATCCGCGGCCGGTCGGCCGGGATACGGACCTTCTCGCGGTACGTCCCCGGTGCGATCCGCACCGTCACGAGCCCGTCGTTGCCGGCCGGGACGGCGTCCACGGCCGACTGGACGGTGGGGTAAGCGGCGGGCACGTCGAGCACGGTGTCGACGCCGATCGTCCTCTGCGGGCCGGAGAAACGCTTCACCAGGGCGGGCACGGCGGCGGCCGGGTCGAGCCGGTACGCGTAGAAGGCGCGCGGGTCGAAGGCGGTGCCCCACTCGTCGTGGCGGCCGGTCGTGCCCCGCAGGATCGAGCCGCGCTCGACCAGTTCGGCCGTGGCGTCGGCCTGGTAGGGGTGCTGGACGTCCTCGTAGTAGCTGTTCTCGATGACCATCCGGGTGCGGCCGCGGGCGTAGTTGCCGTACGACCAGACGGGGTCGCCGTCCGCGACCTGGGACGAGAGGTAGTTGTTGTAGAGGTGGGCGTAGGCGCAGTTGTCGGCGGACGGGTTGCGCTGCTTGGTGCCGCTGAACCAGTTGTGGTCGATGGTGATCTCGGTGGTGAGGTTCTCGGTCCAGCCGATCCCGAACGCCTTGTTGTGGGTGTCGAAGCGGTTGTACGAGACGGTGACGTACCGGCTGTCCTTGCGGACGTCCAGCAGCCCGTCGCCCATGTGCGTGAAGCGGTTGTGGTCGATCCAGACGTGGTGGACCGCGTCCATCTGGATGGCGTCGAAGTCGCTGGTCTTGCCGTCCCAGTCGCCCTCGACGTACGCGTCGCGGATGGTGAGGTTGCGGATGATGACGTTGTGCGTGCCGGGCTTCAGCTGCAGCTCGCCGTGGACGATCTCGCCGCTCGTGCCGACGCCGACGATGGTCTTGTCGGAGGCGACGGTGATCGACGAGCCGAAGGGCTCGACGTCGATCGCGCCCGCCACGCGGATGATGTAGGGCTCGGCGGCGGCCGCGTACGTCGCCAGGTCGGCCTGGGTGCGTACGGTGACGACCTTGCCGCCCTTGCCGCCGGTGGTGCCGCCGGCGAGGGAGGCGAAGCCGTGCGGCTCGTCGGCCACGTGCGGATTCACGTGCTGCGGTACGGGTGCGGGCGCGGCCCCGGAGGCCGGGGCCACCGCGCCCAGGCCGAGGACGGCGGCGAGGGCGGTGACCGCGGCCAGGGCCCTGCCGGGCAAGCGCTTGCTGCATGGGTACGGCATGGCGGCTCCAAAGAGGGGTGCGGACGGGTCAGTTGACGCGGAAGTCGGTGAAGGTGGCCGTCCCGGCGCCGCCGGGCGGCCCCTCGGGCGGCGCCACCGCGAACAGCCCGAGCAGCGCCCCGACCCAGCGCCAGGGCGTGGCGGCGAAGACCGGCCCGGACGGCCGCCACCCCTCCCCGGTGCCGGTGTCGTACGCGAACCGGCAGCGGGCGCCGGACGAGACCGCGACCCGCAACCGCACGCCGCCGTCGGGTGCCTGGGCCCGGAGGCGGACCGGGTGCGCCGCGTCCCGCTCCCGCTCCGCGACCGGCTCGGCGAACCGGTGCACCAGGGACACCGCCCCGTCCGCTCCCCGCTCCAGCCCGATCCACGAGAAGGCGTCGCCCAGGACGGCGAGCCCGGCGCGGGCCCCCGGTGCGGCGGCCTCCAGGGTCAGGCCCACCTCGGCGGTGAAGGTCTCGGCGGGCAGCCGCTGCGTGAGGACGTTCGGCAGGAGGCGCAGGTCGTGGGCGTCGGCGGTCCGAACGCAGGCGAGGCGCAGCCCGTCGCCGCCGTGGACGGGCGTCCAGCCGGGCTGGGGGTTCGCGGTCCACTGCCACTGGCGCCCGAACCGCCCGCCGGGGAAGGCGTCGTCGGTCGCCGGGGCCCCGACGGGCTGGGGCGGGCCGGCGGGCTTGCGGTGGACGCGTACGGGCTCCCCCGCGTCGCCGATCACCGGCCAGCCGTCGTCCGCGTCCCACGCCATCGGCTGGAGGTGGACGACCCTGCCGTACGCGCCGCGCGCCTGGAAGTGCAGGAACCAGTCCTCGCCCGCCGCCGTGCGCACCCAGCCGCCCTGGTGGGGGCCGTTGACATCGGTGGCGCCCTGGGCGAGCACCACCCGCTCCTCGTACGGGCCGGAAAAGTCCCGCGCGCGGAAGGCGCCCTGCCAGCCGGTCTCCACTCCCCCGGCCGGGGCGAGGATCCAGAACCAGCCGTCGTGCCGGTACAGCTTGGGCCCCTCAAGCGTGAACCAGCCGGGGATCCGGTCGCCGTCGACGATGACCGCGCCGTCGTCGAGAAGGGTGCGGCCGTCGCGGCTCATGCGGTGGCCGGTGAGCCGGTTCTTCACGCCGGAGCGGGACTTGGCCCAGGCGTGGACGAGGTACGCCTCGCCGGTCTCCTCGTCCCACAGGGGGCAGGCGTCGATGAGGCCCTTGCCCGCCTTGAGGAGGTACGGCTCGCTCCACGGGCCCCGGATGTGTTCGGCGTTCACCTGGTGGATCCCGTGGTCCGGGTCCCCCCAGAAGATCCAGAAGCGCCCGTCGGCGTGGCGCAGGGACGGCGCCCAGACGCCCCGGTCGTGGCGCGGCGCGGCGAAGTCGGCGGCCGGCTCCAGCCGGTCCAGGGCGTGCCCGACGAGCGACCAGTTGACGAGGTCGCGGGAGTGCAGCAGCGGCAGGCCGGGGGCGCGGCCGAAGCTGGAGGCGGTGAGGTAGAAGTCCTCGCCGACGGCGATGACGTCGGGGTCGGACCAGTCGGCGTGCAGGACCGGGTTGCGGTAGGTGCCGTCGCCGAGGTCCGCCGTCCCTACCGGTGGTGTCACGACAGGGCCTTCCGTACGAGGGCGGCGGCCTCGCCCGCCTCCAGCCGGCCGTCGGCGACGACGGTCACCACGCGGCGTACGGCGGTGGCGCCGGCCGGCAGGGGCAGCCGGGTGTCCCAGGCGAGCGCGGAGCCGACGCCCGGGTACTCCTCGGTGCGGACGAACCAGGGGTCGCGGCGGGTCGCGTCGGTGGCTCCGGCGAAGACGAGCGTCCAGTCGGGGCCCGCCAGGGCGAGCCAGTCGGCGGTGCGCCCGTGCACCGCCCGCTCGCCCTCCGCGTCGGCGGTGAAGACGCCCGGCGCGGCGGGGCCCTTGGGGGCGCGCCAGAAGAAGCCGCCGTAACCGGCGCCGGGGCGGCCGTTGGTGGCGGGTGATCCGATGGAGAGGCCGCCGGGGCCGGGGTTGGTGAGCGAGTAGGTGAAGTCCAGTGCCCACGCGGTGGCGGTCAGTTCGGTGGCGGCGACCGTACGGCGCTCGCGCAGCAGCTCCCGGCCGTCGGCGCGCCAGACCAGGTCCTCCACGAAGCCGTCGGGGTCGCACAGCTTCCAGTCCTCGTGGCGCTGTTCGCCGTGGTTGTCGAGGTCCGTCGGCCCCCGGTCGCGTACGTAGGTGCGCCCGCCCCAGAAGTTGCGGCCGTCGACGTCGGGCACGGCGACGCAGACGCCCAGGTGGTGGCGGTGGTCGTCGGGGAGCTCCTCGGTGACGGGGGTGCCCTTGAGGGTGGTGACGGGGTGGAGGTACGGGCGGGGCGCGAGGTCCGGGGCGAGGGTGGACGGCCGGTAGCGGTAGCGGCCGACGGGCCGGCCCGCGCAGCGCAGGACGAGGAGGGTCATGGGGAGTTCTCCAGTTCGGAGAAGAGGGAGAGGGTGTCGGCGCTCGCGTGGACGAGCGCGTCGATGCCTTTCACCACGCGGCGGTTCCCGTCCGCGTACCAGGTCCCCTCGGGGAGGCGGCGCGGTTCGGGGGCGGTGCGCACGGCTTCGACGAGCCGCATGAAGGCGCCGGTGCGGTGCGGCGGGACCAGCAGTTCCTCGCCCGCGGTCAGATGGCCGACGAGGTTCTCCAGGAGGTCGGTGCGGCCGTGGAGGCTCTCGGCCGGTCCGTGTCCGGCGCGCTGCAGCAGCACGCGGTCCTGCTTGTACCAGAGGGTGATGCGGCCGCGGGTGCCGTGGACGACGACGTACGGCTCGCCGGGCTCCTCGGCGCAGAGCGTGACGGCGACCGTGACGCGGGTGCCGCGGCGCGTGGTGAGCCGTACGCAGGAGGTGTCGTCGGCCTCGATGGCGTGGGCGCGGGCGAGCTCCAGCTCGATGGCGGCGACGTCCTCGGCGTGCGGGCTGCCGTCCAGGGCGAGGGCGGTGGCGGCGGCGTGGGCGAGCGGGTTGGTGAGGACGCCGTCGACGACGTCGGTGCCGTCGTCGAGGCGCCGCCTGCCGGCCCACGGGGAGCGGCGGAAGTACGCCTCGTCGCGCGCCCAGGCCCCGGCGGCGCCGATGCCGGTGACGTCGCCGACGGCTCCCTCGGCGACGAGCGTGGCGATGGCGGGCAGGGCGTGCGAGCCGAGCGACTGGAAGCCGATCTGGCAGGCGGTGCCGGCGGCCCGTACGCCGTCGGCCATCCGCCGGAACTCCGCGAAGGAGGGCGCGGGCGGCTTCTCCAGCAGGAGGTGCGTCCCGTGCGCGGCGGCGGTGAGGGCGAGGTCGGTGTGGGTGTCGATGGGGGTGCAGAGGACGGCGATGCCGCCGTCGGCGGCACCCGTCGCCTCCAGCAGGGCGCCGAGGTCGGCGGAGTGGAGTGGGGGCGGGGAGCCGAGGGCGTCGAGCTCGGCGGTGTCGAGGGGGCGCGGCTCGCAGACGCCGGCGAGGCGTACGAGACCGGCGCGCTGGAGGCGCCGGATGTTGGCCAGGTGCCACCGGCCGTGGCCTCGGGCGCCCGCCAGGACGAGCGGTATCGGGGTCATGGGGTCTCAGCCCTTCACCGCGCCGGCGCTGAAGCCGGTGATCAGCCACTTCTGGATGAAGGCGAAGACGATCACCACGGGTACGGCCGCGACGACGCCGCCCGCCGCAAGCGCGCCCAGGTCCACGCTGTCGGCGCCGATGAGGGTGTTGAGGCCGACCGGGATCGTCTGCTTGTCCTGTTCGCTGAGGAACATCAGGGCGAAGAGGAAGTGGTTCCAGCTGTGGACGAAGGCGAAGGAGCCGACTGCGATGAGCCCGGGCCGCAGCAGCGGCAGGACCACGGCGAGGAAGGCGCGCAGGCGCGAGCAGCCGTCCACCCAGGCGGCCTCCTCCAGGGAGACCGGCACGTTCTTGATGAAGCCGCTGATGAGGATGATCGACAGGGGCAGCTGGAAGACGGTCTCGGCGATGATGACGCTGCCCAGCGAGTTGATCATCTGGAGGTTGCGGAAGATCTCGAAGAGCGGCACCAGCATGAGCGCGCCCGGGATGAACTGCGAGCACAGCAGCGCCAGCATGAAGCCGTTCTTGACGCGGAAGTCGAAGCGGGCGAGCGCGTAACCGCCGGAGAGGGCCACCAGCGTGGTCGTCACGAGCGTCACCAGGCCGACGATCATGCTGTTCTCGAAGAAGACGCCGAAGCTGCGCTCGGTCCAGACCTTCTCGAAGTGGTCGAAGGTCATCGGCCACGGCAGGAGGGAGGTGGACCCGGCCGGCCGTACCGCGAACAGCAGCATCCAGTAGAAGGGGACGAGCGTGAACAGCAGGTACAGCCCGAGCGGGAGGTAGATCTGCCAGCGGGGTACGTCGTCGAAGGCGCGCTCGCGCTTCCGTGTGCGCGCGGGGGACGGGGGCGGCGGGCCCTCGGGCGTGGCCACGCGTACGCGGGTGCCCTTCTCGGCGAGTTGGGCGGTCATGAGCGGTCGCCTCCGAACTTGCTCAGGCGCAGATAGAGGATCGAGCAGAAGAGGAGGATCACGAACGCGACGGTGGTCAGCGCGGAGGCGTAACCGAAGTCGTGGCCCTCGATGCCGGTGTTGGCGATCATCAGCGGCAGGGTCGTGGTGACGCCGGCCGGGCCGCCGCCGGTGAGCGTGTAGAGCAGGTCGACGTTGTTGAACTCCCAGACACCGCGCAGCAGCGTGGAGAGGATGATCGCGTCCTTCAGGTGCGGCAGCGTGATGTGGAGGAACTGCCGCAGCCGCCCGGCCCCGTCGACCGAGGCCGCCTCGTACAGGTCCCTCGGGATGGACTGGAGGTCGGCGAGGATGAGGATGGCGAAGAAGGGGACGCCGCGCCAGAGTTCGGCGAGGACCGCCGCCCAGAAGACGGTGCCCGTGTCGGACAGCACGGAGGTGCCGTACGCGCCGATGCCGGCGTCCGCGAGGTAGCGGCTCAGCCCGGTGGAGGGGTTGTAGAGCAGCATCCAGATGGTGGTGGTGAGGACGCCGGAGACGGCCCACGGGGAGAAGACCAGCGCGCGGGCGAACGCCCGGCCGGCGAAGGTCTGGTTGACCAGCAGCGCCAGGACGAGCCCGAGGGCGAGTTGCAGGCCCACCTGGACGACGACCCACTTGGCGCTGAAGCCGAGGGTGGACCAGAAGAGCGGGTCCTCGGTGAAGATCCGCGTGAAGTTGTCGAGCCCGGCGAAGCCGTTCTTCCAGGGCTTGGTGACGTTGTAGTGCTGGAGGCTGTAGTGGAAGACGCTGAGCACCGGGTAGGCGATGAAGCCGGTCATCAGCAGGGCGGCGGGTGCGATCAGCAGGTACGGCAACCGGCGTGGTGCGGCCGTGGCGTGGGCCATGGCGTGTCTCCGTTCATCGGACGTGGGGAAGCGCTTTCCGGATGCCGTTCGGTATCCCGGACACGTGAAGTGGTGGATCCGGAGCGGCGGTTCAGCCCGCGTAGGGGTCCGGGACCTCGCCGCTCCTGGCCAGGAACGCGAAGTCGCAGCCGGTGTCGGCCTGGGTGATGTGCTCGCTGTACAGGGCGCCGTAGCCGCGCTCGTACCGGACCGGCGGCGGCGTCCAGGCGGCCCTGCGGCGCGCCAGCTCCTCGTCGTCCACGTCCAGGTGGAGGGCGCGCGCCTCGACGTCGAGGGTGATGAGGTCGCCGGTGCGGACGAGGGCGAGCGGCCCGCCGACGTACGACTCGGGCGCGACGTGCAGCACGCAGGCGCCGTAACTGGTGCCGCTCATCCGGGCGTCGGAGATCCGCACCATGTCCCGCACCCCCTGCTTGAGCAGGTAGTCCGGGATCGGGAGCATGCCGTACTCGGGCATGCCGGGGCCGCCCTTGGGGCCGGCGTTGCGGAGCACCAGCACGTGCTCGGGGGTGAGGGAGAGCGACGGGTCGTTGATGGTGCGCTGCATGGTCCGGTAGTCGTCGAAGACGACGGCGGGGCCGGTGTGCTTGAGCAAATGCGGCTCGGCGGCGATGTGCTTGATCACGGCGCCGTCGGGGCAGAGGTTGCCGCGCAGGACGGCCACCCCGCCCTCGGGCGCGAGCGGGTTGCCGCGGGGCCGGATGACGTCGTCGTCGTGGACGAGCGCGCCGTCGAGCTGTGCGCGCAGTGTGTCATGGGCGACGGTGGGCCGGTCCAGGTGGAGCAGGTCGGTGATACGGGAGAGGAAGCCGGGCAGTCCGCCGGCGAAGTGGAAGTCCTCCATGAGGTGGCGCCCGCCGGGGCGGAGGTTGGCCAGGACGGGCACGGTGCGGGCGATGCGGTCGAAGTCGTCGAGGGTGAGTCCGACCCCGGAGCGGCCCGCCATGGCGATGAGGTGGATGACGGCGTTGGTGGAGCCGCCGAGCCCGAGGACGGTCGTCACGGCGTCCTCGTACGCCTCCGGGGTCAGGATCCGCGACAGCCGCAGGTCCCGGCGGACGAGCTCGACGATCCGCATCCCGGCGGCGGCGGCCATCCGGTCGTGTCCGGAGTCGACGGCCGGGATGGAGGAGGCTCCGGGCATCGTCACGCCGAGCGCCTCGGCGGCGGCCGTCAGGGTGGAGGCGGTGCCCATGGTCATGCAGTGGCCGGGCGAGCGGGCCAGGCCGCTTTCGAGCTCGGCCAGTTCGCAGTCGCCGATGAGCCCGGCGCGCTTCTCGTCCCAGTACCTCCACATGTCCGTGCCGGAGCCGAGGACCTCGCCGCGCCAGTGGCCCGGCAGCATCGGCCCGGCCGGTACGAAGACGGTGGGCAGGTCGGCGGAGGCGGCGCCCATGAGCAGCGCGGGCGTCGACTTGTCGCAGCCGCCCATCAGCACGGCCCCGTCGACGGGGTAGGAGCGCAGCAGCTCCTCCGTCTCCATGGCGAGGAGGTTGCGGTAGAGCATGGGGGTGGGCTTCTGGAAGGTCTCGGAGAGCGTGGAGACCGGGAACTCGAGCGGGAAGCCCCCGGCCTGCCACACCCCCCGCTTCACGGCCTGCGCGCGGTCGCGCAGGTGGACGTGGCAGGGGTTGATGTCGGACCAGGTGTTGAGGATCGCGATGACCGGCTTGCCGAGGTGCTCCTCGGGGAGGTAGCCGAGCTGGCGGGTGCGGGCGCGGTGGCTGAAGGAGCGGAGACCCGCCGAGATGCCGCTGCCGTACCACCGGTGGCTGCGGAGCTCTTCCGGATTCATATCCCTCTGGTTCATATCTCCCACCCCTTGACGATCTCGGCGACCTCGGCGCGGCGGGCCTCGGGCAGCGGGCGGCTCGGCGGGCGCACGTCGCGGCGGCACAGCCCGAGGACGTCGAGGGCTTCCTTGACGACGGTGACGTTGTCGGCGGACTGGTCGGCGGCGCGCAGCTCCTCGAAGGGGCGGATCCGCTCCCACACAGCGGCGGCGGCCGCCCGGTCGCCGTCGCGTAGCGCGTCGCGCAGGGCGAGGGAGACGGCCGGGGCGACGTTGACGAGCCCGGAGGTGAAGCCGGTGGCGCCCATGGCCCAGTAGGCGGGCGCGTACAGCTCGGCGAGGCCCGCGATCCACACGAACCGCTCCAGCCCGGCGTCGCGGGCGACGGCGCCGAAGCGGGCGGCGTCGGGGACGGCGTACTTGACGCCGATGACGTTCGGGCACAGCTCGCCGAGGCGGGCGAGGGCGGCGCCGTCGAGGAGGGGGTTGCGGACGTACGGCACGACGCCGAGCTCGGGGACGGCGTCGGCGATCTCGCGGTGGTAGTCGATCCACCCGTCCCGCGAGACGTACGGGTGGACGGGCTGGTGCACCATCACCATGCCGGCGCCGGCGTCGCGGGCGTGCCGGGCGGCCGCGACGGCGGTGGGCAGGTCGTGCCCGACACCGGCGAGGACGGCGGCGCGGTCGCCCGCGTACGTCACGGTCAGTTCGGTGACGAGGCGCCGCTCGTCGGGGGTGAGCGCGTAGAACTCCCCGGTGTTGCCGCCCGGGGTCACGGCCCGTACGCCGCCGTCGAGGAGCCGGCCCAGCAGGGCGCGGTACGCGTCCCGGTCGACGCCTCCGTCGGGTCCGAAGGGTGTCACGGGGATCGCGACGACGTCCGCGAGCGCCGCCCTCGGTGATGCGTGGTCCATGCGGCTGTCCTTGTCTGCTGTCTGCGGAGTGCTCACGGGCGGGGGAAGGCGCGCTCGACGAACGAGGCGATGTGCTGGTGCAGCGCCCGCGCGGCACCCTCGGCGTCCCCGGCGGCCGCGAGGTCCAGGATCCGCCGGTGCTCGTCGGCCTCGCGCCGCCAGGACGGCTCGGCGCTCCAGGCGACGGTCGACACGAGGGCGGCCTGGTCGCGCACCTCGTCGAGCATCCGTGCCAGCAGCGGGTTGCCGCAGTGCGCGTACAGGGCGCGGTGGAACTCGCGGTTGGCGAGGGACCGTTCGGCCTGGTCGGCGGCGTTGTCCGCGTCGACCAGCGCCTGGCCGGCGACTTCCAGGGACGCCTTCCGCTCGACGGTGCGCCGCAGCGCCTCGGGCTCCAGGAGGAGCCGTACGTCGTACACCTCGCGCGCCATCGCGGCGTCCACGGTGCGGACGGTGGCGCCCTTGTACTGGCTCATGACGACGAGCCCGGTCCCGGCGAGCGTCTTCAGCGCCTCGCGCACCGGCGTCTTGGACACCCCGTACTGGGCGGCCAGTTCGGTCTCCACCAGCGCTTTGCCGGGGGCCAGCCGCCCGGTGAGGATCGCGTGCTTGATCGCTTCGAGGACGTACTGGGTGCGGGAGGGTATCGGGGTGGGGGCGGCGAAGGCCATACGGGCGGCTGCTCTCATATCTCGCGTATCGCGTCTCATATATGACGTACGAAGGACGACGGGTTGAAGGTAGGGCGGTGGCATGGCTACGTCAACGCTTCCGCCGGAAAAGGCCCGGCCGGATCGGCCGGGCCCGAACGCGGGGCGCCCGTAAGGGCGTTGGTCTCTGCGCGTCAGCGCAGGTCCCGCAGCGCCTCCGCCACCGCCGAGAGGTCGCGGGGCGAGGCCAGGCCGGCGTGGTAGAGGCGCAGTTCGGTGGCGCCGAGGGTGCGGGCGCGGCGGGCGTCGGCCGCGAGGGTGGCCGGGGAGCCGCCCATGCCGGAGACCACCGTGAGGTTGGCGGCCAGGACGGTGTCCCCGCGGGCGTGCGCGGCGAACGGCGGGAGCACCGTCTCCGCGCCGCCGCCCGTGCAGGGCAGGACGACGCCGTCCGCGACGGACAGGACGTGCGCCGGGTCCGCGCCCGCGTTGGCGCCACAGCGGTACGGGGCCGGGTCGGCGTGCAGCAGCACCCGGAAGCCCGGCGGAGCGGCCGCCCGGACCGCCGCGACGCACGCCTCCTGGAGGGCGCGGGCGACACGGGTGCGCCAGGCGAGGGTGGCTGCGGCGAACCCGGCGCCGAGCAGCCTCCCGACCGCCGGCCACCCGGCCCCGCCGGTCCCGCTCCCCGCCCACACCGGCTCCAGGGCGCGGCGCACGGCGGCGCCGAGCTCGTCCGGGTCCAGGCCCTCGCCCGCGTACCCGTCCCGGCAGGTGCCGCAGAAGCACAGCGACATCAGGTACTGCGCGGCGTCCCCGAGGGCGACGCCGCCGGTCTTGTCGTGGGCGTGCAGGTGGGCCATGCCGTACCAGCCGCACGACTCCAGTTCGGTGCCGCGCGCCCCGGGGCGTACCGCAGCTTCGGCGGCGAGCTCGACGAGGTACGCCCGCACCTCGGGCCGGGCGACGCAGGGCGCCCAGGGGTAGCGGTCGCCGTACGCGTTGACCACCGAGGTGTCCGGGTGTTCGGCGCCGAGGCGGGAGCTGTGCGCGAGGACGACCCAGCTGTGCACGTCGAGCCCGGCGTCCGCCAGCGCCTCGGCGGCCTCGCCGTACGCGTCGCCGGGGGCCCACGCCCCGGCCGCGTACGGGCGCAGCGGGTGGCGCGCCCAGCGGCCGGGGTCCGGCGGGTAGAGGACGGCGGCGTACTCGGCGGTGACGACGCGGTGGCGGGGGTGGAGCGGGGTCAGGGCGCGGGTGGAGTGGTACGCGGAGGCGAGCGTGACCTGCCGGACGCCGAGGCCGGCGATGCGCCCGGCGGCGTCCGGGTCGCCGATGACGTCCCAGGGGTAGAGGAAGGCGGAGGCCCTCACCGCTCGCCTCCGGGGCCCGCCGCGAGCAGGGCGCGTCCGCGCTCGACGAGCCGGGCGAGCTCCTCGACGTGGGCGGGGGCGGGCTCGCTGAGCGGCGGGCGGACCCCGCCGACGTCCAGGCCGCCGAGGCGTACCCCCGCCTTGACGAGGGAGACGGCGTACCCGCGCCCCTGGGCGCGCAGTTCGACCAGCGGCCGGTAGAAGCCGTCGATGAGGCGGTCCGCGGTCGCGTCGTCGCCGTCGCGGAGCGCCCGGTGGAAGGCGAGGGCGAGGTCGGGTGCGAAGCAGAAGACGGCGGACGAGTAGAGGGTGACGCCGATGCCCCGGTAGGCGGGCGCGGTCAGTTCCGCGGTGGGCAGGCCGTTGAAGTAGAGCAGGTCGAGCCCTTCGGCGCGGACGGCGCTGACGACGCGCTGCATCAGGTCGAGGTCGCCGTACCCGTCCTTGAGGCCGATGACGCCGTCGACGCGGGCGAGCGCGACGGCCGTGGCCGGGGTGAGGACGGCGTTGTCGCGCTGGTAGACGATGACGTCGAGGGATGTCTCCGCGGCCAGCGCGGCGTAGTGGCGCAGCAGGCCCGCCTGGTCGGCCACGACCAGGTACGGCGGCATGGCGAGCAGCCCGTCCGCGCCCGCCTCCTCGGCGAGGCGCGCGTACCGGACGGCGAGGGCGGTGCCGTATCCGGTGCCCGCGACGACCGGCACCCGTCCGGCGGCCTCCTCCACGGCGGCGGCGACGCAGGCGCGGAACTCCTCCGGTGCGAGGGCGTGGAACTCCCCCGTGCCGCAGCAGGCGAAGACGGCGGCGGCGCCCGCCTCGACGCCGCCGCGTACGTGCGCGCGGAAGGCGTCGAGGTCGAGCGCGCCGTCCGGTCCGTACGCGGTGACGGGGAAGAACAGCAGGCCGTCGAACCGGTCGGCGAGCGGTGCTCGACCAGGGGACGGGGCAGAGGTCACGGGCTCTCCCTGAACAGCCATCGCACACCTGCGTGCACGATTCTGACCGATGTTTATATTTCTGAACGCGGCCACGCTATGGCAGGCCTCTTGGGCCGGTCAAGGTGCCACTCGACGGAAAACCGCGGCCATGGCAGCGAGTTGGGCGGGTACCCGCCTCACTTGACGCTGTTCGCGCCCGCTCCCTAGCGTGTCCATGCTTGTGAATGACGTCTACGCAGTTGAGCCGTGCGCGCTTGAGACGTACGCAGTCGAGCCCCACCCGCGTGAGCTGTACTAGTCGAGCCGTCGGCCCTACCGAGGAGATCCGCCCATGCCCGCTCCCCGCACCGTCCTGCTCACCGGCGCCGCCGGCGGCGTCGGCACCCTGATGCGGGGGCTGCTGCCCGCGTACGGCTACGACCTCCGCCTCCTCGACGTGACGCCCATCGACGGCGAGCCGGACGCCATCACCGCCGACCTGGCCGACCAGGACGCCCTGCGCGAGGCGGTCCGGGGCGTGGACGCGATCGTCCACCTGGCGGGCATCTCCCTGGAGGCGCCCTTCGAGAAGATCCTGCGCGCCAACATCGAGGGCACGTACCACCTCTACGAGGCGGCCCGGGAGGAGGGCGTACGGCGGATCGTCTTCGCCTCCAGCAACCACGCCGTCGGCTTCACCCCGCGCCCGCACGGGTCGGACCCCCTGATCCCGGTCGACACCCCGCACCGCCCCGACACCTTCTACGGACTGTCCAAGTGCTTCGGCGAGGACCTGGCCCAGCTCTACTGGGACCTGCACGGCATCGAAACCGTCTCCGTACGGATCGGCTCCTGCTACATGGAGCCCACCTCCGTGCGGATGCTGTCCGTCTGGCTGAGCCCGGGCGACGGAGCCCGCCTCTTCCACACGGCGCTCACCGCCGAGGACGTCCACCACACCGTGGTGTACGGATCGTCGGCCAACACCCGCCTGTGGTGGGACCTGTCCTCGGCGCGGGCGCTCGGCTACGACCCGCAGGACGACTCGGAGCAGTACGCCCCGAAGCTCGTCGCCGAGCACGGCGAGCTGGACGACGCCAACCCGGAGCACCGGGTCCTGGGCGGCCACTTCACCACGAACCCGCCGCAGTGGCCGCACTGACCCGTGACCGGCCCGGCAGCGTCGTCCCGTAACCGGAGTGGCCCAAGGGGGCGAAGGTAAGGGAACGGCAAAGCGGTCCCGCTCGTTACGTCAGGCATGACAGCTATGACCCCCGGCTCGAACATCCCCCTCACCGCCACCCGGGTGGCGGTGGACGTCTCCGCGCCCGTGCGGCTCGACGTATCGGGCCTGCTGCTCACCGCCGAAGGCAAGGTGCGCTCCGACGACGACTTCATCTTCTACAACCAGCCCTCCGGCGCCGGTGTCACCTACCGGTCCGGCGGCGGCACCGCCCCCGACGCGGTGATCGTGGACACCGCCGCCGTGCCGCCGGGCATCGAGAAGATCGTCGTCACCGCGAGCCCGGACGCGGCGGGCCAGACGTTCCAGGGCATCGAACCGACCGCGACCATCCGCGACGCCGACGGCGGCGCCGTCCTCGCCACCTTCACCCCGCCCCGGCTGGGCTCCGAGACGGCCCTGGTCGTGGTGGAGGTCTACCGCCGGGGCGGCGCCTGGAAGGCGCGCGCGGTCGGCCAGGGGTACGCCAACGGGCTGGCGGGCATCGCGACGGACTTCGGCGTGTCCGTGGACGAGGAGCCGGCCGCCGCACCGACCCCGACCCCGGCCCCCGCTCCGGCCCCCGCTCCGGCCCCGGTGGCCGCGGCGCCCGTGACCCCGGCCCCGGCCCCCGCCGCGCCTCCCGTACCGGCCGCGCCCCCTTCCACCGGGAAGATCAACCTCGACAAGGGCCGCGTCAGCCTCCAGAAGAACCAGACCGTCTCCCTCGTCAAGGGCGGCCGCCCACTGCTGTCCCAGGTCAAGATGGGCCTCGGCTGGGAGCCCGCGTACCGCGGCAAGGACATCGACCTCGACGCCTCCGTCATCGCCTACGGCCCCCAGCGCAACCACCTGGACAGCTGCTACTTCGGCAAGCTGTCCATCCTGGGCGGCGCCGTCAAGCACTCCGGCGACAACCTCACGGGCGAGGGCGCCGGCGACGACGAGGTGATCACGGTCGACCTGGGCCGGCTGCCGGCCGACGCGACGGGCCTGGTCTTCACCGTCAACTCCTTCTCCGGGCAGAAGTTCACCGAGGTCGCCAAGGCCTACTGCCGGCTCATGGACGCGGCCACCGGCGAGGAGCTGGTGCGCTTCGACCTCACCACGGCCGAGCCGCAGACCGGCGTGATGATGGCGAAGCTCATCAAGCAGTTCTCCGGTGAGTGGGAGATGACCGCGATGGGCGAGTTCGTGAAGTCGCGCACGGTCCGCGGCATGGTGAAGCCGGCGGCGCAGGCACTGTGACACCCCCCGCTGACCCGGCTCCCCCGGCTTCCCCGGCGGACGGCGCCGCTGGCCGTACGCCTCCCCCGGGGGCGTTCCCCGCCACCGGCCGCCGCGTCCTGGTCAGCGGCGCCTCACGGGGCCTCGGCCGCGCCGTCGCCCGGGTGTTCGCGGCCAACGGTGACCGGGTCGCGGTCCACTACTCCTCGCGCGGCGAGGAGGCGCGGCGCACCCTGGAGTCCCTGCCGGGCACGGGTCACGTCCTCGCCCCCGGCGACCTCTCCGACCCGGCGCAGGCCGCCCGCGTCGCGGACGCCTCCGCGTCCGCGCTCGGCGGCCTGGACGTGCTCGTCAACAACGCGGCGGTCAACATCCGGCACCCCCTGGCCGAGACGCCGTACGACGCGTGGGTGGCGCTCTGGCAGCAGCACGTCTCGGTCAACCTCCTGGCCACGGCGCACCTGAGCCACCTCGCCGCGCGCCGCATGATCGACCAGGGCGCGGGCGGGCGCATCGTGAACATCGGCTCCCGCGGCGCCTTCCGCGGCGAACCGGACCACCCCGCCTACGGCGCCACGAAGGCCGCCGTCCACGCCCTGGGCCAGTCGCTGGCGGTCTCCCTGGCGCCGTACGGCATCGCGGTCGCCTCCGTCGCGCCCGGCTTCTTCGCCACCGAGCGCGTCGCGGACCGGCTGACGGGCCCGGAGGGGGAGGCGATCCGGGCGCAGAGCCCCTTCGGCCGGGTGGGCACGGCGGAGGAGATCGCGGCGGCGGTGCTGTGGCTGGCCTCGCCGGAGGCCGAGTGGTCCTCCGGCACGATCCTGGACCTCAACGGCGCCTCGCACCTGCGCGGCTGAAGCGGAATCAGGGCGGTGGGCGGTACGCCGTGGGCGGGCGGTACGCCGTGGGCGGGCGGTACGCCGTGGGCGGGCGGCTGATCAGCGGGAGCGCCGAAAGCCGGTAGCCGCCGGCCGCAGTCCCGCGTGGAGCGCGCCGCCGCACAGTGCGCCCCGCTCGCGCACCCCGTCGCGCCGTGCCCGGTAAACAGCTCTCGGCCGGTGGAAACGCGGCGCCCCCGCCGGGGTAAACCCCGCCAAGGGCGCCGTTGTTTACGCTGCGGCCTTGCGGCGAGCGAGTTCGGCTGCGCGCTCCCGGAGCTCCCGCGCCGCCCGGTGCGTCTGGTAGCCGCGCAGCCGACGCCCCATGATCTCGAAATGCTCGTCTGCCCGTGACGATGACAGCTTCTCGTAGTCATCAAGGAACTTGGCCCACGTGGCGCAAGCTGCTTCGAGGTGCCCCATTTCGAGTTGCCGCTGAGCGAGTAGGCCGTTCGCGTGCGCGCGGCCTTGCCGCTCAACAGGCGGGCGTACGCGGTTGCTGTCCTGCATGGCCTTTACGGACGCGGCAACGTCCCCCAGGGCGTAGGTGACGCTCGACACGTGGAAGAAGTACGCCGCCAGGTCGTATCCGCCGATCGCATCACGTCGGTTGTCCGCCTTGGAGAGTGCGGCCTCGGTTTCGCGAAGGCGGGCGAACGCCTGGCGGCGGTCTCCGACAAGCGCGGCTCCATGTGCCTGCTGACCAGCGAGGAAGGCGTGAAGACGCGGGCCGGCCTTCGGCGCCGCCTCCGCGGCGCTGTCGGCGAGTTCCAGCGCCTTGCGCGCGTGCTTCAGACTGGCCGCTTGCAGGGCCATGCCGCGCAGCGTCCGGCAGTACGTGATGTGATCGTTTGCTGCCCCCGCAAGTTCGAGGGCGCGGACGTAGTACCGCTGCCCTAGTCCGTGATCGCGCTCGTACATGGCCATCCACCCGGTGAGGTAGACGAGATCGGAGGCAGCGGCGAGCATGCCGCGTTTCACGGGGTCTGGCGCTTCGGCGCGGAGGTACGGGGCCACGGTGTTGACGAGGAACGCGGCGGCCATGGGGCGGGCGTGCGCTCCACCCAGCTCATCGAGGATTTCGGCGATGCGATCCGTCATGGTGCGCACTGTGGATACTTCACCGGCACCGATACGTGTGGTGCGACCAGCCGCGTTCGACTTCTCGCGGTCGACCAGCTCCCGGAACGCCGGGACCGGTAACGCTGCTGAGTACAGGCTGGTGGCGAGGAACTTGCGCCGCTCAGGGTCCATGTCTGCCCTCCCGGTAGAGACAAGTCCCTCCACAGTGTCCCCCGAACCGAAAGTCGGGACTTCCGAATCGGCCACCAGCGGGGGGAAGCCTGCCTCTTCATGGGTGACGGGACGACCCAACTTCCGGGCGAAGGCTTCGACGATGAGCGGACGGATGTTCTTACGCGGGATCGTTCCGCGTACCCACTTGTTCACGTTGAACTTGGTGCACCCCACGGACTGACCAACCTCGCCACCAATGCGATTAACCTGCGCGGCTAGCTGGGTTTGCGTCCAGTTCGCGGCGCTCAGCAGTCCGGCGAGGCCCGTGTTCGGAGCCCGGTCACCCATGGCCGTGTACCCCTGTCGTCGGCGAACTTTCCACTCCTTCTACTTTCCCCACTCGCCACACGGTACCGCTGTGCGTGTCCGTCCGGTTGCGTAGTGCGTGCAACGTCCGGCGTCGGAAGGACAGGTGAAACGGCATGGCAGCAGAGCTTCCCCAGCGTGTGCCCGGCACCGAGCTGGACGCGGCCATAGCGCGCGGCGAGTTTCACCGGCTGAAGCCGGACGACTGGACCTCGTCGGCGGCCATGGTGTGCGGGATGCCGGAGGAGGCCGCCCGCCCGCCGCGGTTGAACCGCCGGCCGACGGCGGACACGCTGCGGGACGTCGAGGCGGCGCTGCGCAGGAGGCTCGCCGATGACCGGCGCTGAGGTATCGCGTGAGCAGCCCCGCCACTGGCAGGAGGGCGACGTCGCCAAGGACGTACAAGGCCGCGTCGGCCGCGTGATGGGCGAGTGGGCCGGCCTGGTGTACCTCCGGCCGCTCAACGGCGGCAAGGAGTGGTCGTCTCCCGCCACGGAGCTGGCACCGGCCGCCCAGTCGGACGCGATGCGCGAGGGCCTGGTCGCGGCGAACACGAGCAATCGCATGCGGCAGCGGATGCGGGAGGGGATGTGAAGCCGGTGTGGCAGCCGACGGCGGAGGAGCGCGCGGCGCTCGATGCCGGACTGGCGTACATCCTCGGCGAGCGAGACGCGGAAGTGATCCGCGAGGCCCTAAGGGCCGCGTTGCCGGTGCTGGCGGACGCGGTCGAGAAGGTGCTCGCCCATCAGGACGACGCGGATGCAGCGGGCGGTGGTGACGCCGGTGCCGGACGGTGGCGGTTCGGTGGTGTCGGGGCCCGTTCCGGTGGTGCGGGGCCGCCCGTCGACCGTCCGGCGCTCGACGACTGCCCGTCGTGAGGCTCGTCTGCAGCTCTGCGCCTGTCCCCCTGGATTCCGCTCCCGCCGGAACTCGTCGAACCCGGCGGGGGCGGGCAAGACCTCCCGGCCGCTGTGTGACGGTGACGGGCGGGTGAATGCACATGTCTCAACGATGGGAGAAGGACATGCACAACCTGACCACTTCGGCCGACGGCGGCGACAAGCTGCCCGGCTCGCCGTACCCCGGCCCGCACCAGCCGCCCACCCCCGACGGTGGCCCGGGTGTCCCCAACCCGCCCAAGGGCTGATCGATGGGCACCGACGTACAGGCGACGCGCCCCGGCCGAAAGGAGCTGGGGCGCGCGCTCCTGCGATCCGGCGCGCTCGCCCCGGACTGGGTTCCGACGTTCGAGGCCGTGGACCGGGCATTGTTCCTGCCGGATCTCATGTGGCCGTACGACACCGAACGCCACACGAGCGTTGCCGTCGACAAGGCGGAAGACCCGGATGCCTGGTACGCGGCGGCCGACCGCAACAGCCCGATCGTGACGCAGTGGGACGACGGCGCCCACACCGGCCGCGCCCCGGGCAACCTGTCGACCAGCTCCTCGTCGATGCCGTCGGTCGTCTACTCCCTGCTCGGCGACCTCGCGGCCGACGAGGGCATGCGGGTCCTCGACGTCGGTACGGGCACCGGCGAGACGGCCGGCGTGCTGACGCACCGCTGCGGGCGGAACCAGGTGGCCACGATCGAGGTGGACCCGGTGGTGTCGGCCCGTGCCCGGGAACGGTTGTCCAAGGCGGGGCTCCACCCGGAGGTGGTGGTCGGCGACGGCTACGCGGGGCACGGGGCCGGCGGCCCGTACGACCGCATCCTCGCCACTGTGGGACTGCGGAAGGTCCCGTCCGTGTGGATCGAGCAGACACGGCGCGGCGGGCTGATCGTGGCCCCGTGGGGGACCGGCTTCGGCAACGGTGACGCCGTGGCGCGCCTGACGGTCACGAGCGGGCGAGCCACCGGGCACTTCACCGGGCATGTCGAGTTCATGAAGATGCGCACACAGAGGCTGTCCGGCCCGCACCACGCCGAGTATGTCGGCGAGGACGCCACGGAGAGGGCCGACAAGTCCGCCACGGACGTGACGGAGGCGGAGTTCGTCACCGGGCAGTACACGACGGTGCCGTTCGTGCTGGGGCTACGCGTCCGGCATTGTGCGCAGGTGGTCGCAGAGAAGAGGGACGGGGCACGCCCCGTGTGGTTCTACGGGCTGACCGACCGGTCATGGGCATGTGTGATGTTCCGGGATGGCCGGGTGGAGGCCACGGTCTGGCAGTCGGGCCCGCGCCGACTCTGGAATGAGGTGGAAACGGCCTACCGCTGGTGGCTCACCCAAGGCACCCCGGAAGTCACACGGTTCGGCCTCACGGTCACCTCCGAGGGTCACCAGGCCTGGCTGGACGACCCCGACAACTCCTGGCCGGTATAGATCCACGTACGCGGACGCCCGACCAGCCGAGCGTGCTCGGGCCATGGGCCCTCGGTCCCGGAGCCGCCGGCCTGCGGGCCCGGAGCCCCCAGGCCGCGGACCTCCGGGGCCCTGGGGCGGCCTCCCACGCCCCTAAGAACCCTTGACGAAATGATCCTCGGAGATCCGCGACGACATCCACGAGGCCTTCCTGACCTTCGGATACGCCCTCGTCCGCTGGCGGCGCCTGAACTCATCGCGATAGGAGTGCTTATCCGCATTCACTCGTAACGCAGGCGCAGTGACTCCCGTTCGGCCTGCTCGATCTCGTCGACGGTAAGGCCCGGCAGGTTTAGCTGGGCCTGCGTCACCTCAGCGCTGGTCGGCTGGGCCTCAGTAGGCACCCACCGCTCTGGTTGCCAGGCGTTGGCGCGCATCAGCGACTTCGGGCAGTGCGGATAGACCTGCTCGACATGCACCACCATCGCCGTGACCGGCGGTTTTCCAACGGGCGTGAGGTGGGCTAGCAGCTCCGGGCGCGCCGAGACGCAGGCGCGGCCATTGACGCGCAGCGTGGTCGGGCGGCCGGGAATGAGGAAGATCAGTCCGACGCGCCCGGTCTGCAGCACGTTGTGCATGGTGTCGAGCCGCTTGTTGCCGGTGGCGTCGGGGATGACCAAGGTCCGCTCGTCGAGCACCGAGACGAACCCGGCCGGGCCGCCACGCGGCGTCACGTCGGCCCAGCCTTCGAGGTCTGCACTGCCGACAAACACCAGCGAGGAACAGCCGATCAGCGCTCGGGCCTCCTCGGTCAGGTGATCGATCTCCTTGCGGAGCGAGTTCGGGTTCGGCTGCGGGTAGAGCTCGCGCAGTTGGTCCGGGCGGGTGAGGGCGTCCGCCTGGAGGGATTGGAAGAGCGAGCCGGCGAACCCAGTGTCGATCATCATACGGATGACCCTAGAAGACGACCGAGGCAGTGCGCGGGTCGGCGAGGGATCTCGCCCGCGTTGAGCAGTCGCCACTGCTCGGCGCAGTCGGAAGAACGCGGCAGTGCACTGCCAGCCCGTACCGATGCGGATCTATCGAGCAAGCACCCGTCAGGACAGTACGGCGCCCGCCTCGGCTCTCTCTGCTACGCCGAGCTGAGGACCTCGGCCAGCACGTGACTGAGGCAACGGTCAGCGCGGGCGGACCAGGTCGGGTTGCCCGACCTGACCATTCTGTGAGGAGTTCTACGCCCCTACGCCCTCACGCGCCCGCGCGCGACCGTGCCTTGAACGCGGCCTTCCGGGCCGCCTTCGCCACCCGCTTGTCGCGGTGCAGACGGCCCATCGCCTCCAGCACCTCCGGTGTCGCCGGGTGCTCGACGCGCCAGGCGGTGTCGAAGAAGCCGCTGTGCTGGCCCGTCAGGCCCTCCACCAGGTCCTGGAGCTCCTCCAGTTCGCCCTGCGCGTCCAGTTGGGCCGCGATCGTGTCGATGGCCAGCCAGAAGATCATCGACTCCGGCGGCGCCGGCACGTCCGCCGCGCCCCGCTCCGCGAGCCACACCCGCGCGAGCCCGCCGAGCTCCGGGTCGTCCAGCACCTCCCGTACCGCCGGCTCCGCCTCCGCACCCGCCAGGGTGAGCGCCTGCTGGCAGTGGAGCCGCCGCAGCGGCGAGTCCGCGTCCGCGCCCTTCGCGGCGGCCAGGAGCTCGCGCCCCGCGGCGACCGGCTCCCGCCGGGCCAGCCACTCCCGCGTCTCGGCCCGTGCGGCCCCCTCGGGGAAGTGCGCGACGCCCGCCAGCAGCGCCTCCGCGCCCTTGTCCGCGAGGTCGCCCACCGCCGGCGCGTCCACGCCCGCGTCCAGCATGCGCGCCCGGATGCCGTACAGGCCCAGCGGCGTGAGCCGCACCATCCCGTACCGCGACACGTCCTCGTCGTCGCCGACCGCGACCGGCTCGGCGTCGCCCGCCTC
The DNA here is from genome assembly GCF_055571835.1 of Streptomyces sp. NPDC030862. NCBI lineage: Bacteria > Bacillati > Actinomycetota > Actinomycetes > Kitasatosporales > Streptomycetaceae > Streptomyces > Streptomyces sp. NPDC030862. The sequence goes on along the minus strand of NZ_JBVIEN010000008.1, from coordinate 280,840 downwards.
CGCCATCAGCGCCTCGTCGACGGGCGTGTACTCCACGAGCCCGATCGGCTCCAGGACCCGGAACTGGTCGTCCAGCCGCATCATCGCCTCCGACACCTGCTCCAGGATGTCGTCGGTCGGTTCGCCCATGTCGTCCGGGAGGATCATCGACGCGGCGAGCGCGGGCAGCGGCACCGGGCCCGGCGCGCGGCCCGTCTCCGCCGCGCCGCTCTCCGAGACGGTCAGCAGGTACAGGTTGCCGAGGACCCCGTCGAGGAAGTCGGCCTCCCCCTCCGGGTCCCAGTCCAGCGCCTCCAGGTCGATCCGGCCGTCCTCGCCGACGACGTCCGCGAGGTCGTCGAGCAGCGGCGCGGTGGCGTCCGCGAACACCGTCTCCAGGCCGTCGAGCCACAGCGCCAGCACGTCCTGCGGTGAACCGCCCGTGATCAGCGGCAGGTTCTCGCCCGCCGCGACGGACGCCTCCTCCGCCTCGTCCGCGCCCTCCGCCGGGTCCTCGACCTCCACCAGCCCGGTGTCGACGGCGACCCGCCAGGCCTCGCTCGCGTACGCCGCCCCGTCCTCGTCCGCCGGCAGCCCCAGCACCTCCGCGGCGGCCGGCAGCAGCTCCTCGACGAGCTCGCCCCCGGCGCCGACCCGCGTCCCGGGCCCCGCCCAGCGGGCGAGCCGGACGGCCCGGGCCAGCAGCGGGGCGGCGAGCGCGTCACGCGCCAGCTCCGCGTCCGAGGGCAGCCGCACCGGCGGCAGGGTGGGGCGGTCTGACGACATCAGGGGTCTCTCCTCGGGACGGGGAAGGGGTCCGGGCGGCCCCCAGCGTAGACGCATTTGGGTGCATGTCCGGTGGTTCATGTACCGGTCAACGCCCGTACACCCGCCAACCCTTGACAACTGCCCCGCCCACACAAGACATTGACGCGCGTAGATCTCTTACCCCGATCACACCCCCACCTCCCACCACCATCGGAGCCTCTCCATGCGCCCTTCTCCCCTGCCGAGAACCGCAGCCGTCTCGGCCGTCGTCGCCGCCGCGCTCGCCGCCGGCCTGCTCGCCGCCTCCCCGTCCGCGTCCGCCTCCGTCTCCACCCAGGCCGGTGACACGGCCGCCGAGGCGATACGCGTGCACGACATCCAGGGCTCCACCCGCATATCCCCCCTCGTCGGCCGCCAGGTCACCGCCGTGCCCGGCATCGTCACCGGCGTCCGCGCCTACGGCTCGAAGGGCTTCTGGATCCAGGACGCGCAGCCCGACGCCGACCCCGCCACCAGCGAGGGCCTGTTCGTCTTCACCGGCTCCGCCCCCAACGTCGCCGTCGGCGACGCCGTGACGGTCTCGGGCACGGTCACCGAGTACGTCCCGGGCGGCACGTCCTCCGGCAACCAGTCCCTCACGCAGATCAGCAAGCCCACCGTCACGGTGGTCTCCTCCGGCAACCCGCTCCCGGCGCCCACCGTCATCTCCGCCCGCTCCGTGCCGTCGGCGTACGCGCCCGAGGGCGACCCGGCCGCCGGCGGCTCCATCAACGGCCTGCCGCTGCGCCCGGGTTCGTACGCCCTGGACTACCTCGAGTCGCTGGAGGGGACGAACGTCCGCATCGGCTCCTCCCGGGTCGTCACCGCGAGCAACGAGCACGCCGAGCTGTGGGTGACGGTGAAGCCGCACGAGAACCCCAGCGCCCGCGGCGGCGCGGTCTACGGCTCGTACGCCTCCCAGAACACCGGCCGTCTGAAGATCCAGTCGCTCGTCCCGCTCGCCCAGCAGCCGTTCCCCAAGGCGAACGTCGGCGACTGGCTGACCGGCACGACCGAGGGCCCGCTGGACTTCAACCAGTTCGGCGGCTACACCCTCGCCGCCCGCACCCTCGGCACGCTCGCCGACCGGGGCCTGGAGCGCGAAGTCACCGAGAAGCAGCACCGCAGCGAGCTGGCGGTGGCCACGTACAACGTCGAGAACCTCGACCCGGGCGACCCGCAGGAGAAGTTCGACGCGCTGGCGAAGGCGGTCGTGGAGAACCTCGCCTCGCCCGACATCGTGGCCCTGGAGGAGATCCAGGACAACAACGGCGCGAAGAACGACGGCACGGTCGCCGCCGACCAGACGCTCAAGAAGTTCACGGACGCGATCGTCGCGGCCGGCGGCCCCGCGTACGAGTGGCGCAGCATCGACCCGGCCGACGGCAAGGACGGCGGCGAGCCGGGCGGCAACATCCGGCAGGTGTTCCTCTTCAACCCCGAGCGCGTGTCCTTCACCGACCGCGCGGGCGGCGACGCGGCGACGGCGACCGGGGTCGTACGGGAGAAGGGCCGGGCGGCCCTGACGCACTCCCCCGGCCGGATCGACCCGGCGAACTCCGCCTGGGACAACAGCCGCAAGCCGCTGGCGGGCGAGTTCACCTTCCGGGGCCGTACGGTCTTCGTGATCGCGAACCACTTCGGCTCGAAGGGCGGCGACGAGTCGCTGGTCTCGCACCACCAGCCGCCGAACCGTTCCTCCGAGACGAAGCGGCTCCAGCAGGCCCAGGCGGTCAACGCCTTCGTGAAGGACGTCCTGAAGGTGCAGCGGACCGCCGACGTCGTCGTCCTCGGCGACATCAACGACTTCGAGTTCTCGGCGACGACGAAGGCCCTGACGGACGGCGGAGCGCTGTACCCGGCGGTGATGTCGCTGCCGCGCGCCGAGCGGTACTCGTACGTCTTCCAGGGCAACAGCCAGGTGCTGGACCAGATCCTGACGAGCCCGTCGATCCGCGACTTCACGTACGACAGCGTGCACATCAACGCCGAGTTCGCGGACCAGAACAGCGACCACGACCCGCAGGTGCTGCGCTTCCGCCCGTAGGCCCCCGCACGGGTCAAGCGGTTACGGCGGTTACGCGCCCGGGCGCAGGCTCAGCGCGGGCGCGTACCGCTTGACCCCGCCCCCGACGACACCGGGGTAGGCCAGCACCCTGCGCCACTGCGGGGTGTCCGACCCGATCCCGTCGCCGGGGGCGGCGAGTGCCTCGATGTGGGCCCGGGCGCTCTCCCACTCGGCGTAGTTGAGGACACGGGTGCCGTCGAGGCTGACGTGGAAGTTCCCGGAGATGGCCCCCGGGATGGGCCGCGGCTCGGTCTCCAGCGCCTCGAACACCCCGTCCACCCAGTGCCGCTGCCGCTCCGCGTCCGCGCCCTCGAACTCGACGTCGACGATGATGACGGCCCCCGGTACGCGGCCGTCGCCCTCGGCCGGCCCGTCCGTGCGGTAGAGCTCGTACGAGAAGAGGCCGACGCGCTCGATGCCGGGCACGGCCGCGTCGATCTCGTCGATCCGGTCGTCGCGATGGCCGGCGAAGAACGCGCGGTAGGTCTCCTCGTCGCGCCACTGCGAGTAGTGGAAGAGGGTGTCGCCGTCCTCGCCGGCGTACACGGTGTACGACAGGAGGCCATCGACCGGCCAGTCGCGGTTCTGCCAGGCCTTGGCGATGGCCTCCACGGCGGCGCTCTGCCGCTCGGGCGTCCCCACGCGCCAGGTGCTCGCCTTGACGACACCGGCGTCGGGCCGGGAGATCCGCGGGCGGGCGTCGGGGCCGAAGGTCGCGATCGTACGTGCCATGGCTGCTGCCTCTCGGATTCGCCGCCGCCCCCCGTTCGGTGCGGCCGGAACCCCATGATCAGACGTCAACCGCGCTTGAGGTCAACAGCCGGCCCTCATCCCTTCTCACCCCGGCCAGGTGCCGGTCAGCCGCCGGACCCCGACCGCGCCGGAGCGGTCCACGGCCGCCTTGACGACGGCGAAGATGGCACCCTCGATCGCGGCCGCGAGCAGGATCTCCTTCCACTCGCGCTCCTCGTCCATGGCGTCCGGGGCGTCTCCGTTGCCGACCGCCGCCCAGGCGCGGGAGAAGAGCGTGCTCGCGATGGCACCGCTCGCCATGCCGAGGAGGATGCCGACGGGGCGGTAGAGGAGCTTCTGCTTCCTCTTCTTCTTGTGCTGCTTCTTCTGCTTGTCCGCCATTCCCGCGTTCACCCCCACTTACCGCTGCGCCGCAGCTGCCAGACCACGATCCCCGCGACCACCATGGCGGCGACGGCGGCGAGGACCGGGCGCGGGTGGTTGCGCACGGGTTCCGGGGTCTTGTCGTGCACCAGGTGGGCGGCGCGCGCCTTCACATCGGTCTTGGCCATCAGCTGGTCGATCGTCTCGCCCAGCTCCTGCCGCTTGCGCGCTGCTTCGCGCCGCAGCTCGTCAGGTCCGGGCGCCTTACGCGTCTCCCGTGTCATCGGTGGACCCTCTCCTTGATCTCGTGGACGTCCGAACGCACCCCGTCGATCGCCCGCTCGGGCTTGGGCGGCACCGCGGCCTTCAGCTGCTTGCGGCCGAGGAGGGCGAGGATTCCGGCGAGCACCAGGAACACTCCGGTGGCGATGAGCACCGAGGCCCACACGTCGAGGGCCAGGTTCAGCAGGGCGGCCACGGTGGCCCATATCCCGATCAGCCCGACGTACCCGACGGCGGCCGCGGCACCGAGCATCCCGCCGCCCTTGCCCGCGCGTTTGCCCTTCTGCATCATCTCGGCCTGCGCGGTGCGCATCTCGGTCCTGACCAGGTCCGTGAGCTGCTCCGACGCCTGCTTCACCAGCTCGCCGACCGACGGTTCTCCGGCCATGGCAACGCCTCCCATCTCGTACGGGGAGCTTCGGGTACCCGCCTTCCCGTGCTCGGAACCCCACGACAGTTCAGCACCACTTAGCTGTGCTTGTCAGAAAAGCTAAGTGGACCTACACGGTGAACGCGATCACACTGCGTACATGATCCACACCACCACCGCCCCGCCCTTCGGCCGCGCGCTCTGCGCGATGGTCACACCCTTCACCGCCTCCGGCGAGGAGGTGGACCTGGACCGGGCACAGGAGCTGGCGGCGCGCCTGGTCGCCGAGGGCTGCGACGGACTCGTCCTGAACGGGACGACGGGCGAATCGCCGACCACGAGCGACGCCGAGAAGGCCGCGCTCGTACGGGCGGTGCGCGAGGCCGTCGGCACGCGCGCGGCCCTGGTGGCCGGGGTCGGCACGGCGGACACCCGCCACACCGTCGAGCTGGCCCGCCAGGCGGAGGCGGCGGGCGCCGACGGGCTGCTCGTGGTGCCCCCGTACTACAGCCGCCCGCCGCAGGCGGCGATCGAGGCGCACTTCCGGCGGGTGGCGGACGCGACGGGCCTGCCGCTGGCGCTGTACGACATCCCGGGCCGCACGGGTGTCCGCATCGAGCCGGAGACCGTGCTGCGGCTCGCGGACCATCCGCGGATCGTGGCGGTGAAGGACTGCGCGTACGACCTGCTGGGCTCGGCCAAGGTCATGGCGCGCACGTCACTGGCGTACTACTCGGGCTGCGACGAGCTGAACCTCCCGCTGTACGCGATCGGCGGTGCGGGCTTCGTCAGTACGGTCGCGAACGTGGCGCCGGGCCCCATGCGTGCGGTGCTGGACGCCTTCGACGCGGGCGACACGGCCCTGGCCGCCCGCCTCCACCAGCGCGCGCTGCCGCTGACGGAACTGATGATGGCGTCGGGCCTGCCGGGCGCGGTGACGGTCAAGGCCCTGCTCTCCGCCGGCCCGGTACGGGAACCACTGCAGCCCGCCGACCGGCGAACGGTCGACGGGCTGCGTGCGGCGTACGAGGAACTGCTCCGGCACCCGGTGCGGCCCCCGGTTCAGGAGCCGGTCACCTGATTGCTCCCGAGGATCGACACGTGCTCCAGCACGTCCTCCATCGGGTCGTCGATCTGGCCGATCGACAGCAGGGTGATGCGGTGCCCGTTGTCGGACCCCCGGTGACTCTCATCGGCCTGCGCGGCCGCCCCGGACGAGAACACGGCCGCCAGCGCGAGCACCCCGGGAACGATCAACCTGCCGGTCTTCATATCAGCCGTCCCTCGCCTTGCCCATTCGTGTGATACGCGCCGACCTGCTTATCGGTCCTACGGACCGAAAGGTCACGCGACATCACCCGATCCAGCGGCTCGGGGCGAGGAAGGGAAGCCGACGGGCCGGTCGAGCTGAAACAGCACGCCCGCACTCGTGGGCTCAGTTGTGGCTGTGCAGGATGTCGTTCAGGCCGCCCCACACCGCGTTGTTCGGCCGGGCCTCGACGGTGCCGGTGACCGAGTTGCGGCGGAAGAGGATGTTCGAGGCGCCCGACAGCTCGCGCGCCTTGACGATCTGGCCGTCGGGCATGGTCACCCGCGTGCCCGCCGTGACGTACAGGCCGGCCTCGACGACGCACTCGTCGCCGAGCGCGATGCCGACGCCCGCCTCCGCGCCGACGAGGCAGCGCTCACCGATGGAGATAATGACGTTGCCGCCGCCGGAGAGGGTGCCCATGGTGGAGGCGCCGCCGCCGATGTCCGAGCCGTCGCCGATGACGACACCGGCGGAGATGCGGCCCTCGACCATGGAGGTGCCGAGGGTGCCGGCGTTGAAGTTGACGAAGCCCTCGTGCATGACGGTGGTGCCGGAGCCGAGGTGCGCGCCGAGCCGGACGCGGTCGGCGTCGGCGATGCGGACGCCCGTGGGGACGACGTAGTCCGTCATGCGCGGGAACTTGTCGATGCTGGTGACCTGGAGGTGCAGGCCCTCGGCACGGGCGTTCAGCCGGACCTTCTCGACGTCGTCGACGGCGACGGGGCCGAGGCTCGTCCAGGCCACGTTGGCGAGGTGCGCGAAGATGCCGTCGAGGTTCTGCCCGTGCGGCTTGACCAGCCGGTGGCTGAGCAGGTGCAGCCGCAGGTACACGTCGTGCGCGTCGAGCGGCTTCTCGTCGAGCGAGCTGATGACGGTGCGTACGGCGACGACCTCGACGCCCCGGCGGGCGTCGACGCCGATGGCCTTGGCGGCGCCTTCCCCGAGCAGGTTGACGGCCTGGTCGGAGGTGAGCCGCTCGGTCCCGGCCGGCCCGGCGGCCTCGGTGAGCTCGGGCGCGGGGAACCAGGTGTCGAGAACGGTGCCGTCGCCGGCGATGGTGGCGAGGCCGGCGGCGACGGCGCCGGTGGTGCGAGGTGCAGACGGTGCAGAAGTCATGCAGGAAACCTAACCGCCGGTCGCCCGCTCAGGCGAACCGGTCTCACTGTACGGAGAAACGGCCGTGCCCTCCGGAAACGGACCGGAGGGCACGGCGTCAAGGACGTGAAGGACCTCAGACGTTGAAGCCGAGAGCGCGCAGCTGCTCCCGCCCGTCGTCCGTGATCTTGTCCGGGCCCCACGGCGGCATCCAGACCCAGTTGATCTTCAGCTCGCTCACGATGCCGTCCGTCGCGGCCTTCGCCTGGTCCTCGATCACGTCCGTCAGCGGGCAGGCCGCCGACGTCAGCGTCATGTCGAGGGTCGCGATGTTGGCGTCGTCGATGTGGATGCCGTAGATGAGGCCGAGGTTGACGACGTCGATGCCCAGCTCGGGGTCGACGACGTCGTACAGCGCCTCGCGGATCTCCTCCTCGGACGCCGGCTTCATCGGGGCGGCCTCGGCCGCGGGTGCCGTCTCGGTGGCCGTCGAGGCGGCCTCGGCCGGCTCGGCCGTCGCCGTCGTCTCCGCCGTGTCGGCCGTCTGGTTCTCGGTCATGCGGTCTTCCTCTCCGCGCCCTCACCCATCACCTGGGCCGTCGCGTCCTTCCAGGCCATCCAGCTCAGCAGGGCGCACTTCACCCGGGCCGGGTACTTGGAGACGCCGGCGAACGCGACCGCGTCCTCCAGCACCTCCTCCATGGCGTCGTCCGGCTCGATCCTGCCCTTGGACTGCATCAGCTCCAGGAACGTGCCCTGGATCTGCTGCGCCTCGGCGAGTTCCTTGCCGACGAGGAGTTCATTCAGTACGGACGCCGACGCCTGGCTGATGGAGCAGCCCTGGCCCTCGTACGAGACGTCCGCGACGCGCGTGCCGTCGTACTTCACGCGCAGCGTGATCTCGTCACCGCACGTCGGGTTGACGTGGTGCACCTCGGCGTCGCCGTCCCGCAAGCCCCGGCCGTGCGGGTTCTTGTAGTGGTCCAGGATGACGTCCTGGTACATCGAATCCAGCTTCACACCCGCTCCTAGCCGAAGAAGTTCCGGACGTGCTCCAGGCCCGCCACGAGGGCGTCCACCTCGGCCGGCGTGGAGTACAGATAGAACGACGCTCGCGTGGTCGCAGGAATTCCGTACCGCAGGCAGACCGGCCGGGCGCAGTGGTGCCCGACCCGGACGGCGATGCCCTGCTCGTCGAGGACCTGGCCCACGTCGTGCGGGTGGATGTCGCCGAGCGTGAAGGAGATCGCCGCACCGCGGTCCTCGGCCGTCACCGGGCCGATGATCCGCAGGTCGGGGACTTCCCGGAGGCGCTGGATGGCGTACTCCGTGATCGCGTGCTCATGCGCGGCGATCTTGTCCATGCCGATCGAGGAGAGGTAGTCCACGGCCGCGCCGAGGCCGACGGCCTGCGCGATCGGGGGCGTACCGGCCTCGAACTTGTGCGGGGCGGGGGCGTACGTCGACGAGCTCATGGAGACCGTCTCGATCATCTCGCCGCCGCCGAGGAACGGCGGGAGGTCCTCCAGCAGCTCCTGGCGGCCCCACAGCACGCCGATGCCCGTCGGGCCGCACATCTTGTGGCCGGTGAAGGCCACGAAGTCGGCCTGGAGCGCCTGCACGTCCAGCGGCATGTGCGGGGCGGCCTGCGAGGCGTCGATCAGCACCAGGGCGCCGACGTCCTGGGCGCGGCGCACGAGCGCCTCGACCGGGTTGACGGTGCCCATGATGTTGGAGACCAGCGTGAAGGAGACGATCTTCGTCTTCTCGGTGATGATCTCTTCGATGTTCGACAGGTCGAGCCGGCCGTCGTCGGTCAGCCCGAACCACTTCAGCTTCGCGCCGGTGCGCTGCGCGAGCAGCTGCCACGGCACGATGTTGGAGTGGTGCTCCATCTCCGTGATGACGATCTCGGTCTCGTGGTCGACCCGGTAGGGCTCGTCGGCCCAGCCCAGCATGTTCGCCACGAGGTTGAGCGACTCCGAGGCGTTCTTGGTGAAGATCACCTCGTTGCGGCTCGGCGCGTTGATGAAGGCGGCGACCTTGTCGCGCGCGCCCTCGTACAGCGCCGTGGCCTCCTCGGCCAGCACATGCACGCCGCGGTGCACGTTGGCGTTGTGCTGTTCGTAGTACTCACTCAGCACGTCGATGACCTGGCGCGGCGTCTGCGAGGTCGCCGCGTTGTCCAGGTACACGAGCTTCTTGCCGTCGTGGAGCACCCGGTCGAGGATCGGGAAGTCCTTGCGGATCGCCTCGGTGTCGAGAAGGCCCGGCAGCTGTGTCACGCGGATGCGCCACCCTTCGTGTAGGACTCGTAGCCCTCGTTCTCCAGCTTGTCGGCGAGCTCGGGGCCGCCCGACTCGACGATCCGGCCGGCGGAGAAGACGTGGACGAAGTCCGGCTTGATGTAGCGCAGGATGCGCGTGTAGTGCGTGATCAGCAGGGTGCCGACCTCGCCGGTCTCGCGGACGCGGTTGACGCCCTCGGAGACGATGCGCAGCGCGTCGACGTCCAGGCCGGAGTCGGTCTCGTCGAGGATCGCGACCTTCGGCTTGAGCAGCTCGAGCTGGAGGATCTCGTGGCGCTTCTTCTCACCGCCGGAGAAGCCCTCGTTGACGTTGCGCTCGGCGAAGGAGGGGTCCATGTTGAGGCGCTCCATGGCCTCCTTGACCTCCTTCACCCAGGTGCGCAGCTTGGGGGCCTCGCCGCGGACGGCGGTGGCGGAGGTGCGCAGGAAGTTGCTCACCGAGACGCCCGGGACCTCGACCGGGTACTGCATGGCGAGGAAGAGGCCGGCGCGGGCGCGCTCGTCGACGGACATCTCCAGGACGTCCTCGCCGTCGAGGGTGACGGTGCCGCCGGTGATCGTGTACTTGGGGTGACCCGCCAGCGAGTACGCGAGCGTCGACTTGCCGGAGCCGTTGGGGCCCATGATGGCGTGGGTCTCGCCCTGCTTCACGGTCAGGTCGACGCCCTTGAGGATCTCCTTCGTGGCGTTGTCGGCCTCGACGGAGACGTGCAGGTCGCGGATTTCAAGCGTTGCCATGGGTGACTCAGGACTCCTGGGTGACGGAGACGAGCACATCGTCCCCTTCGATCTGTACGGGGTATACGGGGACGGGGCGCGTCGCGGGAAGGCCGGACGGCTTGCCGGTGCGGAGGTCGAAGGCGGAGCCGTGCAGCCAGCACTCGATCTGGCAGTCCTCCACCTCGCCCTCCGAGAGCGAGACGTTCGCGTGCGAGCAGATGTCGTGGATCGCGAACACCTCCCCCTCGGTGTGGACGATGGAGACCGGCGTGCCGTCGATCTCCACCCTCTTCGGGGTGTCCTCCTCCAGCTCGCTCAGCCCACAGGCGCGGACGAAGGGCATCAGAGTGACGCCTCCAGCTCGGCCTCGATCTTGGCGATGAGGCGCTCCTCGACGTCCGGCAGGCCGATCTGCTGGACGAGCTCCGCGAAGAAGCCGCGGACGACGAGGCGGCGCGCCTCGGCCTCCGGGATGCCGCGGGCCATCAGGTAGAAGAGCTGCTCGTCGTCGAAGCGGCCGGTGGCGGAGGCGTGACCGGCGCCGGCGATCTCGCCGGTCTCGATCTCCAGGTTCGGCACGGAGTCGACGCGGGCGCCGTCCGTCAGAACCAGGTTGCGGTTCATCTCGTACGTGTCCGTGCCCTCGGCCGCGGCCTGGATGAGGACGTCGCCGATCCACACGGCGTGCGCGTTCTCGCCCTGCAGCGCGCCCTTGTAGGCCACGTTGGACTTGCAGTGCGGGGTGTTGTGGTCGACCAGGAGGCGGTGCTCCTGGTGCTGGCCCTTCTCGGTGAAGTACAGGCCGAAGAGCTCGGCCTCGCCGCCGGTCGCGGCGTACTGCACGCGCGGGTGCAGGCGGACCAGGTCACCGCCGAAGGTGACGACGACCGACTTGAAGGAGGCGTCCCGGCCGACCAGCGCGTTGTGCTGGCCGACGTGGACGGCCTTCTCGTCCCAGTCCTGGATGGAGACGACGGTGAGCTTGGCGCCGTCGCCGATGAGGTAGTCGACGTTGGCGGCGAGCACCGCGTCACCGGTGTGGTCGATGACCACGACGGCCTCGGCGAAGGCGCCGAGCTCGATGACCTGGTGGCCGAAGGCGGTGCCGCCCTCGCCGTGCACGGAGATCCGGACCGGCTCGGTGAGCACGGTCTCCTTGGGCACGGTGACGACCGAGGCCTTCTCGAAGCCGGAGTACGCCTGGGCGGCGACCCGGTCCACCGGGGTGCCGGCCTTGCCGAGCCGCGCGTCGTCGCGGCCGACGGTCTCGACGGTGACGCCCTCGGGCGCCTCCACCTCGACGCGTACGCCGTCGCCGGTGGCGACCGCGGTGCCGTCGTGCAGGCCGCGCAGCCGCTCCAGCGGCGTGAACCGCCACTCCTCCTCGCGGCCGTGCGGGACGGGGAAGTCCGCGACGTCGAAGGACGGGGGGGCGCTCATGCGGGTGGCGACGGTGGACTCGGCGGCCACCGCGATGGAGCCGGCGGTGGTGGAGCCCGCCGGGATGGTCCCCGTCGGGTTGTTCTGGGCCTCAGCCATGGCTGTCGTGTTGCTCTCTTCCTACGTAAAGACTGGTACGGACGGCGGGGGCGGCGTCAGCCGACCGCACCCTCCATCTGCAGCTCGATCAGCCGGTTGAGCTCCAGCGCGTACTCCATCGGCAGCTCCTTGGCGATCGGCTCGACGAAGCCGCGCACGATCATCGCCATCGCCTCGTCCTCCGACAGACCGCGGCTCATCAGGTAGAAGAGCTGGTCCTCGGAGACCTTGGAGACGGTCGCCTCGTGGCCCATGGACACGTCGTCCTCGCGCACGTCGACGTACGGGTACGTGTCCGAGCGGGAGATCGTGTCGACGAGCAGGGCGTCGCAGAGCACGTTCGACTTGGAGCCCGGGGCGCCCTCGCCGATCTCGATGAGACCGCGGTAGGAGGTGCGGCCGCCGCCTCGCGCCACCGACTTGGAGACGATGTTGGAGGAGGTGTTCGGGGCCATGTGGACCATCTTGGCGCCGGCGTCCTGGTGCTGGCCCTCGCCCGCGAAGGCGATGGAGAGGGTCTCGCCCTTGGCGTGCTCGCCCATCAGGTAGACGGCCGGGTACTTCATCGTCACCTTGGAGCCGATGTTGCCGTCGACCCACTCCATGGTCGCGCCTTCGTAGGCCACGGCACGCTTGGTAACCAGGTTGTAGACGTTGTTCGACCAGTTCTGGATCGTCGTGTAGCGGCAGCGGCCGCCCTTCTTGACGATGATCTCCACGACGGCGCTGTGCAGCGAGTCGGAGGAGTAGATCGGGGCGGTGCAGCCCTCGACGTAGTGGACGTAGGCGTCCTCGTCGACGATGATCAGCGTCCGCTCGAACTGGCCCATGTTCTCCGTGTTGATGCGGAAGTAGGCCTGGAGCGGGATGTCGACGTGCACGCCCTTCGGCACGTAGATGAAGGAGCCGCCGGACCACACCGCGGTGTTCAGCGACGCGAACTTGTTGTCGCCGACCGGGATGACCGTGCCGAAGTACTCCTGGAAGAGCTCCGGGTGCTCCTTGAGCGCGGTGTCCGTGTCCAGGAAGATCACGCCCTGCGCCTCCAGGTCCTCGCGGATCTGGTGGTACACGACCTCGGACTCGTACTGGGCGGCGACACCGGCGACGAGGCGCTGCTTCTCCGCCTCCGGGATGCCGAGCTTGTCGTACGTGTTCTTGATGTCCTCGGGCAGGTCCTCCCAGGAAGCGGCCTGCTTCTCGGTGGACCGGACGAAGTACTTGATGTTGTCGAAGTCGATGCCCGACAGGTCGGAGCCCCAGTTCGGCATGGGCTTCTTGTCGAAGAGGCGCAGACCCTTGAGGCGGAGCTTCAGCATCCACTCGGGCTCGTTCTTCTTCGCGGAGATGTCGCGGACGACGTCCTCGGAGAGACCGCGCTTGGCGGTGGCGCCGGCGGCGTCCGGGTCGGCCCAGCCATACTCGTACCGACCCAGGCCCTCGAGCTCGGGGTGGCTGATCTCGGTGGTCATGCGGGGTTCCTCCCGGCCGTGCTTGCGGATGCTGATGGTGTGGTGTGCGTGGTGTGCGGGATGTACGTCGTGCAGACCCCGTCGCCGTGGGCGATGGTCGCCAGTCTCTGCACGTGCGTCCCGAGCAGCCGGCTGAAGACCTCGGTCTCCGCCTCGCACAGCTGCGGGTACCGCTCGGCGACGTGGGCCACCGGGCAGTGGTGCTGGCACAGCTGCTGTCCGACCGGCGCGTTGCGCGCGGTGGCAGCGTACCCGTCGGCGCTCAGCGCCTTGGCGAGCGCCTCCGCGCGGTCCTCGGGCGCCGCGGCCTCGACGGCCTCGCGGTACGCCTCCGCCTGGGCCTCGATCCGGTCGCGCGCGAACGCGGCGACGGCGGCTTCCCCGCCCGCGTTCCGCTCGATCCAGCGCAGGGCCTCGACGGCGAGCGTGTCGTACGACTGGTCGAAGGCGTCCCGGCCGCCGTCCGTCAGGGCGAACACCTTGGCCGGGCGGCCGCGCGTGCGCGCGCCGTAGACGCGCTGCTCGCGCGGGGCGACGACGTCGTCGGTGACGAGCGCGTCGAGATGGCGACGGACGGCGGCCTGAGTGAGGCCGAGCCGCTGCGCCAGCTCGGCCACCGTGGACGGCCCGTGGTCCAGGATGGACCGCGCGACCCGGTTGCGCGTGGAGCGCTCCCCGGTCGCGAGCTCCTCCGCTGGAGCCTGCTGGGCGTGGCCGACGTTTTTCACAACGCCATTGTTGCGTAATTCGCGAGAGAGTGACAAGCGACGTCCTGACCAGTGGACGGTGCTCTGCGTCACTAAGGGAAGCCTCACCTGACCTGCGGAAACGATCATTGGTGGGATGATTTCCAGCCACCCGCCGCACCTGCCCCGCACCCCTCTGACCGGCCCCTTCGAGCCCCCGCGGGGGCCTGTGGACCGGAGGGCGCCGCGAGCTCTTTAGACTTCCCGCATGCGATACGAGTCCGTCGTACGGGTCCAGGGCCTCGTCAAGCGGTACGGGACCAAGACCGCCGTCGACGGCCTCGACCTCGACGTCCGCGCGGGCGGCGTGACCGCCGTCCTCGGGCCCAACGGCGCCGGCAAGACCACCACCATCGAGACCTGCGAGGGCTACCGCCGCCCCGACGCCGGCACCGTGCGCGTCCTCGGGCTCGACCCGGTCGCCGACGCCGCACGCCTGCGCCCGCGCATCGGCGTGATGCTCCAGTCCGGCGGCGTCTACTCCGGCGCCCGCGCCGACGAGATGCTCCGCCACATGGCGAAACTCCACGCCCACCCGCTCGACGTCGACGCGCTGATCGAGCGCCTCGGCCTCGGCTCCTGCGGCCGTACGACGTACCGCCGCCTCTCCGGGGGGCAGCAGCAGCGCCTCGCGCTCGCGATGGCGGTGGTCGGGCGGCCCGAGCTGGTCTTCCTGGACGAGCCGACCGCGGGCCTCGACCCGCAGGCCCGCCGCTCCACCTGGGACCTGGTGCGCGAACTGCGCGCCGACGGAGTCACCACCGTCCTGACGACGCACTTCATGGACGAGGCGGAGGAGCTCGCCGACGACATAGCGATCATCGACGGGGGCCGGGTCGTCGCCCAGGGCAGCCCCGAGGAGCTGTGCCGCGGCGGCGCCGAGAACACCCTGCGCTTCACCGGCCGTCCCGGCCTGGACCTCGGCTCGCTGCTCAAGGCGCTGCCGGACGGCACCGCCGCCGCGGAGCTGACGCCGGGCGCGTACCGGATCAGCGGCACGGTCGACCCCCAGCTGCTCGCCACGGTGACCACCTGGTGCGCGCAGCACGGGGTGATGCCCGACCGCATCTCGGTCGAGCGCCACACCCTCGAAGACGTCTTCCTGACCCTGACCGGCAAGGAGCTGCGCGCATGAGCGCCGGGACCTACACGCCCAAGCCCGGAGCGGCGCCGATCGGCCGGATGATCGCGGCGCAGGCGGCGCTCGAGACGAAGATGCTGCTCCGCAACGGCGAACAGCTGCTGCTCACGGTCGTCATCCCGTCGCTGCTGCTGGTGCTGTTCTCGACCGTCGACATCGTCGACACCGGGAGCGGCGAGGCCGTCGACTTCCTCGCGCCGGGCGTGCTGGCGCTCGCCGTGATGTCGACCGCCTTCACCGGGCAGGCCATCGCGACCGGCTTCGAGCGGCGGTACGGCGTGCTCAAGCGGCTCGGCGCGTCACCGCTGCCGCGCTGGGCGCTGATGACCGCCAAGACGCTCTCCGTCCTGGTGACGGAGGTGCTCCAGATCGCGCTCCTGACGGTGATCGCGCTGGCGCTCGGCTGGTCACCGCAGGGCGGCCCGCTCTCCGTGCTCCTGCTGCTCGTCCTCGGTACGGCCGCCTTCTCGGGGCTCGGGCTGCTGATGGCCGGCACGCTGAAGGCGGAGGCGACGCTGGCGGCGGCCAACCTGGTGTTCCTGCTGCTGCTGGTGGGCGGCGGGGTCGTCGTACCGCTGGAGAAGTTCCCGGACGCGGCGCGCGCGGCGCTGGAGCTGCTGCCGATCTCGGCGCTGTCGGAGGGGCTGCGGGACGTGCTCCAGCAGGGTGCGCCGATGCCGTGGGGCGCGGCCGGGATCCTGGCGGTGTGGGCGGTGCTGGGGCTGGGCGCGGCGGCACGTTTCTTCCGCTGGGAGTAGACCCGGGAGAGAACCGGACACCCCTCGTGAATCCATGCACAAGCGGGCACCTACGATAGGGAACCGTGTTGACCCCCCTCGCCTTCATCGCCCAGCGCTGGACCCCCTCCCCCCGCACGGTCCGGCGCGCCGCGCTCGCCGCCGTCGTGATGAGCGTCGTCATCATCGTCACGGGTGGCGCGGTCCGGCTCACCGGCTCCGGTCTCGGCTGCGACACCTGGCCCAAGTGCACGGACGACAGCCTCTTCGCCACGCCCGCCCAGGGCATCCACGGCGCCATCGAGTTCGGCAACCGCATGCTGACGTACGTCCTGTCGGCGGCGGTCGGCTGGGCGATCATCGCGGCGCGCTCCACCAAGCCGTGGCGGCGCGGGCTGACCCGGCTCGGCTGGGCGCAGTTCTGGGTGGTGATGGTCAACGCGGTCCTCGGCGGCATCACCGTGTGGATGGGCCTCAACCCGTGGACCGTCGCGGGGCACTTCCTCGCCGCGAACGCGCTTCTTACGGTCACCGTGGTCACCTGGGTGCGCGCCGGCGAGGGCGACGGCCCCTGGCGGCCGCGCGTCCCGGGGCCGGTGCGCAAGCTCGGCTGGGCACTGATGGTCGTGTCGGGGCTGCTGATCGCCGCCGGTACGACGGTGACGGGCTCCGGCAAGCACGCGGGCGACAGCAGTGACGTGCCGCGCATGCCGTTCGACTACACCTCGGTCGCCCAGATCCACGCGCTCTTCGCCTGGGCGGTGTGCGCCCTGGCGGTCGGCATGTTCTTCGTGCTGCGCGTGGTGGACGCCCCGGACGACACCCGGGCGCGCGCCCGCGACCTGCTGCTGGTGCTGCTGCTTCAGGGCGGGATCGGCTATGTGCAGTACTTCACCGGGGTTCCGGAGATCCTGGTGGGCCTGCACATGCTGGGCTCGTCGCTGATGTGGATCGCGGTGCTGCGCCTGGCACTGAGCCTGCGCGAGCGGCCGCCGGCCACCCCGGACATCCCCGCCCCCCAGCAGGCCGGCTCGGCGCTGACCGCCGCCTAGCCGAGTCCGTACACCCTGCGGGCGTTGCCCGCCGCGATCATCTCGGCGACGCGTTGCGCGTCCGTACGGGTCCACGCGCCGGCGTACACCCAGTCGTCCAGTACGCGCCCGAGCCCCTCGGCGAACGCCCGCGCGCCCACCACGTGCAGCTCGGGCAGGCCGCGGGCGCCGCTGGAGAAGAGGAGCTTGCCGAACGGCGCGAGCTCCAGGGTCTCCGCCAGCACGGCGGCGGCTCTAGGACCGGTCTGGGCGAGGGCGGCGCCGAGGTCGGCGTACACATGGGGGAAGACGCTCGTCAGATGGGCGGCCTGCCGGTGGTACGGGTAGCCGTGCAGCAGCACCAGGTCCGTGCCGAGGCCGCTGGTGGCGGCGGCGAAGTCGCCGAGGCGTATCGGGTCGTCGACCCCGACGTACAGCTGGAGCGGCCGGCCGGAGGCGACGGCGATCCACAGCAGGTGGCGCAGCAGGACCGGATCGGTGAGCGGATCGCCGACGCGGCGCCCCGCCAGCCAGCGTCCGGCCGCGCCGCGCACCTCGCCGGGTCCGGGCGGGTCGGGTGCGAGGGCCAGCCCGTGCCGCACGGCGGCGACGGAGGCGAAGGCGACGGCGGAGACGGCCGCGCCGTGGACGGCCTCGGCGAGATTGGCGAGGAGCCCGTCGACGGTGCCGGAGGTGTCCGCGACCTGCTGGGCGAGCGGTTCGAGACGGACGATCTCACGGACCTCGGCGTCAGCCGTGGCCGCCATCTCCACCGGACCGGTGAGGTCGCCGGGCGGTCCGGTGTCCACCAGATAGGTGGAGATCCCGGTGGACCGCAGGAGCCGCCGGCCCGCTTCGAGGGCACCGAGCTCGCGGCGGCGGGCCAGATAGCGGGCGGGTGAGCAGTGCGGCTCCAGGCCGAGGAGCGGCGGGCACCAGCGCCGTACCGCGAAGCCGGTCTGGGTGTCGAAGAACGTGGTGCCGGGCGCGGGCAGGCCCGCGGCCCCGCCGAGGTGGGCCTCGAACGTGCCGAGGCCCAGTTCCGTGCGGAGCACCCCGTGGCAGTACTGGTCCACCAGCGACGGGGTGTCGAGCATGGCGGGGGCTCCCTGCGGTGGACGCGTCCGATGGACCTTCACAGGTCCTAACGGGTGAACCCCGCGCAAGGTGTTGCCTCGGGCGGCGGGTCAGTCGCCGGCCGGGCCGTTGGACGGGCCGCCGACCTGGATGCCGGCCATCCGCGCCCACTCGTACGGACCGGTGCGCACCTTCGCCGCGAAGTCGCCGTCGAACGTCTCGTGGAGCGTGAGCCCGGCCTTCTCGGCGGCGCTCTTCGCGACCTCGTGCGTGGGCGCGACGAGGTCGCCCCAGCCGCCGTCCTCGCCGACGAGCACGATGCGGGTGCCCATCTGGCCGATGTACGCCAGCTGGCCCTCGGCACCGCCGTGCTCCTTGGAGAACGACTGGATCCGCTTGGCGAGCTTGGAGGCCGTGCGCTCGGCGTGCTTGTCCGCCCGGCTCTCCGCCTGCTTCTCCGCCTGCTTGGTGTCTGCCATGAGTGGAATGCTACCGACCAGTAAGGGGTCTGGCCAGATCCTCGCTCACGTGAGGCTCACAGGCTCACTTCAGGAACGGGTCCACCGCGACCGCCACGAAGAGCAGCGAGACATAGGTGATGGACCAGTGGAAGAGGCGCATCTCCTTGAGCTTGGCGCCCGTCTCCCCCGCCTTCGCGCGGGCCTGGAGCGCGTGCGCCTCCCACAGCCACCAGCCGCCCGTGGCCAGCGCCACCGCGGTGTAGAACCAGCCGGTGTAGCCGAGCGGCGTCAGCAGCAGGGAGACGGCGACCATCACCCAGCTGTAGAGGACGATCTGCCGGGCCACCACCTTGTTGGAGGCGACGACCGGGAGCATGGGCACGCCCACGCGCGCGTAGTCCTCCTTCACCTTCATCGACAGCGGCCAGTAGTGCGGCGGCGTCCAGAAGAAGATGACGAGGAAGAGGATGACGGCGGCCCACGACATCGAATTCGTCACGGCCGACCAGCCGATGAGCACGGGCATGCAGCCGGCGATACCGCCCCACACGATGTTCTGCGCGGTACGGCGCTTGAGGATCATCGTGTAGACGACGACGTAGAAGAGCAGCGCACCGAGCGACAGCCAGGCCGAGAGCCAGTTGACGAGCAGGCCGAACCAGAGCGTGGAGACCACCGCGAGGGTGAGGCCGAAGACCAGGCCCTCGCGCGGCGAGACCATGCCGGTGACCAGCGGCCGCTGCGAGGTGCGGTCCATCAGCGCGTCGATGTCGCGGTCGATGTACATGTTCAGCGCGTTCGCGCCACCGGCCGACAGGTAGCCGCCGAGGCAGGTGGCGAGCACCAGCCACAGGTCCGGCACCCCCTGCTCGGCGAGGAACATCACCGGCACCGTGGTGATCAGCAGCAGCTCGATGATCCGCGGCTTGGTCAGCGCCACGAACGCCTTGACGCGGGCCCCGAATGGCCGCTTGCCGGTGCTCGTCCCGAGAACACCCGCTGGACGGGATTCGACGGCCGTCACGCACACCCCTGACAGAGACATCCCAGCGAGCCGCACCGGAGGTGACGACAGGACAGCCGTGAAGGGCCGGTAAAGACTCGCGCGTACCACGCCACTCTAGACGTTGCCCATACCTCGCCCTCCGCCGGGGTGGGCCGTGTTGGGCCGGGTGCAGCAAAGGGCCTGGATGGCGCTCGATTGAGCACTCGGTTGAGCGCCTCCGTATTCATTTGCCGAACTCCGAAAGGGCCCGTCGGGAGGCGGGGATCTTCGGGGGACCACACTCTGGAATGACCCGAAAAAATGCGCGTTCTCACGGGGGTAGGCTCGACGACAGCCGGTGAGATCGACGTCACCGGCATTCGACATGTGGAACATGTGGAGAGGAGCCCTGACCCAGGGTGAGCACCAAGCCGACCACCACAGACCTCGAGTGGACCGAATTGGACCAGCGGGCCGTAGACACCGCCCGCATCCTGGCCGCGGACGCCGTACAGAAGGTCGGCAACGGCCATCCCGGTACGGCCATGAGCCTGGCCCCCGCCGCGTACACCCTCTTCCAGAAGGTGATGCGGCACGATCCCTCGGACGCCGACTGGACCGGCCGTGACCGGTTCGTGCTGTCCGCGGGCCACTCCTCGCTGACGCTCTACACCCAGCTGTACCTGGCCGGCTTCGGCCTGGAGCTGGACGACCTGAAGGCGTTCCGCACCTGGGGCTCGAAGACGCCGGGCCACCCTGAGTACGGACACACCGTCGGTGTGGAGACCACGACGGGGCCGCTGGGCCAGGGTGTCGCCAACGCCGTGGGCATGGCGATGGCCGCGCGCTACGAGCGGGGTCTGTTCGACCCGGAGGCCGCGCCGGGCACGTCGCCGTTCGACCACTTCGTCTACTGCATCGCCGGTGACGGCTGCCTCCAGGAGGGCATCTCCGCGGAGGCGTCCTCGACGGCCGGGCACCAGAAGCTCGGCAACCTGATCCTGCTGTGGGACGACAACCACATCTCGATCGAGGGCGACACCGAGACCGCCGTGTCCGAGGACACGATGAAGCGGTACGAGGCGTACGGCTGGCACGTGCAGCGCGTCGAACCCAAGGAGAACGGCGACCTCGACCCACAGGCGCTGTTCGACGCCATCCAGGCCGCCAAGGCCGAGACCGAGCGCCCGTCGTTCATCGCGATGCGCTCGATCATCGCCTGGCCCGCGCCGAACGCGCAGAACACCGAGGCCTCGCACGGCTCCGCCCTCGGCGACGAGGAGGTCGCGGCCACCAAGCGCGTCCTGGGCTTCGACCCGGAGAAGACCTTCGAGGTGGCCGACGAGGTCATCGCGCACGCCCGCGAGGCCGTGGACCGCGGCCGCGAGGCCCGTGCCGCCTGGGAGAAGCAGTTCGAGGAGTGGCGCTCCGCCAACCCCGAGCGCGCCGCCGAGTTCGACCGGATCGCCGCGGGCGAGCTGCCGGCCGGCTGGGAGGAGAAGCTCCCGGTGTTCGAGCCCGGCAAGGGCGTCGCCACCCGCGCCGCCTCCGGCAAGGTGCTCCAGGCGCTCGGCGGGGTCATCCCCGAGCTGTGGGGCGGCTCCGCCGACCTCGCCGGCTCGAACAACACGACGATCGACAAGACGTCGTCGTTCCTGCCGAAGGGCAACCCGCTGCCGGAGGCCGACCCGTACGGCCGGACCATCCACTTCGGTATCCGCGAGCACGCGATGGCCGCCGAGATGAACGGCATCGCGCTGCACGGCAACACCCGGATCTTCGGCGGCACCTTCCTGGTGTTCTCCGACTACATGCGCAACGCCGTCCGCCTCTCCGCGCTGATGCACCTGCCGGTGACGTACGTGTGGACGCACGACTCGATCGGCCTCGGCGAGGACGGCCCGACGCACCAGCCGGTGGAGCACCTGGCCTCGCTGCGCGCCATCCCGGGCCTGAACATCGTGCGCCCGGCGGACGCCAACGAGACGTCGATCGCGTGGCGCGAGATCCTGCGCCGCTGGACCAAGGAGTTCGGCAAGGGCGCCCCGCACGGCCTCGCGCTGACGCGGCAGGGCGTGCCCACGTACGAGTGGAACGACGACGCCGCACGCGGCGGGTACGTGCTGTTCGACGCCGACGGCGGTGAGCCGCAGGTCGTCCTGATCGGTACGGGCTCCGAGGTCCACCTCTGCGTCGAGGCGCGCGAGCAGCTGCAGGCCGCCGGCATCCCGACCCGCGTGGTGTCGATGCCGTCCGTCGAGTGGTTCGAGGAGCAGGACCAGGGGTACCGGGATGCCGTGCTGCCGCCGTCGGTGAAGGCGCGGGTCGCGGTCGAGGCCGGGATCGGCCTGACCTGGCACCGGTACGTGGGCGACGCGGGCCGCATCGTCTCGCTGGAGCACTTCGGTGCCTCGGCGGACGGGAAGGTCCTCTTCCGCGAGTACGGCTTCACCGCCGACAACGTGGCCGCCGCCGCGCGGGAATCGATCGAAGCCGCAGCGCGCTGACGCCGGTATACGACAAGTAGGAGATGCAACTCTCATGACAGACGCACTCAAGCGCCTCTCCGACGAAGGCGTCGCGATCTGGCTGGACGACCTTTCGCGCAAGCGGATCACCTCCGGCAACCTGGCCGAGCTGATCGACCAGAGCCACGTCGTGGGCGTCACCACGAACCCCTCGATCTTCCAGAAGGCGATCTCCGAGGGCCACGGCTACGACCGGCAGCTGGAGGACCTCGCCGCCCGCGAGGTCACCGTCGAGGAAGCCATCCGCATGATCACGACGGCGGACGTCCGCGACGCCGCCGACATCCTGCGCCCGGTCTTCGACGCCACGCAGGGCCAGGACGGCCGGGTGTCGATCGAGGTCGACCCGCGCCTGGCGCACAACACCAAGGCGACGGTCGCCGAGGCCAAGCAGCTGGCCTGGCTGGTGGACCGGCCGAACACGCTCATCAAGATCCCGGCCACCCAGGCGGGCCTGCCGGCGATCACCGAGGTCATCGGCCTCGGCATCAGCGTCAACGTCACGCTGATCTTCTCGCTGGAGCGCTACCGCGCGGTCATGGACGCGTACCTGGCCGGTCTGGAGAAGGCCAAGGAGCGCGGCCTGGACCTGTCGAAGATCCACTCGGTGGCGTCCTTCTTCGTGTCCCGCGTGGACACCGAGATCGACAAGCGGCTGGACTCGATCGGCACCGACGAGGCCAAGGCGCTGCGCGGCAAGGCCGCCCTCGCCAACGCGCGCCTGGCGTACGAGGCGTACGAGGAGGTCTTCTCCTCGGACCGCTGGGCCGCGCTGGACAAGTCGCAGGCCAACAAGCAGCGTCCGCTGTGGGCCTCGACCGGCGTCAAGGACCCGGCGTACAAGGACACCCTGTACGTCGACGAGCTGGTCGCGCCGGGCACGGTGAACACCATGCCGGAGGCCACCCTGGAGGCCACCGCCGACCACGGTGAGATCACCGGCAACACCATCGCGGGCACCTACGAGCAGGCGCGCGCGGACCTCGCCGCCCTCGCGAAGCTCGGCATCGGCTACGACGACGTGGTGCAGCTGCTGGAGGACGAGGGCGTCGACAAGTTCGAGGCGTCCTGGAACGACCTGCTCAAGTCGACCGAGGCGGAGCTCAAGCGCCTCGCACCTTCGGAGGCGTAAGAACATTGTCCGTTCTTCACGGAGCCAACCCGCTTCGTGACGCCGCAGACCGACGGCTCCCGCGCATCGCGGGGCCGTCGGGTCTGGTGATCTTCGGTGTCACGGGCGATTTGTCCCGTAAAAAGCTGATGCCCGCGGTCTATGACCTCGCGAACCGCGGCCTGCTCCCGCCGGGCTTCTCGCTGATCGGGTTCGCCCGCCGCGAGTGGGCCGACGAGGACTTCGCGGACGAGGTGTACCAGGCCGTCAAGCAGCACGCGCGCACGCCGTTCCGCGAGGAGGTCTGGCAGCAGCTGAGCCAGGGCATGCGCTTCGTCCAGGGCAACTTCGACGACAACGAAGCCTTCGAGACCCTCAAGAAGACGATGGAGGAGCTGGACCAGGCGCAGGGCACCGGGGGCAACTTCGCCTTCTACCTGTCCGTGCCGCCCAAGTTCTTCCCCGTCGTCGTCCAGCAGCTGAAGAAGCACGGGCTGGCCGACCAGAAGGAGGGCTGCTGGCGGCGGGCGGTCATCGAGAAGCCCTTCGGGCACGACCTGGCCTCCGCCAAGGAGCTCAACTCCATCGTCCACGAGGTGTTCGCACCGGAGCAGGTCTTCCGGATCGACCACTACCTGGGCAAGGAGACCGTCCAGAACATCCTGGCGCTGCGGTTCGCCAACACGCTCTTCGAGCCGATCTGGAACCGGTCGTACGTCGACCACGTGCAGATCACCATGGCCGAGGACATCGGCATCGGCGGCCGCGCCGGGTACTACGACGGCATCGGCGCCGCCCGTGACGTCATCCAGAACCACCTCCTCCAGCTGCTCGCGCTGACCGCGATGGAGGAGCCCGCCTCCTTCGACGCGGACGCGCTCGCCGCCGAGAAGACCAAGGTGCTGGGCGCGGTGCGGCTGCCGAAGGACCTCGGCAAGTCGACCGTGCGCGCGCAGTACGCCGCGGGGTGGCAGGGCGGCGCGCAGGCCGTCGGCTACCTGGAGGAGGAGGGCATCGACCCGAACTCCAAGACCGACACGTACGCCGCGATCAAGCTGGGGATCGACAACCGCCGCTGGGCGGGCGTCCCCTTCTACCTGCGCACCGGGAAGCGGCTGGGCCGCCGGGTCACCGAGATCGCCGTGGTCTTCCAGCGCGCCCCGCACTCCCCCTTCGACCACACCGCGACGGAGGAGCTCGGCCAGAACGCCCTGGTCATCCGCGTCCAGCCGGACGAGGGCGTGACCATGCGGTTCGGCTCCAAGGTGCCGGGCACCTCGATGGAGGTGCGGGACGTCTCGATGGACTTCGCGTACGGCGAGTCCTTCACGGAGTCCAGCCCGGAGGCGTACGAGCGGCTCATCCTCGACGTCCTGCTCGGCGACGCCAACCTCTTCCCGCGCACGGAGGAGGTCGAGCTGTCCTGGCAGATCCTCGACCCGATCGAGCAGTACTGGGACAGGCACGGCAAGCCGGCGCAGTACCAGGCCGGTACCTGGGGGCCGGTCGAGGCGGACGAAATGCTCGCACGAGACGGACGGAGCTGGCGCCGGCCATGAAGATCGACCTTACGGACACCACGTCCGGCAAGATCAACAAGGCCCTGGTGCAGGGGCGGCGGGCCATCGGCACGCCGGCCGTCGGCATGGTGCTCACCCTCGTCATCGTCACCGACGAGGAGAACGCCTACGACGCGCTCAAGGCCGCCAACGAGGCGTCCCGCGAGCACCCGTCGCGCACCCTGGTCGTCATCAAGCGGTTCTCGCGCTCGCCGCGCGACCGCGCGAAGGCGCGCCTGGACGCCGAGGTGCGGGTGGGCGCGGACGCGGGCACCGGCGAGACGGTGGTGCTGCGGCTGTACGGCGAGGTGATCAACCACGCCCAGTCGGTGGTGCTGCCGCTGCTGCTGCCGGACGCCCCGGTGGTGGTGTGGTGGCCGGTCGACGCGCCGACCGACCCGGCGAACGACCCGCTGGGCGCCCTCGGGCAGCGGCGGGTCACCGACACCTACGCCGCCGAGCACCCCATCGAGGAGCTGAAGGCCCGCGCCGCCGCCTACACCCCGGGCGACACGGACCTGTCCTGGACGCGGATCACGCCGTGGCGTTCGATGCTGGCGGCGGCCCTGGACCAGATCGCGTGCGAGGTCACGTCGGCCGAGGTGGAGGGCGAGGAGTACAACCCGAGCGTCGAGCTGCTGGCCATGTGGCTGGCGGACCGGCTGAAGGTCCCGGTGAAGCGGTCGGGTTCGCGCGGGCCCGGGCTCACCGCCGTACGGCTGGCGACCAACTGCGGTCCGATCGTGCTGGACCGGGCGGACGGCTCGCTGGCCACCCTCTCCATCCAGGGGCAGCCGGACCGGGCGGTGGCGCTCAAGCGGCGTGAGACCTCCGAGCTGATCGCGGAGGAGCTGCGGCGCCTGGACCCGGACGACACGTACGCGTCGGCGCTGCGGTACGGCGTCGACCGGCTGGGGGCGCCGGCCGCCGCGGAGAAGCCCGCCGCGGGCGAGGCGGACGAGTCCGCCGGTCAGGAGCCGCCCAAGAAGGCGGCCCCGGAGAAGGCCGCGGGCGCGGCGAAGGCGCCGGCCAAGAAGGCGGCCGCCAAGTGAGCGCTCCGCAGCTGGTGGTCCACCGGGACAAGGAGCTGATGGCGCAGGCCGCGGCGGCCCGGCTGATCACCAAGATCGTGGACGCCCAGTCCGCGCGGGGTTCCGCCTCGGTGGTCCTGACGGGCGGCCGCAACGGCAACGGGCTGCTCGCCGCGCTCGGCTCCTCCCCCGCCCGGGACGCGATCGACTGGTCGCGGCTCGACCTGTGGTGGGGCGACGAAAGGTTCCTGCCGGAGGGCGACCCGGACCGCAACGACACCCAGGCCCGCGCCGCCCTGCTGGACGCCGTCCCGCTGGACCCGGCACGGGTGCACACCATGCCGGTGGCGGGCGGGGCGTACGGCTCGGACGCTGAGGCGGCGGCCGCCGCCTACGCCGAGGAGCTGGCCGCGGCCGCCAGGCCCGACGACCACGGCCCGGTGCCGGCCTTCGACGTGCTGCTGCTGGGCGTGGGCCCGGACACCCATGTCGCCTCGCTCTTCCCGGAGCACCCGGCGACGCGCGAGACCGAGCGCACGGTGGTGGGCGTACACGGCGCGCCCAAGCCGCCGCCGACCCGCATCTCGCTGACCTTCCCGGCGATCCGGGCGGCGCGCGAGGTGTGGCTGCTGGCGGCGGGCGAGGACAAGGCGAAGGCCGCGGCCATCGCCCTGTCGGGCGCGGGTGAGCTCCAGGCCCCGGCCGCCGGGGCGTACGGCCGCTCCCGCACCCTGTGGCTCCTGGACGCCGCGGCGGCCTCCCGCCTGCCGCGCGCGCTGTACCCCCCGGCATCGCCCTGAGCCTGCGGGCGGACGGACAGACCGTAACGGCCCGGTTCACCGCGAGGTGGACCGGGCCGTTCGTCATGTACGTGCTTCGAGGAAGGGCTCCAGCAGCTCCGGAACCGCCTCCGCCGCGAAGCGCAGGCCCTCCGTCTCGTCGGCGTCGTGGACGGCGTACGCTCCGGTGCCCGCCGCCGTCGTGGCGGTCAGGGTGATCAGGCCCGCGCGGCGCTGGGCGTACGACTGCCTGACCGTCCAGCCGATGACGCCGCCGCGCTGGAGGGCGACCGTCGCGCGGCGGAGGGTGCCGGAGCGCGTCAGGAGGTAGTCGCCGCCGAGGCCGTGACCCAGGCTCCGGTACGCGTCGAGGGCGAGGACCGTCGCGAGCGGCAGGAGCACCACGGCGCAGGCGGCCGCCGCGTAGAGGAGTACGCCGGTGAGGAGGGCCCCCAGCACCGCCAGGACCAGCACGGGGAGGAGCGCGGCGCCGAGGGCCCAGCGCAGGCGGCGGGTGCGCGCCGCGCGCGGGTGGGCGGTGAGCGGCGTACCGGTGGGGGCGGCGGGTTCGCGCAGCACCCGGGCGGCGACCGCGTCCGCGACGGCGCGGGGTGCGGCGGGCAGCAGCGCCCGCAGGTCGGCGTGCTTGTCCTCCTGGTCCTTCACCAGGCCGGTGGCGACCGCGTCGAGCCGGGCGGCGCCGCACAGGCGCGCGCCGAGCGGTTCGACGAGTTCCACCCCGCGCAGCCGACGCTCCTCGATGGAGAGGGAACGCGCGGTGAGCAGGCCGCGCCGGACCCTGAGCGTGCCGCCCGGCTCGCGCTCCAGCCGGTAGTTCCACCACATCTCGACCCACAGGCCGAGCGCGCCGACCGCGCCCGCGAGGGCGGCCGCCGCGGTGAGCACGACGACGATCCACAGGGGGGACGTGTCGTGGAAGCGGTCGCCTATCCAGGTGATGACCTCGCGCTGGGCACCGAACCAGTCGCTGACCTGCATCACGGCACCGGCCGCCGCGCCGCCGAGCGCCGGGGCGACGAACGACACCGGCGCGTACCGGATCCAGGCGGGGTCGAGGGAGGCCAGTTCGCCGTCGTCCCGGCCGTCCTGAGGGCCGGTCAGGGTGCGGTCGAGGAGTTCCCGGCGCAGCCGCTCCCCCTCGGCCCGGGTGACGGCGTCGAGCTCCAGGGTGGATTCGCCGCCGCCGGTGTGCTCACCGGTGCCTATGCGGACCTTGACCAGCCCGAGGACGCGCAGCAGCGGATGAGCCGTCAGATCGACGCTGCGGATGCGCTCCCTGGCCAGGGAGCGGCGCTTGACCAGCAGCAGCCCGGTGTGGAGCTCGGCGTGGTCGGGCCCGATGCGGTAGCGGGTCTTGCGCCAGCGGACGTAGTCGGCGGCGGCCGCGCCGGCGACGAGCAGTGCCGCACCGGCCACCACGAGGGCGAACGCCTGCCACACGGCCATGGCCCCGGCGAGGCCCAGGAAGGCGGGGACCCCGCCGCCGACCGAGACGCCGGTCATGAGCAGGGCGGTGACGAGGACGGTCCGCTTGTCCAGCCTCCGCCAGCCGCCGTCCGCAGGATCTGGCGCGGCGCTCATGTCGCGTCCCCGGGGGTGGCCCGGGTGATGCGGGTCAGCCGCTCGGCGAGGTCCGCGGCCAGTTCGTGGTCGAGCCCCTCGATGCGGAGGGCGCCCTTGGCGGAGGCGGTGGTGACGGTCACCGTGGCCAGCCGGAACGCCTGCTCCAGCGGACCGCGCACGGTGTCCACGGTCTGGATCCGGGACATGGGCGCGATCCGCCACTCCTGCCACAGGAAGCCGGTACGGACGTAGACGGCGTCGTCCGTGACCTCCCAGCGGTGGACCGTGAACCACCAGCGGGGGAGGAACGCGGTGCAGATGAGCCCCAGCACGGCCACGGCCGCGGCGGCCGCGAGCAGCCAGGGCCGCGCGGGCCCGATGAAGCCGCCGAGCACGACCAGCACCGTGGCCGGTACCGCCGCCAGCAGCAGTAGCTGCGCCCGCCACCAGCCGATGGCCCGCTCGTTCAGCGTGTGGGCCGGCGGCCGCAGCCGCACCGCGTTCTCCCCCGTCATCGGACCGGCCCTCCCAGGGGGTGTCTTGCCGATCTTGCCGGGCTCGCGACGCCTGGCACCGTGCCTCGCCGCGTTGTCGTCGGTCGCCAATGCTCCGCAGTGGCTCCCTCCTCCGCCTTGCGATCCACGGCACCAGACGCCGCTCCCTGATCCGGCCTGATCGACAAGACACCCCCTACGCCGTACGGCCCCGGAGCGCGCGGTACCGGTCGGCCAGCGCGGCGGTCGAGCTGTCCAGGCCCTCGCCGCCCTCGCCCCCGGTGAGCACCGGCTCGATCTTCTTGGCGAGCACCTTGCCGAGCTCGACGCCCCACTGGTCGAAGGAGTCGATGTTCCAGACGGCGCCCTGGACGAAGACCTTGTGCTCGTACAGCGCGATGAGCTGGCCCAGCACCGACGGGGTCAGTTCGTCGGCGAGGATCGTGGTCGTGGGGTGGTTGCCGCGGAAGGTCTTGTGCGGCACCAGCTCCTCCGGGGCGCCCTCGGCCCGGACCTCCTCGGGCGTCTTGCCGAAGGCGAGGGCCTGCGTCTGGGCGAAGAAGTTGGCCATGAGCAGGTCGTGCTGGGCGACCAGGCCGGGCAGCAGGTCGGGGACCGGCTTGGCGAAGCCGATGAAGTCGGCGGGGATGACCTTGGTGCCCTGGTGGATCAACTGGTAGTAGGCGTGCTGCCCGTTGGTGCCGGGGGTGCCCCAGACGACCGGGCCGGTCTGCCAGTCGACCGGGTTGCCCTCGCGGTCGACGGACTTGCCGTTGGACTCCATGTCGAGCTGCTGGAGGTACGCCGTGAACTTCGACAGGTAGTGGCTGTACGGCAGGACGGCGTGCGACTGGGCGTCGAAGAACGCCCCGTACCAGACGCCCAGCAGGCCCAGCAGCAGCGGTGCGTTCTCCTCCGCCGGAGCGGTGCGGAAGTGCTCGTCGACGAGGTGGAAGCCGTCGAGCATCTCACGGAAGCGGTCCGGACCGATGGCGATCATCAGGGAGAGGCCGATGGCGGAGTCGTACGAATACCGGCCGCCGACCCAGTCCCAGAACTCGAACATGTTCGCCGTGTCGATGCCGAACTCCTCGACCTTCCCGGCGTTGGTCGACAGGGCGACGAAGTGCTGGGCGACGGCCTCCTGACCGGCCCTCAGCTCGGTCAGCAGCCAGTCGCGGGCGGAGGTGGCGTTGGTGATGGTCTCGATGGTGGTGAAGGTCTTGGACGCGATGATGAAGAGCGTCTCGGCGGCGTCCAGGTCGTGGATCGCCTCGTGCAGGTCGGCGCCGTCGACGTTCGACACGAAACGGAACGTCAGGTCCCGCTGGGTGTAGGAGCGCAGCGCCTCGTACGCCATCGCAGGGCCGAGGTCGGAGCCGCCGATACCGATGTTGACGACGTTCCTGATGGGCTTTCCGGTGTGGCCCGTCCACGCGCCGGAGCGGACGCGCTCCGAGAACGTCGCCATCTTGTCGAGCACGGCGTGGACGCCGGCGACAACGTTCTCCCCGTCCACCTCGATCACGGCGTCGCGCGGGGCGCGCAGCGCGGTGTGCAGCACGGCCCGGTTCTCCGTGGTGTTGATCTTCTCGCCGCGGAACATGGCGTCCCGCAGCTCGGCCACCCCGGTCGCCGCGGCCAGCTCGCGCAGCAGCCTCAGCGTCTCGTCGGTCACCAACTGCTTGGAGTAGTCGAGATACAGGTCGCCCACCCGCAGGGTGTACCGGCTGCCGCGCTCCGGGTCGGTGGCGAACAGCTCGCGCAGATGCGTCTGTCCCAGCTGCTCCCGGTGCTTGCCCAGAGCCGTCCACTCGGGCAACCGGTTGAGCCTGGTGCGTCCTTCGGCGTTCATCTCGGACATCAGCCCACTTCTTCTCGTACGTGCCTGCTTGCCCCGCTGCGACTCCAACCTAATTGATCCTGGACACCGGTGAGGCGATGAGCACGACGATAGGGGGCACCACTGACAACGGGCCCCGCCGGTGATGTCCACCGGCGAAGCCCGTCGTCCTGTATGCGCGTGAAGGTCAGATCTCGCCCCGCAGTTTGGCCAGCGCCTCGGCCAGGATCGCCTCGCCGTCCGCGTCGCTGCGCCGCTCGCGTACGTACGCGAGGTGCGTCTTGTACGGCTCGGTGCGCGGTGGGTCCGGCGGGTTGTCCCGGTCCTGGCCGGCCGGGAACCCGCACCGCGGGCAGTCCCAGGTGTCGGGAACCTGCGCGTCGCTGGCGAAGCTCGGCTGGGTCTCGTGCCCGTTCGAGCACCAGAAGGAGATCCGGAGGCGCGGCGCGGATTCGCCTCGCTCGGCCTCCCCCATCGGCCCCGCCCCGACCCGGCTTCCCCGGATCGCGTTGCCACTTGCCACGGTCGTAACTCCCTGCGTGATGGTGCTCGAAGATGCCCCAGTCTACGTAAGGCCCAACGCGCGTCCAGTGGTGGGAGTTACACCCGGCCACGGGACACGGAACCGATGGCTCAGCCGTCCAGCTTCACCAGCAGCGCGAGGACGACGATGCACGCGAACCACATCAGACCGACCACCACGGTGATGCGGTCCAGGTTGCGCTCGGCGACCGACGAGCCGCCGACGGACGACTGCATACCGCCGCCGAACATGTCGGAGAGGCCGCCGCCCTTCCCCTTGTGCATCAGCACCAGCAGCATCAGCAGCAGGCTGAAGACGATCAGGGCGATCGAGAACCCCATAACCACGGCTGGACCCTACTTCCTGGCAATTCTCGGACTACACCGACAAACGGACTTCTACGCACTGCGGGGGCACGGTGCCCGGAATCCGGGCCCCGGCCCCCGCAAGGGTACGACGGATCCGCCCTACCGCATACTCACTGGTCGCGGAAGCGCACGATCTTGACGAACTCGTCGGCGTCCAGCGCCGCGCCGCCCACCAGGGCGCCGTCCACGTCCGGCTGCGCCATGATCGCGGCGACGTTCGACGCCTTCACCGAGCCGCCGTACTGGATACGGACCTTGTCGGCCAGCTCCTGCGTGTACAGCTCGGCCAGGCGCCCGCGGATCGCGCCGCAGACCTCCTGCGCGTCCTCGGGGGTGGCGACCTCGCCGGTGCCGATGGCCCACACCGGCTCGTACGCGATCACGATGGTCTCGGCCTGCTCGGCCGGGATGTCCTTCAGGCCGCCGTCGAGCTGCGCGAGCGTGTAGGAGACCTGGTCACCGGCCTTGCGGACGTCCAGGCCCTCGCCGACGCAGAGGATCGGGGTCAGGCCGTGCTTGAAGGCGGCCTTCACCTTGGCGTTGCAGATCTCGTCGTTCTCGCCGTGGTACTGGCGGCGCTCGGAGTGGCCGACGGCCACGTACGAGCACTTCAGCTTGGCCAGCATCGCGCCCGAGATCTCGCCGGTGTACGCGCCGGACTCGTGCGCCGAGAGGTCCTGGGCGCCGTACTTGATCTTGAGCTTGTCGCCCTCGACGAGGGTCTGGACGGAGCGCAGGTCGGTGAAGGGCGCCAGGACCGCGACCTCGACGGCGTCGTAGTCCTTGTCGGTCAGCGCGAAGGCGAGCTTCTGGACGTGGGCGATGGCCTCCAGGTGGTTGAGGTTCATCTTCCAGTTGCCCGCCATCAGCGGGGTGCGGGTGTTGCTCATGTGGGGGTCAGTCCTCCAGTGCGGCGAGGCCGGGAAGCGTCTTGCCCTCGAGGTACTCGAGGCTCGCGCCGCCGCCGGTCGAGATGTGGCCGAAAGCGTTCTCGTCGAAGCCCAGGGTCCGGACGGCCGCGGCGGAGTCGCCACCGCCGACGACCGAGAAGGCCGGGGAGTCGACGAGCGCCTGGGCGACGGCCTTGGTGCCCTGGGCGTAGTCGGGGTGCTCGAAGACGCCCATGGGGCCGTTCCAGAAGACGGTGGCCGCGTCGGCGAGCTTCGATGCGTACAGCTTGCGGGTCTCCGGACCGATGTCCAGGCCCTCCTGGTCCGCCGGGATGGCGGTGGCGGAGACCGTGGTCGGGTTCGCCGGGGCCTTGGTCTTCAGGTCCGGGAAGTCGGCGGAGACCAGCACGTCGACGGGGAGCACAAACTCCACGCCCTTCTTCTCGGCGCGCGCCAGGTACTCCAGGCACGCCGAGATCTGGTCCTCCTGGAGCAGCGAGATCCCGACCTCGTGGCCCTTGGCCTTGAGGAAGGTGTACGCCATGCCGCCGCCGATCAGGATGCGGTCGGCCTTCTCCAGCAGCTGGTCGATGACGCCCAGCTTGTCGGAGACCTTGGCGCCACCGAGGACGACGACGTACGGCCGCCGGACGTCCTCGGTGAGCTTCTTCAGGACGCCGACCTCGGTGGCGATGAGGTAGCCGGCGTAGCTCGGGAGCAGCTTCGGCAGGTCGTAGACGGAGGCGTGCTTGCGGTGCACCGCACCGAAGCCGTCGCCGACGTACACGTCCGCGAGGGCGGCGAGGCGGGCGGCGAACTCGGCGCGCTCGGCGTCGTCCTTGGAGGTCTCACCGGCGTTGAAGCGGAGGTTCTCCAGGACGGCGACCTGGCCGGCCTCCAGGCCGGAGACCGCGGAGTGGGCCTCGGAGCCGATGGTGTCGCCGGCGAAGGCCACCGGGCGGCCGAGGAGCTCGCCGAGGCGCGAGGCGGCGAACCGCAGCGTGAAGGCCGGGTCCGGGGCGCCCTTGGGGCGGCCGAGGTGGGAGGCCACGACGACCTTGGCACCGGCCTGGGTCAGCGCCTTGACGGTCGGCAGGACGGCGCGGATGCGGCCGTCGTCGGTGATGGTGGTGCCGTCCAGCGGCACGTTGAGGTCGGCGCGGACGAATACCCGCTTGCCGTCCACTCCTTGGCGGAGAAGTTCGTCGATCGTCTTCATCTGTGCTGTTACTCCGTACTCCTTGGAAGTTCGACGCAAGCGACAGGGCCCGTACAGCGCGCCGTCGCGCTGCCCGAGCCCTGTGCTCACATCGTGATGCCTGCCCTGGTGGACCTAGACTCTCAGAGCTGGCCGCCGACGAAGACGGTGAGGTCGACGAGTCGGTTGGAGTAGCCCCACTCGTTGTCGTACCAGCCGACGACCTTGACCTGCTTGCCCTGGACCATCGTCAGCTGCGAGTCGAAGGTGCAGGACGCCGGCCAGTTGACGATGTCCGAGGAGACGATCGGGTCCTCGGTGTACTCCAGGATGCCCTTGAGCTGCCCCTCGGCGGCCTTCTGGAAGGCGGTGTTGATCTCGTCCTTGGTGACCTCGCGGTCGAGCTCGATGACGAGGTCGGTGACCGAGCCGGTCGGGACCGGGACGCGCATGGCGATGCCGTCCAGCTTGCCCTTGAGCTGCGGGAGGACCAGCGCGGTGGCCTTGGCGGCGCCCGTGGAGGTCGGGATGATGTTCTCCGCGGCGGCGCGGGCGCGGCGCAGGTCCTTGTGCGGGAAGTCCAGGATGCGCTGGTCGTTGGTGTACGCGTGGACGGTCGTCATCATGCCCTTGACGATGCCGAAGTTCTCGTCGAGCACCTTGGCCATCGGCGCCACGCAGTTGGTGGTGCAGGAGGCGTTGGAGATGATGTGGTGGCTGGCCGCGTCGTACTTGTCCTGGTTGACACCCATGACGATGGTGATGTCCTCGTCGCTGGCCGGAGCCGAGATGAGGACCTTCTTCGCGCCGCCGGCGATGTGCTTCTCGGCGTCGGCCTTCTTCGTGAAGATGCCGGTCGACTCGATGACGATGTCGACGCCCAGCTCGCCCCACGGGATGTCGGCGGGGTTGCGCTCGGACAGCACCTTGATCGTGTGGCCGTCGACGGTGATGGTGTCGGCGGTGTGGCTGACCTCGGCCTTGAGACGACCCAGGATGGTGTCGTACTTCAGCAGGTGAGCGGTGGTCGCGGTGTCACCCAGGTCGTTGACAGCCACGATCTCGATGTCTGCACCCTGCTCCAGCAGCGCGCGGAAGTAGTTACGACCGATGCGGCCAAAGCCGTTGATGCCTACGCGGATCGTCACGAACCGATCTCCTCGTTAGGTACGCCGGTTTTCGACGCCGGCGAGTTTTATTTGGGATGTCCCCGACCGATTACGACCCTACCCCGCCTAGGGCGCGCTAGTGACATCCTGCGCATCCGTACGGCCCCGGGTCCCGTACCTACCGACGGGTACGGGATCCGGGGCCTTTCCGGGGGCTCCCGGTGGCTACGCAGGGTCAGCGGCGGAGTGCGGTGAGCGCCTTTCCGAGCAGGTCCCGGCGCTCGGCCGGGGTGGCCACGTGTTCCAGGCCGAAGCCGAGGAGCACGGTGTCGCGGGTGGTGACGGCCGCCCGGGAGTGGAACAGCGCGGGCGAGCGCGCCCAGTCGGCGCCGTTGCCCGGGCTGCCGGCCGGCGGGCCGGCGACGGTCCAGGCGCCCAGCGAGGTCTCGAAGCCCTCGCCGTCCTGCCGGGCGGAGCCGACGAGGAGCTCGGTGTCGTCGACGAAGACGCCCATCCCGCCGGTGCCCGGGTCGGTGACGTAGGAGAGGGAGAGCTCGACCTTCTTGCCCGCGTACGCGCTCAGGTCGACGGCGGCCTGGCGCCAGCCGTTGGAGGAGCCGGTGAAGGCGTGCCAGGCGCCGGTGGTGCCGGTGGCGGTGCAGCCGTCGGCTCCGACGGTGAGGTAGCGCGCGAGGAAGGGGTGGCCGGCGACGTAGAAGCCCTCGCCGCAGTCGGTCGGGACGGTGGTGGAGGTGTTGCCGTTGGCGTCGGGCAGGGTGGTCCAGTCGTCCGCCCCCGCGGTGTGGGCCTCGACGATGACGTTGTCGTAGCCGGGCTCGGTGTCGTGGCTGAGGGCGAAGCGGAGGGTGGGCTTCGACGCGGCGTCGACACCGGTGAGGTCGATGGTGCGGGTGAGCCGCGCCCAGGTGTCGTCGGCGTGCCGGACGGCCGCGAAGGAGGTGCCCTCGGACGGTTCGAAGGGGGTGCGCAGGCCGGGGTAGTCGCCGGCGGCGGCGCTGCGGAACTGCGGGAAGCGGTCCGGCGGAAGGGTGTCGGAGGTGACGGTGTAGGCGCCGGCGTGGTCGAGGGGGTTGCCCGCGACCGGGCCGAGCGCCGCCTTCGTACCGGCGAAGGGGCCGGTGCCGGCGAAGCGCGTCGGGTCCTTCAGTCCGGCGCGGTGGTACGCGCCGAGGTAGTACTGCGCGAAGTCGTCGGAGTCGGCGCGGCCGATGTCGACCAGGCCGCCCGCCTGCTCGCCGGCGTTGACGAGCTTGCCGCCCTCGTTGAGGTAGTCGCGCACGGCGAGCATGGTGGGTCCGGAGGGCGCGTTCGCGCCGGTGTACCAGACGACCGTCCCGAAGTGGCCCAGCACACCGAGCGGGTGCGGGGTGCCCTGCACGGCGACGTCCCAGACGGCGGCGCGGCGGCCGCCGTCCCGTACGGCCCGGGTGTACGCGGCCGCGTGCTGCGCGGGCGCTCCGGTGCCGCCCTCGTCGGCGAGGACCAGCACGTCACCGCGCGGGCGGGCGGCGATGGTGTACGTGAAGGGGGTCGAGGAGACGCGCTCGCCGTCGCGGGTGCGGCCGGTGAACCAGACCTCGACCGTGTCGCCCGGTTCGCCGTCCTGGACCTCGGCGCGGTACTCGTCGTAGTACAGGTTGTCCTCGCCGCCGTACGTCTCGCCGCCCTCCCAGGCTTCGAGGCGCTGGTCGTGTGTGCGGCCGCCGTTGACGCGGTACTTGAGCTCCTTGTCGCGCAGCGATGTGCGGGCGGTGACGGAGACCTCCTGGTCGGCGCCGTCGTACGCGTACGAGGTGGTGAAGGTGTCGGGGACGAAGGGGGGCGCGTCGGCGCCGGTCGGGGAGACGGGGTTGTCGGGGCGGGCGGCGGATTCGGCGACGGCGAGCGCGAACGGGATGTTCTTGGCGAACTCCTGCTGGATCAGCTTCTCGTCGTCGGGGAAGGTGAAGACGGAGGCGCAGTCGGACGGTTCCCAGGCGTCGTTCGGGTCGACGCGGGAGGCGGTGGCGCAGGTCGACATCTCCGGGGTGAACATCTGCATGCCGTTGACGTTGGCCGCGTGGCCGTCGGCCTCGCCGTTGGTGGTGTAGAGCTCGGAGGAGACCTGCGGGCGGTAGCCGGGGATCGCGGGCTGGGCGGGGGTGCCGGCCAGCGCCTTGAGGGGGACGTCGTCGGGGGTGTCGGTGGCGACCTGCCAGCCGACGCCGTAGAGGATCAGCTGGGCGGCGGAGTGGTAGTTGATGCCGTACTGGAAGCCGATCCGCCTCTGGAAGGCGTCGAGCGCCTTCGTCTCGGGCTCGGACATGGGGCCGGGGCCGCGGTAGGTCTCGTCGGCGGGGTCGGGGGACGAGCCCTCGTCGTCGTATCCCCACTTGTAGGAGAAGTTGCGGTTCAGGTCGACGCCGTCGCCGGGGGTGATGCGGCCGTCGCCGTTGTTGTCGCGCAGGTTCTTGCGCCACTGGCGGTTGGCGGGGTCGGCGTGCGTGAAGTCGTAGCCGTCGGGGTTGGCGGAGAGGACGAACCACAGCTCGGTGGTGTCGACGATCCGCGTGATGCGGGGGTCCTTGCCGTATCCGGCGAGGTAGTGGTGGAGCAGCCGCCGGTTCATCTCGGGGGTGATCCACTCGCGGGCGTGCTGGTTGGAGAGGTAGAGGGTGGCGGGCTTGGAGCCGTCCTTGGACTTCTGGGCGGCCTTGGTGAGCTTGAGGGCGAGGATGTCCTGGCCTTTGACGGTCTTGCCGAGGGAGACGACCTTGGTGAGGGCGGGGTGGGCGCGGGCGGTCGCGAGGATCTCCGCCTTGAGCCCGTTCTCGCCGCCGTACGGGCGGAACACGCCGTCCCCGGCGGCCGCGAGGCGCTTCTCGGCGGCGTCGGGGACGGTGTGCTCGGTGAGGTCGACGCCCTTGTCGCGCAGGCTCTTCGCCTGGGGCCCGGTGAGGTACAACTCGATGGTGGCGGCGCCCTTTTCGGGGATGCGCTCGCTCAGCTCATGGCCGTCGGCACCGGCTTCGAGGAGGAGCTGCACCTGGTCCTTGCCGACCTTCGCGTGCCAGACGGACAGGCGGTCGCCGTCCGTGCCGTCCTTCTGTTCCGCTCCGGCGACGGGTCCCGCCGCCAGCCCGGCTATCAGCAGTGAAGCCGCGGCGAGGATCGCTCTCGCTCTGCGTCTCATAAGCCCCCCTTGCTGTTGTCTGCCACGAAAGTGAACAGGCGCCAGGCTTGTGGGAGATCATGATCATGTCAATACCGCCTCGGACGCCGTGACCGAACCCGGCGCGGGGGCGGAAAACGCCGCCGGCGGCACCCCGGGAAGGGATGCCGCCGGCGATGACGTGTCCTTGGCAGGGGTTCAGCCGACGAGACCGTCGGCCATCTCCTCCGTCAGGCTGGACTCCGTGCCCGGAATGCCCAGATCCTGCGCCCGCTTGTCGGCCATCGCCAGGAGGCGGCGGATCCGGCCGGCGACCGCGTCCTTGGTCAGCGGCGGGTCGGCGAGGGCGCCCAGCTCCTCCAGCGAGGCCTGCTTGTGCTCCATGCGCAGCCGCCCGGCCGCCGCGAGGTGCTCGGGCACCTCCTCGCCGAGGATCTCCAGGGCGCGCTGCACTCGGGCGCCGGCGGCGACGGCCGCGCGCGCCGAGCGGCGCAGGTTGGCGTCGTCGAAGTTGGCCAGGCGGTTGGCGGTGGCGCGGACCTCGCGGCGCATCCGCCGCTCCTCCCAGGCCAGCACCGAGTCGTGCGCCCCGAGCCGGGTCAGCAGGGCGCCGATGGCGTCCCCGTCGCGTACGACCACGCGGTCCACGCCCCGCACCTCGCGGGCCTTGGCGGGGATCGAGAGCCGGCGGGCGGCGCCGACCAGCGCGAGCGCGGCCTCCGGGCCCGGGCAGGTCACCTCCAGGGAAGACGAGCGGCCCGGCTCGGTCAGCGAGCCGTGCGCCAGGAACGCGCCGCGCCAGGCGGCCTCGGCGTCACAGGTGGCGCCGGAGACGACCTGCGGCGGCAGGCCCCGGATGGGCCGGCCGCGGCCGTCCACCAGCCCGGTCTGCCGCGCCAGCTGGTCGCCGCCGGCCACCACGCGCACGACGAAGCGCGAGCCGCGCCGCAGACCGCCGGGCGCCATCACGATCAACTCGGAGTTGTGGCCGAAGATCTCCGCGATGTCCCGCTTCAGACGGCGGGCCGCCATCGCGGTGTCCAGCTCCGCCTCGATCACGATCCGCCCGCTGACCAGGTGCAGTCCGCCGGCGAACCGCAGGATCGACGAGACCTCCGCCTTTCTGCAGCAGGTCCGGGTGACGGGAAGCCGGGAGATTTCGTCCTTCACCGCTGCCGTCATCGCCATGGGCCGATCCTTCCATGCATCCGAAAAATACGGTCGTACGCGGCGGCCAACAGCTCCGGGTCGTGCTTCGGCAAGCCGTCCTTCCTGGCCACCGGGGCCAGCTCGACCGCGGCACCCAGCCGCTGGGCGGCATCTGCGAGGGACTCGCGGTCGGGTACGGCGGCCTCGTCGGCCAGCACCACGTCCAGGGCGAGTTTAGGGGCGTGTCGTCCCAAAACCTCCAAATGACGCTGCGGGGAGAAGCCCTCGGTTTCGCCGGGCTGCGGCGCCAGGTTGAGCGACAGCACCCGGCGGGCCTTGGTCTCGATCAAGGCATCCAGCAGCTCGGGCACCAGCAGGTGCGGTATCACCGACGAGAACCAGGAGCCGGGGCCCAGGACCACCCAGTCCGCGTCGAGCACGGCCGCGACCGCCTCGGGCACGGCCGGCGGGTCGTTCGGCACGAGGTGTACGGACTGCACCTCACCGGGCGTGAGGGCCACCGTCGCCTGCCCGCGCACCAGGTCCACGTCGTCCGGGCGCTCGGGGTCATGGCCCCTGACCAGCGCCTGGAGCTCCAGCGGCACGGCCGACATGGGCAGCACCCGGCCGTGCGCGCCGAGCAGCCTGCCCACCAGGTCCAGGGCCTGGACATGGTCGCCGAGCTGCTCCCACAGGGCGACGATGAGCAGATTGCCGACCGCGTGCTCGTGCAGCTCGCCCTGCGACTGGAAGCGGTGCTGGATGACCCTGGCCCAGGTCTGGCCCCAGTCGTCGTCGCCGCACAGCGCCGCCAGGGCCTTGCGCAGGTCCCCGGGCGGCAGCACGCCGAGCTCCTCGCGGAGCCGGCCGCTGGAGCCGCCGTCGTCGGCGACCGTGACCACGGCGGTCAGGTCGCCGGTGATACGGCGCAGCGCGGCGAGGGACGCGGACAGGCCCATGCCGCCGCCGAGGGCGACGACCTTGGGCTGCGCGCCGCGTCTGCGGAGCGTACGAGCGGACAGGGTGCTCGTACGCCGGCGGTACGGTTTCACTCGCGCCCCATGTCCCGGTGGACGACGACGGTCTCGACACCCTCGGAGGCGAGACGGGCGGCGAGCTTCTCGGACATGGCGACGGAACGGTGCTTCCCGCCGGTGCAGCCGACGGCGATGGTGACGTACCGCTTGCCCTCGCGGCGGTAGCCGGTGGAGATCAGCTGGAGCAGCTCGGTGTACCGGTCCAGGAACTCCTTGGCGCCCGGCTGGTTGAAGACGTACCCGGAGACCTCTTCGTTGAGGCCCGTGTACGGGCGCAGCTCCGGCACCCAGTGCGGGTTGGGCAGGAAGCGGCAGTCCACCACGAGGTCGGCGTCGACGGGCAGGCCGTACTTGTAGCCGAAGGACATGACCGTGGCGCGCAGCTCCGGCTCCTCGTCACCGGCGAACTGGGCGTCCATCTTGGCGCGCAGCTCGTGGACGTTGAGGCTGGAGGTGTCGATCACCAGGTCGGCGTCGCCGCGCAGCTCGCGCAGCAGATCGCGCTCGGCGGCGATGCCGTCGACGATCCTGCCGTCGCCCTGGAGCGGGTGCGGGCGGCGCACCGACTCGAAGCGGCGGACCAGGGCGTCGTCGGACGACTCCAGGAAGACGATGCGGCGCGTGACCTGCTTGGCGTCGAGGTCGGCGAGGGACTCGCGGAGGCTCTCGAAGAACTGGCGGCCGCGTACGTCGACGACGACGGCGATCCGCGCGACATTGCCCTGGGAGCGGGCGCCGAGCTCCACCATGGTGGGGATCAGCGCCGGCGGCAGGTTGTCCACGACGAACCAGCCGAGGTCCTCCAGGCACTTGGCGGCGGTGCTGCGCCCGGCGCCGGACATACCGGAGATGATCACCAGCTCGGGGATGGCCGCCTCGGCGGCCTCACCGGGCTCCATCGTCGTGCCCGTACTCACGTGTGCTGCTCCGTCTTCTCGCTCTGCCGCCGGTTCGGCTGCCGGTCCGGTCGCGGGTTCGGTCGCCGGTTCGGCTGCCAGTGGCTCGTGCTCAGTCATCTCTGCTTCCCCCGTCCAATGCGGTTCCCCCGCCGTCGTCTTCAATGATCTCTCCTGTCGCCGTGTTCACGGCGGGAGCGGCCGGAGCGGCCTGGGCGAGGGCGACGGCCACGGCTTCGGCGGTCTTCCGGCCGAGGCCCGGTACCTCGCAGATCTGCTCGATTGTCGCCTGCCGCAGCCGCTTCACCGAGCCGAAATGCTTGATCAGGGCCTGCTTGCGGGTGTCGCCGAGACCGGGCACGTCGTCCAGCGGGCTGGTCCTGATCCGCTTGGAGCGCTTGGAGCGCTGGTAGCGGATGGCGAAGTCGTGCGCCGTGTCCCGGACGCGCTGGAGGAGATACAGCCCCTCGCTGCTCCGGGGCAGGACCACCGGGTCCTCCTCGTCCGGCAGCCACACCTCCTCCAGGCGCTTGGCGAGGCCGCAGACGGCGACGTCGTCGATGCCGAGCTCGTCGAGGGCGCGCCGGGCGGCCGCGACCTGCGGGCGGCCGCCGTCGACGACGACCAGCTGGGGCGGGTAGGCGAACTTCTTGGGCCGGCCGGTCTCGTCGGCGAGACCGAGGGCGACCGGCCCCTCGCCGGGCGCGGGCGCGGTGCCGGGGGCCGGGGCCTCGCCGGGGGCGGTACCGGGGGCCGGGGCCTCGCCGGGGGCGGGGACCGTGCCGGGGACGGCGCCGGCGGCGGTTCCGTCGGCGTGGTCGGCGGCACGGTCGCGGCCGGCGGCGCCGTCGGGCTCCTCCACCGCCCACTCGCCGGTCCGCTCGCGCTCCGCGAGGTACCGCTTGAAGCGGCGGCTGATCACCTCGTGCATCGAGCGGACGTCGTCCTGCCCCTCGAAGCCCCTGATCTGGAAGCGGCGGTACTCGCTCTTGCGGGGCAGGCCGTCCTCGAAGACGACCATGGACGCGACGACGTCCTCGCCCTGGAGGTGCGAGATGTCGAAGCACTCGATCCGCAGGGGCGCCGTCTCCAGGCCCAGGGCCTCGGCGATCTCCTCCAGGGCGCGGGAGCGCGTGGTGAGGTCGCTGGCGCGCTTGGTCTTGTGCAGGACGAGGGCCTGCTGGGCGTTGCGGCCGACCGTCTCCATCAGCGCCTTCTTGTCGCCGCGCTGCGGGATGCGCAGGGAGACGTTCGCCCCGCGGCGGCCGCTGAGCCACTGCGTGACGGCCTCGGCGTCCTCCGGGAGCGCGGGGACGAGGACCTCCTTGGGCACGGCGTCGCCGCTCTCGTCCCCGTACAGCTGCTGGAGCGCGTGCTCGACCAGGCCCGCCGTGTCGACCGCCTCCACCTTGTCGGTGACCCAGCCGCGCTGGCCGCGGACCCGGCCGCCGCGGACGTGGAAGATCTGGACGGCGGCTTCCAGCTCGTCCTCGGCCACGGCGATCAGGTCGGCGTCGGTGGCGTCGGCGAGGACGACGGCGCTCTTCTCCATGGCCCGTTTCAGGGCCTCTATGTCGTCGCGGAGGCGGGCGGCCCGCTCGTACTCCATGTCCTCGGCCGCCGCCATCATGTCCTTCTCCAGGCGGCGGATGTACGTGCCGGTGCGGCCGGCCATGAAGTCGCAGAACTCCTCGGCCAGGTCCCGGTGTTCCTCGGGGTCCACCCGGCCCACGCAGGGCGCCGAGCACTTGCCGATGTAGCCGAGGAGGCAGGGGCGGCCGGTGCGCTCGGCGTTCTTGAACACCCCGGCGGAGCAGGTCCGTACCGGGAAGACCCGCAGCAGGAGGTCGACGGTGTCGCGGATGGCCCAGGCGTGGCTGTAGGGGCCGAAGTAGCGCACGCCCTTCTTCTTCTGGCCGCGCATGACCTGCACGCGGGGGAAGTCCTCGCTGAGGGTGACGGCGAGGTAGGGGTAGCTCTTGTCGTCCCGGTACTTGACGTTGAACCGGGGGTCGAACTCCTTGATCCACGAGTACTCCAGCTGAAGCGCCTCGACCTCCGTCGACACCACCGTCCACTCCACGGAGGCGGCCGTGGTGACCATGGTGCGGGTGCGCGGGTGCAGGCCCGCCAGGTCCTGGAAGTAGTTGGCGAGCCGCTGGCGCAGGGACTTCGCCTTCCCGACGTAGATCACCCGGCGGTGATCGTCGCGGAATTTGTAGACCCCCGGCGAGTCGGGGATCTGTCCCGGCTTGGGGCGGTAGCTGGAGGGGTCTGCCATGCCTCACACCCTACTGGCGCCCACTGACAGTCCGGCCGGCGTAACGGCCGTGGGGCGACTGCCGCGTTATGCGTCGGGGCCCGCGACCAGCTTGCCGTCGGTGACCTTGACCGGGACCTCCGGCAGCGCGGCGGTCGCCGGGCCCTTGATCGCCTTGCCCGTGGTGACGTCGAAGCGGCTGCCGTGGCAGGGGCAGTTCCCCTCGATGCCCTCGACCTTGTCGAAGACGCAGCCCGCGTGGGTGCACTGCGCGCTGAACGCCTTGTACTGGCCCTTGGCCGGGCAGCTCACGACCAGGCGCTGCTCGCGGTAGAGCTTGGCGCCCCCGACGGGCACCTCCTCCGCCGCGCCGAGGTCGACCGGGGCGGTGGGGGTGGGGTTCTGGGCGTGGCCGAGCTTGGAGTCGGTGGAGCAGGCGGCGGCGCCCAGCCCGGCGGCCCCGGCGAGGGCGGCACCTTTCAGCACGGTGCGGCGGGCTGCGGGCTGGCCGGACATGGGCGCTCCACGGGTCTCACGGCGGAAGGGGGACGTCGGCGGCGGGACCACCCGGTACGGGGACCAGCGGTACGCGCCGACGCGGTACGGGCGGACCGGCACGGTCCGACTCGGTACGGATCCGACGATACCCGCGTAGATGTGCGGCCCTTCCGCGGGGGCTGTCCCGGCCCCCGGCGATGGGTTACGTTCGGGCTCGTGATCGTCGTCGCCGGAGAGTCCCTGATCGACCTGGTCCCGGAACCCGGTGCCGAGGGCGCCGGACCGCTCGCGCCGCTCGTGCCCCGGCGGGGCGGGGGCCCGTACAACACCGCGGTGGCGCTGGGGCGGCTGGGCGCGGACGTCGCCTTCTGCTCCCGCGTCTCCACCGACGCCTTCG
Source organism: Streptomyces sp. NPDC030862 (assembly GCF_055571835.1). Taxonomy (NCBI): domain Bacteria; kingdom Bacillati; phylum Actinomycetota; class Actinomycetes; order Kitasatosporales; family Streptomycetaceae; genus Streptomyces; species Streptomyces sp. NPDC030862. The sequence goes on along the minus strand of NZ_JBVIEN010000008.1, from coordinate 237,168 downwards.
GGGAGGCGCTGCTGGAGGGCCTGCGGGCCGCGGGCGTCGCCACCGGCCTCGTACAGCGCGGTCCCGAGCCGACGACGCTGGCGGTGGCCTCCGTGGGGGCGGACGGGTCGGCGCGGTACGGGTTCTACGCGCAGGGCACGGCCGACCGGCTCTTCGCGCTGCCGGAGCGGCTTCCGGAGGGCGTGCGGGCGGTCTCCTTCGGGACGTGCTCGCTGGCGCTGGAGCCGGGCGCGAGCGCGTACGAGGCGCTGCTGCGGCGGGAGGCCGGGCGCGGGGTGCTCACGCTGCTGGACCCGAACGTCCGGCCGGGTCTGATCCCGGACGCGGACGCCTACCGGGCGCGGTTCGCGGGGTGGCTGCCGTACGTGTCGGTGCTGAAGCTCTCCGAGGAGGACGCGCGGTGGCTGGGCGGTTCGCCGGAGGAGTGGCTGGCGAAGGGTCCGTCGGCGGTGGTGCTGACGCGTGGCGCGTCGGGGCTGTCGCTCCACACCCGTGACCTGGACGTCTCGGTGCCGGCGGTGCCGGTGGCGGTCGCCGACACGATCGGCGCGGGTGACACGGTGAACGCGGCGCTGCTGCACGGCCTGGCGGGCCGGGCCCCGGACGCCGAGGGCGCCCTGGATACCGCGAGCGCCCTGGATGCCGGGAGCGCCCTGGATGCCGGGAGCGCCCTGGACTCCTTGGCCGCTGTGGACGCCGACGGCTGGCGGGACCTGCTGGCCTTCGCGTCCCGTGCGGCGGCCGTCACCTGCTCCCGCCCGGGCGCGGAGCCGCCGTACGCGGCGGAGCTGCCGCAGTAGGCAAACCGGCGCCGCCCGGTGCCCTTCCCGCGGGGGAGGGGCACCGGGCGGCGTGGCCTGCGGCCGGGCGTCAGGAGGTGGTGCGGCTGCGGGCCGACGCCGTCTTCTTCGCCGGGGTCGTGCGGGCCGTGGCCGTCTTGCGGCGGGGCGCACCGTCCGCCGCCGCGACCGTCTTCTTCGACGCGCGCTTGCGTGCCGCCGGGACCGACGGGACCGCGTCGCTGATGCGCTCCGGGTCGAGGATGTCCCGCAGGAACTTGCCGGTGTGGCTGGCCGGGACGCCCGCGACCTGCTCGGGCGTGCCCTCGGCGACGACCAGGCCGCCGCCGCTGCCGCCTTCGGGGCCCATGTCGACGACCCAGTCGGCGGTCTTGATGACATCGAGGTTGTGCTCGATGACGATCACGCTGTTGCCCTTGTCGACCAGGTTCGACAGGACCTTGATCAGCTTCGAGATGTCCTCGAAGTGCAGACCGGTGGTCGGCTCGTCCAGGACGTACACCGTGCGCCCGGTCGACCGCTTCTGCAGCTCGGAGGCGAGCTTGACGCGCTGCGCCTCGCCGCCGGAGAGCGTCGGCGCCGACTGGCCCAGCCGTACGTACCCGAGACCGACCTCGGTCAGGGTGCGCAGGTGGCGGGCGATCGTGGGGACGGCCTCGAAGAAGCCGAGGGCCTCCTCGATCGGCATGTCCAGCACCTCGGCGATGGACTTGCCCTTGTAGTGCACCTCCAGGGTCTCCCGGTTGTAGCGCGCCCCGTGGCAGACCTCGCACGGGACGTACACGTCCGGCAGGAAGTTCATCTCGATCTTGATGGTGCCGTCACCGGAGCAGTTCTCGCAGCGGCCGCCCTTGACGTTGAAGGAGAAGCGCCCGGGCAGGTACCCCCGGACCTTCGCCTCCATCGTCTCGGCGAAGAGCTTGCGGACGTGGTCGAAGACACCGGTGTACGTCGCCGGGTTCGACCGCGGGGTGCGGCCGATGGGCGACTGGTCGACGTGGACGACCTTGTCGACGAGGTCGTCGCCGTCCACGCGCGTGTGCCGTCCCGGCACCGACTTGGCGCCGTTCAGCTCGCGCGCGAGGTGGGTGTAGAGGATGTCGTTGACCAGGGTCGACTTGCCGGAGCCGGAGACGCCGGTGACCGCCGTGAGCACGCCGAGCGGGAAGGAGACGTCGATGTCCCGCAGGTTGTTCTCGCGGGCGCCGTGCACGGTGAGCCGGCGGGACGGGTCCACGGGCCGCCGGACGTCGGGGGTCGGGATGGACCGCTTCCCGGACAGGTACTGCCCGGTCATCGACTCCTTGTTGGCCAGCAGCTGCTTCAGCGGGCCGGAGTGGACGACCTTGCCGCCGTGCTCGCCGGCGCCCGGGCCGATGTCGACGACCCAGTCGGCGACCTTGATGGTGTCCTCGTCGTGCTCGACGACGATGAGGGTGTTGCCCATGTCGCGCAGGCGCACGAGCGTCTCGATGAGCCGGTGGTTGTCGCGCTGGTGGAGGCCGATGGACGGCTCGTCGAGCACGTACAGCACACCCACCAGGCCGGAGCCGATCTGGGTGGCGAGCCGGATGCGCTGGGCCTCGCCGCCGGAGAGGGTGCCGGCCGCGCGGTTCAGCGAGAGGTAGTCCAGGCCCACGTCCACGAGGAAGCGGAGCCGTTCGTTGACCTCCTTGAGCACGCGCTCGGCGATCTTCTTGTCGCGGGCGTTCAGCGTGAGGCGGCCGAGGAATTCGGCGCACTCGCTGATGGACATCGCCGAGACCTCGGCGATGGACTTCTCCATCACCGTGACCGCGAGGACGATCGGCTTGAGGCGCGTGCCCTCACACGTGGGGCAGGGCACCTCGCGCATGTACCCCTCGAAGCGCTCGCGGCTGGAGTCGCTCTCGGCCTCGCTGTGCCGCCGCTTGACGAAGGAGACGGCGCCTTCGAAGGCGGGGGTGGTGTACGCCCGCTCCCTGCCGTACCGGTTGCGGTAGCGGACCTCGACCTGGGTCTTGTGCCCGTACAGCAGGGCCTTCTTGGCTCGGGCGGGCAGCCCGGCCCAGGGGATGTCGGTACGGAAGCCGAGCGCGTCGGCGAGCCCGCCGATCAGGCGGCCGAAGTACTCCTTGGTGTGGCCGTGCGACCAGGGGTGGATGGCGCCCTCGTCGAGGGAGCGCTCCTCGTCGGGGACGACGAGCTCGGGGTCGACCTCCATGCGCGTGCCGATGCCGGTGCAGTCGGGGCAGGCGCCGAAGGGCGAGTTGAACGAGAAGGAGCGGGGCTCCAGCTCCTCGAAGGAGAGGTCGTCGTACGGGCAGTAGAGGTGCTCGGAGTACATCCGCTCGCGCTCGGGGTCGTCCTCGGGGAGGTCGACGAAGTCGAGCACGACCATGCCGCCGGACAGGCCGAGCGCGGTCTCCACGGAGTCGGTGAGCCGGCGCTTGGCGCTGTCCTTCACCGTCAGGCGGTCGACGACCACCTCGATGGTGTGCTTCTCCTGCTTCTTCAGGGTGGGCGGCTCGGCGAGGTGGACGGTCTGCCCGTCCACCCGGGCCCGGCTGTAGCCCTTGGTCTGCAGGTCGGCGAAGAGGTCGACGAACTCGCCCTTGCGCTCGCGCACCAGCGGCGAGAGCACCTGGAAGCGGCTGCCCTCGGGCAGCTCCAGCACCTTGTCGACGATCGCCTGCGGCGACTGGCGCGAGATCGGGCGGCGGCACTCCGGGCAGTGCGGCTTGCCGATGCGCGCGAAGAGCAGGCGCAGGTAGTCGTAGACCTCGGTGATGGTGCCGACCGTGGAGCGCGGGTTGCGCGAGGTCGACTTCTGGTCGATCGAGACGGCCGGGGAGAGGCCCTCGATGAAGTCGACGTCCGGCTTGTCCATCTGGCCGAGGAACTGCCGGGCGTAGGAGGAGAGCGACTCGACGTACCGGCGCTGCCCCTCGGCGAAGATCGTGTCGAACGCGAGGGAGGACTTGCCCGACCCCGAGAGCCCGGTGAAGACGATGAGGGAGTCGCGCGGGAGGTCGAGCGAGACGTTCTTCAGATTGTGCTCGCGCGCGCCACGGACGATGAGACGGTCGGCCACGCCGGTCCGCACCTTTCTTGAGAGAAGCGGGGGCACAGCCCCCGTCCCAGACTGTTCAAGCCTACGGGGGGCCGCCAAACGGATGAGTGCCTGACTTTCAAGGATGCCCCCACCGAGCGTATAGCACGTGCATTCGATTTCCGGTCTTGCTCGGCCACCTTCACCCGATCGTGTGGCGGCGCTAGGGTCGGCGGCATGATCGATCACGTGCATGACCTGGCCTCTGTACGCGAGGCGACCGACCGGCTGCTCACCGCAGCCGCCAAACTGGACGACGCGGCGGTCGCCGCGCCCTCCCGCCTGCCGGGCTGGACCCGGGGCCACGTACTGGCCCACCTCTCACGTAACGCGGATGCCCTCGTAAATGTTCTCCAGGGCCGCCCGATGTACGAGAGCGGCGAGGCCCGTGACACCGACATCGAGCGCGACGCCCCCCGCCCGCTCGCCGCCCAGCTCGACGACGTCCGCGAGAGCGCCGCGCGCTTCCAGGCCCAGGGCGAGGTCCCGGCCGACTGGGACCGGACGGTCGAGCTCCGCAACGGCGTGACGGACCGGGCCGTCCGGGTGCCCTTCCGCCGCCTCGTCGAGGTCGAGCTGCACCATGTCGACCTGGGCATCGGCTACGAGCTGGAGGACCTTCCGGCGGAGTTCACGGAGCGGGAGATCGAGTTCCTCGCCGACCGGTTCTCCGGCAACGCGACGGTGCCGCCCACCCGGCTGCTGGCCGGCGGCCGGGAGTGGCGCACCGGCGGCGAGGAGGGCACCGAGGTGACCGTCTCCGGCACGGCGGCCGACCTGCTGGGCTGGCTCGCCGGCCGCCGCGACGGCGCGGCCCTGGAAGTGCGGGGTGGCACCCTTCCGGCGCTGCCGCCGCTATAGCCTGGGGGCATGACGTACAGCGGAGCGGTCAAGGTCGGCGGGCCCGCGGATGTGCACGAGCTCACGGACCTGATCATCTCGAAGGTCGCCGTCGGCCCGATGGACAACAACTCCTACCTGCTGCGCTGCCGGACCACCGGCGAACAGCTGCTGGTCGACGCGGCGAACGAGCCGCGGACGCTGCTCCGGCTGATCGGTGACGACGGCATCACCGCCGTCGTCACCACCCACCGCCACCACGACCACTGGCAGGCGCTCGCCGACGTCGTGGCGGCCACCGGGGCCCGGACGTACGCCGGGCGGTACGACGCCGAGGGCATCGACGTGCCCACGGACGTGGCGGTCGAGGACGGGGAGACGATCCGCGTCGGACGGGTCGAGCTCACCGCGCGGCGGATGGTGGGGCACACGCCCGGCTCGATCGTGCTGATCTACGACGACCCGCACGGCCATCCGCACGTATTCACCGGTGACTGCCTCTTCCCCGGCGGCGTCGGCAACACGCACAAGGACCCCGACGCCTTCGCCAGCCTGATCCTGGACGTGGAGACGAAGCTCTTCGACGTCCTGCCGGACGAGACCTGGATCTACCCGGGACACGGCAAGGACACCACGCTGGGTGACGAGCGCCCGCATCTGCCGGAGTGGCGCGAGCGCGGCTGGTAGCAGCTCCGGTCCGCCCCTGGCGGGGCCGTGCGCGCGGTGTGCTTCCGCGCGCCCCGTGACGGGCCGTAACCCTGGTCTGCGCGGGGTGGTTGGCGCGGCATGCGCCAGAGTCACACCACACCCACTCCGTCCGCGAACCCGTCAGCGAACCCGTCGACGAACCCCTCCACGCCTCCCTCCATGAGACGGCTCGCCGTCGCCGCCCTCGCCGGGACGGCGGTCGAGTTCTACGACTTCTTCGTCTACGGGACCGCCGCCGCACTCGTCCTGGGGCCGCTGTTCTTCCCCACCTTCTCGCCGGTGGCCGGGACGCTGGCGGCGTTCGGCACGTTCGCGATCGGTTTCCTCTCCCGCCCGCTCGGTTCTGTGCTGTTCGGACACATCGGTGACCGTTACGGGCGGCGGCCGGTGATGCTCGGCTCCCTGCTGCTGACGGGCGCGGCGACGGTCGCGGTCGGCTGCGTACCGTCGTACGCGACGCTCGGCGTGGCCGCTCCCGTCCTGCTGCTCGTGCTGCGGTTCCTGCAGGGGCTCGGGCTCGGCGGGGAGTGGGGTGGGGCGGTGCTGCTGACGGTGGAGCACGCGCCGGAGCGGCAGCGGGGGCTGTGGGCGAGCTTTCCGCAGGTGGGACCGGCGGTGGGGTTCCTGCTGGCGAACGGGGTGATCCTCGGGCTGTCGGCCGGGCTGAGCGACGCCCAGTTCCGGGAGTGGGGCTGGCGGGTGCCGTTCTGGGCGGCCGGGGTGCTGGCGGCCGGCGGGCTGCTGCTGCGCAGGTCGCTGCGGGAGACGCCGCAGTTCGAGGAGCTGGCCGCGACGGGGGCGCGGGCGAACGCCCCTCTGGTGGAGGTGGCGCGCGGGCACTGGCGGCTGGTGCTGCTGACGGCCGGGGCTCTCGCGGTCGGGTACGCCGTCTTCTACGCGGTCTCCACCTGGGCGCTGGCGTACGGCACGGAGCGGCTCGGCGTGAGCCGTACGGTGATGCTGGTCTGCATCATGGCGGCGGTGGCCGTCAAGGGCGTGGCGACGCCGTTCGCCGCGATGCTGGGGGATCGCTTCGGGCGGCGGCCGATGTGCCTGGCGGGCTGCGCGGCATCGGCGCTGTGGATGTTCCCGATGGTGGGGCTGCTCCACACCGCGCAGCCGTTGCTGATGTTCGTGGGGTTCACGGGGGCGCTGCTGGCCTTCATCACGACGTTCGCCGTGGTGGCGGCGTACCTGCCGGAGCTGTACGAGCCGAGGGTGCGGTGCACCGGTGCGGCGGTCGGCTACAACCTGGCGGGAGTGGTGGGCGGTGCGCTCACGCCGATCGTGGCGACGGCCGCGGCGGGTGGCGCCGCCGGGCCGCCATGGGGTGTGGCGGCGTACTTGACCGGCATCGCGCTGCTGAGCTTCGGCTGCTTCGCGCTGCTGCCGGAGACACGCCCCAAGCCGGTGGCGGAACCGGTCGCTGAGCCGGCCGGGGGCTCGGCGGCGGTCTGACGAGGCCGGCCGGTGCGGGTCGCCATGCGAACCCGTACCGGCCGACTGAGCCTGTGCCCGCCACGGCACGTGCGCGCGCCGTGGCGGAGTCGTCAGGCCTCGACGCTGTCCTTGTCCTCGGCGGCCGCCTCGCGCTCCTCGCGCTCGGCCTGCTTCTTCGAGGCGATCAGGCTGGTGATCGTGGTGATGACCAGCACGGCGCAGATGACGGCCAGCGAGACCGGGATCGAGATCTCCGGGACGTGCACCCCCGACTCGTGCATGGCGTGGAGCACCAGCTTCACGCCGATGAAGCCGAGGATCACCGACAGGCCGTAGCTGAGGTGGACCAGCTTCTTCAGCAGGCCGCCGATGAGGAAGTACAGCTGCCGCAGACCCATCAGGGCGAACGCGTTGGCCGTGAAGACGATGTACGGGTCCTGGGTCAGGCCGAAGATCGCGGGGATGGAGTCCAGCGCGAACAGCACGTCCGTGGTGCCGATGGCGAGCATGACCACCATCAGCGGGGTCAGGATGCGCTTGCCGTTGTTGCGGATGAAGAGCTTGGTGCCGTGGTACCGGTCGGCGACGCCGAAGCGGTTCTCGATGGACTTCAGGAGGCGGTTCTCCTCGAACTCCTCCTCCGGCTCGTCGGCCCGCGCCTCCTGGATGAGCTTCCAGGCGGTGTAGATCAGGAACGCGCCGAAGATGTAGAAGACCCACGAGAAGCTGGCGATGATCGCGGCGCCGGCGGCGATGAATATCGCGCGCAGCACCAGGGCGATCAGTACACCGATGAGCAGCACGCGCTGCTGGAGGTGGGACGGCACCGAGAACTTCGCCATGATCAGGACGAAGACGAAGAGGTTGTCGACGCTGAGCGACTTCTCGGTGATGAAGCCGGCGAAGAACTCTCCGGACGCCTGGCTCTCGCCGAAGACCAGCAGGCCCAGACCGAACAGCGCGGCGAGGACGATCCAGACGGCCGTCCAGATACCGGCTTCCTTGACCGACACGTCATGCGGCTTGCGCCCGATGAAGAAGTCGGCCGCGATCAGGATGGACAGACCGAGAACGGTCGCCACCCACAGGTTCATTGAAACGTCCACTGCGCCTCCGGCGTCGTACGGCTACTGATCAGCGTCGTCGCTGCCGGAGGTCTCTTCCACCCGAGGCTCCGCCGGTTCTCACCGCCGGACGACACAACGGGCCGGCGCCCCGGGACCGGTCGTGATCCGACCGTCCGTACTGACGGGAACGCCGCACGTGGGAGTACTCCCCTCCGCGCAAAGAACAGTACCGCAAACACCAAAGAAAGGTAAAGAGGAAAGTAAAGGGAGCCCCAAGTGTGCAGGTCAGTGGCGCCTGTTGGGGCGAGCGCCGGCGACCTGGGACAGGACCTGGCGCAGGATCCCGCTCCCCGCCGGGACCAGCGGCGGCTCGTACGTCCACGCATGGCCCACCCACGGGTCGGCGAGATGGTCGTCCGGGACGGGCGTGATCCGCAGCAGCGAGCGCCACAGGGGGTCGAGCACCGGGCCGTACGCCCGGGCGTCGTCGCGGTCCGCGACCATCAGCAGGTGCACGCCGACGGCCGGCCCCTCGTCGGCGAGGTAGCGCAGCCGCGTGACGGCCCGGTCGTCGAAGCCGTGCGGGAAGTCGTTGACGATCAGCAACTGCTCGGCGGTGTCCAGGTCGGGCGGGAGGGCGTCGGCCGCCCCGCCGCGGACGGCCATCTGCACCAGGTCCACGCGGTCGGTGAGCCGGCCGAGGAGGTCGGCCACTCCCCCGGCGCCGGACGCCGGCGGACCGGCCAGTACGCCGGGTTCGGTGAGCGGGGCGAGGGAGGCCGCCGCCGAGCCCGCGGGGTCGACGACGTGAACGGTGTACTCCCCCGCCGGGTGCACCGCGACGATCCGCGCCGCGAGCGACACCGCCGTGTCCATGGCGAGCCGGCGCAGTGCGCCGTCGTCCAGGCCGGCCTCCTCGGTGGCCCCCGAGCGGCCGCTGTCCACCCACAGGCCCCGCGCCAGCGGCAGCCGTACGAGCATGGGGATGCGCAGCTCCGGGCTCTCCGGGAGGTGGAGGTCGCCGAGGCGGAGGGCCATCGGGGCCTCGGCGGGGACGCGGTAGGCGTGCCAGACGGGGTTGTCCCAGCCGGCGAACGCGGGCGGCAGGGCGGGCTCGACCACCTCCGCCTCGGCGGCGAGCTGCGCGAGGTCGCGGTCGAGCGCCTCGCGGGCCCGTGCGGTCAGCTCGTCGTGCTTGGCGCGGGCGGCGGCCCGTACCGCGTCTCCGCCGGATCCGATACGGCTGCGCGGGTCGGACAGGACGCGGTCGAGCTCCTGGTCCATGCGGGACTCCGCGAAGTCGACCGCGCTGCGGTAGGCGGCGGTGGTGCGGGCCAGGTCCTCGAACATGCCCCAGACCTGGTTGTAGAGCCGCTCCTCCATGGTCCAGCCCGAGGCGTCACCGGCGACCGGCGGCGCGGGCTGCCGCTGCGTGGCAGCCGGGGCCGGGGCGGCCGGCTGGGACTCCGCCCGGCGCCGGGGGTGCGTGTAGTCGATGGGGCCCGCCGTCGGGGGCGCGTCCCGGCGGACCCGGTCGCCTTCGGCGGTACGCGGCGGCGGCGCGGCCACCGCCCGGCTCATGCCCTGGGCGATGGCCTGCCGGATGGCTTCCGCCAGGTCGTCGGCCCCGTCGAGCCCCTGGTCGGCGAGCATCGCCGCGAGGCCGCCCGCGTACCCCTGGCCGACGGCGCGGACCTTCCACGCGCCCTGGCGGCGGTAGAGCTCCAGGGCGACGACGGCGGACTCGCGGTCGAGGCCGGTGAGGGTGTAGTCGGCGATGCCCGTGCCGTCGAGGGTGGTGACCGAGACGAAGGGCGCGGCGACGGCGCCGAACCGGTCCGGGCCGCCGAGGCCGAGGGGCAGCGCGAGCAGCACCGCGACCCTGTGGACCGAGGGCGGCAGCGCGTCGAGGTCGACGGCGAGCCGGTGGTCGGCGGCCGCCTGACGGGAGACCTCCACGCCGGGCAGGGCGGGCGCTCCGGGGTGGACGACCCACTCGACGCCGGGGACACGGCCGTCCTCGTCGCCGAGTGTGGCACCGGCCATGACCGGCTCGGCCGCCGACACCCGGATCTCGAGTCGGGCGTGGGGCAGAGGATGGTTCTGTCCCCGGACCAGTGCGGCCGTCATGCGCCTGTTCCCCCTCGCTGCTGCGACAGCTCGAACGCTGCGGCAGCTCCCGGGGCGGCCTGGTGCCTCCGGGAGCTGCGGATGGACGCGGTGCCCGTCGCCGCGGTGTGTGCGGCGACGAGGTCGTGGACTTACAGGTGCGGCAGGATCGCCGGCATGAGGTCCTGGAACGTACGGCCGTTGGCCGAGCTGCCCAGCGCCGTCATCTGCCAGCCGGAGCCGGCCCGGTGCACCTTGGCCATGATCTGCGCGGTGTACTGGCCGCCGCCGTCGAGCGTGTAGCGGGCGAGCTCCTGGCCGTTCGTCTCGTCGACGATGCGGCAGAAGGCGTTCTGCACTTCCTGGAACGTCTGGCCGGTGAAGGAGTTCACCGTGAAGACGATCTGGTCGATGTGGACCGGGACACGCGCGAGGTCGACGAGGATCGCCTCGTCGTCGCCGCCCTGGCCGGCGCCGCCCACCAGGTTGTCGCCGGTGTGGCGTACGGAGCCGTCGTCGCTGACCAGGTGGCGGAAGAAGACCACGTCGATGGGCGTCTTGTCGGCGAAGAGCACGGCGGAGGCGTCCAGGTCGATCTCCCGGGTGCGCGAACCGAACAGGCCGCGGCGCGGCGCGGCCTGCCAGCCGAGCCCCATCCGCACGGCGGTCAGGGTGCCTCCGTCGCTCTTCTGCAGGCTGATGGCCTGCCCCTTGGTCATGTTGACCGTCACCGCTGTCCCCTCTCGTTGCGTTCCCCCGCGACCGTCTTCGAGTGCGGTTGCCCAGCACCCTACGCAGGAGGGCCGGGGCGGCAGCAGCCACGTCCGGCATTTGTGGCGGTGTTGCAACACAGCCGGCCCGGCACGAGGGCGGACCGGCCGTCGCTGTGGGAGCGTCAGGCGACGCCCGGTCAGGCGATGCCCGCCTCCTTCATCTGCCGGAGCTCCTTCTTCAGCTCGCTCACCTCGTCGCGCAGCCGCGCGGCCACCTCGAACTGCAGCTCCGCGGCCGCGGCCCGCATCCGGTCGGTCATCTCCTCGATGATGCCCGCCAGTTCGGCCGCGGGGCGGTCGCTGACCAGCGCGCCCTTGGAGGCGGCCTTGCCCGCCTTGCCGCCCTTGCCGGCCGTGGCCGCCGTGGCGCCGCCGAGGGAGGGCACCGGCGCCTTGGCGCCCTTGCCGTCCTTGGACTTGCGGTAGCCGGTACCGAGCAGCTGCTCGGTGTCGACCTCCTCGCGCGCGATGGTGGCCACGATGTCGTTGATCTTCTTGCGCAGCGGCTGTGGGTCGATGCCGTGGGCCTTGTTGTACGCGACCTGCTTCTCGCGGCGCCGGTTGGTCTCGTCGATGGCCTGGGCCATGGCGGGCGTGACCGTGTCCGCGTACATGTGGACCTGGCCGGAGACGTTGCGCGCGGCACGGCCGATCGTCTGGATCAGCGAGGTGCCGGAGCGCAGGAAGCCCTGCTTGTCGGCGTCGAGGATGGCCACCAGGGAGACCTCGGGCAGGTCGAGGCCCTCGCGGAGCAGGTTGATGCCGACCAGGACGTCGTAGTCACCGGCGCGCAGTTCGCGCAGGAGCTCGATGCGGCGCAGGGTGTCGACGTCGCTGTGCAGGTAGCGGACCTGGATGCCCAGTTCCAGGAAGTAGTCGGTGAGGTCCTCGGCCATCTTCTTGGTGAGGGTGGTGACCAGGACGCGCTCGTCGCGCTCGGTGCGCAGCCGGATCTCGTGTACCAGGTCGTCGATCTGGCCCTCGGTGGGCTTGACGACGACCTCGGGGTCGACGAGGCCGGTGGGGCGGATGATCTGCTCGACGAAGCCGTCCGAGCGGGACAGCTCGTACTGTCCCGGCGTCGCCGACAGGTAGACGGTCTGGCCGATCCGTTCCTGGAACTCCTCCCACTTCAGCGGCCGGTTGTCGAGCGCGGACGGCAGCCGGAAGCCGTGGTCGACCAGCGTCCGCTTGCGCGAGGCGTCGCCCTCGTACATGGCGCCGATCTGCGGGACCGTGACGTGGGACTCGTCGATGACGAGGAGGAAGTCCTCGGGGAAGTAGTCGAGGAGGGTGTTCGGCGGGGAACCGGGCTCGCGGTCGTCGAAGTGCATCGAGTAGTTCTCGATGCCGGAGCAGGAGCCGATCTGGCGCATCATCTCGATGTCGTACGTGGTGCGCATGCGCAGCCGCTGGGCCTCCAGCAGCTTGCCCTGCTTCTCCAGCTCGGCCAGGCGCTCCTCCAGCTCGCGCTCGATGCCGTTGACCGCCTTCTCCATGCGCTCCGGGCCCGCGACATAGTGGCTGGCCGGGAAGACGTAGAGCTCGCGGTCGTCGCTGATGACCTCGCCGGTGAGCGGGTGCAGCGTGGAGAGCGCCTCGATCTCGTCGCCGAACATCTCGATGCGGACGGCGAGCTCCTCGTAGACCGGGAAGATCTCGATGGTGTCGCCGCGGACACGGAAGGTGCCGCGGGTGAAGGCGAGGTCGTTGCGCGTGTACTGGATGTCGACGAACCGGCGCAGCAGCTCGTCGCGGTCGGTCTCCTCGCCGACCTTCAGCTGGACCATCCGGTCCACGTACTCCTGCGGCGTGCCGAGGCCGTAGATGCAGGAGACGGAGGCGACCACGACGACGTCGCGCCGGGTGAGCAGCGAGTTGGTGGCGGAGTGGCGCAGCCGCTCGACCTCCTCGTTGATGGAGGAGTCCTTCTCGATGTACGTGTCCGACTGGGGGACGTACGCCTCGGGCTGGTAGTAGTCGTAGTACGAGACGAAGTACTCCACGGCGTTGTTCGGCAGCAGCTCGCGGAATTCGTTGGCCAGCTGCGCGGCCAGCGTCTTGTTCGGCGCCATCACCAGGGTGGGGCGCTGGAGCTTTTCGATCATCCAGGCGGTCGTCGCCGACTTGCCGGTGCCGGTCGCGCCGAGCAGGACGACGTCCTTCTCGCCCGCCTGGATACGGCGGGCCAGGTCGGCGATGGCCGTGGGCTGGTCGCCGCTGGGCTGGTAGGGGCTGACGACCTCGAAGGGCGCCACCGAACGTTCGATCTTGGAAACGGGCCGCATGCAACCACCGTACGACTCACCACTGACAGCCGGGGGTCGTCGTGGGGATCAGCGGGGGCGGGAGCGCTCGCGGCGGCGGGGCGGACGGGCCGCCGACCAGTTGGCCGACTCCCCGTAGGCGTGGCTCCCATGGCCGTCGTGGCTCCCATGGCTCCGGCGGTCCTCGTGGGCCTGGCGGGTCCGGCGGGCCTCCTGGCCGTGGAGCCGGGCCGGGGCACCGTACCGGTGCGGCGGGCGGAAGACGGGCCGCCGCCCGCCGGTCTCGCCCAGCACCAGCAGCGGGTCGAAAAGCACCACGACCCCGGCGAGCAGCAGGAACGCCGCCGGACCGATCAGGATCGGGGTGAGGAGGGCGGTGGTGTCCTCGGTGCCCGGCACCTGGCCGTCGCCGTGCAGATGGACGTTGACGGCGGCCATGCCCGTGTAGTGCATGCCGGTGACCGCGACGCCCATGACCAGGCTGGCGCCCAGGGTGGCCATGAAGCCGCGGACCGATACGGCCGCCCAGAGCGCGGACGTGGCCGCCACCACCGCGATCACCACCGAGAGGGCGACCGTGAGGGTGTCGTACTCGATCCGGCCCTGCAGCCGCATCCCGGCCATGCCGAGGTAGTGCATGGTGGCGATGCCGAGTCCGGTGATGGTGCCGCCGGTGACGAGGGCCATCGCCGTCGCGCCGCGGTAGCCGACGAGGAAGATGCCGACGCCGACCATGGCGATCGCGACGGCGAGGCTGGCGAAGGTGATGAGCCGGTCGTAGCCGATCGGCGACTCCTGGACGCTGAAGCCCATCATCGCGATGAAGTGCATGGTCCAGATGCCGGAGCCGATGGACGTGGCGCCGAGGGCCAGCCAGCCGAACCGGAACCGTCCCCCGTCGCGCAGCGACCTGGTGGTGCAGCGCAGTCCGAGCGCGCCGCCGAGGCACGCCATCAGATAGGCGGCCACGGGCGTGACCAGTCCGTAGCTGAATCCGTCGACCGTGCCCTGCATACTCGGCATACCCGTAAGCCCTTCGCCCCTTGTGCCCCGCCGCCTGCCAAGCCTCGTACGTGGTCTGTCGTCGTGGTGCTGTCGTGCTGGTCGTGCCATGTGTACCCGCTGGTAGGGGTGTGAGGCTATGGCCGGAGACGTACCAAACAAAGATTCACACCGCGCCCACGAGCCGGGTGGCGCTGTCAGTGGCGGGTCGTACGGTGGTCGGCATGAGGGCATCCCCGCACGCGCGGCCCGGGCGACCGGGCGGACGGGGTGTGGCGACCGCCACCGCCCTACGGATCTGGCCGAAGTGTGTAAGGGGTGACAGACTTCCGCGGTGACTACGCCCTCCGGTATACCCGACGTTCCCGTGCCGGTGCCCCACTCCGCTTCCGCGCCGGTCGCGGTGGCCGATCTGCCCTCCCTGCGGCGGCGGACCGCGGCCGTCCTCATCGTCAGCCAGATCCTGGGCGGGCTGGGGGTGGCGATCGGCATCGCGCTCGCCTCCGTACTGGCACAGCAGGTGAGCGGGACGGAGGCGCTGTCCGGGCTCGCCCCCACGGCGATGGTGGCCGGGACGGCGCTGCTGTCCATGCCGCTGGCGGCGCTGATGACCGCCCGCGGGCGGCGGCCCGGGCTGGTCGTGGCGTACGTGCTCGGGGCGGTCGGCGCGGGTGTGGTGGTGCTCGCGGCGGTCGTCGGGAGCTTTCCGCTGCTGCTCGTGGGCATGGCGGGGTTCGGCGCCGGGTCGTCGGCGAACCTCCAGGCCCGTTTCGCGGCCGCGGACCTGGCCGAGCCCGAGCGGCGCGGGCGGGCCATCTCCACGGTCGTGTGGGCCACCACGATCGGCGCGGTGCTGGGCCCGAACATCGCCGCGCCGGCGGGGCGGAGCGTCGCCGGAATGGGCATCCCTGCGGCGGCGGGACCGTTCCTGTGGGCGGCCGGAGTCTTCCTGGTCTCGGCGCTGGCGGTGGCCGCGCTGCTGCGCCCGGACCCGCTGCTGACCGCACGGGCGCTGGCGGCCGGCTCCGCGGAGGACACGGCACCGGAGGGCCGCTCCCTGAAGGCGGGCCTCCGCGCGGTGCGGGAGTCGCCGCGCGCCCGGCTGGCGCTGGTGACGGTGGCGGCCTCGCACACCGCGATGGTCTCGATCATGTCGATGACCCCCGTGGCGCTCAGCCACCACGGCGCCGGCATCCAGCTGATCGGGCTCGTCATCAGCGGCCACATCGCGGGCATGTACGCGTTCTCGCCCGTGATGGGGTGGCTGTCGGACAAGCTCGGCAGGCTGTCGGTCATCGGGCTGGCGGTCGGGCTGCTGTCCTGCGCGGCCCTGCTGGCCGGTACGGCGGGGGCCAGTCACGGCCGTACGGCCGCCGGGCTCTTCGTGCTGGGTCTGGGCTGGTCCGCGGGCCTGGTCTCCGGCTCGGCCCTGCTGACCGACTCCGTGCCGCAGGCGGCGCGCGCCGCCGTCCAGGGCCTGTCGGACCTGACGATGAACACGTCGGCGGGCATCGGAGGGGCGGCGGCCGGCCTGATCGTCGCCCAGGCCGGCTACGGCTGGCTGAACGCGGCCGGCGCGTGCCTGCTGCTGCCGCTCGCCGTGCTGGCGCTGCGCTCACCGAAGCGTTCCGGGTGACCTGAGCGCCGCGGGGCTCAGGTTTGCGGGGCCCGCCGTCGCGCCAGGGATGGGGACATGCCAGAGACCACAGTGGTGTTGTCCGAAGAAGTACGGGAGACGCTGGCGGCTCACCGGCCCGTCGTGGCCCTCGAGTCGACGATCATCGCCCACGGGCTGCCCCGCCCGCGCAACCTCGCCGTGGCGCGGGAGCTGGAGGCGCTCGTACGGGAGGGTGGTGCCGTGCCGGCCACCATCGCCGTCCTGGACGGTGTGGCCCGCATCGGGCTGGACAAGAGCGGGCTGGAGCGGCTGGCCGGCGATCCCGGCGTACGCAAGCTGGGGCACCGGGACCTGGCGCCCGCCCTGGCGACGGGGGCGAGCGGGGCGACGACCGTGTCGGCGACGGCGTTCCTGGCCGCGCGGGCGGGCATCCGGGTCTTCGCGACCGGCGGGCTCGGCGGCGTACACCGGGAGTGGACGCACACGCAGGACGAGTCGGCGGACCTGCGCCTGCTGGCGCGGACGCGGATCACGGTGGTGTGCGCGGGGGTCAAGTCCATCCTGGACGTCCCGGCGACGCTCCAGCGGCTGGAGACGCTGGGCGTGGGCATCCTCGGATACGGAACCGAGTACTTCCCCGGCTTCTATCTGACGTCCTCCGGGGAACCGGTCGACTGGACGGTGCGGTCGCCACAGGAGGTGGCGGCGGTGATGCGGGCGCAGGACGCCCTCGCCGAACCCGGAACCGGAACCGGAACCGGCACCGGAACCGCGCTGATCGTCGCCCATCCGGTGCCGGAGGCGGAGCAACTGGACCCGGAGCTGCACGACCGGGTGCTGGCCGAGGCCCTGGACGCGTGCCGGGAGCGCGGGATCACCGGGCAGGCGGTGACGCCGTTCCTCCTGGAGTACCTCATGCGGCACACCGGCGGCGCGTCCCTGGAGGCCAACATCGCGGCCGTACGCGGCAATGTGCGGCTCGCGGCGCGCATCGCGGAGGCGGCGGCGACGGCCGCGGCACCGACCGCGGCTGCGGCAGAACCCCTGCGATGAGCGGCGCACTGCTCGTGGTCGGTGACGTGGTCACCGACGTCGTGGCCCGGCACCGTACCCCGCCGGCGCGGGGAACCGACACGGCGGCGGAGATCCGCACCCTGCCCGGCGGCGCCGGTGGGAACGTCGCGTGCTGGGCGGCGCGTTCGGGCTGGCCGGACGTGCGGATCCTGGCGCGGGTGGGCGCGGACCGGGCCTCCTGGCACGAGGAGCGGCTGCGGGCGGCCGGGGTGCGGCCCCTGCTCGTACGGGACGGGGAGGCGCCGACCGCGACGGTCGTGGCGCTGGTCGACGCGACCGCGGAGCGCACGTTCCTCACGGACGGCGGGGCGGCGCTGCGGCTGGACCGTGGCGACTGGTCGCCAACCCTGTTGGAGGGTGTGTCACACGTACATCTGTCCGGGTACCTCTTCTTCGCGGGACCCAGCCGGGAGGCTGCGTCCCTGGCCCTGGCGGCGGCGCGGGAGCGGGGCGTGCCGGTGAGCGTGGACCCGGCGTCGGCGGGGTTCCTCGCGGAGTTCGGCGTGGCCCGGTTCCTGGCGGCGGTGGAGGGCGCGGACGTGCTGCTGCCCAACGCCGACGAGGCCGCGCTGCTGACGGGACTGCCCGACCCGTCGGACGCCGCGGCCAAGCTCAGCCACGGCTTCCCGCTGGTCGCCGTGACGCTCGGCGCGGCGGGCGCGCTGGTGGCGGCGTCCGGCCGCGTCGTCGCCCGCGCGTCGGCACCACCGGCGCGGGCGCTCGACTCGACGGGCGCCGGCGACGCCTTCACGGGTGCCTTCCTGGCCGCCCGCCTCTCCGGCGCGTCCCCGGCCGGTGCGGCGTCGGCCGGTTGCCGCGCGGGGGCCGAGGCGGTGGCGGTGCTGGGCGGCCGGCCGGCGGGTCGGTGAGGGCCGCCGGGCTACTGCGCGTCCCGTCCTCGGACGCCGGTCCACGCCGGGTGGCGGAGGTCGTCCGCGCGCACGAGGACGTCCGCCGCCTCCGCCGGGCCGACCTCGGCCTCGTAACGGTCGAAGGCGGGGAGGGTCCACGCCTCGGCCGTGCGCCGGGCGAGGGCTCCCCGCGACAGGCGCAGGTGCACCGTCAGGTCGAAGGGGAACCAGTGCCCGAGCAGGAACGGGCCGTGCAGCACCAGCACACCACCGGGCGGGAGCCGGGTGTACGGGCTGCGCGTGGCGCGGTCCGTCACCGGGTCCCACAGGTCCGGGAGGACGCGCCCGGTGCCGCCCGGCTCCAGCGGCGTGAAGACCTCGCGCCACAGCGCGCTCGTGTCGAACCAGCCGCTGTAGTACGAGTCGGGGTCCTCCTTCCCGTACTCGTACCGCAACGACGCCGGGCGCAGGAAGCCCTCCGTCCCGACCACCGCCACCGCCCGGCCGCGCAGCCGCAGCGCCTCGGCCAGCAGCGCGGCCGGCTCCTCGGGCCGGGCGGCGGGCGGCCCGTCGACGCCGACCTTGAGCCAGGGTCCTCCGTCGCCGGGCCGGAGCCCGTCCACGTGCGCGGCGAGGTGGTCGGCCAGCCGTTCCCAGGTGATCGGTTCGAGTCTCACGCCCCCATGTTCCCCGAGACCGCGGCCCCCACAGCATGTCGGTGCCCCCTGCGCCGCATACCCGTCCCGGTGCAGGGGGCGTCGGCCTGAACTCGCCACCGGGGAGCTTGCCTTGGCGCAGTCCGGGCCCCGCTCCCGACCGGTGCGGCTCGGCGCACGGTCGTAATAGGGTGCGGAACGACCGCGTACGGAGCGGGGGACCCGAGGGGGAGACAGCGATGGAGACGGCGCTGATCGCGGTGATCGGCACGCTGCTCGGCGCGGTGGTCACGCACTTCTTCCAGGGGCGGGCGGCGCAGCGCACGGCCGCGCTCGCCCGCGCGGAACAGCTCCGTCAGGAACGGATCGCGACGTACAGCGCGTTCGCCGACGCGGTGGTGGAGTACCGGCGGGCGCAGAACGCGCGCTGGTACCGCAGGAACGGCTCGCACGCGGAGAGCACCCGCCTGGAGTCGTACGACCGGCGGGCCGCCGCCCGACAGGCTCTGGTGCGCGTGCAGTTGGTGTGCGACGACCCGGCGATCGTACGGCTGGCGGAGGAGACCTTCCAGGTGACGAACTGCATGCACGAGGCGAGGGACGAGGCGGACCGGGACCGGCGCTCGCAGCAGGCGGTCGAGGCGTTGACCGCGTTCATCGAGGCGGCGGCGCCGAGCGTGCGCTGAGAGGGCGCCGACATGTCCGTACCGGCCCCGATCGTGGTGATCGAGCCGCTGCGCCGACGCCGCCACTGCGCGGAGTGCCGCAGCGGCCCGCTGGACCGGATGGTCCTGGAGTTCCACGCGCCGCTCTGCCTGGACTGCGCCGACCTCGGCCACCTGGTCTACCTGCCGCGCGGCGACGCGGCGCTGACCCGCCGCGCCCGCGAGGCGAGCGGGCTGTGGGCCGTGGTCGTACGCCACAACCGGCGCCGCACCCGATACGAGCGCCAGGGCATCCTCGTGGAGGAGGCGGCCCTGGCGCGGGCCGAGGCCGCCTGCCTCGCCGACGCCGAGGCGCGCGCCCGCCGCAGGGCGAGGGACGCGGAGCGGCGGGCGGCCGAGGACGAGCGGTTCACGGCCGCCCTGGCCGCCGAGATCCTGCGCCTGTTCCCGGGGTGCCCCCCGGAGCGGGCCGCCGGCATCGCGGCGCACGCCTCGCTGCGCGGCAGCGGGCGCGTCGGGCGTACGGCGGCGGGCCGGGCCCTGGACGAGGGCGCGGTGACCGCGGCGGTGCGGGCGTCGGTGCGGCACCTCGACACGGAGTACGACACGCTGCTGATGCGCGGTGTCCCCCGCCACCAGGCCCGTACCCGCCTGGCACCGGCCATCGACGCGGTGCTGGAGTCCTGGCGGCGGTGAGACCTACGCGTCGGTGCCGGCCTGAGCGGGCTCAGACGCCTTCGTGCGTCGCGGGGCCGCGGAAGCGGCGGTAGAGGACGGCGCCGCCGAGCAGCAGGCCCATGGCCGCACCGCCGAGGGCGAGCAGGTCGCCGTCGGCACCGGTCTCGGCCAGCGGCGTCGTGCTGGTCTCCAGTGCGGGGCGGGTGTCGGGCGCCGGAGCGGGCCCCGCGGCGGACGGCTCCTCCGGCTTCGACGCACCCGGCTTCGGCGGCTGGGACGGCTCGTCGCCCTTCGGCGGCGTCGGCGGGGTGACGGGGGTCTTGCCGCCGCCGTTGCTGGACGCGTTGCCGAAGACGGGGTTGAGGACACCGACGAAGTTGACGGAGTTGCCGCTGATGTTGACCGGCAGGTCGACGGGCAGCTGGATGCCGTTGCCCGTGATCACCCCGGGAGACCCCTTGATGACACCTTCGGCGGACGCACCGCCGCCGTTCGCGCTGCCCTTACCGCTGCTGTCGCCGCTTCCGCTGCCGCTGCCGCCGTGCGGGGTGGTCGCCTGGTCCTTGTGGGCGGACTTGCCGCCGCTCTTGTTCGCGCACGTGTTGCCGGCCGCCGGGTTGAGGAGACCGACCACGTTGATGGTGTTGCCGCAGACATTGACCGGGACGTCCACCGGCAGCTGCACGCTGTTGCCGGAGACCAGCCCCGGCGAGTCGGCCGTAGCGCCGGCCGCCTCGGAGTCGGCGTACGCATAACCCGCCGCCATAGCGAGCGCGCCGCCGGTGGCCACCAGGGTGGCCAGACCATTTCGGCGAGTGTGCCTCATGGCTTCCTGCCTTCCGGAGACTTTCACGGGCACCCGCCCGCACCGGAATTAACGCCTTACAGACAACGCGGGTTATGTCGCATCTGTCATTCACCCCATCGAGTGGCGGCTTAATCGAACCCTCACAGGTCCTCTACGGATCGCACCCCTGGGCGCGGCGTGAACGCGCGATCCGGGGAGGCACTGGGCCGGTTGGCGCACTCACGTACGATCGCCGGCATGCCGACGACGGGTGCACCGGAGCCAGTTGAACGGAACGGCATATGCGCGAAATCGGCACAGAGTAGGATGAACAATCACATAGCGGGCAGCGGGCAGCGGGCAGCGGGCAGCGGGCAGCGGGCAGCGGGCAGCAGGCAGCAGGCAGCAGGCAGCAGGCAGCAGGCCGGGGGCCAAGAGGCGTCGAGGACCGTGCTGTTCGCCGTACGGTCGGCGACCGCGCTGCATCGGCTGCTTGACGTGATGCCCGTCTTCCACGGGGACCACCGGATCCACCGGCGCTTCGTCCTCGTACCCGGGTCGGACTTCGGGGTGGACGCGCTCGCCGCGCTGGAGCAGGCGGGGGCACGGACGGTTGCGTGGGACGAGGCCGTCGCATCGCGGTACGACCTGGTGGTGGCCGCGAGCCCCAAGGGGCGGCTGGAGCTGCTGGACGGGCCGCTCGTGCTGATGCCGCACGGCGCCGGTTTCAACAAGGCGGTGGAGAAAGGCGGTTCGGCGGACTCCGCATCCGGCCTCGACCCGTCGTACCTGATGCGGGACGGACGGCCGCTGGCCGCGGTACACGCGCTCGCGCACGGCCGGCAGATCGAGCGGATCGCCGCCACGTGCCCCCGTGCGGCCGGGCGCGGCGTGGTCGTGGGTGATCCCACGCTCGACCGGATCCTCACGTCCACGGGGCTCCGTGAACGGTACCGGGCGGCGCTCGGGACCGGGGCGCGGCGGCTGGTGGTCGTGGCGTCGACGTGGGGGCCCGAGTCGCTGATACGCCGACGGCCCGGCCTCGCCGCCGAGCTCGTCGGCGCCCTCCCGTACGACGGCTGGCAGGTGGCGGTCGTCGTACACCCCAACGAGTTCAGCGAGGTCGGGGCGTACGACCTGCGGCTGACGCTGGGGCCCGCCCTCGACGCGGGGGCGGTGCTGGCGCGGCCGTACGAGGAGTGGGGCGCGCTGCTCGTGGCGTCCGACGTCGTGGTCACCGACCACGGGTCGGCGGCGCTGTACGCGGCCGCTCTCGACCGGCCGGTCGTCGGGGCGTACGACGGGGGACGGGAGCTCATCGCGGGAAGCCCGATGGCGCGGCTGCTGGGCGCGGTGCCCGCTTTCGGGGGTGCCCGGGAGCTCGACAGGGTGGTGCGGGAGCATCGCGCGGGTGGCGTACGGGCGTACGCGCGGGGCGCGTTCGCGTGCGAGGGCGAGTCGCTGGAGCGGCTGCGGGCCGAGGTGTACCGGCTGCTCGAGCTCGATCCGCCGGGCTACCCGGCCGAGCCGCGGCCGCTCCCCGTGCCCACGGGCTGGGGGCCGGCCCCCGGCGGGCCCGGGGCCGTACCGGCGGCCTTCGCCGTACGGGCGGCGGTGGACGGGCGGACGGTGGACGTCGAGCGCTATCCCGCCGCGGCCGAGGCGGATGTGGACGTGGACCATCTCGCCGCCGAGGACGACCTGGCGGGCGTACGGCAGCGGCAGAGCGCCGCGCTGCTCTACCGGCGCGCCGAACCGGCCGACGGGGTGGCCGCCTGGGCCGCGCGGACCCTGGCGGCGTTCCCCGGGTGCCGTACCGCCGCCGTCGTGCGGTCCCCGGAGCGTTTCGTCGTACGGCGGCGGGACGGTGAGGTGTACGACGTGGTCGCCGAGCGCCGGCACCGTGCCGATCCGGCCGCCCTGCTCAGCGGTGTCCACGCGTGGCTGGAACGGGGTGCGCGGACCGGCGGCGGTGGCGGCGGTCGTGGTGGCAGCGGTGAGGCGTGGTGCGTCGTGGGTGGTCGGCGGGTCAGTCTGCGGCTGTCGCCGCGGCCCTGATCGCGCGGGCCTCCTCCCGATGGCGCTGCGCCGCCGGCCGGTCGCCGGTGTCGTCGGCGAGGGCGGCCAGGGCGGTGAGGATCGTGGCCTGTTCCCGGGTGGCGGCGCGCTCGCGGGCGCCGGCCAGGGCGGATGCGTAGAGCGGGCGCGCCTCGTCGGTGCGGCCGAGGGCGTGGAGCGTCCGGCCCAGCTCGAAGGCGGTGCGGGCCTTCATCCGGGGGCGCTCGGGGGGCAGGGCGGCCATGCGGTGCGCCTGCTCGGCGAGGCGCGCAGCCGCGTCGAGGTCGCCGGTTTCGCGGGCGGTCTGGGCGAGGAGATAGGTCTGGAGCATGACCCCGTAGGCGTTGCCGATCTCCTGGTGGATGCGGCGCGCCGTCTCGAAGTCGGGCGCCGCCGCCCGCCAGTCGCCCCGTACGGTGCGGAGTTTGCCCCGGAACTCGGACGCCGACGCCCGCAGCTTGCCGTGGAGCGTGCTCTCGCCGAGGCCGGCCGCCGCGTCGACCGCCGCCTCCACCTCGGCCTCCGCCTCGTCGAAACGCTCCTGCTCCCACAGGGGCCGGGCCAGCTGGCAGCGCATCCGGATGAGCGCGGGGACGTTCCCGGCGCGGCGGGCGGCGTCGCGCCCGGCGGTGAAGGCGTCGGTCACGTCGGCGTAGTGCTGGTGGTCGAGGAAGTGGGTCCACAGGGGCTCGCACAGGGCCCAGGCCTCGTCGTCCATACCGTGCCGGTACGCCGACCGGACGGCCGCGTAGAGGGCGTGCCTGCGCGCCTCCAGCCAGCGCAGCGCGTCGCCCCTCTCGGTTCCCCAGTCCACGTCCGGTACGTCCCCGGGGAGCGGGGGCACAGGTGCGGCGAGGGTCAGCCTGGTGCCCGCCCAGAGCGCGTCCGCGCGTTGCGCCTGGCGCAGGTACCAGCGGATGATCCGGGTGCGGCCGGCGGCGGCCTCGGTGCCGTCCGGGTCGTCGCGGCGGGCGCTGCGGTGCGCGTGGTCGCGCAGCAGGTCGTGCAGGCGGTACAGGCCGCCCCGGCCCAGCGGGAGGAGGGCGGAGACCTCCAGCTCGTCGAGCGTGTCCTCGGCGGCGTCCGGCCCGGTGCCCAGGAGGGCGGCGACGGCGTCGGGGGCGACGTACGGGCCGGGGTGCACGGCGAGGAGGCGGTAGAGGCGGGCGGACTCGGGGCTCAGTTCCCGGTACGCCGTGTTCCACACCGCTTCCACCTCCGGTACGCCGTTGTCCCGCCAGGTGTCGGCGAGTTGGGTGACGAGCCGGCCGAGGGGGCGGCGGCGGTGGCGGCGCAGCCACTCGGCGGCGACCTCCAGGGCGGCGGGCAGACCTGCGCAGGCCCGGGCCAGTTCGGCGACGGCGGTCGCCTCGGCCGACAGCCGCGGGTCGTCGGCGGCGATGCGGTGCAGCAGCTGCTGGGCGTGGTGCGCGTCGAGCGGGCCGAGCGGGAGGTCGAGGTCGGCGCCGCCCCGGATGTCGTAGAGGCGGCGCCTGCTGATCGCAATCACGGTGCTGTGCGGCGACGCGGGCAGCAGTTGGTCGACCTCCGTCCCGTAGCGGACGTTGTCGAGGACGAGGACGAGGGGCTTGTGCTCGGTGCTCGCCCAGTACTGGCGACGGCGCCCGGCGAGGGTGCGCTCGATCCAGCCGGGGTGGACGCCGAGCGAGCGCAGCAGGTCGGCGAGGGCCTCGGCGATGTCGGCGCCGCCGTCGGTGCGGTGGTCGTCGAGGTCGATGTAGCGGATGGCGTGCTCGTCGGAGGTGTGCTCGTCGGAGGTGTGCTCGTCGGCGTGCCGGTCGACGAGTCTGCGGGCGAGGAGTACGCCGAGGGTGGTCTTGCCGACGCCGTGCAGGCCGCTGAGGGCGGCGACGAACGGGCGGCCGTCCCGCGGCCGGTCCGTGCGCACGGCACTCAGCAGTCGCTGCTGCTCGGCGTCACGGTTCTCGAAGTGACGGGGGCGCGGCGGTAATTGGTGGGCCGTGAGCTCCGGGGGCGGTGGGGTCACGTGGTGGTGGTCGTGGCGGTGCTGGTGCAGCTCGCCGATGTGGCCCGCCTATACGACCGTGTCCACCCGTGCGCTGCCGCCCACGCTGTTCCGTGTCTCGTCGCTCACGGCCCAACTGTAGGGGTCAGGCGCCCGGTGCGCCGTAGTTCCTCTCGATGATGCCGGCCTGGATCACGGTGCCGTGGTTGACCCCGCCGTTCATGGTGTTGTTCGTCGTGATGGTCGTCGGGCCCGGGTTCCTGGGCATCATCTCGTCCAGGAGGTCGCGGAGTTCGACCGCCGCCTCCGGGTCCGCCTGAAGGGTGCGGCGCATGCGGGCCCGCCATTCGGTCCGCGCTTCGGCCTGGGCGTCGGCCGTCGTGCGCTCGTCGCCCGTCTCCTCGGCGGCGAGCAGTTCCGCTCGTACCGTGTCCAGCTCGTCCTCGATCACCGCCGGGTCCGTGCCCGCGCGGCGGGCGAAGAACGCGACGATCCGGCCTTTGACCTGCTCCCAGCTGTCGCCCACCATCTGATGGACGAGCGCGGTGGCCCCCGCCGTCGCCAGCGTCATCAACTCGGCTTCCACCCGGCCCCCTTCGTGGTCGTTTCCCCGTATCCGACGGCAGCCTACCCATCAGCGCCCGAGCAGGTCGGCGAGTACGCCGACGGGGTCCGTGTCGGGAGTGCCGCGTGGCCACCAGTCCTCGCGGTCCGGGTCGGACTCGTAGCCGTACCAGAGGCCGTCGCGGCCGTAGCGCAGCTGGAGGGAGCGGCTCGACAGGCGGTTGCGCCAGGGGCGGAAGTGCGGGAAGTCGGCGGCGATCAGGGCGGGGCGCGCCCGGTCGAAGGGGCCTGCGGGCGGGTCCCAGGCCTCCTCCAGGACGGCGAGGCCCGCCGGGCCGCCCTGACGCCAGGCGGCGACCGCGCGGGCCAGGTCGGCGGGGGTGCGGTCCAGCGCGGCGGCGAGGTCGCGGTACAGGGCGCGGGTCGTGGCCGTCAGGCCCGAGCCGGGGTGCGCGGCGGCGAGGCGCACGGCGTCCTGCCAGGGCGTGAGCGCGGCGACCGGGTCCCGGCCCGTCGCCAGGAACGCGTGCGCGCGGGCAGCCGCCTCGGTGGCGAGCAGCTCCAGGGCCAGGGGGTCGGGCCCCTCCGGATCCTCCGGGTACGCGGGCGGGCGGCCGGGGTGCTCCAGGACGGGCAACGGCGGCGGCAGGGCGAGCGCGCCGCCCACGGCACCGGCGCCGGACGGGGCGGCCAGCGCCTCGCGTGCCGGGACCGTCGGCATCCGCGGAGGCGCCGCGCTGGTCTCGGCGGCGGCGCGGGTGGCGTTGCGGTGGCTGAGTGCCGCGAGGATCTCCTGTTCGCCGCGGCCCCGCATCAGGAACAGCACGAACGGGTCCTCGTCGAGGAGCCGCGCCGCCTGGTAGCACAGGGCGGCCGTGTGTTTGCAGGGGTATCCGTGGTCGGGGCAGGAGCAGTCGGGGATCAGGTCCCCGCTGCCGGGCAGCAGGTCGGCGACGGCGGCCAGCGCGTGCGGCACGTCCTTGTCCAGCAGGGCCGCGATGTGGTCCGGCCGGGCCGCGGCCAGGTCCAGGAAGCGTTCCCAGTCGTCGTCGCGGAGGACCCGCAGGCGGATCTCCGCGCGGTACGGGCGCGGCCTGCTGCCGTGGACGTACGCGACGACCCGGCCCGGCGTCACGGTGATGGCGTCCACGTGGCCCCCGGCCGCGTAGGCCCGCCCACGGGCGAGGCGTGCCGGGTCCAGGGCGGTGTCCTCCAGGGCCCGCACCCAGGCGTTGCCCCACCAGGTGGCGGCGAACCGCCCCTCGGCGTCCTGGGCCGGGGCGAGCTGCGGGAACGTACGGCGGTGGTCGTCGTGCAGCGGTGCACGGCGGGCGGCGCCCGGACGCGTACGGTGCGGGCTCATGACGGCCTCCTCATGTCGGCCTTCATGACGGCCTTCATGACGGCCTCCTCAGCGACACGAGGTCGGCGAGCTCTCGGTCGGTGAGCTCCGTCAGGGCCGCCTCCCCGGAGCCCAGCACCGCGTCGGCGAGGGCCCGCTTGCTCCGGAGCATCTCCGCGATGCTGTCCTCCACCGTCCCCTCGGCGATGAGCCGGTGGACCTGGACGGGCTGCGTCTGGCCGATGCGGTAGGCCCGGTCGGTGGCCTGCTCCTCGACGGCCGGGTTCCACCAGCGGTCGTAGTGCACCACATGGCCCGCTCGGGTCAGGTTCAGGCCGGTGCCCGCCGCCTTGAGGGACAGCACGAACACCGGGACCTCGCCGGACTGGAACCGGTCCACCATCCGTTCCCGCTCGGCCACCGGCGTCCCGCCGTGCAGCAGCTGGGACGGCACCGCGCGGGCCGCCAGGTGGGCGGTGAGCAGCCGCGCCATGGACACGTACTGGGTGAAGACCAGCACCGAGCCGCCCTCGGACAGGATCGTGTCGAGCAGTTCGTCCAGGAGGGCCAGCTTTCCGGAGCGGCCGGCGAGCCGCGCCGGCTCCTCCTTCAGATACTGCGCGGGGTGGTTGCAGATCTGCTTGAGGGAGGTGAGCAGCTTCATGATCAGGCCGCGGCGGGCCATGCCCTCCGCTCCCTCGATCTGCGCCATCGTCTCCCGTACGACCGCCTCGTAGAGGGAGGCCTGTTCGCGGGTGAGGGCGACGGGGTGGTCGGACTCCGTCTTGGGCGGCAGCTCCGGCACGATGCCCGGGTCGGACTTCTTGCGGCGCAGGAGGAAGGGGCGGACCAGCCGGGCGAGCCGCTCGACGGCCTCGTCGTTCTCGATCCGCTCGGCGTTCTCGACGGCGCGGGCGTGGCGGGACCGGAACGCCTTCAGCGGGCCGAGGAGCCCCGGCGTCGTCCAGTCGAGCAGCGCCCACAGCTCGGAGAGGTTGTTCTCGACGGGGGTGCCGGTGAGCGCGACGCGCGCGGGGGCGGGAATGGTGCGCAGGGCCTTGGCCGTGGCGGAGAACGGGTTCTTCACGTGCTGGGCCTCGTCGGCGACGACCATCCCCCACCGCTGCGCGGCCAGCCTCTCGGCGCTGGTGCGCATGGTGCCGTACGTGGTGAGGACGAAGCCGCCGCCGTCCGGGCCGTCCAGTCCCTCCAGGGTGCGGTCCGTGCCGTGGAAGCGGCGCACGGGGACTCCGGGCGCGAAGCGGGTGATCTCCCGCTGCCAGTTGCCGAGGAGGGAGGCGGGGCAGACGACGAGGGTGGGGGCGGGGTGGGCGCGGCGCAGGTGGAGGGCGATCAGCGTGACGGTCTTGCCGAGGCCCATGTCGTCGGCGAGGCAGCCGCCGAGGCCGAGGGAGGTCATCAGGTCCAGCCAGGCGAGGCCGCGGAGCTGGTAGTCGCGCAGGGTGGCGTCCAGCCCCGGGGGCTGGGTCGCGTCGGCCGGGCCGGCCAGGAGCCGGTCGCGCAGCGCGGCGAGCGCACCGGCGGGGACGGCCTCGACCGTCTCGCCGTCGACCTCGGCGGTGCCGGTGAGCGCGACGGCGAGGGCGTCGGCCGGCTCCAGCAGGCCCAGCTCGCGCTTGCGCGCCTTGCGTACGAGCGCGGGGTCGACGACCACCCATTGGTCGCGCAGCCGCACGATGGGGCGGTGCGCCTCGGCGAGGGCGTCCATCTCGCGCTCGGTGAGCGGGTCGCCGTCCAGCGCCAGCTGCCAGTTGAACCTCAGCAGTTGCTCGCTGTCGAAGAACGCCGTGCCGTCGGTGGCCGAGCCCGGCGCGGGCCGGACGACCGCGGCGGCGGTCAGCGAGCGGGCCAGCTCCCGGGGCCAGTGCACGGTGACGCCCGCCGCGCCGAGCCGTGCGGCGGCGGGGCCCAGCAGCTCGTACAGCTCGTCCTCGGTGAGGGACAGCACGTCGGGCACGTCCCGCTCCAGCAGCCGGGCCAGCGGCTGCCATACGCGCGCGGCGCGGCGCAGCGCCAGGACGGTGTCGATCCGGGCGCGCGGCCCGAAGTGCTCGTCGCCCGCGCCCGCCCACAGCTCGGCCGCGTCGACGACGAGGGACGGGTCGGCGAGGCTGTGCACCTGGAGGAGGGCGGCGGCGGCCTGCCGCTCCTCACCGCCCTCCGGGAGCGTGTCGAACAGCTCGTACCCGGACAGGTCGAGGCGCAGCGAGACGCGGACCCCGGCGTCCATGCCCGCCGCCGCCTCGGCGGCCCAGGCACGCGCGTGTGGCAGGTGCTGCGGCGCACGGGCCGCGAACGGCGCCCCCGCGGCGTACGCGGCGGCGGGCGTACGCGGCAGGGTGTCGGCGACCGCGTCCAGGAACGCCCGCACCAGCGCCTCCGGCTCGGGCAGCCGGAGCGGGCGCAGGCCCGGGACGGGCGCGGCGTGGGCCTCGTACGGCATGGCGGCGGCGATCGCCCGCAGGTGGGCGATGTCGTCGGGGTCGAGGGGCCCGGCCCGCCAGGCGTCGAAGTCGGCGGCGGTCAGGCCGGGCAGCAGCCGCCCCCGCGCGACCAGGTGCAGGGCGTGCAGCGCGGCCGCTCCCCAGCACACCGCCGCGGGGTGCGCGCCGCCGTCCTGCCGGGCGGCGACGAGCAGCGGCAGGGCCTCCGCGACCGGCAGCACGACGGCGGCGACCGCCCGGCTGCGCACCCCGCTCCCGTGGGGCCCTACGACGGTGACGGTGCCGGTGGCGGCACGCGTCGTCCCGGCCCCGTCGGCCGTCGGCCCGGTCGCGCCCGCCGTCGGCCCCTCCCCGCCCGGGGGCGGGTCCGGCAGCGGGCCGCCCGTCACGGACCAGAAGGCGACGCGGCCGTCGCGGGGCAGGTCGGCGGGGAGGAAGGTGGCGGCGCAGCCGGCCGGCAGCCGGTGGTGCGGCGGACCCTGGCCCATGGCCGGTCACCTCCCCTCACGCTGGTCGTGTCACGCGGTCCGCGTCATGGAACCGCCTGGATCTACGACCTTACGGGTGGGGTCTGACAATCGGTCCCGAGCACCTGCAGCAGGCTGTCGGCACAGCTGTCAGCGCAGCCGTCAGCGGACCCCTTCCCACAGCGCCCGCTCCTCCGCTCGCAAGTCCTCCACCACCCCGGGGGCGACATCGTCGAAGACCATCGTCGCCCGCGCCCCGGCGCCCGCGGCCTCCGCCCCGGTGTCGTACGGGGCCCACCCCGGGTCGCCGGTCTTCGCGAAGGCGACCCACGCCCCGTGCATGGCGTCCGCCACCGCCTGCGGCGCGTCCTCCCCCGCCAGCGGGGTGGACGCCGGATCGTCGAGGCGGTCGAAGACGTACGCCAGCTCGCTGCCGTGGCAGGCGCCGAGGCGCCCGTCGAAGGCGGAGGAGCGCCGGGCGAACTCGTACATGTACGAACCGGGCACCGACTCCGCCAGCCGGATCGCCGGAATCCGGTAGAACCAGTCCGTCGTCACCGCGTCGAAGATCTCGCCCGGCACCGCGCCCGGCCGCGCGTCCCGGTAGACGGCCAGGGCCTTGTCGGGGTCGAGACCGTACGCCTCGGCCGTGGCGCGCAACTTGGCCTCCGGCAGCAGCTCCAGTCGCCCGGTGGGGACCAGGAAGAGCCGGTACTCCTCGCGGTTGCTGCCGAGGAGCAGCTCGACGCCGCAGTCGGGGCCCGGGAGCTCCAGCCCGTCTTCGGCCGGTCCGGCGGTCACCGGCTCGAAGGGCATGACGTTGAGCGCCGCCTCACCCCACACCGCGGGGTCGGGCCGGGCGCCGATCTCGCGGCGCAGCTCGGCCTGGGCGGCGAGGAGCCGGTCCATCGGCACCGCGGCGAACGCCTCGGCGGTCGGTTCGACGGCGAGTTTCCCGGCCAGGTGCTCCGTGATGCGGCGGGCCGACCGGGGGCGGAGGAAGTGGTGGGCGGCGCCGCTCTGCAGGATCGCCCGCCTGAACAGGCCGCGCCGGCGCACCTGTTCGTCGGCCAGCAGGAAACCGATGGCGATCGCACCGGCCGATTCGCCGAAGACGGTGACCCGGTCCGGGTCGCCGCCGAACTCCGCGATGTTGTCCCGTACCCACTCCAGCGCGGCCACCTGGTCGAGCAGCCCCCGGTTGTCGGGCACACCGTCCAGGTGCAGGAACCCGTCCGCGCCGAGCCGGTAGTTGAGCGACACGAACACCACACCGTCGCGGGCGAAGGCACTGCCGTCGTACGCGGACGACGACGCCGACCCGTTGGTGAAGGCGCCGCCGTGCAGCCAGACCATGACCGGCAGCCGGGCTCCGGGGCCGGGTGAGGGCGTCCACACGTTGAGGTTGAGGCAGTCCTCTCCCGGGACGCCGCCCTCCGGTATGAGGGCGTCGAAGGGCGGGGTGTACGGGGCCTTCGGGGCCGTCGGCCCGTGGGTGGTGGCATCGCGCGTGCCGCTCCACGCGCGCGGGGGAGCCGGTGGCTGGAAGCGCAACGGACCGAAGGGCGGGGCGGCGTACGGGATTCCGAGGAAGGAGGCGACGCCCCCGTCCGCCGAGAGGGTGCCGCGCACCGCGCCCTGCCGTGTCCTGCACACCGCTTCATCCATGGGGTTCACCGGGTCCCTTCGGTCGACGTCGGGGCACCTCAGTGTCTCCCGTACGTGCCTGGCGCAGGGGTCACTTCCGCCGACGGACGAGCGCGAGCAGCACCACGAAGACGACGGGGGTGGCGGCGTACTTCCCCTTGGCCCGCGCCGAGAGCTCATCGGAGCGTCCGGGAAGAGGTGCGCGCTGAACGGGTACCCGGCGCGGAGGAACGCACGGGAGAGCGATCACCATGCGACGTACGGGCAGTGAACCCAGGACCGCACGCAGTCCACTGCGCATCCGGTTTTGGCTGGCGGTCTGGGGTCTGATCTGGGCGGCCGCCGGCACGGCGGGCTTCGCCCTGGCCGGGCGCACCGGGTGGGCGGTGGCCTGCGGGGTGCTGTTCCTGGTGGTCACGGCGGACCTGGTGTTCATCACGCGGCACATCCGCCAGGGCCCCCACTACCAGCCGGGCCGCGATGTCCCTCCGTACGAGCCCTGAGCCCCCGCTACGGGACCGCTAGAACCGCTACGGGCCCGGCTCGAAGCGGGCCGCCTCCAGGTACTCGGGCTTCGGATCGAGCGCGGCGGCCAGGCGGAAGTGGCGCTTGGCCTGGTCCGGCCGACCGGAGCGCTGGAAGGTCCGGGCGAGTGCGAAGTGGGCGAAGGCGTTGTCCGGCTCGCGCTCCAGGACCAGCTCGAACTCCAGCTGGGCGGGGCGCAGCTGCGCCGCGGCGAAGAAGGCGCGGGCGCGCAGCAGACGGGCGGCGGTGTTCTCGGGATGGGCGGCGATCACCGAGTCGAGCAGCTTGACGGCTCCGCGCGGGTCCCGTGCGGCGAGGAGCTGCTCCGCGGCGCGGAAGTCGATGACGTAGGTCTCGGGGCTGCTGTCGGGCACGGTCACATCCTTCCCCTTGGCTCCAGCCCTTCAACATCGTCAGCGCGGCCCGTATTCCGGCGGCTAGGGCCTGATCCGGAAGACAGGCCCTAACGGGCGGCCCGTTCGCCCAGCTCCGCCCACACCTCGCGCACGCGCGGCTCCAGCGCCTCCAGCGGCCCGTCGTTGTCGATGACGAGGTCGGCGATGGCGAGGCGCTGCTCGCGCGTGGCCTGGGCCGCCATCCGGGCGCGGGCTTCGGCGTCGGTCATCCCGCGCAGCCGTACGAGCCGGTCCAGCTGGGTCGCGGGCGAGGCGTCGACGACGACGACCAGGTCGTAGAGCGGCGCCAGGCCGTTCTCCGTGAGCAGCGGGACGTCGTGGATCACCACCGCGTCCTGCCCGGCGGCCGCCTCCAGCTCGGCGGAGCGGGCGCGGACGAGGGGGTGGACGATGGCGTTGAGGGTGGCGAGGCGGTCCGGGTCGGCGAAGACGATGGAGCCGAGCCGGGGCCGGTCGAGGGTGCCCTCGGGGGTGAGGATCTCGGGCCCGAACGCCTCCACGACGGCCGCGAGCCCGGGCGTGCCGGGCTCGACGACCTCGCGGGCGATCTTGTCGGAGTCGATCAGGACCGCTCCGTACGAGACGAGCAGCCGCGACACCTCGCTCTTGCCGGCTCCGATGCCGCCGGTCAGCCCCACTCTCAGCATGTGCCGAAGCTTAGGCCCTGACTCCCCCGCCGTGTCAGGCACCCTTCAACGGCATCGCGGGGCGCCGCCATCGCGGGGCGCCGCCGCTAGGCATCGCCCTCCCGCTCCGCGAGGAACCGCTCGAACTGGCGGCCGAGCTCGTCGGCGGACGGCAGCTCCACCGGCTCGGCGACCAGGCTGCCGCGCGTCTCGGCACCCGCCATCGCGTCGTACTGGTGCTCAAGGCCCTGTACGAGCGCGACGAGCTCCTCGTCGCCCTCGCCGATCTGGCGCTCGATCTCCGTCTGAGTGCGCTGGGCCTCGGTGCGCAGCGCGTGCGCGACACCCGGCAGGACCAGGCCCGTCGCGGCGGTGATGGCCTCCAGCGCGGTGAGGGCCGCGTCCGGGTACGAAGACCGCGCCACATAGTGCGGTACGTGCGCGGCGACGCCCAGCACGTCGTGGCCCGCCTCCATCAGGCGGTACTCCAGGAGCGACTCGGCGCTGCCCGGCACCTGGGCCTCGTCGAAGGTGTTGCGGTGGCCGGGCATCAGGTCGGTGCGATTGCCGTGCGGGGTGAGGCCGACCGGGCGGGTGTGCGGCACGCCCATGGGAATGCCGTGGAAGTTGACCGACAGACGCACGCCGAGCCGCTCGACGATCTGCCGTACGGCGACGGCGAACCGCTCCCACTCGACGTCCGGCTCCGGACCCGACAGCAGCAGGAAGGGCGCCCCGGTGGAGTCCTGGACGAGGCGGACCTCGATGGCGGGCGTCTCGTACCCGGTCCAGCGGTCGCGCCGGAACGTCAGCAGCGGGCGGCGGGCCCGGTAGTCCACGAGCCGGTCGTGGTCGAAGCGGGCCACCACCTGGTGGGGCAGGGATCCGAGCAGGCCGTCGACGATCTGCTCGCCGGTCTCACCCGCGTCGATGTATCCGTCGAAGTGGTAGAGCATGACGAGGCCGGCCGACTCCTGTGCCAGCGCCATGTCGACGACGGCCAGGCCCTTCGGCTCCCATGCGTACAAATCCCGGGGATCAAGCACGATTACCGCTCCTCCTCATATCTCTGGGAAGAACATCACTCACCGCACAGGCATTCCCACTCCGCGGCCCCGGGTCGCGAACACGACTGAGGCCCGCCCCCTTCCGGGGACGGGCCTCAGTACTGCTACCTACCGCTCAGCGGCGAGTCGATCGATCGATCCGGGCCGTTTCCAGCCGCATCGATGCGAGCCGATCGTCAGCTCTGGCCGCCGGCCAGCTTCTCGCGCAGGGCGGCCAGCGCCTCGTCCGACGCCAGGGCGCCGGAGTTGTCGTCCGACTCCGAGGAGTACGAACCGCCGGAGACACCCGCCGGAGCGGCGGCGCCACCCTCGGCAGCGGCGGCCTCGTCGGCCTCGCGGGACTTGATGACCTGGGCCTGGTGCTGCTCGAAGCGCTGCTGCGCCTCGGCGTACTGGGTCTCCCACGCCTCGCGCTGGGCCTCGTAGCCCGGCAGCCAGTCGTTGGTCTCCGGGTCGAAGCCCTCGGGGTAGATGTAGTTGCCCTGGTCGTCGTAGGACGCGGCCATGCCGTACAGGGTCGGGTCGAACTCGACCGAGGCCGGGTCGGCACCGAAGGACTCGTTGGCCTGCTTCAGCGAGAGGCTGATGCGGCGGCGCTCGAGGTCGATGTCGATGACCTTGACGAAGATCTCGTCGTTGACCTGGACGACCTGCTCCGGGATCTCCACGTGGCGCTCGGCCAGCTCGGAGATGTGGACCAGACCCTCGATGCCCTCGTCCACGCGGACGAACGCACCGAACGGAACGAGCTTGGTGACCTTACCCGGGACGACCTGACCGATCTGGTGCGTACGGGCGAACTGCTGCCACGGGTCCTCCTGCGTCGCCTTCAGCGACAGGGAGACACGCTCGCGGTCCATGTCGACGTCGAGGACCTCGACGGTGACTTCCTGGCCGACCTCGACAACCTCGGACGGGTGGTCGATGTGCTTCCAGGACAGCTCGGAGACGTGGACCAGACCGTCGACGCCACCCAGGTCCACGAAGGCACCGAAGTTGACGATCGAGGAGACGACGCCGGAACGGACCTGACCCTTCTGGAGGGTCGTGAGGAACGTCTGGCGGACCTCGGACTGGGTCTGCTCGAGCCAGGCGCGGCGGGACAGGACCACGTTGTTGCGGTTCTTGTCCAGCTCGATGATCTTCGCCTCGAGCTCCTTGCCCACGTAGGGCTGGAGGTCGCGGACACGACGCATCTCGACGAGGGAGGCCGGCAGGAAGCCACGGAGGCCGATGTCGAGGATGAGACCACCCTTGACGACCTCGATGACGGTACCGGTGACGATGCCGTCCTCTTCCTTGATCTTCTCGATGGTGCCCCAGGCACGCTCGTACTGGGCGCGCTTCTTCGAGAGGATCAGGCGGCCTTCCTTGTCCTCCTTCTGGAGAACAAGGGCCTCGATCTCGTCGCCGACCTTGACGACCTCGTTCGGGTCGACGTCGTGCTTGATCGAGAGCTCGCGGCTCGGGATGACACCTTCGGTCTTGTAACCGATGTCGAGCAGGACCTCGTCCCGGTCGACCTTCACGATGACGCCGTCGACGATGTCGCCGTCGTTGAAGTACTTGATCGTCTCGTCGATCGCGGCGAGGAAGGCTTCCTCGTTACCGATGTCGTTGACCGCAACCTGCGGGGTGGTGGCGGTGGTCTCGGTGCTGCTCGTCATGTGGGAAAGGGCTCCGGTACGGACATTGAAGTCGTAGGTACTGCTACGCCGAGAGCCCGTATCGCCTCTGCAGAAGCCGGACAGCCAAGGAAGCACCCGCCCCGAAGGGGCGAGGCCTCGAGAACCGAGGGGACATGCAACAGATGCGAGCGCGGCCTGCTCCGTCTGAGGCGCGCAGGCCCGCAGCGCAACCTTTAGCATACGGGGACGGCCGGACACGGTCAATGCGCGAAGGCGCACACCCGGGGCAGAACGTCACATACCCGGCACATTTAATGTTTCCCAAGGCCATCGTGGCCGCGGCTTCGGCTTCCGCGGGCGCCCGCTCAGGGGCTCCCGCAGGCAGCCGTGCGCAACCTACAACGGCGGTGGGGATGATCCAAGAGTACGAGCCCGAGGCCACCAGGCGCCATGCCGGTGACGCCGAGAGCAGCCGGGCGAACCGGGGCTGGTGGGACCGGAACGCCGACGAGTACCAGACCGAGCACGGCGCGTTCCTGGGGGACGACCGCTTCGTCTGGGGGCCGGAGGGGCTGGACGAGGCGGAGGCCCGGCTCCTGGGGGACGTCTCCGGACTGGACGTCCTGGAGATCGGCGCGGGCGCCGCGCAGTGTTCGCGCTGGCTCGCCGCGCGGGGCGCCCGCCCGGTCGCCCTGGACCTCTCCCACCGCCAGCTCCAGCACGCCCTGCGGATCGGCGCGGACGTCCCGCTGGTGGAGGCCGACGCGGGCGCCCTCCCCTTCCGGGACGGCGCCTTCGACCTGGCCTGCTCCGCGTACGGGGCGGTTCCCTTCGTCGCCGATCCGGTGCGGGTGTTCCGCGAGGTACGCAGGGTGCTGCGGCCGGGTGGGCGGTGGGTGTTCTCGGTGACGCACCCGATCCGCTGGGCGTTCCCCGACGAGCCCGGACCGGAGGGGCTGTCGGTCGCCTCCTCGTACTTCGACCGCACCCCTTACGTCGAGCAGGACGAGGAGGGACGGGCGGTGTACGTGGAGCACCACCGGACCCTCGGGGACCGGGTGCGGGACGTGGTGGCGGGCGGGTTCCACCTGGTGGACCTGGTCGAACCGGAATGGCCCGCGTGGAACACCCAGGAGTGGGGCGGCTGGTCCCCGCTGCGCGGAAACCTGATCCCGGGGACGGCGATCTTCGTGTGCGAGCGCGCGTGATGCGTGCGGAGGCCCTGGACCTGCCCGTACGCACCGCCCTGCCCGCCCTGGAGCGGGCGCTGGACGGGCACGGGGCGGCGGTGCTGTGCGCGCCGCCCGGCACCGGCAAGACCACCATGGTGCCGCTGGTGCTCGCCGAGCGGGGCGCACGCGTCCTCGTCGCGGAGCCGCGGCGGATCGCCGCGCGGGCCGCGGCCCGGCGCATGGCGTGGCTGCTGGGCGAGAAGGCCGGCGGCCGGGTCGGCTTCACCGTGCGCGGTGAACGGGTGGTGTCGCGCGAGACGGTCGTCGAGGTGGTGACGACCGGTGTCCTGCTGCAGCGCCTCCAGCGCGACCAGGAGCTCGGCGGCACCGACGTCGTGATGCTCGACGAGTGCCATGAGCGGCACCTGGACGCGGACACGGCGGCGGCGTTCCTGCTGGACGTACGGGAGACCCTGCGGCCCGAGCTGCGGCTGCTGGCCGCGTCCGCGACGACCGACGCCGAGGGGTGGGCGCGGCTGCTGGGCGGCGCGCCCGTGGTGGAGGCGGCGGGTGTGGCGCACCCCGTGGAGGTGGTGTGGGCTCCGCCGGCCGCGCCGGTGCGGCCGCCTCATGGGATGCGGGTGGACCCGGCGCTGCTCGGGCAC
Source organism: Streptomyces sp. NPDC030862 (assembly GCF_055571835.1). Classification (NCBI taxonomy): domain Bacteria; kingdom Bacillati; phylum Actinomycetota; class Actinomycetes; order Kitasatosporales; family Streptomycetaceae; genus Streptomyces; species Streptomyces sp. NPDC030862. The sequence continues at coordinate 200,113 of NZ_JBVIEN010000008.1, read as the reverse complement.
GTGGCCTCGGTGGTGCGGCGGGCGCTGGCGGAGCGGTCGGGGGACGTGCTGTGCTTCCTGCCCGGTGTCGGGGAGATCGCGCGGGTGGCGGGACTGCTGTCCGGCCTGTCCGGCGTGGAGCTGCTCCAGGTGCACGGCCGGGCCCCGGCGGCGGTGCAGGACGCGGTCCTCTCCCCCGGCGGGGACAGCCGCCGGGTGGTGCTGGCGACGTCGGTCGCCGAGTCGTCGCTGACCGTGCCCGGCGTGCGCGTGGTGGTCGACTCGGGGCTCGCGCGTGAGCCGCGGGTGGACCACGCGCGGGGCCTGGGGTCGCTGACCACGGTGTGGGCGTCGCGGGCCGCCGCCCGGCAGCGCGCCGGGCGCGCCGGGCGCGAGGCGCCGGGCACCGTCTACCGGTGCTGGGCCGAGGCGGAGGACACGCGGCGGCAGCCGTTCCCGGCGCCCGAGATCCAGGTGGCCGATCTGACCGCGTTCGCGCTGCAGGCCGCCGCCTGGGGCGACCCGGGTGCCGCGGGTCTCGCGCTGCTGGATCCGCCGCCCGCGGGCGCGATGGGCGCCGCGCGGGAGGTGCTGACCGCGATCGGCGCGGTCGACGGGGCTGGGCGGGTGACGGACCGGGGCGGGCGCATGTCGCGGCTGGGCGTGCACCCCCGGCTGGCCCGCGCCCTGCTGGACGGAGCGCCTGTGGTGGGCGCACGGCGCGCCGCGGAGGTGGTGGCCCTGCTGAGCGAGGAACCCCCGCGCGAGTACGGCGACGACCTGGCCGCCGCCTGGCGCACGGCACGCCGTACGCCGGGCGACGCGTACGGCGCCCGCTGGCGGCAGGAGGCCCGGCGCCTCGCGGGGCAGCTGGACTCCGCCGACGGCCCGGGCCGTGGGGTGCCGGATGACGCCGCCGTCGGCGCGGTGACCTCCCTGGCGTATCCGGAACGGGTGGCGCGTGCGCGGGGCGCGAAGGCCGAGGGCGCGTTCCTCATGGCGTCCGGGACGCGGGCCGAACTCGGCGAGGGGTCCCGGCTGCGCGGGTCGGAGTGGCTGGCCGTGGCCGTCGCGGACCGGCCCGCTCACGCGGCGTCCGCGCGGGTGCGGCTGGCGGCCGTGATCGACGAGGAGACCGCGCGGGCGGCCGCCGGGGGGCTGTTCCTGGCGGGTGAGGAGGTCGGCTGGGAGGCCGGTGACGTGGTCGCCCGGTCCGTGGAGCGGCTGGGCGCCGTCGAGCTGACCGTACGGCCGCTGACCGACCCGGACCCCGTACGCGTACGGGAGGCGCTGCTGGATGGCCTGCGGCGCGAGGGGCTCGGGCTGCTGCGGTGGTCGCGGGAGGCGGAGGGGCTGCGGCAGCGGCTGGCGTTCCTGCACCGGGTGGTCGGCGCGCCGTGGCCGGACGTGTCGGACGCCGCGCTGCTGGAGCGGGCCGGCGACTGGCTGGAACCGGAGCTGTCCCGGGCACGGCGGCGGGCGGACCTGGCCCGTGTCGACGCCGGTCAGGCGATGCAGCGGCTGCTGCCCTGGGCCACCGGTGAGGCGGCCCGCCTGGACGAGCTGGCCCCGGAGCGGATCGAGGTGCCCAGCGGGTCGCGGATCCGGGTGGAGTACGGCGCCGGGGAGCAGCCCGTGCTGGCGGTGAAGCTGCAGGAGATGTTCGGGCTCGGCGAGACCCCGCGGATAGCGGGCGTTCCGGTGTTGGTGCACCTGCTGTCCCCGGCCGGCCGGCCCGCCGCCGTCACGGCGGACCTGGCGTCCTTCTGGCGCGACGGGTACCGCTCCGTGCGGGCGGAGCTGCGCGGCCGGTACCCGAAGCACCCGTGGCCGGAGGACCCGGCGGGGGCGGAGCCGACGAAGCGGACGAACACGCGCCGCTGAGCGCTTCCGGGTCTCGGACCGCCGCCGGGCCCCGGGCTGGGGGCCTCAGGCCGCCGGGGCCAGACGGGCTGAGGGGCCTCAGGCCGCCGGGGCCGGGGCCGGGGCCGGGGCCGCGACCTTGAGCTCGACGGTCAGGGTCGCGCCGCCGGCGGTGGTCAGGCGGAGCAGGAAGGTGCCGGTCTGGCCGTCCGCGTACATCTTCGGCAGCTTGAGGACGCCGTTGGCGTCCGTCTTCAGGCCTTCGAGGGTCCGGACGGGGTTGCCCTGCGCGTCCTTGAAGAAGGGGCCCTTGTCGTTGGCGGTGGCGTTGTCCGCGGCCGTGATCATGGTGGCGGTCAGTGCGACACCGGACGCGACGGCGCCCTTGTACGTGGCCTTCACCTCGACCTGGTCGGCGAACTCCGTCTCCGGGGCGGCCGTCAGAGCCTTCTCGTCCGTCCTGGCGAGCGCGTCGGCCGCGCGCTCCGTGACGGTCGCGGTGAAGTCGACGGCGGGCAGCGTCGCACGGCGCACGACGGTGGCCCGTACGGTGAACTCGCCCGTCCGCTCGCCCGCCAGGATCGGCGGCGCGGCGGCCGTACCGTCCGCGGCCGTGGTGACGACGACGCTGCCGGCCGAGCCGGTCCCGGCCGCGAAGCGGGCCTCCGTGGCACCGACGATCTCGAACTCGACCGCCAGCTTGGCGACGGGCTTGCCCGCCCGGTCGAGCGCCTTGACCTCGGGGCGCTCGGTGAAGCGGCCGCCCGCCATCGCGGTGAGCGGGCCCGTCCCGGCGTCCGTGAGGCGCGCGACCTTCTCGTGCGGCGCGGGGGCGGGGGTGACGGGCGGTTTGGTCGGGTCCGGGGTGGCCGGGGGCGTCGGCTTGGACGGGCCCGGGGTGACGGGCGGGGTCGTGGGCGTCGACGGGGACGGCTTCACGGGCGGCGGGGTCGGCGTGGGCGACGGCGTGACGGGGAGGGTCGGCGTCGGTGTCGGCCTCGGCGTCGGGCGGGCGGCCGGCTTGTTGTCGCTGCGGTCGGCCGGCAGGACACCCGTACCGTCCGGAATCCGGTGCGTACCGCGCTTGTAGTACTCGAACCAGGACAGAACCGTACGCAGGTACTCGGTCGAGCGGTTGTAGCTGAGGATCGCCTTGTCGAGGTCGGCCTTGAGGGCGAGATCGCGGTTGTTGGCGCAGAGGTACATGCCGGCGGCCTGCGCGGCGTCGTAGATGTTGTTGGGGTCCTTGCGGCCGTCGCCGTTGGCGTCCTGGCCCCAGCTCGCCCAGGTGGACGGGATGAACTGCATGGGGCCGACCGCGCGGTCGTGCGTCGTGTCGCCGTCGTACGCGCCGTCGTCGGTGTCGGAGATGTTGGCGAAGCCGACACCGTTGAGGACGGGGCCGAGGATCGGCGAGAGGGTGGTGCCGTCGGCGCTCACGCGGCCGCCGCGGGCCTGGCCGGACTCCACCTTGCCGATGCCCGCGAGGAGTTGCCAGGGGAGGTTGCAGCCGGGGTCGGCGGCGCGGAGGTGCTGCTCCGCCTGTTTGTAGGCGGCGAGGACGGTGGCCGGTATGCCCGCTTCAGCGGGGCCCGTGACGATCGGTGCCGCGGGGGCGCCGGGCTTGTCCGGCGTGTTGAGCGGGGGCAGGTCGGTGTAGTACGGCGAGTTGCCGGTGGCCGAGTTCTCGTGGGGCTGGGGGGTGGCGTCGGCGGCCTGGGGGTCACCGCTGCCGCCATCGGCGGCGGATGTCACGCCCGGGGCCTGCGAGGCGGAGAGTGCGGCCACCGCGGCGGCGGCCACGGCGGTGCTGGTGGCTCCCTTGCGCAGCCGGCGACCGATGTGCGCTGCCATACGTGTGGTCCCTCCCCTTTGACACTGCCGTCCGCGCTCCCCGCGCGAGGACTCAAGCGACCCTACGTCAACCGGCGGCTCCGGCACACCGCCCGCTGACCGCTTTTCACGCTTTCGTCACCGCTTGGTTCACCGGAATCCGGAGTCCGAACGTCACGCATACTGGCGGCCATTGACCGACATGCTCAAGGGGGACCTTCCACCATGCCGTTCACTCTCAGCCATGCCGCGGCCGTGCTGCCCGCGATACGGAGGTCCGGCGCGGCGCGCGGGCCCTTGGTCGCGTCGGCGCTCGTCGCCGGGTCGTTCGCGCCGGACATGACGTACTTCGCGGACACGGCGCTGCCCGGAGCGATGCGTTTCGGGGACGTCACGCACGGGGTGCTGGGCGTGCTGACCGTCGATGTCGCGATCGCGGCGGCGCTGGTGGCGGTGTGGCTGATGGTCCGTGAGCCGCTGGTGGCGCTGGTGCCCGGGCGGTGGCAGGGGCCGCTGCACGCGCTGCTGCGGGGGCAGGCGTGGCGTGGGCGGCGGCGGGCGGAGCTGGCGGCGTGGTTCTACGTCTCGGCGGTCGTCGGCGCGACGACGCATGTGGTGTGGGACGCCTTCACGCACCTGGACCGGTGGGGCATGAAGCTGCTGCCGGTGCTGGGGGAGGTGGTGGCCGGCTTCCCGATGTACCTGTACGCGCAGTACGGCGGCTCGGCGGTGGCGCTGGTGGTGCTGGCGTGGTTCGTGGGAAGCGGGGTGCGGCGGATGTCGCGGTCCGAGGCTTCGGGGGCCGGCGCCTCGGGGGCCGTGCCGGTGCTCGGGCGGCGGGGGCGCTGGCTGGCGGCGGGGCTGCTCGGGGTGTCCGTGACGGTGGGCGTGGTGCACCGGTGCGCGCGGTGGTACGCGTACTGGGGGCATGCGCCGGAGACGCCGCTGGACATCATCCCGACGGCGTGCTTCGGCGCGGGGGCGGGGCTGGCGGGTGGGGTGCTGGTGTACGGCGTGGTGATGCGGCTGCGGGCGCAGGGTCCTTCCCCCACCCCTCCCTCTGCGCCGGCGGGCGTGGAGGGACCCCGACTCCCCGAAACCGAGGGCTCCGCCGCCGGACCCCGCAGGGGTTGAGGCCACTGCGGGGGCCGAGGTCCCCGCAGTGGCGGCGGCTTCGCGCCGCGCACCGCTCACAGGGGGCGAGCGGTGCGCGGCGCGTGAGCTTGCGTCAGTGCGCCGCGGAGTCCCAGTCCGGGCCCACGCCCACCGAGACGTCCAGGGGGGCTCGGAGGTCGACCGCCGTGGACATCTCGTGGCGGACCAGGGCCTCGACCCGGTCGCGTTCGCCGGGGGCGACCTCCAGGACGATTTCGTCGTGGACCTGGAGCAGCAGGCGGGTCTTCAGCTCCGCCTCGCGCAGGGCGCGGTCGACGCGCAGCATGGCGACCTTCACGATGTCGGCGGCCGTGCCCTGGATCGGGGCGTTGAGCGCCATCCGCTCCGCGGCCTCGCGGCGCTGGCGGTTGTCGCTGTTGAGGTCCGGGAGGTAGCGGCGGCGGCCGAGCATGGTCTCCGTGTAACCGGTGGCGCGGGCCTCGTCGACGACGCGGCGCAGGTAGTCGCGCACCCCGCCGAACCGCTCGAAGTACGTGTCCATCAGGGCACGCGCCTCGCCGGCCTCGATGTTGAGCTGCTGGGAGAGGCCGAACGCGGACAGGCCGTACGCCAGGCCGTACGACATGGCCTTGATCTTGCGGCGCATCTCCGCGTCGACCGCGGACCGCTCGACGCCGAACACCTGGGAGGCGACGGTGGTGTGCAGATCCTCGCCTGAGGTGAAGGCCTCGATGAGGCCCTCGTCCTCCGACAGGTGGGCCATGACGCGCAGTTCGATCTGGCTGTAGTCGGCCGTCATCAGCGACTCGAAGCCCTCGCCGACGACGAAGCCGTGCCGGATGGCGCGGCCCTCGTCGGTGCGGACCGGCACGTTCTGCAGGTTGGGGTCGGTCGACGAGAGGCGGCCGGTCGCCGCGACCGTCTGGCTGAAGGTGGTGTGGATGCGGCCGTCGGCGGCGATCGTCTTGATCAGGCCTTCGACGGTGGAGCGCAGCCGGGCCTGCTCGCGGTGGCGCAGCATGATGACCGGCAGCTCGTGCTCGGTCTGGCCGGCCAGCCAGGCGAGCGCGTCCGCGTCCGTGGTGTAGCCGGTCTTGGTCTTCTTCGTCTTGGGGAGGTTCAGCTCGCCGAAGAGGACCTCCTGGAGCTGCTTCGGGGAGCCGAGGTTGAACTCGTGGCCCACGGAGGCGTGCGCCTCCTTCACCGCCTGCTGCACCGCTGCGGCGAACTGCTGCTCCATCGCCTCCAGATGGGCGCGGTCGGCGGAGATGCCGTACCGCTCCATCCGGGCCAGCACCACGGAGGTGGGCAGTTCCACGTCGTGCAGCAGCTCGGTGGCGCCGACCTCCTTGAGCTTCTCGCCGAAGGCCTCGCCCAGGTCGAGGACCGCGCGGGCCTGCGCCATCAGCGCGTCGGCCTCGGCCTGCTCGTCGGTGCCGAAGGCGAGCTGCCCGTCGGCCGCGGCGGGGGCCAGCTCGCGGTGGAGGTACTCGACGGAGAGGGCGTCCAACGCGAAGGAGCGGCGGCCCGGCTTGACCAGGTAGGCGGCGAGGGCGGTGTCCATCGTGATGCCCTCGATGTGCCAGCCGTGCTCGGGGAAGACCCGCAGGGCCTCCTTCGCGCTGTGCAGCACCTTGGGGCGGGCCGGGTCGGCGAGCCAGGCGGCGAAGGCCTTCTCGTCGGCCTCGTCGAGCTGGGTGGTGTCGAACCAGGCCGCCTTGCCGTCGGCGCCGGCCAGCGCGACCTCGCTGACGTTCCCCACGCCGAGGGCCCAGGTGGCGACGGTGGCCACGCCGAGCGGCTGGCCGCCGTGCTGCTCCAGCCAGAAGGCGAGCTCGCCGGAGCCGAGCACCGTACCGTCCAGTTCCACACCGGCGGCCGGGGCGGGGGCCTCTTCCTCCTGCGCGCCCGGGTCGACCGCGAGGAGACGGTCGCGCAGGCTCGGGTTGCGGATCTCCAGGACCTCCAGGAAGCCCTTGAGCGCGGTCCGGTCGTACGGCCGGCGCTCCAGGTCCGCCACCGTCTTCGGCAGCTCCACGTCACGGACGAGCTCGGTCAGGTGGCGGTTGAGCTTGACGGGCTCCAGGTGGTCGCGCAGGGCCTGGCCGACCTTGCCCTTGACCTCGTCGGCCCGCTCGACCAGCTCGGCGAAGGAACCGAACTGGTTGATCCACTTCGTGGCCGTCTTCTCCCCGACGCCCGGGATGCCCGGCAGGTTGTCGGACGGGTCGCCCCGCAGGGCCGCGAAGTCGGGGTACTGCGACGGGGACAGCCCGTACTTCTCCTGGACCTTCTCCGGGGTGAACCGGGTCAGCTCGGAGACGCCCTTCGTGGGGTACAGCACGGTCACGTGATCGGAGACCAGCTGGAACGAGTCCCGGTCGCCGGTGACGATCAGCACCTCGAAGCCCTGGGCCTCGGCCTGCGTGGCGAGCGTGGCGATCACGTCGTCCGCCTCGAACCCGTCCACCGCGAACCGCTCGGCGTTCATGGTGTCGAGCAGCTCGCCGATCAGCTCGACCTGCCCCTTGAACTCGTCGGGGGTCGCGGAGCGGTTCGCCTTGTACTCGGGGAAGTCCGCCGAGCGCCACGTCTTGCGCGACACGTCGAACGCGACGGCGAAGTGCGTCGGCGACTCGTCACGCAGCGTGTTCGCCAGCATCGACGCGAAGCCGTAGATGGCGTTGGTCGTCTGGCCGCTCGCGGTGGTGAAGTTCTCCGCGGGCAGCGCGAAGAACGCCCGGTACGCCAGGGAGTGCCCGTCCATGAGGAGCAGGCGCGGACGGTTGTCGTCTGGGGTCTTCTTCGATGCTGTCTCAGCCACGGACACGATCCTGCCACGGACCACCGACAATGCCGGTCCCGGCCGAGGGGCGGTGCCCGCTGTCAGTGGGCCGTGACAGGATCGGAGGCGTACATCGGACACAACCGCTCAAGGGGGAGCGCGATGGCCAGCAAGCCGCCCGCAGGTGACCCGGTCCAGGACGCGCCGCAGGTCCAGGCGCCCCAGCACGCCGCTGCCGGCCTCCCCGCGATCGGGCACACCCTCAAGATCGCCCAGCAGCAGATGGGCCTCGCCCGCACCGCGCGGACCCTGCTCAAGGTCAACCAGAAGGACGGCTTCGACTGCCCGGGCTGCGCCTGGCCGGAGGGCGACACGCGGCACGTCGCGGAGTTCTGCGAGAACGGCGCGAAGGCCGTCGCCGAGGAGGCCACGCTGCGCCGCGTGACCCCCGCCTTCTTCGCCGCGCACCCGGTGGCGGACCTGGCCACCCGCAGCGGGTACTGGCTCGGGCAGCAGGGCCGGATCACCCACCCCGTGTACCTGCCGGAGGGCGCCGACCGCTACGAGCCGGTGACGTGGGAGCGCGCCTTCGCGATCATCGCGGAGGAGCTGACCGCGCTCGGCTCCCCCGACGAGGCGGTCTTCTACACCTCCGGCCGCACCAGCAACGAGGCCGCGTTCCTGCTCCAGCTCTTCGCCCGCGAGTTCGGCACGAACAACCTCCCGGACTGCTCCAACATGTGCCACGAGTCGTCCGGCTCCGCGCTCACCGAGACGATCGGCATCGGCAAGGGCAGCGTCTCCCTGGAGGACCTGCACCGGGCGGACCTGATCATCGTGGCCGGGCAGAACCCCGGCACCAACCACCCGCGCATGCTCTCCGCCCTGGAGAAGGCCAAGGCGGCGGGGGCGAGGATCATCTCGGTGAACCCGCTGCCCGAGGCGGGCCTGGAGCGGTTCAAGAACCCGCAGACCCCGCAGGGCATGCTCAAGGGAGCCGCCCTCACCGACCTGTTCCTCCAGATCCGCATCGGCGGCGACCAGGCCCTCTTCCGCCTCCTCAACAAGCTAATCCTCAAGACCGACGGCGCCGTCGACGAGGCGTTCGTACGCGAGCACACGCACGGGTACGAGGCGTTCGCGGCCGCCGCCCAGGCCGCCGACTGGGACGAGACGCTCGCCGCCACCGGCCTGGAGCGCTCCGAGATCGAGCGCGCCCTGCGCATGGTGCTCGCCTCGGAGCGCACCATCGTCTGCTGGGCCATGGGCCTCACTCAGCACAAGCACTCCGTGCCGACCATCCGCGAAGTGGTGAACTTCCTCCTGCTGCGCGGCAACATCGGCCGCCCGGGCGCGGGGGTCTGCCCGGTGCGCGGGCACTCCAACGTGCAGGGCGACCGCACGATGGGCATCTTCGAGCGCCCGTCCGCCGCCTTCCTGGACGCCCTGGACAAGGAGTTCGGCATCGCCGCGCCCCGCCACCACGGCTTCGACGTGGTGCGTTCCATCCAGGCGCTGCGCGACGGCGAGGCGAAGGTGTTCTTCGCGATGGGCGGGAACTTCGTGGGGGCGACGCCCGACACGGAGGTCACCGAGGCGGCCATGCGCCGCGCCCGGCTCACCGTGCACGTGTCGACCAAGCTGAACCGCTCCCACGCGGTCACCGGCACGCGCGCGCTGATCCTGCCCACGCTCGGCCGCACCGACAAGGACGTCCAGGCCGCGGGGAAGCAGTTCGTCACGGTCGAGGACTCGATGGGCCTGGTCCACGCCTCGCGCGGGAACCTGCCGCCGGCGAGTCCGCACCTGCTGTCCGAGCCGGCCATCGTGGCGCGCATGGCGCGGGCCGTGCTGGGCGAGGCGTCGGCCACGCCGTGGGAGGAGTTCGAGAAGGACTACGCCACGATCCGCGACCGCATCGCGCGCGTGGTGCCCGGCTTCGAGGACTTCAACGCCCGGCTAGCGGCGAACCCCGGCGGCTTCGCCCTGCCGCACGCTCCGCGCGACGAGCGGCGCTTCCCCACGAAGACCGGCAAGGCGAACTTCACGGCCGCGCCCGTCGAGTACCCGCGGGTCCCCGAGGGGCGGCTGCTGCTGCAGACCCTGCGCTCGCACGACCAGTACAACACCACCATCTACGGCCTCGACGACCGCTACCGCGGCATCAAGGGCGGCCGCCGCGTGGTCCTGGTCCACCCGGAGGACGCCCGCGCGCTGGGCTTCGCCGACGGGTCGTACGCCGACCTCGTCAGCGAGTGGCGCGACGGCTCCGAGCGGCGCGCGCCCGGCTTCCGGGTGGTGCACTACCCCACCGCGCGGGGCTGCGCCGCCGCGTACTACCCGGAGACGAACGTCCTGGTGCCCCTGGAGTCCACCGCCGACGTCAGCAACACCCCCGCCAGCAAGTCCGTGATCGTGCGTCTGGAACAATCAGCGACCGTCTGAGCGTTCGCTTAGCCAGTCAGCCAGTCAGCGATCCAGCACAAGGCCGTACGACGACGAACGGAGCCGGGCCCCATGGGCGAGCAGACCAGCGTGAAGTTCCCGCAGGAAGTCATCGACGAGTACGCCTCGCTCGGTGTCGACCTGCCCGCCCTCTTCTCCGCCGGGCACCTCGGCACCCGCATGGGCGTGCGGATACTGGAGGCCTCCGCCGAGCGGGTCGTCGGCACCATGCCGGTCGAGGGCAACACCCAGCCGTACGGACTGCTGCACGGCGGCGCATCCGCCGTCCTCGCCGAGACCCTCGGCTCGGTCGGCTCCATGCTCCACGGCGGCATCTCCAAGATCGCGGTGGGCGTGGACCTCAACTGCACCCACCACCGGGGCGTCCGCAGCGGACTGGTGACCGGCGTCGCCACCCCCGTCCACCGCGGGCGCTCCACCGCCACGTACGAGATCGTCATCACCGACGAGCAGGACAAGCGGGTGTGCACGGCGCGCCTGACCTGCCTGCTGCGGGAGGCCCCGCAGGGCGACGGCCCCACCGGCTGACCGCCCCGAAACGGCCGGGAGCCGGGAGAGCCCCGAAAGGCTCCCCCGGCTCCCGCTCCGGTCGGTCAGGCAGCGCCCTCACCGAGGTAGGCGGCCCGGATCCGGGAATCGGCGAGCAGGTCCCGCGCCTCTCCGTCCACCGACACCGACCCGGTCTCCAGCACATAGCCGCGATGGGCGAGCCCCAGCGCCTGAGTGGCGTTCTGCTCCACGAGCAGCACCGTGGTGCCCTGCTCGTTGATGTCGCGGATGATCTCGAAGATCTGCTGCACGATCAGCGGGGCGAGCCCCATGGACGGTTCGTCGAGCAGCAGCAGCTCCGGCTTGCCCATCAGGGCCCGGCCGATCGCCAGCATCTGCTGCTCGCCACCCGAGAGGGTGCCCGCGAGCTGCGTCCGCCGCTCCGCGAGCCGGGGGAACAGCCCGAAGATCCGGTCCAGGTCCCCGGAGTCCACCGACGAGAAGCGGTAGGCGCCGATCTCCAGGTTCTCCAGGACCGACATCCGCGGGAAGACCCGGCGGCCCTCCGGCACATGCCCGATCCCGAAGTGGACCAGCTCGTGCGACTTGATGCCGTCGATGCGCTCGCCACGCAGCCGCACTTCGCCGGCGCTCGGCCGCAGCATGCCGGAGACCGTGCGCAGCGTCGTGGTCTTGCCCGCGCCGTTGCCTCCGAGCAGGGCCACGATCTCGCCCTCGTTCACCCTGAGGTCGATGCCCTTCAGCGCCTCGATCGCGCCGTAGGAGACCCGCAGGGCGCTCAGTTCGAGCAGCGGCACGCCGGCCGTCCCCTCGGTTTCCGCCCGGCTCGCCGGATCCGTCGTCACGCTCACTGCCCCTCCTCCGCGTCCGAGGCCGACCGCTCGGCGATGATGTTCTGCACCGTTTCGGCGTCCTCGGCCGACGATCCGAGATAGGCCTCGATGACGGCGGGGTGCCGCTGCACCTCGCTCGGCGTGCCCTCCGCGATCTTCTTGCCGAAGTTGAGGACCATGACCCGGTCCGCCACCGACATCACCAGCCGCATGTCGTGCTCGATCAGCAGCACGCTCACGCCCAGCTCGGTGTTGATCCGCCGGATGAGCTGCTCCAGCTGGAGCTTCTCCGTCGGGTTCGTACCGGCGGCCGGCTCGTCGAGGAGCAGTACCTGCGGTTCCGTGGCCAGCGCCCGCGCGATCTCCAGGCTGCGCTGGTCGCCGTAGCTGAGGGACCCGGCGATGTCGTTGAGCTTGTCCTCCAGGCCCACGAACTTCAGCAGCCGGTGGGCCCGCTCGTCACTGTGCCGCTCCGCCCGCCGGGCGTTCGGCAGACCCAGGATGATCGACACCGGCCCGGCCTTCAGCCGGGTCTCGGCGGCGATCTTCACGTTCTCCAGCGCGGTCAGTGCCGAGAACAGGCGGATGTTCTGGAACGTCCGCGCGAGGCCCAGGCGGTTGACCACATGGGGCTTGCGTCCCAGCAGCTGGTGGTGCCCACCGTCCTTGTCGTGGAAGGTGATGCTGCCCTCCTGCGGGGTGTAGGCCCCCGTCAGGGAGTTGAACAGCGAGGTCTTGCCCGCGCCGTTCGGACCGATCACCGCCAGGATCTCGCCCCGCCGCATGGACAGATCGACCTTGTCCAGGCTGGTCAGACCGCCGAACCGCAGGGTCAGATCCGAGGTCTCCAGGACCGTGGTGGCGTCCGGGGCCTCCGGTCGCCCGGCCTGCGCCTCGCCACTCGTCACTTCGGTGGCCATCACAGCTTGCCTCCCGCCCGCTCGGTCATGGCATCGGCCTCTCCGAGTCCTTCGTCCGCCATTTTCAGTTCCCGTTGGCGACGGCGGGACGGCCAGACGCCCTGCGGACGGTAGATCATCATCACCACGAGCAGCGCACCGAGGTACATGTACCGGTCGGACGGCTCCACGTAGTCACGCAGCGCCTCGGGCAGCCACACCAGGACGGCCGCGCCGATGAGCACGCCCGGGAGCGACCCCATGCCGCCGAAGATGACGTAGGCGAGCACCAGGATGGAGTTGAGGATGGCGAAGTTCTCGGGGTTGAAGTAGCCCACCTTGCTCGCGTAGACCACACCGGCGATACCGGAGGTGGACGCTCCGATGGCGAACGCCATCAGCTTGAACTTCACCGTGTCCACGCCGTTCGCGGCGGCCGCCACCTCGTCCTCGCGGATGGCGGTCCAGGCCCGCCCGACCCGGGAGTGCTCCAGCCGGACGAAGATCACGACCATCAGCACGATCAGCGTCACCAGCAGGTACCAGTACGGCATCCGCTCCAGCGACCACTGGTAGCCGAACGCGGAGAACTTCGGGATCTGCCGGGCGCCGGCCGAGCCGTTGGTGATGCCGTCCGCGTTCTTGGCCACCAGGTAGACGATCTCGTGGAAGCCCAGGGTGACGATGGCGAGGTAGTCACCGCGCAGCCGCAGGGTCGGAGCGCCCAGCAGGATGCCCGCGATCAGGCAGGTGACCACCGCGACCGGGATGACCAGGAAGTTGTTAAGCACGAAGGGCGGTTCGACGGGCAGCGCGCCGGTCCAGAAGGCGGCGCTGTACGCGCCGACCGCGAAGAACGCCACGAAGCCCAGGTCCAGCAGGCCCGCCCAGCCGATCACCACGTTGAGGCCGATCGCCAGCAGCGCGTAGATGGCGACCTGGTCGACGAGCACGGTCTGCCAGTAGCCGGACAGCTGCCCCGGCACCAGGAGGACGATCAGCAGCACGGCGGCGAGGAGGCCCCACCGCACCTTCGGCTGGGTCCGCACCACCGTGCGCGCCTGCTCCAGCTTCCCGCCGGCCCCGCCGGCGGCCAGCGTCTTGGCCCGCTCGTTCACCTTGGTCAGCAGGCCGGAGGTGAACTCGCGGACGCACCAGATCGCGACGGCCAGCGCCAGGATCACCCAGAGGTTGACGCCGGTGAAGCTGGTCCTGAGGGAGTAGAAGATGTCCCGGGTGTTGCCCTGCTCCCCCACCATCACGGTGAGCACCACGCCGAGCGCCAGCAGAGCACCGAGCCGCTGCCAGCGGGGCTGCTGGTACCACGCGACGTGGCGCAGCTTCGCCGCCGCCGTCATGGGCTTCTTCACCGAAGTGTCCGTGGTCATGCCGTCCTCCCCACACGCTCGCCGAGAATTCCCGTGGGCCGGAACATCAGCACGATGATGAGCACGGTGAACGCGGCGACATGGCGCCACTCACCGCCGAGGAGCGGAACGGTCAGCGTCTCGACGATGCCGAGCATCAGGCCGCCGAGCATCGCCCCCCGGATGTTGCCGATGCCGCCCACCACTGCCGCGGCGAACGCGGTGATGCCGGGGATGAAGCCCATGTCGAACTTGACCTGGAGGAAGGTCCCGTAGAGGTAGCCCGCCGCTCCGCCGAGCACGCCGCCGATCACGAAGGTGCGGGAGATGACCTTGTCGATGTCCACGCCCATGAGTGCGGCGACTTCGGCGTCCTGGGAGACCGCCCGGATGCTCGCGCCGAGCTTCGTACGGTTCACCAACAGGTCGAGGGCGATCATCATGACGACCGCGGAGCCCAGCAGCAGCAGCTGGGTGACGTTCAGGGTGGCCCCGAAGACCGTGAGGACATGCTCGTTCTTGTAAGCCTCCGGCATCGGCAGCGGGTCGCGGCCGAAGAGCTTGCCCGCGAGGTTGTAGAGGAAGAAGGACGCGCCGATGGCGGTGATCAGGAAGATCAGGCGGGGCGCTCCGCGCCGGCGCAGTGGCCGATACGCGACCTTTTCCAGACCGTAAGCGGTGAGGGCTCCGAAAGCGGCGCCGGCGGTCAGACCGAGGGCGACGTATCCGACCGATGCCACACCTGAGGGGTTACTGCCGGGAGCAACCAGGGTGAGGGATATGAGGCCGCCGTACGCACCGAACATGAACACCTCGCTGTGCGCGAAGTTGATCAGCTGCAGTACGCCGTAGACCAGTGTGTAACCGATGGCGATGACGGCATAGATGGAGCCGAGCACCGCCCCCAGGACCAAATAGTCCCAGAATTCACTGAGGGACATCTTGCTGACTTCCTTGTGGGAGCTGAGCGGCCGGAGAAGCGGTGTGCGCATACGTGGGGTCCGATGCGCAGCGCAGACAAGCGGGCGGCTGCGGGCCACACTCCCGGCCGGAGATGTGGCCCGCTTCCGGAAATCAGCTTCCGGCCAGCTCCTCGACCGGGCCCAGGTAGGCGATCTTTCCGTCCTTCACCTGGTACAGGAAGACGTCCTGAATCTTCAGCGCACCCTTTTCGTCGAAGGAGAATTCCTTCGTGAGGCCCTTGTAGGAAGCCTTCTTCAGCGCCTCGTACACCGCCTGCCGGTCCGGCTTGTCACCCAGCTTCTTCAGCTCCGCGATCACCATGTTGGTGAGGTCGTAGGCCTCGGCCGAGTACGTGCCCGGGTCGACGTTGAACTTCTTGCGGTAGTCCTCGGTGAACTTCTTGGTGTTCTCCTCGACCTTCGCGTCGGTGCACGGGCAGGTCAGGTACCAGTTGTTCGCGGCCGCACCGGCGAGCTCGATGAACTTCATGTCGTTCGTGCCGTCACCGGAAATCGCGGCGCCCTTGTAGCCCGCTTCCACGAGCTTCTTGGCGAACGGCGCGGCGTCCTGGTAGTAGCCCGCGTAAATCAGCGCGTCGGCCTTGGAGTTGACCACGTCCTTGGCGGTGGCGCTGTAGTCCGGGGTCTTGGCGGGGACGGACTTCTTGATGACCTCGACGCCGGCGGCCTTGAGGTCCTTCTCCGCGATCCCCGCGAGCCCGACGCCGTAGTCGGACTTGTCGTCGATCAGGTAGACCTTCTTCGGCTTCAGCTTCTTCGCGTAGTAGGTGGCCATTCCGGCACCCTGGGCGTTGTCGTTGGGAACGCCCTGGAGGAAGGTCTTGAAACCCTGCTCGGTCAGGTCTCCACGCGTTGCGGACGCGGAGAGCGAGGCGAGACCGGCGTCACCGAGCAGAGGCGCGGCGGAATTGGTCGGTCCGGAGAATGCGGGCCCGATCAGCGCGACGACGTTCGGGTCGTCGATCGCTTTCTGGGCCGCGGCGGTGGCCTTTTCGGGGAGACCCTGGTCGTCCACCGCCATGTACTCGATCTTGAAGGGAAGGTCACCCTTTGCGTTCGCCTGCTCGATGGCGAGCTTGATGCCCTTCTCCTCGTTCTCTCCCAGCGCCGTGTTGTCACCGGAGAGCGGCCCCTGGAAAGCAATCTTCAGGGCGTCACCGCCGCCTCCGGAATCACTGCTGCAACCAGTGAGCGCCAAGGCGCCCACGGCCACGGGAATGGCGAACCTGATGATGTTCTTGTTCAGCACAGAAGGCCCCCAGAAGCGCCTGACTTTTGTAAGCGCGTGCAGCGGGCGGAGCGCCCTCCACACCCAACCGCGCGTCAGTGCGGTGTGCGGGGAATGTAATCGTGCGATGAGCCACCCGTATAGGTGGGCCGACGATGTGTGATCCGCCCGTGACCTGCGTCATGTGCGGAATGCGGTACGCACCTTACCGAGAATCGGACAAGTCCGAGCGAACCACAAGATCCAGCCGTCCGGGCCCCTCACCCGCACCGACGGCGGCCGGAACTGTTTCCTCCCCGGAGCCCGGGCGCGGCGCCTCACCCAGGGCACGGGGACCCATCCAGCGCAGCACGGGACTCGTGACCACGGTCGTGACCAGGGCGACCAGGGTGAGCAGTCCGGCCATACGGTGGTCGATCAGGCCCGCCTCGCGACCGATCTGGATCACCACGAGCTCGGTCAGGCCACGGGCGTTGAGCAGGACGCCCAACCCCAGGGCGGCGGGCCACGGCATGCCTGTCAGGCGTGCGCAGATCCCCGCCCCCGCCACCTTCGACACGATGGCGAACACCAGCAGGCCGACGAGCGTGAGCAGGGTGCCGGCGCCCCAGCTCAGGTCCCTCAGGTTCACGGTCAGACCGAAACCGAAGAAGAAGAACGGCAGCAGGATCGTTTTGGCGACCCCGGCCATGCCCTCGACGGCCACCGCCGCGACCCGGTGGTGCCGGGGCCACATCAGCCCCACCAGCATGGCGCCGATGAGCTGGTGGACGCCGAGCGCCGCCGTCAGCGCGGCCGCCGCCATGACCCCCGCAACGAGGAAGGCCACCACACCGCCACCGCCGTCCGCCCTGTCCCTCTTCTCCGCCCAGCGCGCGAGAAGCAGCCGGACCGGTCCCAGGCAGATCGCCACCACGACCGCGAGGAGGAGGGCCTGTACGGCCAGCGGGCCCATGCCCGCGCCGTGCGAGAGCGCCAGGATCGCGGTCAGCAGGAGCCAGCTGCCCGCGTCGCCGACCGCGGCGCAGAACAGGCTGAGCTGACCGGTGCGCGTCTTGGTGGCGCCGATGTCGGAGAGGATGCGCGCGAGCACCGGGAACGCCGTGATGCTCAGGGCGCAGCCCACGAACAGCACGAAGGCGAGCGGATGCCCCGCCGGCCCGAGATGGCGCTCCACGAGCGGCAGCGCGATCACCGCGCCGGCGGCGAACGGCACGAAGAGCGAGGCCTGGCTGATGAGCACGGTCCGCGCGGCCGCCCCGCGCAGCCGCATCGTGGAGAGCTCCCGGCCCACCCCGAACATGAAGACCACCAGCCCGAGTTGGGCCAGGCCGCTCATCATGTCCCGCGCCTGGGAGGGGAAGAGCCATGCGCTGAACCCGGGGGCGAGCCACCCCAGCAGGGTCGGCCCCATCAGGAGACCCGCGCAGATCTCACCGATCACCCGGGGCTGTCCCAGGGCCTTGAGGGCGGCGCCGCCGAGGTGCGCGGCGGCGAGCACCACACCGGCCGCGAGGAGGAAGTGACCCGCCCCGTCCAGCCCGCCCGCCGGGGCGGTGCCCCGCCCCGCCCCGGAGCCCGGACCGGAAGCCCGGGCGGCGGCTAACGCGATCACCACGAGCGGCAGGACGACCGTGACACCGATCGCGACGTAGAGGGCGCGACGGTCACGCCGGGCAGCAGAACGCATCACCACGAACGAATCTCCTTGATTACGGAGGCGGAAGAGCACAGCGGGCTCGCACCAGGGAACCGAGGAACACCGTTTGGAAGCGCGGATCTTCGTGAGAGGAACACCGGAGGCCGCGGCCCGACAAGACGTCGGCACCGCTCCTGTCCCGAATGGGGACCAGGCCAGCGTCACATGACCGAATGAAAGTCAAGCATGAACAAGCCAGCGCGAACGAGGTTGTGATGAAGACCACATCGAGCCGCTCGCTGATTGATCGTCGACCGTTTGTGGCAGCATGACCGACGTTCGAGCACATCCGTTCTTCTGTTCCACGAGCAACTCCCCCAACCCCAGGGAGCGTTGTGCGCAAGACAGAGATGGCGCCCACCGGCCTCGGAGAAACAACCGAGAACCGGACACTCACCTCGATCCTCGCCTCGACCGTCGCCACAGCACCCACACGCCGGGCACTGGCACTCGAAGGAGAAACCCTCTCGTACACCCGGCTGAACGACTGGTCCCTGGCCCTCGCCGAACAATTACGCACCCACGGAATACGACGCGGCGACCGCGTGGCCCTCCGCATTCCGCCGAGCATGGAAGCCATCGCCGCCATACTCGCCGTCCTCCACTGCGGAGCGGCCTACGTACCGCTCGACACCCGCAACCCCCGCACCCGCAACGACTTCATCCTCCAGGACAGCGGCGCCACCGCCCTCATCGGAGACACCACCGAAGACCTCCTCGCCCCCGGCCTGCCGGTCATCACCCTCGACGAGGTCACGGCCCTCCGCGACAGCACGCCCTCGCGCCCCTTACCCGCGGACACGGGCCCGCAGCCCGACGACACCGCCTACGTCATCTACACCTCCGGAACAACCGGCCGCCCCAAAGGCGTACCCGTCCGCCACGAAAGCGTCGCCGCCCTCCTCCACTCCACCGCGCGGCTCTTCGAGTTCACCGCCGAGGACAAGTGGCTCCTCTTCCACTCCCTCGCCTTCGACTTCTCCGTCTGGGAAATCTGGGGACCCCTCTCCACCGGAGCCGAACTCGTCATCCTCCCCCACTGGAGCGCCCGCACCTCGGACGGATGCCTGAAAGCGGTACGAGAACACGGCATCACCGTGCTCAACCAGACCCCCACGGCCTTCGGCGCCCTCGCCGACGCCGCGCTGACCTCCGGCCACGACCTCACGAGCCTCCGCTACATCGTCTTCGGCGGAGAGAAACTCACCCCACCGGTCCTGCGCCCCTGGGCGAAGCGGTACGGAGTCACCCACCCCCGGCTCGTCAACATGTACGGGATCACCGAGACCACGGTCCACGCCACCTTCCACACCTGGACCGAACAGGAACTCACCGGCGAGGACTCCGTCATCGGCCACCCCCTCCCCGGCCTGCACACCCGCATCGTCACCGAAGACGGCCGCGAAGCCGCACCCGGCGAACCAGGAGAACTCTGGTTGGCCGGCACCCAGGTGTCCCACGGCTACCTCCACCGGGACGACCTCAACGCCGAACGCTTCCCCACCGCACCCGACCCCGCCGACGGAACCCCACGCCGCTACTACCGCTCCGGCGACCTGGTCACCCGCCGCCCCGACGACACCCTCGTCTACCACGGGCGCGCCGACCTCCAGGTCAAACTACGCGGCCACCGCATCGAGCTCAGCGACGTGGAAAGCGCCGTACGCGACCATCCGGCCGTACTCGACGCCGTCGTCTTCGCCCACACGTTCGCCCCCGGAGACACCCGCCTCGTCTGCGCCTACACCACCCCACCCGGAAGCGGGACACCGGACGCCCGCACCCTACGGGCCCACGTCAAGGAGCGACTGCCGTCCTACATGCACCCCGGCAGATACCTCCCCCTCCCCGAACTACCCCGGACCGTCAACGGAAAAGTCGACCGGACCGCAGTGGTCCAGGCATTCCAGGCAATCCGAGAAAGGAAATGACGTGTCGGAAACCCTGAGCCCCTCGGCGCGCACCGCCGAAGTCCAGAAGGCCACCCTCGACTGGGTCGCCGAACTCCTGGAGGACCCCGCCATCCGCCCCGAGGACAACTTCCTCGACCTCGGCGGACACTCCATGCTCGCCCTCCAGCTCAACCAGCAGGCGAAGGAACGCTTCGGCGCCGAATACGACATCCAGACCCTCTTCGAAGGCACCCTCGCCGAAGCCGCCGCCCACCTCGCCGGCCGCCTGAACTGACCCCCAGCCCCCCAGCCCTGGACCACACACCCCCCAGCACCCGGACCGGCAGCAGAAACCGAGAAGCGAACCACTCCTCCGTACACACGACCGTCCCACGACGTCGCAAGAGAATGGACGAGCCCGCATGACCACCTCGGAACAGACCGACTTCCGCCTCACCCCCGAGCAGCTCGAGCAGTTCGAGCGCGACGGATACATCGGCCCCATCAAGATCTACGAGCCCGAGGAAATGGAAGAGCGCTGGAACACCATCCGGCGCCAACTGCCGGACCGCTCCCACGCCATCTACCCCAACGACGCCCTCGGCGGCGTCACCAACATCTCCAACTACGACCGCCACCTCGACGTCGACCTGCTCTCCGAGCACATCATGAGGGCCGAGATCGTCGACCGTGTCGCCTCCATCCTCGGCCCCGACGTCCTCTGCTGGCGCACCGAGTTCTTCCCCAAGTACCCCGGCGACGAAGGCACCGACTGGCACCAGGCCTCCACCTTCGCCAACGCCAGCAAAAAGCCCCAGATCCTCTGGCCCTCCCAGGACGGCCAGCCCGCCTTCGGCGGCACCATCACCGTCTGGACGGCCTTCACCGACTCCACCAAGGAGAACGGCTGCCTCCAGCTCATGCCCGGCACACACCGCCACATGAACTACGACGAGTCCAAGCCCATGGACTACAACCCCGACGCCGTCAACGCCCGCGAAAAGGACGGCGTCAAGCGCGGCTTCTTCGGCTACGACTACCGCCAGCTCCAGAAGGACCCCAACTGGAAGCCCGACGAGTCCCAGGCCTTCCCCCTCGTCATGAAGCGCGGCGAGTGCGTCATCTTCTGGTCCACCCTCATGCACGCCTCCCTGCCCCACACCGGCAGCAAGAAGGACTACCGCATGGGCTTCGCCGCCCGCTACGTCCCCACCCAAGTACAGGTCTACCCCGGCACCGAGGAAGTGGCCGAATACGGCGGTGGCATCCCCCTCGACAACTACGGGGCAGTACTCGTTTCTGGTAAAGACGAGTACGGCATCAACCGCATAGCCACCCGCAGTCAGCGCGGCTACGAATTCGTCCCGCGCTCACTCTGACACCCGCGAGCCGGCGGGACGGCACCCCCGACCCGCCGGCAGCGGCACACTGACAAAGCCAGGCCCGGAGGCCCCCGTTGCGGCAGCATCACCTGTACTTGGAAGACACCTACCGTTTCAGCGTCACCACCCGCGTCCTCGAAACCGGACACAGCGAACACGGGCCCTGGATCACGCTGGAACACAACATCTTCCACCCCCAGGGCGGCGGACAGCCCAGCGACACGGGCACCGTCGGCACCGCACCCGCACGCCCCTTCAAGGACCCCGAGGCCCCCGGCCACACCGTACGCCTCTCCTGCGACACCCCCGTCACCGCCGGAGACGAAGTCACCACCACCATCGACGAAGAACTACGCCTCCGGCACGCCGCCCTCCACACCTGCGGCCACGTCGTCGACTCCTTCATCCGACAGGCGGGATTCCGCCATCGTGTCAGCAACCACTTCCCCGGCCAGGCCCGCATCGAATTCGACGCCGGCGACGACAAGCCCGACCTCCAGCACCTCGCCGCCGCCATCGAGGAACAGACCCGCAAAGCCATCGCCGCCGACCACAAGGTCCACGCCGACCACCGCGGCGACCAGCGGATCATCACCATCGACGGCGTCGGAGAAGACCCCTGCGGAGGCACCCACGTCACCTCACTGGGCCGCCTCACCGGCTTCTCCCTGCGCTCCCTCAAGGTCAAAAGCGGTGTGCTGAAGGTGGGATACACCGTTGAGCACCTCTAAAGCCACCGTCCCCCAGGACACCACCCCCCTGCCCCACCCCCCGAAAACCGACCGCCCCACCCACGCCTGGATGGCCGACCTCGGCGTCCTCGGCGTCGCCATCGTCTGGGGCTCCACCTACGTCGCCATGCAGTGGACCGGCCAGTACATCTCCGTACCGGCCTTCCTCTTCCTCCGCTTCGCCCTCGGCGCGCTCGCCATCACCGCCCTCTCCCTCCACCTCTGGCGCCACGTCACCCGCGACGAAGTCCTCCTCGGCTGCCTCTTCGGCACCCTCCTCTTCGCCATCCTCTTCCTCGAAACCCTCGGCGTCCGCTACACCCTCGCCTCCAACGCCGGCTTCCTCATCGCCCTCTCCGTCATGCTCGTCCCCCTCGCGGAACGCCTCTTCCTCCGCGTCCGCATCGCACGCACCATCTACCCCCTCACGCTGCTCTCCGTAGCCGGCTGCGCCCTCCTCACCCTCCACCAGGGCCTCTCCATACGCAGCGGAGACCTGATCATCCTCGCCGCCGCCCTCATCCGCGCCGGCCAGATCGTCCTCTTCAGCGCCCGCACCCAAGGCCGCGACCTGTCCCTGCTCCGCGTCACCGCCATCGAGCTCTGGGTCGTCGCCGCCGGCGGCCTCCTGGTCGCCCTCCTCCAGCCCGGCCGGTCATGGGCACAGATCACCCAACTCCCCACCTCCGCCTGGCTGGTCATCGCCTACCTCGGCATCGCCGGAACAGCCTTCGCCTTCCTCGTCCAACTCCACGCCGCCCGCGCCTCCAGCCCCACCCGCGTAGGACTGGTCCTCTCCACGGAGCCCTTCTTCGCCGCGGTCTTCGCCGTCATCCTCCTCGACGAGCACCTCGGACCCGTCCAGATCCTCGGCGGCGGACTCATCCTGCTGTCCGCCATCGCCGGACGCTGGGTCGACGCACGCCACCGCAACGGCAGCCCCACGACGAAGACACCGGAACAACGGGAGACGCCCCCATGAAACCCACCCCCCTGGTCCTCCTGCACCACTCCGGCGGATCAGCCCAGGTCTTCTCCTCCCTGATAGCCGCCCTCCCCGCGGCCATCACCCCCGTCCCCCTCGAACTCCCCGGTCGCGGCCGCCGCTGGCGCGAAGAACCCCTCACCACCGCCGAAGCAGTCCTCACCGACCTCGCCGAGCAACTCCCCGCCGCGGGCGTGACCGGACACTTCGCCCTCTTCGGCCACAGCATGGGCGCCTACCTCGCGCTCGCCCTTGCCGCGAAACTGGAACGGGAAGCCTCCCCCGCCCAGTGCACCACCCTCTTCGCCTCGGCCAACGCAGGACCCCAATGCGCCGTCCCGCTCTTCGAGGGGAACCCCCTCGAAGCCGACGACGAGAGCATCCTGCGCACCGGCGCCCGCTTCGGCGGCCTGGACCCCCAGATCCTCGCCCACGAACAGCTACGGCAGCGCACCGCCCGCATCCTGCGGGCCGACTTCGGCGTCTGCGACTCGTTCGTCCGCGACCTCCGCAGCAACGTCACCGAGAGCCCCCTCGTCGTCTGCTACGGCACCGAGGACTCCTTCAGCCAGCACCAGCTGACCATGTGGCGGTGCAGCTCCGCCTCCACCACGGAACTGGTCCCCTTCCCCGGCGACCACTTCTACCTCACCGAGCAGGCACCCGCCCTGGCGGACCTCATCACCCGACGGCTCACCGCCACCGTCGCCCAACCCGCCTGACCCGCCCGCCCGGCGGTCACTGCCCCTTGGCCGCCTTCTTCTCCTCGGCGTCCTCGATGACCGCCTCCGCGACCTGCTGCATCGACATCCGCCGGTCCATCGACGTCTTCTGGATCCACCGGAACGCGGCCGGCTCCGTCAGCCCGTACTGCGTCTGCAGGATGCTCTTCGCCCGGTCCACCAGCTTGCGCGTCTCCAGGCGCTGGGAAAGGTCGGCGACCTCCTTCTCCAGCGCCTTCAGCTCCGCGAACCGCGACACCGCCATCTCGATGGCCGGCACCACGTCGCTCTTGCTGAACGGCTTCACCAGGTACGCCATGGCCCCGGCGTCCCGCGCCCGCTCGACCAGGTCGCGCTGGGAGAACGCGGTGAGCATCAGCACCGGGGCGATGGACTCCTCGGCGATCTTCTCGGCGGCGGAGATCCCGTCGAGGACGGGCATCTTCACATCCAGGATCACGAGGTCCGGCCGGTGCTCCCGCGCGAGCTCGACGGCACGGGCACCGTCACCGGCCTCACCGACGACGGAGTACCCCTCCTCCTCGAGCATCTCTTTCAGGTCGAGGCGGATGAGGGCCTCGTCCTCGGCGATGACGACGCGGGTCGTCAGCGGCGGGACGTGCGACTTGTCGTCGTCGGCGACGGGCTGGGGCGACTCGGGGGCGGTCACGTAGGCTCCTCGTTCGGCTAGGTACTGCTACCTGAGCCTACCTAGCTCCTGTATGTTTGAGTCACGGCGGGTCTCCGCTAACCTTCTTTTTGAAGGATGCCCCGGTAGTCCAGCGGTAGAGACACGGTGCTCAAACCACCGACAGCGTCGGTTCGAATCCGACCCGGGGTACTTTCCCTTCGATTCCAAGGTCGCCGGGACGTTGGCGATCTTCACTCGCAGCAGTGAACAAGCGAGCGAACCGGCCGATCGTGAGGGGCCCGCAGGCCAGGCTCGGCCATGTGTACGACATCGACACGCGCAAACGGGCACTGACCCTCGTCGCGCAGGGCCGCAGCCTGAACTCCGTCAGCAAAGAGACCGGCATATCGCGTGCCGCCATCCGAGCCTGGCAAGCCCGGATCGAGCCCCTCGTCCGCACCGGTGAACCCTGCCCAAGGTGCCGGGATGCCCCCGGACCGCCGGGTGACCCACAGGCGTACGCGTATCTCCTGGGGCTCTACCTCGGCGATGGCTGCATCAGCGCACACCGTAAAGGCGTCTACGTCCTGCGCATCGCATGCGCCAACAGCTGGCCCGGGCTGATCGATGCGTGCGAAACAGCGATGCGGTCTCTACGCCCGGACAACAGCGTCTTCCGTGTCCAGGCACAGGGTTGCGTCGCCGTCGCTTGTGCCAGCAAGCACTGGCCCTGCCTCTTCCCCCAGCACGGCCCCGGCAAGAAACACGAGCGCCCCATCGTCCTCGAAGACTGGCAGCAGGAGATCGTCGACGCCCATCCCTGGGACTTCGTCCGGGGGCTCATCCACTCCGACGGGTGCCGGATCACCAACTGGACCACCCGCGTCATCGGCGGCGAGCGGAAGCGCTACGAATACCCGCGGTACTTCTTCACCAACAAGTCCGACGACATCCGAAAGCTGTTCACGGACACCCTCGATGCCGTCGGCGTCGCATGGGCGCAGACCAACGCGTACAACATCTCCGTCGCCCGACGGGCGTCCGTCGCGCTCATGGACGCCCACGTCGGGCCGAAGTACTGACATGAACCGGGGCTACGCCACCCGGTCGCCGATGCGGTGGACGCGGACCAGGTTCGTGGAGCCCGGGACGCCCGGCGGGGAGCCGGCGGTGATCACGACCAGGTCGCCCTTGCGGCAGCGGCCGATCTTGGTGAGTTGCTCGTCGACCTGGGCGACCATCGCGTCCGTGGACTCCACGTGCGGGCCGAGGAAGGTCTCGACGCCCCAGGTGAGGTTCAGCTGGGAGCGGGTGGCCGGGTCCGGGGTGAAGGCGAGGAGCGGGATCGGGGAGCGGTAGCGGGAGAGGCGCTTGACGGTGTCGCCGGACTGGGTGAAGGCGACGAGGTACTTGGCGTCGAGGAAGTCGCCGATCTCGGCGGCCGCGCGGGCGACGGCGCCGCCTTGGGTGCGGGGCTTGTTGCGCTCGGTGAGGGGGGTCAGGCCCTTGGCGAGGATGTCCTCCTCGGCCGCTTCGACGATGCGGCTCATGGTGCGAACGGTCTCGATGGGGTAGCGGCCGACGCTGGTCTCGCCGGAGAGCATGACGGCGTCGGTGCCGTCGATGACGGCGTTGGCGACGTCGCTGGCCTCGGCGCGGGTGGGGCGGGAGTTCTCGATCATCGAGTCGAGCATCTGGGTGGCGACGATGACCGGCTTGGCGTTGCGCTTGGCGAGCTTGATGGCGCGCTTCTGGACGATGGGTACCTGCTCCAGCGGCATCTCCACGCCGAGGTCGCCGCGGGCGACCATGATGCCGTCGAAGGCGGCGACGATGTCGTCGATGTTCTCGACGGCCTGGGGCTTTTCGATCTTGGCGATGACGGGGACGCGGCGGCCTTCCTCGTCCATGACGCGGTGGACGTCCTCGATGTCGCGTCCGCTGCGTACGAAGGAGAGGGCGATGACGTCGGCGCCGGTGCGCAGGGCCCAGCGGAGGTCTTCGACGTCCTTGGTGGAGAGGGCGGGGACGGAGACGGCGACGCCGGGGAGGTTGAGGCCCTTGTTGTCGGAGACCATGCCGCCTTCGGTGACGGTGGTGTGGACGCGGGGGCCGTCGACGGAGGTGACTTCGAGGGCGACGCGGCCGTCGTCGACGAGGATGCGTTCGCCGGGGGTGACGTCGTCGGCGAGGCCTTCGTAGGTGGTGCCGCAGGTGTGGCGGTCGCCTTCGACGGGTTCGACGGTGATGGTGAAGGCGTCGCCGCGTTCAAGGAGTACGGGGCCTTCGCGGAAGCGTCCGAGCCGGATCTTCGGGCCTTGAAGGTCGGCCAGGACGCCGACGCTGCGGCCGGTTTCGTCGGAGGCTTTGCGTACGTGCGCGTAGCGCTCCTCGTGTTCGGCGTAGGAGCCGTGGCTGAGGTTGAGGCGGGCGACGTCCATTCCGGCCTCGACCAGTGTCTTGATCTGGTCGTATGTGTCGGTGGCGGGCCCCAGGGTACAGACGATTTTTGCTCGGCGCATGGTCCGACCCTAGGGCCTACCGACGGGTAGAGAATTGGCCGCGCATGACGACTCAACAACCTTTGCGTGAAGGGCTATTGACAAGTGTTGAATTGTGCGGGGGGATGCTCTGATGAGCATTTATGAGGGTGGGGTGTCCGGGTGGCGGGGGGCGTTCTCCCGCTTGCGGAGCGTCGAGACCAGTTCGTCGACGATCTCCTTCGGTGAATACCGGTGGATGTTCCGGTACTGCGTGCTTTCCAGGAAGTCGGGCATGCGCGCCCCGTCGAGGCGTACGGGTACGAGGGTGGCGCGGCCCTCCACCGCGGCGCGGTAGAGCTCGCGTGCCTCCAGGAGGCAGTACCTGCTCGACAGGTACGCGTCCGAGATGAGCAGCACTCCGACCGCGGAGCGGGCGAGGCCAGTGAGCAGGGTGTCCATCCAGGGTTCGCCGACGGGGATGGCGCGGGAGGCGCGGTAGTCGAAGACGTGCTGGAATCTGTCGCCGAGGAGGCGGGAGAATTCCGCGGCCCGCTCGTCGTCTTCCGCGGCGTAGCTGAGGAAGACGCGTTCGCTGCGTTTCGCGGCCGTGCGGAAGTAGTCGACGGCTTGGTCGGCTCCGCCGATGTAGCGTGCGGGCTCGTCGGTCACCTTGAGGTGGATGTCGAACGCGCGCTCCAGGTCCGCGGGGTCGGACCAGCGGATGATGGCGCGCCTGTGTCCGGTTTCGACGTCGCCGTACAGGGTGTCTTCGCCGGGTACGTCGGTGGTGGAGGTGATCGGCAGGGTGGGGATGAACTGGCCGTGGGTGTAGGCGGCGGCCACGCGGGAGGCGGGGTCGTCGAGGTCGATGACGAGCCAGTCGCACTGTCGCAGGCGGGTGATGAGGTCGAGGTTCATCCGGGGAGGCCAGGGCAGGGCAATCGGTTCCCAGGCGTGTTCGTGGAGCAGTTCGGTGAGGGCCGGGACCAGGGTCTGCTGGTGTGGTGGCGACACGATGAGTCCCACGAGGCGTTTGTGGTAGGCGTGGCCGGTTGCCGTGGTGGTGGCGGCGTCGTGGAGGTCGGCCATGAAGGCGCGGTAGGCGGTGGTGACCTTGGCGGGGACGGAGGAGGGGGCCGCGGAGCCGATCTCCTGGGCGTCGTACTCGATGAGGCGGACGTCGGAGGGGGCTTTGAGGGCAGGGACGAGGCGGTGGTCGTGGAAGACGATCGCGGGCTTGCGTGCGCGGACGGCCATGCTCAGTTCGAGGCGGAAGTAGCGGGCTTCGTGGCGGAGCAGTGTCCGGGTGTAGGTCTCCCTCGGTCCGCCGGGGAGGGGGTAGATGCCGACGAATCCGTGGGCGTCCCTGATCATGCGTTCGAGTCGGACGGTGCTGGTGAAGGAGATGCCTTCGTCGACGCGGAAGGAGACGTCTTCGACGGAGCTCAGCAGGCGCCAGAAGAACTGGTTCTCCGCCGGGGAGTGGTAGCGGTGGCTGAGGAAGACGCCGAGGCGGCGGGCTCCGGTGTCGGATGCGTCGGTGGTCATCCTCCGCTCCCGCTGTCTGGGGGTGGTGTGGCCGGGGACGGGGACGGTACAGCGGGTACGGCGGGTACGGCGGGCGTCTGCGGCTGGCCTGTCGCCGGTGCTTCGGTCTGCTTGAGGCGGCCGTAGACGGCGTCGAAGGTGAAGCCGGATACGAAGCCGACGGTGAGGACGAAGAACAGCAGGCGTCGTGCGCCGTCTCCGGTGAGTATCTCGGGCGAGGCCGCCAGTTGTGCGGAGACGAAGAGGAGGAAGGAGATGGCGCCGGCGGACATCCCGAGTGCGGCCGTCCTGGCCCAGTGGAGGCCGTGGTCGAAGGCGTTGCGGGTGATGGCTCCGGATGTTCCGGTGGCCAGGGCTCCGGCCACGAGCGCCGTGACGTTGACGAAGGCGTTCGAGCTGACGGCGTAGGTGAGCGGGATCATCGCCAGTCCGAGGCAGAGCAGCAGGAGGCCGATGGTGATGCCGAGGGCGCTGCGCCAGGCCTCCCCGAGCCGTAGGCGGTTCTGCCGGTTGCGCTGGGCGTCCCGGCGCTGGTGTTGGGCGAGGAGCAGCCGTATGAGGGTGGACGCCGAGGTGTCGCTCCATTCGGCGCCCATGGCGGACACTTCCTCGGGGGTGGCGTGGTGTCCGACGCGGTTCATGGTGTCCCAGACTTTGCGGGCGGCTCCGCCGAAGCAGGCCACCGCCGCTACGGGGACGTCGAAGGCGAGGCACACCATGCCGGTGACGAGGGTGGATCGTCCTCCGCCGACGAGGATGACGCCGTCCACTTCTCTCAGGGAGCGGTAGAAGCTGGTTTCCCAGTTCTCGCCGGATTCGTAGCGGATGTCGAACATCTCGGGGCGTTCGGTGAGGAGGGGGAAGTCCTTCTCACCGTCCCCGTACGGCGGGCGGACGTGGATGGCTCCGGCCGGGCTGTCGGCCGCGGACAGGTAGCCGGTGACGACCTGGTCCTCCACGAACTGGGCTTCGCTGGAGTACACCATGAGGTCGCAGTCGGCTTCGGCGAGCGCCCTGCCGATCTGCTCACACGCCGGTGAGGCGGTCTCGGCGTGGGCCAGTGGCGGGTCGTAGGCGCGGGCGGGGTCCGCGCTTCCCACTACTGCGATCAGCCGTCTCATCGCGTTCCCCCAAGCGCCTCGTGGTCTGCCGAGCGGATGAGTGAGCCTTCCTTGCCGGTGCGCGGGCCAAACGGGGCGCGGCTACAACTCCGGCGGGTGCATGGTGAAGCGGGCGTTCACCTGAGCGGTGACGGTCTGGCGCTGGGGTTCCAGGTCGAGGGCCGGTGCCATTTCGGTGGCTTCGGCGGCGAAGGCCATGCGGGGTGATCCGCCGGGGGCGTTGGGCCGCAGGGGATAGGAGGGGGCGTTCTCGGCGCCGAGGTCGGCGAGTTCGACGAGGGCGGCGAGGCGGGTGCCGAGGGCGTCGGCGTATTCGCGGGCGCGTTGGACGGCTTCTTTGACGGCTTGGCGGCGGGCGGCGCCGTGGGCCGGGGAGTCGGGGCGCAGGGCCCACCAGGGGCCGTCGACGCGGGTGAGTTCCAGGTCGGCGAGGCGGGTGGTGAGTTCGCCGAGGGCGGTGAAGTCGGTGAGTTCGGCGGTGAGGTGGACGCGGCCGTGGTAGGCGCGGACGCGTTCGCCTTTGCCGCGTTTGGTGAGCTCGGGGCTGATGGAGAAGGCTCCGGTTTCGAGCTTTTCGACGGCGTCGCCGTAGGACTTGACGAGGTCGAGTACGGCGGCGTTGCGGCGGGTGAGGTCTTCGAGGGCGCTGCGGCGGTCGGTGCCGCGTGCGCCGACGGAGATGCCGATGCGGGCGATTTCGGGGTCGACTTCGAGGCGGGCTTCGCCGCGTACGGCGACGCGGGGGGCTTCGGCGGTGCCGTACGGCAGGTCGCTGGTCATGGCCCGTCATTTCCTCCTGGTCATCGGATCGAAACCTGGCGGGGCCTGTTTCCGGGGGCTGCCGTGCGTCAGAATCTACGCGCGTTGTGCACTGCGAATCGAAGGAGATCACATGCCGCTGAACCGTAGGACCTTCCTGGAGCGGTCGGCTGCCGCCGGTGCCGGTGTGGCCTTGGCGGGGTCGGTCGCGGGCCCGGCCGTGGCGCAGGACGAGGCGGGCAAGAGGGTCGGGAGGGACAAGCGGTACTCCTTCACCGTCATGGGGACCACCGACCTGCACGGGAACGTCTTCAACTGGGACTACTTCACCGACAAGGAGTTCGACGACAAGGCGCACAACGACGTCGGTCTGGCGAAGATCTCCACGCTGGTCGAGCAGGTCCGGGAGGCGAAGGGGCGGCGGAACACGCTGCTCATCGACGCGGGCGACACGATTCAGGGCACGCAGCTGGCGTACTACTACGCGAAGGTGGATCCGATCACGGCCGAGCGGGGCCCGGTCCACCCGATGGCGCAGGCCATGAACGCGATCGGGTACGACGCCGCGGCGCTCGGCAATCACGAGTTCAACTACGGCATACCGGTGCTGCGGAAGTTCCAGGAGCAGTGTGACTTCTCGCTGCTGGGTGCGAACGCGCTGGACGCGAAGACGCTGCGGCCGGCGTTCCCGCCGTACAGCGTGCACCGGCTGCGTACGCCGTGCGGGCGGGATGTGCGGGTGGCGGTGCTGGGGCTGACGAACCCGGGGATCGCGATCTGGGACAAGGCGAACGTCAGCGGCAAGATGGTCTTCCCGGGGCTGGAGGAGCAGGCGGCGAAGTGGGTGCCGAAGCTGCGGGCGATGGGTGCGGACGTGGTGATCGTGTCGGCGCACTCGGGGTCGAGTGGGACGTCGTCGTACGGGGACCAGCTGCCGTACATCGAGAACGCGGCGGCGCTGGTGGCGGAGCAGGTGCCGGGGATCGACGCGATCCTCGTGGGGCACGCGCACACGGAGATCCCGGAGTACCGGGTGCGGAACAAGGAGACGGGCAAGGACGTCGTGCTGTCCGAGCCGTTGAAGTGGGGGCAGCGGCTGACGCTGTTCGACTTCGAGGTGGTGTGGCGCAGGGGCCGCTGGGTGGTGGAGAAGGTCGGTGCCTCGGTGCTGAACTCGAACACGGCCGAGGAGGACCCGGAGATCGTGAAGCTGCTCGGTGACGAGCACGCGAAGGTGGTGGCGTACGTCAACCAGGTGATCGGTACGTCGCCGGTGGCGATGTCCACGGCCGAGGCGCCGTGGAAGGACGAGCCGATCATCGATCTGATCAACCATGTGCAGGCGGAGACGGTGCGGGCGGCGCTGGCGGGTGGTGAGTACGCGGCGCTGCCGGTGCTGTCGCAGGCGTCGTGCTTCTCGCGTACGGCGCGGATCCCGGCGGGGCAGGTGACGATCCGGGACGCGGCGGGGCTGTATCCGTTCGAGAACACGCTGGAGGCGCGGGTGCTGACGGGTGCGCAGGTGAGGGAGTACCTGGAGTACTCGGCGAAGTACTACGTCCGGACTGCGGCGGGGGCGCCGGTGGACACGGCGAAGCTGACGAACGCGGAGGGTACGCCGGACTACAACTACGACGCCGTGTACGGGTTGACGTACGAGATCGACATCGCGCAGCCGGTGGGTTCGCGGATCGTGAACCTGTCGTTCGAGGGGAAGCCGCTGGATCCGGCGGCGCGGTTCGTGCTGGCGGTGAACAACTACCGGGCGAGTGGTGGTGGGGCGTTCCCGCACGTGGCGGCGGCGAAGCAGGTGTGGTCGAACTCGGAGGAGATCCGTACGACGATCATCCGGTGGGTGGAGGCGAAGGGGGCGATCGACCCGGCGGCCTTCGCCTCGGTGGGGTGGAGGCTGACGCGGGAGGGTGTCCCGGTCTTCTAGCGGGTGCGCTGGTGCGGGAGCCCGGGGAGGCCGAAGGTGGTGAACGCCGTCCGGCTCGGCAGCGGGTAGGGCTCCTTGCCGGTGAGTGAGTTGAGGATGGTGGCGGCGCGCCAGGCTGCGAGGCCGAGGTCGGGCGCGCCGACGCCGTGGGTGTGGGTTTCGGCGTTCTGTACGTAGACGGCGCCGGTGACGCAGGGGTCGAGGACGAGGCGGTAGTGGTCGTCGATGCGGGGGCGTTCGGCGGAGTCGCGGCGGAGGTAGGGGTCGAGGCCGGCGAGGACGCGGTGGAGGGGGCGTTGGCGGTAGCCGGTGGCGAGGACGACGGCGTCGGTGACGATGCGGTCGCGGGTGCCTTGCTGGATGTGTTCGACGTGCAGTTCGACCTTGGTGGTGGCGAGGCGTCCGGCGGTGCGGACGCGGACGCCGGGGGTGAGGACGGCGTCGGGCCAGCCGCCGTGGAGGGTGCGGCGGTAGAGCTCGTCGTGGATGGCGGCGATGGTGTCGGTGTCGATGCCTTTGTGGAGCTGCCACTGGCGGGGGACGAGGTCGTTGCGGACGTGTTCGGGCAGGGCGTGGAAGTAGCGGGTGTAGTCGGGGGTGAAGTGTTCCAGGCCGAGTTTGGAGTACTCCATGGGGGCGAAGGCCTCGGTGCGGGCGAGCCAGTGGATCTTTTCGGCGCCGGCGGGGCGGGCGCGTAGGAGGTCGAGGAAGATCTCGGCGCCGGACTGGCCGGAGCCGATGACGGTGACGTGTTCGGCGGCGATGAGGCGGTCGCGGTGGTGGAGGTAGTCGGCGGAGTGGAGGACGGGGACGGTGGCTGCGGCGGCGAGGGGCCGGAGGGGTTCGGGGATGTAGGGCTCGGTGCCGATGCCGACGGCGAGGTGGCGGGTGTGGGTGCGGCCGGGTTCCTGGGCGTGGCCGTCGGCGTCGAGCTGGGTGTAGTCGACTTCGAAGAGGTCGCGGTCGGGGTTCCAGCGGACGGCGTCGACCTGGTGGCCGAAGTGGAGTCCGGGGAGGTGGTCGCTGACCCAGCGGCAGTAGGCGTCGTATTCGGCGCGGTGGATGTGGAAGCGCTCGGAGAAGTAGAAGGGGTAGAGCCGTTCGCGGCTGCGGAGGTAGTTGAGGAACGTCCAGGGGCTGGTGGGGTCGGCGAGGGTGACGAGGTCGGCGAGGAAGGGGACTTGGAGGGTGGCGCCCTCGATGAGGAGGCCGGGGTGCCAGTGGAAGGCGGGGCGCTGTTCGTAGAAGGCGGTGGCGAGGCCGCCGGGGACGCCGTGGGCGAGGGCGGCGAGGGAGAGGTTGAAGGGGCCGATGCCGATGCCCACCAGGTCGTGGGGGTGATCGGTGGTGTGGGGGTGTTCGGTCATCGGGTGGTGCTGCCTTCCACGAGGGTGAGGAGGTGGGCCAGGTCGTCGGGTGTGGCGTGGGGGTTGAGGAGGGTGGCTTTGAGCCAGAGGCGCCCGTCGGCGGTGCGGGCGCGGCCAAGGACGGCGCGGCCTTCGGTGAGGAGGGTGCGGCGGATGGCGGCGACGGTGGTGTGGGGGGCGCCGGTGGGGCGGAAGAGGACGGTGGAGAGGGTGGGGCGTTCGTAGAGCTCCAGGGCGGGGTTCTTCTCGACGAGGTCGGCGAGGTGCTGGGCGGCGGCGCAGACCTGGTCGACGAGGGTGCCGAGTCCGCTGCGGCCGAGGGCGCGGAGGGTGACGGCGATCTTGAGGATGTCGGGGCGGCGGCTGGTGCGGAGTGAGCGGCCGAGGAGGTCGGGCAGGCCGGCTTCGGTGTCGTCGTCGGGGTTGAGGTACTCGGCGGTGTGGGCGAGGGGCCGGAGGAGGGCGCGGTCGGGTACGGCGAGGAGGCCGGCGGCGAGTGGTTGCCAGCCGAGTTTGTGCAGGTCGAGGGTGACGGTGGTGGCGCGGTCGAGGCCGCGGAGGAGGTGGCGGCGGGTGTCGCTGAAGAGCAGCGGGCCGCCGTAGGCGGCGTCGATGTGGAGGTCGGCGCCGTGGGTCTCGCAGAGGTCGGCGATCTCGGGGAGGGGGTCGATGCGGCCGGTGTCGGTGGTGCCGGCGGTGGCGGCGACGAGGACGGGGCCGCGCAGGCCGGTGAGGACGGCGTCGAGGGCGGTGAGGTCGAGGGTGCCGTCGGGTGCGGGGACGGTGACGGGCTCGGGCATGCCGAGGAGCCAGGTGGCGCGGTGGAGGGAGTGGTGGGCGCCCGCGCCGCAGACGGTTTGCACGGTGGCGCCGAAGGCGCCGTGGCGTTCGCGCGCGAGGAGGAGGGCGAGTTGGTTGGCTTCGGTGCCGCCGGTGGTGACGAGCGCGTCGGGGTCGGGTCCGGTGGGGTGGACCTCGGTGGCGAGGGCGTGGGTGACGAGCTCTTCGAGGGCGGAGGCGGCGGGGGCCTGGTCCCAGGAGTCGAGGGACGGGTTGAGTGCGGCGGCGGCCAGGTCGGCGGCGACGGCGAGGGCGAGCGGTGGTGTGTGCAGGTGCGCGGCGCAGTGGGGGTGCGCGGGGTCGGCGGCGCCGTAGGCGAGGGCGTGGGTGAGGGTCCGGAGGGCTTCGTGGGGGCCGGTGCCGGTGGGTGGGATGAGGGTGTCGGCGCCGGGGCGGTGGGGTGCGGCATCTGCCGGGGCGGCCGGCTCGGCTGGGGCGGCTCCCGGGGCGCCGGGCTCCTGCCCCGTCAGCGTCGCGTAGAGATGGGCCGTCACCGCGGCCGGGCCGCCGGGGGGCAGGGGGCCGCCGCGGGCTGCGGTGCCGGTGCGGAGGGCGTCGAGCACGGTGTCGACGAGGGGGCGCAGCGCGTCGGGGCCTGCGGGACCTCCGGCGAGGGACGGGGTGCTCATGGGGCCAGCGTGGACCGCCGCCGCACCGGGTGGGTACCGGTGCGGGGCGATCACAACCCGAAAGTGGGACGCCTTCGGCGAGAGGTACGCCGCGGGGTCCCGCTGCTGCTATGCCTCCCGGACGCGGAGTGCGCGGCGCAGGTCGTCGAGCTGGTCGGCGAGCTTGCGGCGCAGGGCCGGGATCATGGTGCCGGTCGCCAGGGTTTCCTCGCCGAGGCGCAGGTTCTCGGCGTCGACCGCGTGGGCCGGGAAGGCGTAGCGGCCGGCGGCCTCGGCGATGGCGGGGCCGCGGCGGTCGGCGAGGGCGATGGCGTCGGGGTAGAACCGGGGCACGTACTCCCGTACGAGCTCGGCCTGTTCGGGCTGCCAGAAGCCCTTCGCGGTGGCGGTGAAGAGGTAATTGGAGAGCGTGTCGGAGGCGAACATCCGCTTCCAGGCGGCCGCCTTGGCCTCGGGGTCCGGGAGTGCGGCGCGGCAGCGGGCGGCGCCTTCCTGGCCGGTGGCGCTGGGGTCGCGGTCCAGTTCGGCGGCGATGGCGTCCTCGTCGGTGGCGCCGAGGACGGCGAGGCGGGTCAGGATGCGCCAGCGGAGCTCGGGGTCGAGGTCGGGGCCGCCGGGGACGGCGCCTTCGTCGAGCCAGCCCTGGAGGGTGCCGGGTCGCTGGGCGGTGTCGATGCGGTGGCGTACGGCGGTGAGGCGGAGGCCCGGGTCGGTGCCGTCCTCGGTGCGGCGGATGAGGTCGCGGGTGAGGTCGGTGAGCAGGTCGAGGGCGTCGGGCCGGGCCTCGGGGAGGACGTACCGGTCGGCGATGTGGGTGGCGGCGAAGCCGAGGACGCCCTGGACGATGGCGAGGTCCTTCTCCTCGGGGAGGTGCGCGCGGGCGGTCTCCAGGTAGGCGGCGGGGGCGAGTTCGCCGTCGCGGACCATGTCCCGCAGGGAGTTCCACACGACGGCGCGGGTGAGGGCGTCGGGGATGCCGGAGAGGTTGCGGAAGGCGGGTTCCTCGGAGTGCTCGTCGAGGCGGACCTTGGCGTAGGTGTGGTCGCCGTCGTTGAGGACGATGAGCGCGGGGCGGGGGCCGGGGATGTGCGCCGGGGTGTCCTGGGGGACGTCGAGCTCGATGCGGTCGCGCAGCACCAGCCGGTTGCCGTCGGCGAGTTCGCGGTCGTACAGGCCGGCGGTGACGCGGTGCGGGCGGCTGCCGGTGCGCTGGACGGCGAGGGTGCCGGTGGCCGGGTCGTAGGCGGGGGTGAGGGTGTCGACGCCGGTGGTGCGCAGCCATGTCTCGGCCCAGCCGTGGACGTCGCGGTCGGTCACGGAGGCGAGGTTGTCGATGAAGTCGGCGAGGGTGGCGTTGCCGAACTTGTGGCGGGCGAAGTGGGCGTTGATGCCGGCGAGGAAGTCCTTCTCGCCCATCCAGGCGACGAGCTGCCGCAGGGCGGAGGCGCCCTTGGCGTACGAGATGCCGTCGAAGTTGAGCATCGCGGAGGCGATGTCGGGGACGGCATCGGGGTCGGGGGCGACGGGGTGGGTGGAGGGCCGCTGGTCGGCGTCGTAGCCCCAGGCCTTGCGTACGACGCCGAAGTCGATCCAGGTGTCGGGGTAGCGGGTGGTGGCCTCGTTGACGGTCTGGTAGCCCATGTACTCGGCGAAGGACTCGTTCAGCCAGATGTCGTCCCACCACGTGAGGGTGACGAGGTCGCCGAACCACATGTGGGCCATCTCGTGGGAGATGACCATGGCGCGGGTCTGGCGTTCGGTGAGGGTGACGGCGGAGCGGTAGACGAACTCGTCGCGGAAGATGACGAGGCCCGGGTTCTCCATGGCGCCCGCGTTGAACTCGGGCACGAAGGCCTGGTCGTACGAGTCGAAGGGGTACGGCTCCTCGAACTTCTCGTGGTATCGGTCGAAGCACTGCCGGGTGACGTCGAGGATCTCGTCGGCGTCGGCGTCGAGGTGGGGGGCGAGGGAGCGGCGGCAGTGGATGCCGAAGGGCAGCCCGGCGTGTTCGGTGCGGATGGAGTGCCAGGGGCCGGCGGCGACGGCGACGAGGTAGGTGGAGATGAGGGGGGTGGGGGCGGTCTGCCAGCGGCCGTCGGCCTGGCGGGTGGTGATGCCGTTGGCGAGGACGGTCCAGTGGTCGGGCGCGGTGACGGTCAGCTCGAAGACGGCCTTGAGGTCGGGCTGGTCGAAGGCGGCGAAGACGCGCTGGACGTCTTCGAGGAACAGCTGGGTGTAGGTGTAGGTCTCGCCGTCGGTGGGGTCGGTGAAGCGGTGCATGCCCTCGCCGGTGCGCGAATAGCGCATGGTGGCGTCGACGCGCAGCTCGTGCGGGCCTTCGGTCAGGGTGAGGGGGTAGCGGTTGTCGTCGAGTGCCCCGGGGTCGAGGGGCTTCCCGTCGAGGGTGAGGGCCCGGAGGGTGGCGGGCTTGAGCTCGACGAAGGTGTCGCCGTGGGTGCGGGCGGTGAACCGGATGACGGTGGTGGAGTCGAAGGTCTCG
The DNA here is from genome assembly GCF_055571835.1 of Streptomyces sp. NPDC030862. Lineage (NCBI taxonomy): Bacteria > Bacillati > Actinomycetota > Actinomycetes > Kitasatosporales > Streptomycetaceae > Streptomyces > Streptomyces sp. NPDC030862. The sequence continues at coordinate 163,023 of NZ_JBVIEN010000008.1, read as the reverse complement.
TCGCCGGTGGTGAGGTCCAGGTCGATCGTGTACCGCTGGACGTCGAGGAACCGGGCTCGGGTCTGCGCTTCGTCGCGCGTCAGTGCGGGCATGGGCCCATGCTGCCCGATGGTTGAAGGCCGGACACGCGAGTTCATCTCAGGGCTGAGCGGACCCGAGCCCGGGGGTCCTCAGGTGGCCGTGGTGGCGGTGACGGTGGCGGTCTCGTGCACCGCGTGGGCGCGGTGTGCCGCCGCGATGACGGCGCGTACGGAGGCGGTGAGCACGGAGGTGTCCCGGCCCACGCCCCACAGGGTGGTGCCGCCGACGCGGCACTCGGCGTAGGCGACGGCGGGGCTGTCGGGTCCGGTGCCGGTGGCGTGTTCGGCGTAGTGGCGGATGTCGACGGGGGTCCCGGCGGTGGCGAGGGCGTCGGTGAGCGCGGAGAGCGGGCCGTTGCCGGTGCCGGTCACCTCGCGGCCGTCCGGGAGGGTGGCGTGGAAGGTGTGCTGGCCGGGGGCGTTTTCGGTGGTGTGCCAGGTGGCGGGGGTCAGCGGGCCGTGCTCGTACGGGGCGAGGTAGGTGGCGTGGAAGAGGTCCCACAGCTGCGGGGCGGTGACCTCCTCGCCGCTGTCGTCGGTGGCGTGCTGGACGACGCGGGAGAAGTCGATCTGGAGGCGGCGGGGCAGGTCGAGCCCGTACGCCGTGTGGAGGAGGTAGGCGATGCCGCCCTTGCCGGACTGGCTGTTGACGCGGATGACGGCTTCGTAGTCGCGGCCGATGTCGGCGGGGTCGATGGGCAGGTAGGGGACTTCCCAGGGGGCCTGCTCCGGCGGGACGCCGAGCGCGGCGGCGCGGGCGGTGTGGTGGGCGAGGCCCTTCTTGATGGCGTCCTGGTGGGTGCCGGAGAAGGCGGTGTGGACGAGGTCGCCGGCGTAGGGGTGGCGTTCGTGGACGGGCAGGCGGTTGCAGTGTTCGACGGTGCGACGGACGGCGTCGATGTCGGAGAGGTCGAGCAGGGGGTCGACGCCCTGGGTGTGCAGGTTGAGGGCGAGGGTGATCAGGTCGACGTTGCCGGTGCGTTCGCCGTTGCCGAAGAGACAGCCTTCGACGCGTTGGGCTCCGGCGAGGAGGGCGAGTTCGGCGCAGGCGACGCCGGTGCCGCGGTCGTTGTGGGGGTGGACGGAGAGGATGACGGCGTCGCGCCGTGCGAGGTTGCGGTGGGTGTACTCGATCTGGTCGGCGTACACGTTGGGGGTGGCGATCTCGACGGTGGCGGGGAGGTTGAGGGTGACGGGGCGGTCGGGTGAGGCGTCCCAGAGGGTGGGGCCGGTGAGGTCGTCGCAGAGCTCGAGGATGTAGTCGGGTTCGGTGGCGTTGAAGACCTCGGGTGAGTACTGGAAGCGGATGTCCTGGCCGGGGCGGGTGCCGGCGAGCTTGGCGATGAGCGTGGCGGCATCGCGTACGAGGGCGTGGATCTCGTCGCGGCTCCGGCCGAGGACGATGTCGCGCCAGACGGGTGCGGTGGCGGTGTAGAGGTGGACGACCGTGCGGGGCAGGCCGTCGATGGCCTGGAAGGTGCGCTCGATGAGGTCGGGGCGGGCGGGGGTGAAGACGACGACGGTGACGTCGTCCGGTACGGCGTCGCTCTGGGCGAGGTGGCGTACGAAGTCGAAATCGGTGCGGCTGGCGGAGGGGTAGGCGACCTCGATCTCCTTGAAGCCCATGGCGACCTGGAGGTCGAACATGCGGCGCTTGCGCGTGGTGTCCATGGGTTCGGCCAGCGCCTGGTTGCCGTCGCGCAGGTCGACGGGGACCCAGAGGGGGGCGTGGTCGATGGTGCGGGTGGGCCAGGTGCGGTCGGTGAGGGCGGGGAGGGGGACGCGGAAGTGGGCGGGGCGGTAACGGTGGCTCGGCATGGCGCCGCCGCGCTGCGGGTTCCAGGCGGGGGCGGTGTCGTTTTGCGTGATGCCGGTGATGCCGGTGGTATCGGTGGTGCCGGTGGCGTACGACATGAAGCCTTCTCTGTTGGACCGGAGTTGACCGGCATGGCCGAGCCCCGCGGCGGGGTGCCGGTCGCGTCAGGCCCCGCCGCGGCGGCCGAGAAGGAGACCACGCAGCTTCATGCGGGGTACAGTAATCATGAAACAACTCCTCAGACAAGCTGAGAGGTGAACGGGATGTCGTCCCTCGGCGCACTGCGCCCCAGCCCCCTGGTCGAACAGGCCGCGGAACGGTTGCGCGAGCAGATCACGGGCGGGCACTGGCCGGTGGGCACCAAGCTGCCCGGTGAGACGACGCTCGCCAAGGAGCTGGGCGTCGGCCGCTCCACGGTCCGCGAGGCGGTGCGCGTCCTGGCCGGCGCGGGGCTGGTGCGGCCGCGGCAGGGCGCCGGCGTGTTCGTCGTCGCGACGGAACCGGCCGTACCGGTGGAGGACTGGGCGACCCGGCTCCGCCGCGCGGCGGTCACCGACGTGTACGAGGTGCGCGCGATGGTGGAGGTCCAGGCGGCGCGGCTGGCCGCGGTACGCCGTACGGACGCGGACCTGGCGGCGATGGACGCGGCGCTCGCGGCGCGGACCGAGGCGGCGGGCGGCGACGACGCGGCGTTCGTGGACGCGGACATCTCGCTGCACGCGGCGGTGGTGGCCGCCGCGCACAACCCCGTGCTGACGGACCTGTTCGGCGAGTTCCTGCCCGCGCTGCGGGAGGGCCTGATCAGCCTGGTGCAGCTGCTGGACCTGCGCGACCGGGAGCCGGGCCACAGCGCCGACCTGCACGCGGAGCTGGTGGAGGCGGTGCGCCGGGGCGACCCTGAGGCCGCGAGCGGCGCGCTCCGCGCGGACATGGAGGCGACGCTGGCGCTGCTGCACGGCGGGTGACGGGCGCGGCGGCGACGTAGCGTCGCGCGGCTGTGGCTTCACGGGGCCTGGGCGTGACGGAGGCGCCACCCGGCCGAAAGCTCAGGCCCGGCGGGAAGCTCAGGCCCGGCGGGCGCCCGGGGCGGTGGCGCAAGCCGCCGCCCGGGGCCTCTGCGCGACCCCGCGCCCGCGACCCTCGCCGCTCAGGGCGCGGTGGGCACGGGGGGCGCGGTCAGGGCCTCGAACGCCGCCGTGACGCGCGCGTGGTCGGCGCCGTCGGCGAGGAGGGCGTGCAGGAGCAGGCGTGCCTTCGGCGGGTCCAGGTCCGCCGCCGGAATCAGGCCGCGGGCGAGGACGTCCGACTCCGAGCCGGGGCCCCGGTAGGTGCGGGTCAGCAGCGCGCCGGAGCCGGTGCGGGAGGCGAGCACGACGGGCATCCGGGCGGCGAGCCGGGCCAGCGGTTCGACCAGCCAGGCCGGCACGTGTCCGGCACCGAAGGCCGCGACGACCAGGCCGTCGAAGCGATCGTCGACGGCCTCCAGCAGTTCGCCCCGGTCGCCGAGCGACAGGGTGATCAGGGCGACGCGGGCCGGCCGGTCGAGGTGCAGCGGCCGATCGACGACGGGCCGCCCGGGCCGCAGCAGCACGCGCGGCTCGCCCTCGACCACGGTGCCGAGCGGGCCGGCGCCCGGGGAGGCGAAGGTGGCGATCGACGTGGTGTGCGTCTTGCGGACGTGCCGGGCGGCGTGGATCTGGTCGGCGAACACGGCGACGACGCCCAGCCCCCGGCAGCCGGGGTCCGCCGCGACGGCGATCGCCGCCGCCAGGTTGGCGGCGCCGTCGGCGCCGGGCAGGTCCGGGCGGCGCATCGCGCCGGTGACCACGACCGGCCGACGGTGCGTGGCGCAGGTGAGGTCCAGCAGGAACGCGGTCTCCTCCAGGGTGTCCGTGCCGTGCACCACCACCACGCCGGAGCCCGCGTCCACCGCCTCCCGCACCTCGCGGGCGAGGGCCGCGAGGTCGTCGAAGGCCAGCGACGAGCTGGGCAGCCGCCGGAAGTCGCGTACCTCGGCCGTCACGCCGTCCGGGAGGGCGCCCGCCGCCGCCAGTACCTGGGCGCCGCCGAGCCGTGCGGCATCGCCGCCCCGCGCGGAGGCGGAGATGGTCCCGCCGAGGGTGAAGACGGTGACGCGGGCCGTCATGCGTCGGGGGACGAGGCGGTCGCGATGGTTTCGTGGTGGCGGATGACTTCCGCGATGATGAAGGTCAGCAGCTTCTCGGCGAACGCCGGGTCGAGCTTCGCGCTCTCCGCGAGCTGCCGCAGCCGGGCGATCTGGCGGGCCTCGCGGGCCGGGTCGGCCGGGGGCAGGTGGTGCCGGGCCTTGAGGTGGCCCACCCGCTGGGTGCACTTGAAGCGCTCGGCCAGCATGTGGACGACCGCCGCGTCGATGTTGTCGATGCTCGACCGCAGCTCGGCCAGTTCCTCGCGGACGGAATCGTGGATGGCGCCGTCGATGCCGTCGATGTCGCTGGTGCTCATGATGAGCGAGCTTAGACGGGACCTGACCCGATCGTCGGTGGGTGTTCGGGATCTGGAATCCGCGTGCTCCAGCCGCCCGGCACCGTCCGCCCCTGCTGCTCGCGGAAGCGGATCGGCGCCGTGCCGACGCGCCGGGTGAACAGCCGCGAGAAGTACGCCGGGTCGTCGTAGCCGACGCGGCGCGCGACCGCCGCGACGGGCAGCTCGGTGCCGGCGAGGAGCTCCTTGGCGCGGCCGAGCCGGATGCCGAGGAGGTAGTCCTTGGGGCTGCACCCGGCGCCGCGCCGTACCGCCGTGCGCAGCTCGGCGGGGGTCATGCCGTGCCGGGCCGCGTGCTCGGCGACCGACAGGGGCTGGAAGGCGTCGCGGGCGAGGGCCTCCAGGACGGGGTCGCCGTCGGCGTTGGTGTCGGCGCGGGCGCGGCGCAGGGTGACGAGGAGTTCGTGGACGGCGGCGGCGGTCTCCACCTCCAGGAGCGGGTTGCCGCGCCGGGCGGCGCGCGCGATGCGGCCGATGACGGAGCGGGCGGGCCCGGCGTCGGCGAGCGGCACGACGGGCCGGTCGGGCTCGATGTAGCCGAGTTCGGTGTACGTGGCGGTGACGGGTCCGGTGAAGTCGACGAAGCCCTCGTCCCAGCCGGTGGCCGGGTCGGGCGCGTAGTGGTGCGGTACGCCGGGGGTGAGCCAGAGCAGCGCGGGCGCGGTGACGGTCAGGCGCCGCCCGTCGGGGCAGCGGTACCAGCCGCCGCCCGCGTTGATCACGACGGCGACGTGGTGGTCGAGGGTCCGCGGGCCGACCGTGGGCAGGGTGCCGTGCTGGAGGCCGACGCCCAGGCAGACCAGTCCGAGGCGCTGGTGGAGCGGGCCGGGCGTGAAGAAGCGCATCCAGGTGCGGTACATCCCTCACCCTCCCCGACTCCCGGGACTCCCCCGGCTCCCCCGACTCCCGGGCGAACCGTTTTTGCGTCCAAACAGCGCTGATCTTTGTCCATGGACCGGCCGACCGCCAGAGGGCGAGAGTTGGTCGCGGAACGTGATCGGGAGAGGGGCGGAACGGTGGCCGGTTTCACGGTGGGTGACGACGACTTCCTGCTGGACGGCAGGCCGGTGCGGCTGCTGTCGGGCGCCGTGCACTACTTCCGGGTGCACGAGGAGCAGTGGGACCACCGGCTGGCGATGGTCCGCGCGATGGGCCTGAACTGCGTGGAGACGTACGTCCCGTGGAATCTGCACGAGCCGGAGCCCGGCCGCTACCGGGACGTGGGGGCGCTGGGCCGGTTCCTGGACGCGGTGGCGGCGGCCGGGCTGTGGGCGATCGTGCGGCCGGGCCCGTACATCTGCGCGGAGTGGGAGAACGGCGGGCTGCCGCACTGGCTGACGGGCCGGCTGGGGCGCCGGGTGCGGACGGCGGACGCCGCGTACCTGGTCCACGTCGAGCGCTGGTTCCGCGCGCTGCTGCCGCAGGTGGTGGAGCGGCAGATCGACCGCGGTGGCCCGGTCGTCCTGGTGCAGGCGGAGAACGAGTACGGCAGCTACGGCTCCGACCAGGGCTATCTGCGGTACGTCGCGGAGCTGCTGGCGGCGTGCGGCGTGACGGTGCCGCTGTTCACGGCGGACGGGCCCGAGGACCACATGCTCACGGGGGGCTCGATCCCGGGGGTGCTGGCCACCGCGAACTTCGGGTCGGGTGCGCGGGAGGCGTTCGAGGTGCTGCGGCGGCACCGGCCGCGCGGGCCGCTGATGTGCATGGAGTTCTGGTGTGGCTGGTTCGACCACTGGGGCGACGGGACCGCGGCGCGGGGCGCCGACGACGCGGCGGCAGCGCTCGCGGAGATCCTGGAGTGCGGGGCGTCGGTCAACGTGTACATGGCGCACGGGGGGACCAGCTTCGGCGGCTGGGCCGGGGCGAACCGGTCGGGGCCGCTGCACGACGGTCCGCTGGAGCCGACGGTGACGTCGTACGACTACGACGCGCCGATCGACGAGGCGGGCCTGCCGACGGCGAAGTTCTGGGCGTTCCGGTCGGTGCTGGAGGCGTACGCGGAGGGCGGCGGCCCGTTGCCGGACGTGCCGCCGCCGCCCGCGCGGCTGGCGGCGCCGGTCCGGGCGGCGGTGTCGCGGTGGGCGCCGCTGGCGGAGGTCCTGGACGCGCTGGGCGACGCGGAGTGGGAGGGGCCGGTTCCGCCGACCTTCGAGGAGCTGGGCGTGGACCGCGGCCTGGTGCGCTACCGGCTGCGGGTGCCGGGGCCCCGGCAGCCGTACCCGCTGTCGGTGAGCGGGCTGCGGGACCGGGCGGTGGTGTACGTGGACGGGGTCCGGGCGGGGGTGCTGGCGGCGGAGGAGGCGGTGCTGGCGGAGCCGGTGGCCGGGCCCGCGGAGGTGGAGCTGTGGGTGGAGTCGCTGGGGCGGGTCAATTACGGGCCGAGGCTCGCGGAGTCCAAGGGCATCACGGGCGGGGTGCGCCATGAGCGCCAGTACGTCCACGGGGTGCGGGCGCGGGGGCTGCGGCTGGACGCGTTCACGGCGCAGGCGGTGGAGAAGGTGCCGTTCGCGCACCTGGCCGCCGAACGGGAGCCGGGCGCCGGTGAGCCCGGTCTGTACCGGGCGGTCGTGGAGGTGGCCGACGGGGCCGCCGGTGACGCGGCGCTGGAACTGCCCGGCTGGACGCGGGGGTTCGTCTGGGTCAACGGCTTCTGCCTGGGCCGGTACTGGAGCGTGGGGCCGCAGAAGTCGCTGTTCGTACCGGGGCCGGTGCTGCGGGCGGGGGCGAACGACGTGTGGGTGCTGGAGCTGGAGGGCGCCGGCGGCGCCTTCGACGTACGGCTGGCCTAGGGAGTGTCCGCAAAGGAGCGTCGTCCGCCCGAAGGGCGGGCCTGGCGTCGGCGGGCAGACGGGACTTTGGGGACACGACCTACGGGGTACGCGGACGGGGCGGGCCGCTGCTCGGGCGGCCCGCCCCCTGGTGGCTTCCGCGGCTAGAGGGTCGCGGCCGCGGACTGGATGGCGGCGGCGAAGGTGGACACCTCGGTGTAGACGCCGGGGTAGTTCGGCCGGGCACAGCCCTGGCCCCAGCTCACGATGCCGACCTGGATCCACGCCCCGGTGTTGTCCTTGCGGAACATCGGGCCGCCGGAGTCGCCCTGGCAGGTGTCGGTGCCACCCTGGGCGTAGCCGGCGCAGATCTCCTCGCTCGGCACGAGCTCGTTGCCGTACGACTGCTTGCAGCTGGTGTCGGAGACGAAGGGCACCTGGGCCTTCAGCATGTAGCGCTGCTGGCTGCCGCCCTCGCGGGCCGCGCCCCAGCCGGCGACGGTGAAGGTGCCGCTGTTGTACGTCGTGGTGGAGGCGATCTTCAGGGTGGGCAGGTTGATCGGCTTGGCCAGCTTGATCAGCGCCCAGTCCTTGCCCTTGCCGTTGTAGCCGGGGGCCTGGAGGACCTTGGTCGACTTGACCTTGATGGCACTGGCGCTCTGCAGGTCCACGACACCGGCGGTGGCGGTGATGCTGGTGTTGTTACCGGAGCCGCTGACGCAGTGGGCGGCGGTCAGGACGATCTGCTGGGTGTAGAGCGCTCCGCCGCAGCCCATGGAGAGCCGGACCATCCACGGGAACTCGCCCTGGGCGGCGGGGGTGCCGCCGACGACGGGCCGCTGGGCGGCCTGGGCGGCGCCCGCGGAAAGGGGCTGGAGGCTGACCGCGGCGAGTATGACGGCACCCGCGGCCGCGCATCTCTTGAACATGCCGAGGATCTTGTTCAACTGTCTGCCTTTCGTGGGGGGTTGAGCCTAACGCGCCCGTGAGGGGCCAATGCCGCCCGGCAGTTGGGTGACATGGGCTCGTCAAGGCGTGATTCCGATTGTCCGGAGCGGATCATGAGCCCCACAAGAGCGACTTTTCGGCCACTCCGGCCCCCGGCGGGCGCCGTACAGTTGAAGAGGGCGGCGTCGTGCTTGGGGGTACGGGACGTGGCGAACGGCAACGGCAACCGCGGCAGCGGCAGCGGCAGCGGCAAGCGCGAGGGTGGAGTCGGCGGCGGGGTCGTGCACGGCTACCCGCACCTCGACACCGTGCGGGCGGCGATCACGGCGGTGTACCGGCGGCTGACCCCCGAGGGCCTCTACGCGTACGCCTCCAGCGTCGCCCCCGCCGACGTGGCCTTCGCGGACGCCGACGATCTGCACCTCGGGGCACAGCGGGTGGCCGGCGCGCTGGTGCGGCAGCTGCGGCTGCCGGAGGCGCGGATGATCGTCAGCTTCCGTGGGATGCGGCACGCGGCGAGCGTGGAACTGGCCTCGGGGCCGGAGTACTTCATCGAGCTGAACGACCGCTTCCGCACCCACCGGCGCGACATCGGGGCCGCGCTGGCCCACGAGATCACGCATGTGCTGCTGCACCGGCTCGGACTGGGCTTCCCGGGCACGCGCGACAACGAGATCCTGACGGACACGGCGACGACCTACCTGGGCGCCGGCTGGCTGCTGCTGGACGCGTACCGCGAGGACGGCGTGTCGAGCCAGAAGCTCGGCTACCTCACCCCGGAGGAGTTCGGGTACGTGCTCGCGAAGCGGGCGCTGGTGTTCGACGAGGACCCGTCACCGTGGTTCACCAGCCCGCAGGCGTACACCGCGTACACCCGCGGCCGCGACGAGGCTTTGCGCGACGGGCGCCGGCCTCCGCTGACGGCCGCGGGGTGGGCGGGGCGCCACCGCTACGCGAAGGACCGCCGCTACGCCCAGGACCACCCGGGCGCGGCGACGGGCCTTCCGTACGCCTTCGAACACGGCGGTCAGGACGCGGCGTTGCGCGTGTCGTTCCCCTGTCCGACGTGCCAGCAGCGCATCCGGGTCCCGGTGCGGGGCCGGGTGCGGGCCCGGTGCGGGCTGTGCCGGACGGTGCTGGAGTGCGACACGTAGAGCACGCGGGTTCAGCAGGCGTGGTCGACGAGGTCGAAGGACTTGTAGTGGTCGGCGGTGTAGTAGTCCTCCCGGGGCGCGTCGCCCGTGACGATGCGGCGGGCGCCGCGGTCCGAGGAGCCGGGGGTGATGACGGTGTACTCGCGGTAGTAGCCGGTGGCCCGCTTCGGCAGGATCCGTTCGCGGTTCTGGAAGACGGAGCCGTCCTGGCGGTACGGGTAGGGGCCGCCGTCCTCGATGAGGCCGAGGGTGTCGTGCGCCTGGGGCGGCAGGTCGGAGTAGCAGATGTCACCGACGGCCGCAGCGGAGTAGGCCGTTGCCGAAGTGAGGGCCGCGGCAGGGGCGTTGGCGGCGGCCGGGCCGACGAGGAGGGTGGTGAGCAGGGCGGCGGCGCCGCCGAGCAGGGTGAACCGTGGGGGAGTTCTCATGGGCCCATGATGAGGTCGCCAGGCATGACCACGTCAGGTCTCCCCTCCGGGTCTTTTCCTGATCTTGACGGCGCCTTTACCGATCGGCTCCATCGTGCCGGCGCACCAACAGGGTGCCCAGCGCGGTGCGTTCGTGGCGGACCGACTTGCCGGCGCGGACGGTGGTGATCAGGCCCGCGCCGCGCAGGGCGGCGGTGTGGGCGGAGGCGGTGGCGTTGCTGACGCGCAGGCGGCGGGCGAGCCCGCTGGTGGTGTGCCCTTCCGCGAGCAGGAGCAGGACGTCCAGGCGGGTGCGGCCGAGGACGGCGGCCAGGGCGTCCTCCGTACCGGGCGCCTGGGCCCGCGTGAGCGGCAGGCCGGGGCCCGCGGCGTACGTCAGGGCCAGGGGGCCGTCGGGGGGATCGGCGAGCAGGGGGTGGCCGGTCCAGTGGAAGGTCGGCAGGAGGACGACGCCCCGGCCGCGCAGCCGGATGTCCCGGTCCTCGCCGGGAGCTGCAACGGCTGCGGGGGCTCCGGGGTCCGGCCACTCCCAGACGCCGTCGCGCAGCCGGCTGCCCGGGACGAGCGCGGTGAGGGCGGCGCCGACACCGTGCTCGGCCGCGGCCAGGGCGTGGCGGGCGAACTCCCTCTGGTGCAGGTCCCGCACCTGGTCCCACACCGGCCGCACCACGGTCTCGAACGCCGCGTGCTGGGCGCGGCGCAGTACCCGCCAGGCCTCGGCGTCGCCGCGGTGCAGCTCCCGGACCCACGGCGGCGCCGGGGCGGGGTGGGCGGCGTACACGCGCTCGAGCTCGGCCCGGACCGTCTCGGGGCGCGTGGCGCGGACGGTGTCGAGGGCCTCGTCGAGCGTGCCGCCGAACACGTCGAGGAAGCGGGGCGCCCGCCCCGCGGGGACCAGGTCTCCGAGCGGTTCGACGGCGGGCGGCAGGGCGTGGAGCAGCCGGCCCCGCCAGCGCCCGAAGAGCGGGTCGCCGTCGGGGCGGAACATCGTCATGAAGGCCGCGTTCAGCTCTTGCAGCGGAGCGGGGCGGGACGAGAAGCGGACGCGGGCGAAGTCGGCGGCGGTGAAATGAATGCGGATCACTGCCTCGACCTCCCCCGCGCCAGCCTAAGCGTTCGGCCCTGAGAGTCCAGCGCGCGAATTCAGCTGCGAACTCGGCGCGGAGAGACCGGCGTCACGCGGCGGTGCGGCGACGGCCGGACTGGGCGGTGCCGTTGCCCCGTCCCGCCCTGCCCGCCGCTCCCCCGGAGCCGGCCGCTCCGGCCGTTCCGGCCGCTGCGCCCGTTCCCGTACGGCGAGGACGGCGGCGCCGCCCTCCGGAGCCCTGGCCCTGACTCTGGCCTTCGCCCTGGCCCTGGCCCTGGCCTTCGCCCCGGCCCCGGCCGCGGCCCTGGCGTCGGGGGCCGGACTTCTCGGCGGGCTGCGCCGGCTGCGGCACCTCGATGACGACCGGTACGCCGGACGGCTCCCGGGCGCCGGTGAGGCGGGCCAGCTCCTCGTCGGAGGACTTCACGCGGGCGGCCTGCGGCGTGATGCCCGCGTGGGACATGAGGCGGCTCATGTCCCGCTTCTGCTCCGGCAGGACGAGCGTGACGACGCTGCCGGACTCGCCCGCGCGGGCGGTGCGGCCGCCGCGGTGGAGGTAGTCCTTGTGGTCGGTGGGCGGGTCGACGTTGACGACGAGGTCGAGGTCGTCGACGTGGATGCCGCGGGCCGCGACGTTGGTCGCGACGAGCGCGGTGACCCGGCCGTCCTTGAACTGCTCCAGCGTGCGGTTGCGCTGCGGCTGCGAGCGCCCGCCGTGCAGGCCGGCGGCGCGCACACCGCTCGCGAGCAGGCGCTTGACCAGGCGGTCCACGGAGCGCTTGGTGTCCAGGAAGAGGATCACCCGGCCGTCGCGGGCCGCGATGCGGGTGGTGACGGCCTTCTTGTCGGTCTCGTCCGCGACGTACAGGACGTGGTGCTCCATGGTGGAGACCGCACCCGCGGACGGGTCGACCGAGTGCACGACGGGGTCGGTGAGGAACATCCGCACCAGCCGGTCGATGTTCTTGTCGAGCGTCGCCGAGAACAGCATCCGCTGGCCGTCCGCCTCGACCTGCTTCAGCAGCGCCGTGACCTGGGGCAGGAAGCCCATGTCGGCCATCTGGTCGGCCTCGTCGAGGACGGTGACGGCCACCTGGTCGAGGCGGCAGTCGCCGCGCTCGATGAGGTCCTTGAGGCGGCCGGGCGTGGCCACCAGGATCTCGGCGCCGCGCCGCAGCGCGCCCGCCTGCTTGGTGATCGACATGCCGCCGACGACGGTGGCGATCCGCAGCTGCACGGAGGTGGCGTACGGCGTGAGGGCGTCGGTCACCTGCTGCGCGAGCTCGCGCGTGGGGACCAGGACCAGCCCGAGCGGCGCCTTCGGCTCGGCCCGGCGGCCCGCGGTGCGGGCGAGCAGGGCCAGCCCGAAGGCGAGGGTCTTGCCCGAGCCGGTGCGCCCGCGGCCGAGGATGTCGCGGCCCGCGAGGGAGTTCGGCAGGGTCGCGGCCTGGATCGGGAACGGCTCGGTCACGCCCTGGGCGGTGAGCGTCTTCAGGAGCGCGGCCGGCATGTCGAGGTCACCGAAGCCCGCGGCCGGCGGCAGGGCGGGGGTGGCGCTCTCCGGCAGCGTGAACTCACGCGGCGGCGCGATCACGGTGCGGGCGGCGCCGGCGGTGGCGCGACCGGCACCGGCGGCGGCGCGGGGCTTCGTGGAGCGCTTGCGGACGGGGCGTTCGGGTCGGGTCATGCAGCAGCCTTCGCTCTCAGGGCTCTTGGGGCCTGGGGAGTGTCCGCAAAGTAGCGTCGTCCGCCCGGAGGGCGGGCCTGGCGGCGTCTGGTGCGTGCGATCGCAAGGCGGAGGAAGGAGCCACTGCGGTGGGGGCACCTCCCGTGCCCGAAGGGCTACGGGGGCCATTGGCGACTGACGACAACGCGGCGAGCGGGCGTGCCAGACGCCGCCAGGCAGACGAGACTTTGCGGACACGACCTAGGACGGCGCAAGCCGGGACCCGCACCTGCGGTTGGCAGGGTGCGGGCCCCGGCTGCGGGGAATCGCGTCAGGCGATCAGGCGGGGAGGATGTTCTCCGCCTGCGGGCCCTTCTGGCCCTGGGTGACGTCGAAGGTCACCTTCTGGCCTTCCTGGAGCTCACGGAAGCCCGAGGTGGCGATGTTGGAGTAGTGGGCGAAGACGTCGGCGCCGCCGCCGTCCTGCTCGATGAAGCCGAAGCCCTTTTCCGAGTTGAACCACTTCACGGTTCCAGTAGCCATGATTTTTCTCCTGAATGGTGTCGGGGCCCCATCCGGAGAAAACGCCGGTGAAAACAATGAGTGCGCCTGAGGTCATTCCCGCTCAGGCGCACATAAAGTTCATGGGTACCAAAACTGCAACACGGCAACCGTAGCACGCCGTCCCGGGGCGTGCCGGGCCGGTCGCGTGACCTGTGCCACTGTGTGGGGATCATACCGCCGGGTCGGTGCTTGAATCCCCGGATGACCCAATCGATCAAGCAACCGTGGGGACTGAGCGTCTTCGGCGCCGGCACCGTCTTCGCCGAGCCGCGGCTCGCGCGGGTGAACCTGACGGTCGACAAACTGGCCGAGAGGCCCGAGGACGCCTTCCGGGAGGCGGGCGAGGCCGTGTCCGCACTGCGCCGGGCCCTGCGCGCGCACGGGATAGCCGACACGTCGGTCTCGGGCTCGCGGCTCGCCCTGGCGTCGGCGCACGACGGGTACGGGGACAAGCGGAGGTTCCTCGGCTACCGCTGCACGACGCGGTACACGGTCGAGACGACGTCCCTGGACACGTTGCAGCAGCTCATCGTGGACGCGGTGTCCGCCGGGGCGAACCGCGTGGACCGCGTGGCCTTCGACGCCGAGGGCAAGCCCGCGCTGCGCGACGAGGCGCGGCGCCGGGCGGTCGCGGCGGCGCGCCGCAAGGCCGAGGTGTACGCGGAGGCGACCGGGGCCCCGCTCGGTCCCGTCATCCACATCGAGGACGTGGACCCGGAGGAACTGGGCCGGGGCCACCGCGGCCACGGCAGCGACGCGGCCGAGGGCCTGGAGGGCGACCTCGCGCCCGGGATGGTGGAGGTGACCGCCGCGGTGCTGCTGGGCTTCTCGCTCGGCCGCTGAGCGGGGCGGCGGCCTGCCGAAGGGCGCGGCGACGGGCTCGGGCCCGGGCGGTCCGGTCGTCACGCCCGGGCCCGCGCGGTCCAGTCGTCGCCCCAGGCCCGGCACAGGGCCTCACGCCCGGGCCCGGCGCAGGGCCTCACGCCCGGGCCCGGCGCAGGGCCTGGTGGACCGCCCACACCACGGACACCAGCGGCACCGCGACCACGGCGCCCAGCACGCCCGCCGCGATGGCGCCGCCGATGACGGCGAGGGCGACGACGACGGGGTGGAGCCGGACGGCCCAGCTCATCACGAGCGGGTGCAGCACATGGCCCTCGATCTGCCCGATGATCACGATGAGGGCGACGACGACGGCCGCGACGACCGGGCCCTTGGCCGCGAGCGCCACCACCGCCGCCACCGCGAGCGCGATCGGGGAGCCGATCAGCGGGACGAAGGCGGCGAAGAACTCCAGCAGGGCGAGCGGCATGGCGAGGGGCACGCCCAGGAGGAGGAGCGCGATGCCGACGAGGATCGCGTTGGTCGCGGCGACCAGGACGATGCCGTGCGTGTAGCCGGTGAAGGTGCGCCACGCGGTCCGGCCCGCGAGGGCCACCCTCGCCCGTGCGGTCGGCGGCAGCTGGGCGCAGAACCAGCGCCACTGGCGGTCGCCGGAGTGGAGGAAGAAGACGGAGCAGAACAGCGCCAGGGCGATGACGGTGACCACCTCCACGAGGCGCCGGCCGCCGCTGATCGCGGTGGAGACGAGGGTGGAGCGGTGGTCGGAGAGGAACTGTCCGATGCGCGCCTGGATGTCGGTCAGCGCTTCCGGGTGGAGCCGGAACGGAGGCTGCTCCAGCCAGCGCTCGATCCGTTCCACCCCGGTGGCGAACTCGTCCTGGAGCACCCGGCGCTCCCCCGCCACCGCCTCCCCCACCAGGGCGAGGACCCCCAGCAGGAGCACGATGCTCAGGATCAGCGAGAGGGCCACGGCCAGCGGTCTCGGCAGCGCCCGCGCCACGATGTCGACGGCCGGGCGGAGCATCGCCGTCACCACCAGCCCCAGGAAGACCGCCACCCCGATCTCGTGGAACCGCCCCAGCAGCGCGAACAGCGCGTAGACCAGCGCCCCGACGACCAGCACGCGCCAGGCGTGCGCGGCGGCGCTGCGCAGCGGCGGATAGACGCGCACCCCCGCCTCGGGGCCGTCCTGACCCGCCGTACCGGGCACGCGGCCTGCGGGCGCCCCGCGCGGCGCCGCCCGGTGGCGTACGCGGGGTGAGGGCCGGGGCGGGCGGCGGCGGGCAGGCCGAGCGGGCCGGGCACGCGGGACGGGCTGCGGGTCGGTGGGCACCTCTCACCTGGTACCACCACGCCCCGGCGCGCCGGGCGAACGGCGCGCGCATGTGGGCCGTCTCAGTCCTTGCCCGGCCGCATGGTGCGCAGGGCCTCGCCCGGGCGCCAGATCCGCACGACGAGCGCCTCGCCCTCAACGGTCGTGCGGACGACCTCGGTGAGCTCGGCGCGGAAGAGGTGGAACGGCTGTGGCACGCCTACCTCGTCGGCGAACCACGCCAGGGTGTCCGGGTCGGCCACCTCGACCGCCCGTCCCCCGATCCGTACGTCGCCGCCGCCCATGTCCGTACCGCTGCCCGGGTTGGCGTACACGGCGAACCGGGGATCGCGCAGCAGGTCCCGCGCCTTGCGCGACCCCGGCATCATGCCGAGCCACAGTTCGCCGCGCCCGAAGGTGACCTCCAGCCCGCTCAGCCGGGGGAAGCCGTCCTTGCGAAGGGTCCCGAGGACGTGGTGCTTGTACGGGTCGAAACGGCGCCGGACGGTTGCGGCGAAGTCCGGCTCCGCCGCCTGGAACTCTGACCACCTGAATGTCATGGCTCCATGGAAGGCGGGATACCGGACATCTCCTGTCGGGTTTCCGGAGGTTCAGAAGCGCAGCGCGTCCGGCCGGTACGGGTTCGCGCCGATGTAGCGCGTCTCGCAGGTGGCGGTCGCGCCGCCGGGGGCCGGGTGGCAGATGCGCAGGGTCATGCGCAGGACGCCGCTGGGGTCGGAGGCGGTGATGTCGGGGAACTCGGCGGTCGTGCCGCAGCCGCCGGTGTTGTGCCGGTCGCCGAGCGCGACGGTGCGGCCGGCGCCCGTGGTGACGGTGAGGGAGGCGTACACCGCGCGGTCGTCGCAGGTGGCGTCCGTGACGCGGAGCGTTCCGCCGGTGATGGTCTGGCGGTCGGTCCAGGTGTACTGCAGCCGTACGCGGTCGCCCCAGCTCGCCGTCACCTCGGCGGTCGCGGTGGTGTCGGCCTGGCCCGTGCCGGCCGCCCCCAGTGTGAGTGCGGTCGCCGCGGCGACCACGAATCCTGCGCGGCGCATGTGTGTCTCCCATCCGGTAGCCGGTACCGAGGAGCAGCTCTACCCCGGCCGCGCTGCGGTGTCCCGGCGGCCGGGGTGACAATCACGCGTTGGGCGCAGTGGATGCCGCCACCAGCGCGGCCAGCGAGGTGCGGGCCGACTGGAGGTCCGAGATGCGGTGCTCGATCTCGTCGAGGCGGGCGACGAGCAGCGGGCTGAGGCACGGTTCGACCTCGGCGTCGCTGCCGCAGACGCAGTCGAGCACCTCGCGGATGACCTTGGTGGGAAGGCCGGCCTCCAGGAAGGTCCGGATGCGGCGCACGACGAGGGGGGCGTCGTCGCCGTAGAGGCGCTGGCCGCCGGCCGTGCGCCGGGCGTCGAGGAGGCCCTGCTCCTCGTAGTAGCGCAGCAGGCGCACGCTCACCCCGGTCCGCCGGGACAGCTCTCCGATCCTCAACGTGATCCCCCTCACAGGTACTTGAAGCTCACACGGGTGTGAGTTTCTACGGTTCCCAGCATGACGAACAACATCCACAGCACCCACAGCACCCACACCGTCGACTCCGTCGTCCGCATCGGCGGCGACCTTCCCGTACGGCGCCTGGGCTACGGCGCCATGCGCCTCGCGGACGCCCCCGGCGGGCCGTCCGGCGCCGAGGCACGCATATGGGAGGCGCCCGTCGACCGGGCGGCGGCCGTCCGTCTGCTGCGTACCGCCGCGGAGTCCGGCGTGGAGCTCTTCGACACGGCGGACGCTTACGCGCTGGGCGCGAACGAGGAACTGATCGCCGAGGCGCTGCACCCGTACCGGGAGGGCGTGGCCGTCGCCACGAAGGTCGGCGTGGTGCGGCCGTCGCCCGCCGAGTGGGTGCCGCTCGGGCACCCCGCGTACCTGCGCCAGCAGGCGGAGCTGAGCCTGCGCCGGCTGCGTACGGAGCGGATCGACCTGTTGTACCTGCACCGGATCGATCCGGAAGTGCCGCTGGCCGATCAGATGGGGGCGCTCAAACAGCTCCAGGAGGAGGGCAAGGTGCGGCACATCGGGCTCTCGGAGGTGGGTGTGGAGCAGCTGAAGGAGGCGGAGGAGGTGGCTCCGGTCGCGGCCGTGCAGAACCTGTACAACCTGGCCGCGCGCGACCACGAGGCGGTGGTGGACCACACCGCCGAGCGGGAGATCGCGTTCGTGCCGTTCTTCCCGATCGCGATGGGCGAGCACGCCGGGCCGGGCGGACCGGTGGCGGCGGTGGCGGCGGAGCTCGGCGCGACCCCGGCGCAGACGGCGCTGGCCTGGCTGCTGCACCGCGCCCCGCACATCGTGCCGATCCCGGGCACGACGTCCGTCGCCCATCTGCGGGAGAACCTCGCGGCGCTCGACGTCGCCCTCACCGAGGAGCAGTTCCGCCGGCTCGACCGGCCGTGAGCGCCGGCTCGACCGGCCATGAGCGTCAGCTCCGTACGATGCCCTGTGCCCGCGCCGCCGTCAGCCAGGTGGGGAACTCGGAGACCAGCCGGTCGTACAGCTCGGGGTCCGGGACGCGGCGCGGGTCGGTGCCCGCGTGGAAGAAGCCGGCGTTGTCCACGCGGCGCTTGGCGGGGACGGCGAGTTCGTCGAGCTTGCGCAGGAAGTCGAACTGACGGCTGCCGGGGTCGCCGAAGCCGACGAACTGCCAGAAGAGCGGCAGCTCGGCGGCCTTGCAGAGGTAGCGCTCGGCGGCGAGTTTGTTGATGGGGCCGCCGTCCGTCTGGAAGACCACGAGGGCGGGGGCGGTGGCGCCGCTGTCGAGGTAGTGGTCGATGACGGCGTCCATGGCCAGGTGGTAGCTGGTCTTGCCCATGTGTCCGAGCCCGGCCACGATCCGGTCGACGCGGCCTTCGTGGTCCCCGAGCACGATGTCGGTCTCGGCGTCGACGTCCGTCGAGAAGAAGACGACCGGCACGCGCCCGTCGTCGTCCAGGTTCGCCGACAGGCCCAGCACCCGCTCGGCGAGCGCCTGGACGCTGCCGTCCTGGTAGTAGGGCCTCATCGAGCCCGAGTAGTCGACGACCAGGTAGACCGCCGCCCGTTCGCCGCCCAGCCCGTGCTTGCGCAGCGAGACGGCCGCGGTCTTGTAGAGGCCGACCAGCGCGGGTGCGGTCTCCTCGACCTTCTGGAGGCTGAGAGGCATACGGGAAGACTAGAGGACCGTCACACCTCCTCCCCCAGGGGCAGCCTCCGCACGCCCGGGAGGTACTCGTCCAACTCCCCGGGCTGGAACCGGTACATGCCCACCACGTGCCAGAACTCGCCCGCCACGTCCCCCTCGTACTTGTAGCCGCCCGACGGGGTGAGGGTCGCCCAGCCGTCCGGTACGCCGATGAGGGTGGCGCGCGGTGAGGGGGCGCCTCCGTCCAGGGGCAGTTTCCACAGCCGTACGGTGCCGTCCTCCCCGGCGCTGGCGAGTTCCGTGCCGTCGGGGCTGAAGGTGACGGCGAGGATGCGCCCGGAGTGGCCGGTGAGTTCGGCGAGGACGGCGCCGGTGTCGGCGTTCCACAGGGTGACCTTGCGGTTGTCGCCGGCGGCGGCGAGGACCGGGCGGGTGGGGTGGGCGGCGACGGTCCACAGCTTGCCGCCGCCCGCGCGCAGCCGCAGCGCGGCCTCGCCGTCGCGCCAGACGATGGCCGTACCGTCCCAGCCGGCGCTGGCGAGCCAGGCGTCGCCGGGGCCGAAGGCGACGCCGTACACCCGGTCCCCGTGTCCGGCCAGCTCGGCGAGGAGCCGTCCCTCACGCGCCTGCCAGAGGCGTACGAAGCCGTCGTCGCAGCCGCTGGCGAGGACGTCACCGGCGGAGCCGTCGGCGCGGAACGCGATCGACCGGACGCGGCCGCGGTGCTGGGCGAGGGTGGCGATCCGGGCTCCGGTGGAGCGGTACCAGAGGCAGACGGTGTCGTCGTCGTTGGCGGTGGCCAGCAGGTCGCCGGCGGGGTTGAAGGCCTGGGCCCAGATGTGCTCGGTCTCGGCGTCGAGCTCGCGCAGGGACTCGCCGTCGGTGTTCCACAGGTAGACCCCGCCGTCACTGCCGGCGGTGCCGAGGACGGCTCGGGCCGGGGAGAAGGAGGCGGAGACGAGCCGGTCGCCGCGCCCGGACAGCTCGTGGGTGCGCACCCCGGTGCGGGTGTCCCACAGCAGTACGTGGCCGTCGCTGCCGCAGGTGGCGAGCGTGGTGCCGTCGGCGCTGTAGGCGAGGTCGCCGACGCGCCGCCCGTGGCCGCGCAGGATGCGCTTGCCCTGTCCGGTGGCGGCCTCCCAGATCTGCGCGCCGCCGTCGTTGCCGACGGTGAGCAGCTGGGTGTCGTACGGGTGGAAGGCGCAGGCCCAGGCGGAGCCGCGGTGCGGGGTGGGCTGGCGGGCGTGGAGGGCGACCGCGTGGCCCTGGCGCGGGGTGCGCGTGACGGTCCACAGCCGGACGGCCCCGTCGCTGTCGCAGGCGGCGAGCAGGGATCCGTCGGCGTTGAACAGCACCTGGTAGACGGCGCCGGCGGAGCGTTCCAGGCCGCCGAGCGGGGTGCCGACGGCCGGGTCCCAGAGCCGTACCTGTCCGTCGGTGTCGCCGCTGACGAGGAGGCGTCCGCCGGGGTGGAAGTCGAGGGTGTAGACGCGCCCGGTGTGGCCGGTGAACTCCTGGCGCAGCCGCCCTTCGGCCGCCTGCCAGACCCGTACGGTGCCGCCCTGGTCGCCGGTGGCCAGGGAGGTGCCGTCGGGGCTGTACCGGACGCGGTAGACGGCGCCTTCGTGGCCGGGCAGCTCGCGCGCGAGCGGCTCCGTGCCGGTCTCCAGGGACCACATGCGTACGCCGGCGGCGGCGTCGCCCGTGACGAGCGTGGTGCCGTCGGGGCTGAAGGCGGCGGCGTAGACGGGCGCGGTGTGGCCGGGCAGCCGGTGCGTGGGGGTGCCGGTGGCGGTGTCCCAGACGGTGACCAGGCCGTCGGCGTCCCCGGTGGCGAGGCGGGTTCCGTCCGCGCTGAGGGTGACGGGCCACACCCCGCCGGGGTGGACGTCGAGGACGTGGCGGCAGGCTCCGGAGACGGGGTCCCAGAGGCGTACGGTGCCGTCGGAGCCGCCGCTGGCGATGACGCCGGCGGCGCACTTGATGGCGTACACGCGTCCGGCGTGGCCCTGGAGGGTGCGCAGGGCGCGGCCGGTGTCGGCGCCGCAGACGAGGATGCCGCCGTCCTCGCTGCCGACGACGAGGAGTTCGCCGTCGGGGCTGTACGCGATGGGCTCGGGGAGCCGGCTGGTGCGCATGTCGTAGCCGTACGGGACGCCGACGGAGGAGGGGCGGAAGCCGGCGTCGACGGGCATGCCGGGGGCGAGGGCGGCGGTGCGCAGTTCGGGCGCCGCGCGGGTGGCGTCGTCGGTGACGGGGTCGATGAGGGCGGCGCGGTGCCAGCGGCTGCCGGTGAGGTCGGCGCCGCGCAGGTCTGCCCGGGTGAGGCGGGCGCGGCGCAGGTCGGCCCGGGTGAGGATGGCGCCGCGCAGGTCGGCGCGGTCGAGGCGGGCGCCGGTGAGGCGGGCGTCGGTGAGGTCGGCCCGCTCCAGGGTGGCGCCGACGAGGCGGGCGTCGGTGAGGTCGGCGCCGGTGAGGTCGACGCCGGTGAAGTCGCGGTGGGAGAGGTCCTCGCCGGCGAGGCGGGCGCCGCGCAGGTCGGCGTGGGCGGGGACGCGGAGCCGGTCGCCGATGCGTACGGCGTTGGCGCGGGCGGCCTCGCTCCCGCCCGCGTGGGCGATCTCGCCCACCCTTGCGCGGTCGCCTTCGAGGGTGTCGCGGACCCAGCGGACGCACTTCTCGTGGTCGGCGAGGTCGCAGAGGAACTCGACGGCGAGGCGGCTGAGCGGCCGGGCGCGCAGCAGCGCGTCGTCGCCCCCGTCGAGTCGGCGGGCGGCCTCGCGGGCGAGGAGCCACTCCTCGACGGAGCCGTGGATGAAGTGGAACAGCCCGTCGTCGGTGCGCACCAGCAGGGTGCCGGCGCCGATGGCGTGGCCGAGTTCGGCGCTGGAGCGGGGCGTTTCGGTGAGGCGGCTGAGGGTGGTGGCGACGGCCTCGGTGAGCTCGTCGAGGCGCAGGGCGGTGCGGCCGGACTCCCAGAGGCGTTCGGCGAGCGCGGTGACGGCGGCCCACAGTTCGGCGAGGTCGAGGCCGGGCGGGGAGCCGGGGCCCTTGCGGTGGCGGGCCTCCTCGTACTGGAGCCAGGAGGTGAAGATGTCCTCGTAGAGGCGGGCGGGGCTGAGCGCGCGGCCGGCTCCGGCGACGGCGCGCAGCCGGTCGGCGTCGAGCTGGGCGACGAAGGACAGCAGCCGGGGGTTGCGGCACAGGGCGAGCAGGTCGGGGATGTGCTCCAGGAGCCGGTAGCGGCGGTCGGCGGTCTCCTCGTCGCCGTACGCCTTGACGAGGTAGGAGCGGATCTGGTCCGGGGTGAAGCCCTCGACGGAGAGGATGCGGCGCTGCGGGAGCAGGCCGACGCGCTCGCCGAGGGCGGTGAGGACCTGTTCGTGGGACTTGAAGTGCTGGGTGCGGCTGGAGACGACGATCTTGGCGTGGTCGACGGCGGCGTCGAGGAGGACCTGGAGGTGGTCGGCGGCGCGGTCGTAGCTGACGCGGTTGACGAGCTCGTCGAAGCCGTCGAAGAGGAGGACGACCCTGCCCTGGGCGAGCATGTAGCGCAGGGCGCGCAGGTCGATGGTGTCGACGCCGTGGGCGGCGAGGTGGGCGGCGACGAGCCCTTCGAGGCTGTGGGCGCGGTCGAGGGTGTTGAGGGGGATGAGCAGCGGGGTGAGGTGCGGGAGTTCCTCGGGGATGCGGCGGGCGAGCTCGCGCAGGGCGAAGGTCTTGCCGTGGCCGAAGTCGCCGAGGAGGAGGACGAACCGGCCGTGGTCGGCCTCCAGGAGCTCCAGCAGGTCGTCGACGAGGTGGTCGTGTTCGCCGCCGCCCTCGTGCGCACCGTCGTGCGGGCGGTCGGCGTCGCGGTAGCGCTGCGGGAGGTAGCGGACGGGGGCGTAGCTCTCGCCGGCGAGGAGGCGGGCGGTCTGGGCGGTGACGTAGCCGCGCAGGTCGAGCAGGCCCTGGAACTCGACGAAGCTGCGCACGCGGACGCCGTGGCGGACGGCCCGCTCGCGCAGCTCGGCGGGGGGTGCGGGGCCGTCGTGGACGAGCTCGGCCTCGACGCCGGAGCCGGTGGCGCCGGGGCCGGCGGCGTGGAGCTGGGCCAGGAGCCGGTCCAGCTGTTCGCCGGTCGGGGTGCCGGGGTGGACGGCGATGCGGGCCTGGCGTACGACGCCCTCCTCGCGCCAGGTGGCGATGATCTGGTCCATGTCGCCGGGGGCGCGGCGCGGTACGTCGCGCAGGCGGACGCCGTCGCGGCGGGCCAGGCAGACCTCCTTGACGCGTTCGGTGAGCGAGTCGGGGTCGGCCGGTTCGTCAGGCAGGGCCGCGGGTTCGCGCGCCGGGTCGGCCACCGTGGCCGGGCGGGGCGCGTCCGGTACGGGGAACACCCGCCCGGCGCGGGGCCAGCCGGCGGGGAACGTCTCCGGGCCGGTGCGGCCGCGGTCGTACCAGCGGGTGATGCCCTCGGCGGTGAGGCGCAGCAGCTGGAAGCGGGCGGGGGCGGCGGCGCCGAACACGGGCAGCCCGGCCGCCGGGTCGGCGCCGGTGCCGGGCAGGCGGGTGTGGCCGGGCACGGTGCCGGTGGAGCGGGGGCCTCCGGTGGGGCCGTGCAGCAGCAGGTGGAGGCGGGGGCCGGCGAGCTCGGTGAGGGTCTCGGTGTCGGTGAGGGCGCCGGGTCCGCCGACGGCGTCGCCGGGCCTGCTGCCGGGGGTGAGGGGGTGGCGCAGGGCGCCGACGCGGAGCCAGCCCTCCTCCTCGTACGGGCGCAGCGCCTCGGCGAACCAGACGGCCTGGTCGCGGCCGATGTGGCCGTACTGGTCCTCCAGGCGGTGGCTGTAGGCGATGGACGAGTTGAACCCGGCGACGACGGTGTTCAGTTCGGGCACCGGGAAGAGCGTCCAGGGCTGGTCGCTGTCGAAGACGGTGTCGAGCCCCTGGTAGAAGCTGCGGAACAGGCGCGTGTAGTGGCGCCACTTGGGCCAGTACGGGGGTTGCGGGGCGATCTCGTCGGCCTCGCAGGTGTGGAAGTAGGCGCGGCAGGCGGCCTGGTTGACGTCCTGGGCGCCGGGGACGATGACGACGCGCTGCGGGGGCAGATCGAGCTGGGAGCGTACGGCGGTGAGGAAGCTCAGCGCCTGGTCGCATTCGCGGGGGCTGCCGGAGGCGGTGAGGTCGCCGGTGACGACGAGCAGGTCGGGCGCGGGTGCGCCGCCGTCGCGCAGGACGATGAGCTCGCCGCGCAGCTCGCGGCTGAGCGTGTCGGGTTCGCGGCCGCGTCCGAAGTCGGGTCCGGCGAGGTGGAGGACGGTGACCGCGTCGTGGGCGGCGGGCGACTGCGGGCCCTGCGGGTAGCGGGGCGCGCGCTGGGGGCGTCGGCGGCCGGCCCAGCCGGGGCCGCCGAGCCACCGCTGGGCGGGCAGTCCCGCCACGGGCGCGCCCGTGGCGCGGGCGGTGGCGGCGTCGCCGGGGTAGCCGGGGCGGCGGCCGGGGCGGGCGTGGCCGTCGAGGGCCTGTTCGACGCGGGTGAGCAGCAGGGCGCGGGCGGTGGTGGCGTCCGGGACGCCGACGAGGTCGACGTACGTGATGGTGGCGAGCAGCCCCTCGATGGGGATGTCGTCGACGCGCACGGTGAGCAGGCGGCGCTCGGGGGTCTCGGGATCGGCGCGCAGGGCGGCCTGCCACTCCATGCGGCCGTACAGGGAGCGTTCGTAGTGGCGGGAGAGGATGGCGATGACGGCGGCGGACTCGCTGACGCCCCGGTCCATGAAGTCGATGAAGTTGCTGCCCGGGACGAAGTCCCAGGCCTGGACGACGGTGCGGTAGCCGGCCTCCTCCAGGGTCCAGGCGATCCAGGACGCCCATGCCTCGTCGGCGGGCGAGTAGCTGATGAAGAAGTCCAAGTCGCTCGCCCGGGCGTCGGTTTCACCATCCGTCAGCATGCGAACAGATTAGGCCGGGGAAGGCGCCCTGTCCGGTCGAAAATCCATCTCGAAAACCTATGCTCGTGCTCGTGACGGTGACCGTGACGTACTACTTCAGGCGCTTCCTCGGAGGCTTCCATCCGCTGGACTGGCTGGCGGTCTCGCTCCTGGCGCTGGGGCTGCTCGCCGTGGCGACGGGGCTGCTGCCGACCGGGCCCGCCTCGGACGTGCTGGCGAGGATCGGGCCGCTGCTGGTGTTCCTGGCGACGGTGATCGTGCTGGCCGAGCTGACGGGGAAGGCGGAGGTCTTCGACGTCGTCGCGACCTGGGTGGCGCGGGCCGGGCGGGGCAGTTACGCGCTGCTGTTCGCGCTGTGCGTGCTCTTCGCGTCGGTCACCACCATCACGCTGAACCTGGACACGACGGCCGTGCTGCTCACGCCGGTGATGCTGGCGCTCGCCACCCGCGTGGGCATCGCGGCGGTGCCGCTGGCCATGACCACGGTGTGGCTCGCCAACACGGCGAGCCTGCTGCTGCCCGTCTCCAACCTCACGAACCTGCTGGCGGCCGACCGGGTCGCGCTCACCCCGACGGGCATGGCGGCGACGATGTGGGCGCCGCAGGCGGTGGCGATCGGCGCGACGATGGCGTGCCTGTGGGTGTTCTACTGGCGCCGCGGCCGGCGGGGCGCCGAGCGGTACGCCCCGCCGGAGCCGCCGCGCCCGGCCGACCCGGTGCTGCTGCGGGTGTGCGCGGTGGCGTGCGCCGCCTTCCTGGTGGCGCTCCTGGTGGACCTGGTGCCGCTGTGGGCGGCGTCGTCGGCGGCGGCACTGGTCGTGGTGGCGGCGTTCGCGGCACGCCGCCGGGCCGAGCTGCGGTGGTCGCTGGTGCCGTGGCGGCTGCTCGTGCTGGTGCCGGGGATGTTCCTGGTGGTGGAGACGGTCAGCGCGCACGGCCTGCACGAGGTCCTGGCCCGCCTCATCGGCACCGAGGAGGGCCCGCTGGGCGTGCTGCGCACGGCGGCGGTCGGCGCGGGCTTCTCCAACGCGCTGAACAACCTCCCGGCGTACGTCGCGGGTGAGGCGGTCGTCCCGCTCCCCCACCACGACCAGCTGCTGGGCCTCCTCATCGGCGTCAACGTCGGCCCCCTGGTCACCCCCTGGGCGTCCCTGGCGACGCTCCTCTGGTTCGAACGCTGCCGCTGGCACGGCACGCACATCGCGCTGGGCCGCTTCATGGGGACGAGCCTGGTGCTGGCGGTGACGGGGACGGTTGGCGCGGTGGGGGCGCTGGTGCTGGTGGGATAACCCTTACGAGGAACCGCGCATCGCCGACGCGACCTCCTCCAGCACGTACGCCAGCGTCTCCGCCCGCGCCGCGACGAAGCTGCGGCGCGTGTCCGGGCCGGTGTAGCCGGGGCGGAAGCGGGCGCCGTCCAGGGTGCGCAGCTCCACGCCCGCCTCGGCGGCGAGCAGCGCGCCGGCCGGCAGGTCCACACCCTCAGCGCGGTAGCCGACGAAGCCGTCGATGGTGCCGCGGGCCAGCAGGCTCCAGCCCAGCAGCGGGGCCCACAGCTGGAGGACGCGGCGGCAGCGGCGTTCCAGGGTGGAGCGCAGGGCGGTCGCGGTGGGGTCGGTGCGGCCCACGGCGTGGCCCTGGGTCCAGGCGAGGACCGGCCCGGGGCCCGGCAGGTCGCCGCGTGGGCCGGGCAGGCGGGTGCCGTCGTCGCCGTGGGCGCCCTGGCCGCTGACGGCGTGCCAGGTACGGCCGGTGACCGGCTCGTGGACCACGCCGACGACCGGCGTCTCGCCCAGGCAGAGCCCGATGCCGACGACGTACGCGGGCAGGCCGATCGCCACGTTGTTGGAGCCGTCGAGCGGGTCGACCAGCCAGGTGCGGCGGTTGCCCGTGTCGAGGAGCCCGGCCTCCTCGGAGAGGATCCGGTCCCGGGGGAAGTGGCGCCGGAGCCGGCCGAGGATGAGCTCCTCGGCGGCGAGGTCCAGGTCGGTGACGACGTCCCCGTCCGCGCCCTTGGTGCGGACGGCCCTGGCGTCGGCGAAGTGGCCGCGCAGCAGCCGCCCGGTGGCCTCGGCGGCGGCGACGGCGACGCGCCGCTCGGCGGCGAAGGACGAGGGCCCGTCAGTCCCGGCGTGCGGCATGGATCCTCCCGAGGGCCGTGCGGACGGCGTGAAGGGTGTCCTCGGTGCCGCACAGGCGCCGGGTGGTGCGGCGCGGCGGCCCGTCGAGCGGCCCGAGCGACAGGTCGCGGCCGCCGGGCAGGGACCGTCCCCGTACCAGGGTGACGGCGGTGCGGCCCGGCGTCACGACCGTGGTGTGGAACTCGCCGGCGCCGAGTGCGTACGTCGTGCCCGCCGGACTGGTCTGCACGGGCCCGGTCTCACCGCGTACGAGCCGGGTGGTGGGCCGGATCTCGTCCACGCCGTCGGGGTGGCTGCGCACCTCGAAGACGCGGTGCGTGGGCGCGTCGGTGTCGTCCCGTATCCGTACGCGTACGTTGCCGACCTCGCCGTACAGGACGTGGCTGTACAGCTCCCAGCTGTGCGCGTGCAGCGGCGGGACGGGGTCGTCGTCGCCGTGGGACTCTCCGAAGAGGTGGACGCAGACGCCGTCGGGGCCGCTGCGCAGGAGGGGCAGGCACAGGAAGCCGAGCGGGTGCCGCACGGCGCGCAGCCGCCTTCTCCCGGTCGCTATCTCGCGCAGGGCCCGCTCGGCGGCGTCCAGGTCCATGGGCGGCTCACCTCCCGTAGGGGTCCTCGGCGTGCAGGGCCTTCTCGATGATCTCGCCGACGTCCGCCTCGGTGTACGTGCGCGGCAGCGGCAGCGCCAACGCGTCGAAGAGCGCGCGCACTTCGTCGACGGTCGGGGAGAGGCCGAGCGGGGTGGCGTCGCGCAGGTCGAGGGTGGTGGCCTGCTCGCGGCTCTGGTGCAGTTCGGTGAGGTAGTAGTCGTAGAGCGGCTGGCCGCGCTCGACCTTGAGGTTGACCCGGTTCGGGTCGTCCTGCGTGATGATCAGGCAGGAGTCGGACAGATCGAAGCGGAGGGTCGGCACGGTCGACGACAGGTGGACGCTGATGTCGAGGGTCGTCAGCTGCATGCGGTACCAGCAGGCGGCGAGGACGGTGGCGTACGACTCCTTGCGGGCACGGGCCGGGGTCCACAGGTCCCCGCCGTGCGAGCCGGACCCGGTACCGGTGCCGGAGAACATGCGGCGGAACTGCGCGTACGTGGCGCAGGCCCGTTCGTCGGCCGGGTTGAGTATCTCGATCTTGACGTTGA
Source organism: Streptomyces sp. NPDC030862 (assembly GCF_055571835.1). NCBI lineage: Bacteria > Bacillati > Actinomycetota > Actinomycetes > Kitasatosporales > Streptomycetaceae > Streptomyces > Streptomyces sp. NPDC030862. Next base: position 135,441 of record NZ_JBVIEN010000008.1, on the reverse strand, counting down.
GCTGGGAGCGGTTCTGCTTGGCGGCGCGTACGCACTCGGGGAGGGTGACGGCCCGGAGGTAGGTGCCCGTGCCGCCTTTGAAGTACCACAGGTTCGTGGACTGGCGGGCCTTGCGCAGCTCGTCGCGGACCTCGTTGCCGGCGAGGGAGCGGACCATGGTGAGGTCCTCGATGGCGCGGCGGGTGCCGGCCATGGCGTCCTGGATGGCGAGCGGGCGCCGGGCGCGCTCGGAGAGCGAGCCGACGGCGAGGGCGCCGAGCACGACGAGGGTGGCGCCGGAGGCGAGGTCGGACTCGATGAGCTTGTCGCCGAAGATGTCGAGGAAACCGATGGTGAGGCCGATACCGGCGGCGAAGACGACCTCGAAGTTGCGCAGGGCGAAGGCGACCGCGCGCTCGATCCGGCCCGTACGCCCCGCCCGCCCCGTGGTCATCGCGTCCCGTCCCCTCCCCCGCTTCCCCGCTCCCCCTCGGCCGGGTACCCGATCTTAGGCGGGCCCGCTCCGGTCCCACCAGGGCGCATCGGGGGCACACGGCCCCGGACAGGGCGCAGCGCCTGCCATCGATCCGGTCGGGGACGGCGGCAGGCGCTGCTGTGTTCCGCACGCCGTTGTACGGGACGATGAGGGGTGCCTCGGGCCGCGATGCGGCCGGGGCCGGTGGGCGTGTCGGTGGGTCGTTGCCGAGCCGTCGGAGGACGCCGCGTACGCCATCGTACGCGGCGCCCGGCCGACGACTCGAGCCGGGTGGTCTAGACCGTACGGTCCTGGACCGGGAGGCCTGACCAGGAGGTCTGACCGGGCGAGGTCCGGACCGGGCGCGGGCCCGGACCGGCCGGGGCTCAGACCGCCAGCGCGCGGTCCGTCGGGCGGATCGGGGCCGGGAGCTCGCTCGCGCCCGTCAGGTAGCGGTCCACGCCGCGGGCGGCCGAGCGGCCCTCGGCGATGGCCCACACGATGAGGGACTGGCCGCGGCCCGCGTCACCGGCGACGAAGACGCCGTCGACGTTGGTCGCGAAGTTCTCGTCGCGGGCGATGTTGCCGCGCTCGTCGAGCTCCAGGCCGAACTGGTCGACCAGGCCGTTGGAGCGGTCCGTGCCGGTGAAGCCCATCGCGAGGGTGACCAGCTGGGCCGGGATCTTGCGCTCCGTGCCCGGCTTCTGCTCCAGCTTGCCGTCCTTGAACTCGACCTCGACGAGGTGGAGGAACTGGACGTTGCCGTCCTCGTCGCCCTCGAAGTGGGTGGTGGAGACGGAGTAGATCCGCTCGCCGCCCTCCTCGTGGGCCGAGGTGACCTTGTAGAGCATCGGGAAGGTCGGCCAGGGCTGGCCCGCGTTCCGCTCCTCGCCCGGCCGCGGCATGATCTCCAGCTGCGTGACGGAGGCCGCGCCCTGGCGGTGGGCGGTGCCCACGCAGTCCGCGCCGGTGTCGCCGCCGCCGATGACCACGACGTGCTTGCCCTCGGCGGTGATGGGCGGCTGAATGAAGTCGCCCTCCTGCACCTTGTTGGCGAGGGGCAGGTACTCCATCGCGAAGTGGATGCCCTTGAGGTCCCGGCCCGGGACCGGCAGGTCGCGGGAGACGGTGGCGCCGGCGGCGATGACGACCGCGTCGTACCGCTGGCGCAGCTTCGCCGCGTCGATGTCACGGCCGATCTCGATCTCGGTGCGGAACTTGGTGCCCTCCGCGCGCATCTGCTCGATGCGCCGGTTGATGTGCACCTTCTCCATCTTGAACTCGGGGATGCCGTACCGCAGCAGACCGCCGATGCGGTCGGCCCGCTCGTACACGGCGACCGTGTGGCCCGCGCGGGTCAGCTGCTGCGCGGCGGCGAGGCCCGCCGGGCCGGAGCCGATGACGGCGACGGTCTTGCCGGACAGGCGCTCCGGCGGCTGCGGCGTGACGTCACCGCTGTCCCACGCCTTGTCGATGATGGAGACCTCGACGTTCTTGATGGTGACGGCGGGCTGGTTGATGCCCAGCACGCACGCCGCCTCGCAAGGCGCCGGGCACAGCCGCCCGGTGAACTCCGGGAAGTTGTTCGTGGCGTGCAGGCGCTCGCTCGCGGCCTGCCAGTCCTCACGGTAGGCGTAGTCGTTCCACTCGGGGATGAGGTTTCCGAGCGGGCAGCCGTTGTGGCAGAACGGGATGCCGCAGTCCATGCAGCGGCCGGCCTGCTTGCTGATGATCGGCAGCAGGGAGCCGGGGACGTAGACCTCGTTCCAGTCCTTGACGCGCTCGGCCACGGGGCGGGTCTTGGCGCCCTCGCGCCCGGTGGTCAGGAAGCCCTTGGGGTCAGCCATGGGTCGCCGCCTCCATCATCTTCTCGGTGGTCTCCTGCTCGGAGAGACCGGCGAGCTCAGCGGCGTCCTTGGCGGCGAGCACTGCCTTGTACGTGGTCGGGATGATCTTGCTGAATCGGGCCACCGCGGTGTCCCAGTCGGCAAGGAGCTTCTCGGCTACGGTCGAGCCCGTCTCCTCTTGGTGGCGGCGCACGACGTCGTGCAGCCACGCCCGGTCGGTCTCGTCCAGGGCCTCGATCGCGCCCACGTTGCCGGAGTTGACGTTGTCCCGGTCGAGGTCGATGACGTACGCGACGCCACCCGACATGCCGGCCGCGAAGTTGCGGCCCGTCTCGCCGAGGACGACCGCGTGACCGCCGGTCATGTACTCGCAGCCGTGGTCGCCCACGCCCTCGGAGACGACCAGCGCGCCGGAGTTGCGGACGCAGAACCGCTCGCCGGTGCGGCCGCGGAGGAACATCTCGCCGCCGGTCGCGCCGTACCCGATGGTGTTGCCGGCGATGGTGGAGTACTCGGCCAGGTGGTCGGCGCCCCGGTCGGGGCGGACGATCACGCGGCCGCCGGAAAGGCCCTTGCCGACGTAGTCGTTGGCGTCGCCCTCCAGGCGCAGCGTGACGCCGCGCGGCAGGAACGCGCCGAAGGACTGGCCGGCCGAGCCGGTGAAGGTGATGTCGATGGTGTCGTCGGGCAGACCCGCGCCACCGAACTTCTTCGTCACCTCGTGGCCGAGCATGGTGCCGACCGTGCGGTTGATGTTGCGGATCGCGACCTGGGCGCGGACCGGCTGGGCCTCCTCGGCGGAGGCGGCGTTCAGCGCGTCGGCGGCGAGCTTGATCAGCTCGTTGTCGAGCGCCTTCTCCAGGCCGTGGTCCTGCTCGATCACCTGGTGGCGCACGGCGCCCTCGGCCAGCTCGGGCACGTGGAAGAGCGGAGCCAGGTCGAGGCCCTGTGCCTTCCAGTGGTTGACGGCCTTGGCGGTGTCGAGGAGCTCGGCGTGGCCGACGGCCTCCTCCAGGGTGCGGAAGCCGAGCTCGGCGAGGAGCTCGCGCACCTCCTGGGCGATGAACTCGAAGAAGTTGACGACGAATTCGGCCTTGCCGGAGAAGCGCTCGCGCAGCACCGGGTTCTGGGTGGCGATGCCGACCGGGCAGGTGTCCAGGTGGCAGACGCGCATCATGACGCAGCCGGAGACGACGAGCGGCGCGGTCGCGAAACCGAACTCCTCGGCGCCGAGCAGCGCGGCGATGACGACGTCGCGGCCGGTCTTGAGCTGGCCGTCGGTCTGGACGACGATCCGGTCGCGCAGGCCGTTGAGCAGCAGGGTCTGCTGGGTCTCGGCGAGGCCGAGCTCCCAGGGGCCGCCCGCGTGCTTGAGCGAGGTGAGCGGCGAGGCGCCCGTACCGCCGTCGTGGCCGGAGATGAGCACGACGTCCGCGTGGGCCTTGGAGACACCGGCGGCGACCGTGCCCACGCCGACCTCGGACACCAGCTTCACGTGGATGCGGGCGGCCGGGTTGGCGTTCTTGAGGTCGTGGATCAGCTGAGCCAGGTCCTCGATGGAGTAGATGTCGTGGTGCGGCGGCGGCGAGATCAGGCCGACACCCGGGGTGGAGTGCCGGGTCTTGGCGACCCACGGGTAGACCTTGTGGCCGGGCAGCTGGCCGCCCTCGCCGGGCTTGGCGCCCTGGGCCATCTTGATCTGGATGTCGTCGGCGTTGACCAGGTACTCGGACGTCACGCCGAAGCGGCCGGAGGCGACCTGCTTGATCGACGACCGGCGCGCCGGGTCGTACAGGCGCTCCGGGTCCTCGCCGCCCTCACCGGTGTTGGACTTGCCGCCCAGCTGGTTCATGGCGATGGCGAGGGTCTCGTGCGCCTCCTTGGAGATGGAGCCGTACGACATGGCGCCGGTGGAGAAGCGCTTGACGATCTCGCTGACCGGCTCGACCTCGTCGAGGGAGATCGGCTCGCGGTCGCTCTTGAAGCCGAACAGGCCGCGGAGCGTCATGAGCCGCTCGGACTGCTCGTTCACGCGGTCCGTGTACTTCTTGAAGATGTCGTACCGCTTGTTGCGCGTGGCGTGCTGGAGGCGGAAGACCGTCTCCGGGTCGAACAGGTGCGGCTCGCCCTCGCGGCGCCACTGGTACTCGCCGCCGATCTCCAGCGCGCGGTGCGCGGAGGGGACGCCGGAGGCGGGGTACGCCTTGGCGTGGCGGGCGGCGACCTCCTTGGCGACGACGTCCAGGCCGGCGCCGCCGATCTTGGTGGCCGTGCCGTTGAAGTACTTCTCGACGAAGGCCTCGTCGAGGCCGACGGCCTCGAAGACCTGCGCGCCGCGGTAGGAGGCGACGGTCGAGATGCCCATCTTGGACATGACCTTCAGGACGCCCTTGCCGAGGGCGTAGATCAGGTTGCGGATCGCCTGCTCGGGCTCCAGGCCCTCGACGAAGGTGCCGGCGCGGACCAGGTCCTCGACGGACTCCATGGCGAGGTACGGGTTGACGGCGGCGGCGCCGTACCCGATGAGGAGCGCGACGTGGTGGACCTCGCGGACGTCGCCGGCCTCGACCAGCAGGCCCACCTGCGTGCGCTGCTTGGTACGGATGAGGTGGTGGTGCACCGCCGAGGTGAGCAGCAGCGACGGGATCGGCGCGTGCTCGGCGTCGGAGTGCCGGTCGGAGAGCACGATCAGGCGGGCGCCGCCCTCGATGGCGGCGTCGGCCTCGGCGCAGATCTCCTCGATACGGGCCGCGAGGGCCTCGCCGCCACCGGAGACCCGGTAGAGGCCGGAGAGCGTGGCGGCCTTCATGCCGGGCATGTCGCCGTCGGCGTTGATGTGGATGAGCTTGGCCAGCTCGTCGTTGTCGATCACCGGGAAGGGCAGCGTGACGCTGCGGCAGGACGCCGAGGTCGGCTCCAGCAGGTTGCCCTGCGGGCCGAGCGAGGAGTGCAGCGAGGTGACGAGCTCCTCGCGGATGGCGTCCAGCGGCGGGTTGGTGACCTGCGCGAACAGCTGGGTGAAGTAGTCGAACAGCAGCCGCGGGCGCTCGGAGAGCGCGGCGATCGGCGAGTCCGTGCCCATGGAGCCGATCGGCTCGGCGCCGGTGCGGGCCATCGGCGCGAGGAGGACGCGCAGCTCCTCCTCGGTGTAGCCGAAGGTCTGCTGGCGGCGGGTGACCGAGGCGTGGGTGTGGACGATGTGCTCGCGCTCGGGGAGGTCCTCGAGCTCGATGATGCCCGTCTCCAGCCACTCCTGGTACGGGTGCTCGGCGGCGAGGGCGGCCTTGATCTCGTCGTCCTCGATGATGCGGTGCTCGGCGGTGTCGACGAGGAACATCTTGCCGGGCTGGAGGCGGCCCTTGCGGACGACCTTGGCGGGGTCGATGTCGAGGACGCCGACCTCGGAGGAGAGGACCACGAGCCCGTCGTCGGTGACCCAGTAGCGGCCGGGGCGCAGACCGTTGCGGTCGAGAACGGCACCCACCTGCACACCGTCGGTGAAGGTGACACAGGCCGGGCCGTCCCAGGGCTCCATCATCGTGGAGTGGTACTGGTAGAAGGCGCGCCGGGCCGGGTCCATGGACTCGTGGTTCTCCCACGCCTCGGGGACCATCATCAGGACGCTGTGCGGCAGCGAACGGCCACCGAGGTGGAGCAGCTCCAGGACCTCGTCGAAGGAGGCGGAGTCGGAGGCGTCCGGCGTACAGACCGGGAAGATCCGCTCCAGCTTCTCGGCGCCGAAGAGGTCGGAGGCGAGCTGCGACTCGCGCGCCCGCATCCAGTTGCGGTTGCCCTTGACCGTGTTGATCTCGCCGTTGTGCGCGACGAAGCGGTACGGGTGGGCGAGCGGCCAGCTCGGGAAGGTGTTGGTGGAGAACCGGGAGTGGACCAGGGCCACGGCGGTGGCGCAGCGGCGGTCCGACAGGTCCGGGAAGAAGGGCTCCAGCTGACCGGTGGTGAGCATGCCCTTGTAGACGATGGTGCGGGCGGAGAGGGAGGGGAAGTAGACCCCGGCCTCGCGCTCGGCGCGCTTGCGCAGCAGGAACGCCTTGCGGTCCAGCTCGATGCCGGCGCTGGTGCCGTCGCTCACGAAGAGCTGGCGGAACTCGGGCATGGTGGAGCGGGCGGTCGCGCCGAGCAGCTCGGGGGCGACGGGGACCTCGCGCCAGCCGAGGACCGTGAGGCCCTCCTCGGCGGCGATCGCCTCGATCCGCTCGACGGCCTGTGCGGAGCCGTCGGCGGGGAGGAAGGCGATGCCGACGGCGTACTCACCGGCTGCCGGGAGCGCGAAGTCGGTGACCTCGCGGAGGAACGCGTCCGGGACCTGGAGCAGGATGCCGGCGCCGTCGCCGGAGTCGGGCTCGGAGCCGGTGGCGCCCCGGTGCTCCAGGTTGCGCAGAACGGTCAGCGCCTGCTCCACCAGCGCGTGGCTGGCGACACCGGTGAGGGTGGCAACGAAGCCGACACCACAGGCGTCGTGCTCGTTGCGGGGGTCGTACATACCCTGCGGGGCGGGGCGACCGTCCATGGGCGACCAGGCGTCGGAACGCATCGGCTCTCCCGTCGTCGTCGTGGCATATGCAGTGCCAGAGGGACGACGTTGGCCCTCCGCGAAATTTCGTGCAGATTACATGATGGAACGTTTCTCGGAACGCGGATAGCTCATTCCAACATGCGGACACCGCGTGGCGGTGGTGGAGTGTTCTCCAGGTACGGCTGACCGGCATTCGACCGGCATCTTGACCGGCCTCGTCGGCCGTCCGGCGCGTCCTGGTAGGGGAGCGGGCTTCATTGCCCGCAGCGCTAACGGCTCATGCCCGCTGATGAAGGAATCGAAACCGCCGCGTTACGGCTGAGTATGCGCCGCGGTGCATAGTGTCTCACCGGCGGGCCGGATCCCGCCATTGGAGCTTCGTCACAAGGATCGGGGGCGGCGTCGCGCCCGCCTTGTCGGGATCGCCACCGTAACCGCGACGCGCCCAGGGGGGAAGAGCGGCAGACGCCCCCGCCCCGCGGTGCGAGCGGGCGGCGGCGGCGGTCAGCGTCCGGAGCACCTGCGCGGGCCCGGCCAACCCCGCCAGCCCGGCCAACCCCGCCAGTCCGGCCAGTCGGCGGAGGCTACAGCGCCGCGCCGAACAACGCGCCCAGCGCGTACGTCACCGCCGCGGCCGCGCCGCCGAGTGCGAGCTGGCGCAGGCCGCTGTACCACCAGCTGCGCGCGGTCACGCGGGCCACCAGCGCACCGCAGGCGAACAGCCCGAGCAGCGCCAGCAGCACGGCGGGCCACAGGGCGGTGGCGCCGAGCAGGTACGGCAGGACGGGGAGCAGCGCGCCGAGCGCGAAGGACCCGAAGGACGACAGCGCGGCGACCATCGGCGACGGCAGGTCGTCCGGGTCGATGCCGAGCTCCTCGCGGGCATGGATCTCCAGCGCCTGCTCGGGGTCCTTCGACAGCTGCATGGCCACCTCGCGGGCGAGCGGGGGCTCCACGCCGCGGGCCACGTACAGGGCGGCGAGCTCCTCCATCTCGTCGATCGGGTGCTTGCGCAACTGGTGGCGCTCGACGTCCAGTTCCGCCTCGACCAGCTCGCGCTGGGACGCGACGGACGTGTACTCGCCGGCCGCCATGGAGAAGGCGCCCGCCGCGAGCCCGGCCAGCCCCGTGATCACGATGGTCTGCTGGGACACCGCGCCGCCGGCGACGCCGGTCATCAACGCGAGGTTCGACACGAGACCGTCCATCGCACCGAACACCGCCGGACGCAGCCAGCCGCCGTTCACGTCGCGGTGCGTGTGGTTGTCGCGGTGCGCCTCGTGAAGCGTCGCCTCGGTCTCGATGATGGACACAGCTCTCCCCTTGCGTCGTGCGGCGGGCTCGTACCGACCCGCGCCCCCTCAACACCTCGAAAGTACGCGCGATGTAAGGGGCGCGCCAGCAAGGCAGGCTTTACTAACCAGTGGTCGTCGGGGCGTCATCGGGGTGACAGAGCGGCCCTCCGCGACAACCACCCGGGCCCGCGTGGCACGCATCCAGGAAGCGGATCGATCGACGCGCATCGAAAGGCCCACGCGATGGAGTCGAAGTCGACGGCACCTTCGGTTCTCCTCGACCGAGCCCGGGGCGCGCTGCTCGGACTGGCCGTCGGAGACGCGCTCGGGGCGCCCGCCGAGAACATGCGACCGTCCGAGATCCGCCGCAGGTGGGGCCGTATCGAGGGCTTCGTCAGCGAGGACCCGGCGGGCACGGACGACACGGAGTACGCGATCTTCTCCGGTCTGCTCCTCGCCCGACACGGCTCGGCGCTGACGGTGGCGCACGTCGAGAAGGCGTGGCACCACTGGATCGCGGACCTGGACGAGGGCCCGTTCCGGGGCGCGGGTTTCAGCGAGCGCGGCACGCTGGAGAACCTCCGGCGGGGCCTCGCCGCACCCATCTCGGCGCAGCACCGGCACGCCTGGAGCGACGGGCTGGCCATACGGGCGGCGCCGTTCGGGGTCTTCGCGGCGGGGCGCCCGGCGGAGGCGGCGCGGCTGGTGGCGATCGACGGCACGGTCAGCCACGAGGGCGAGGGGATCTACGGCGGCCAGGCGGTCGCGGCGGGTGTGGCGGCGGCCATGTCCGGCGCCGACCCGGCCTCGGTCATCGCCGCCGCGCTCTCGGTCGTGCCGATGGACTCGTGGACCGCGCGCTCGATGCGCCGCGCGGTCGTCGCGGCTCAGCGCGTACAGCCCGATCCGCTGGTCCGCGAGCGCGCCGTCCGCTCCGCCGTCGTCATCGGCGGTTACCCGTGGACGGACCTGGCCCCGGAGGCGGTCGGCCTGGCGTTCGGTGCGTTCGCGGCGGCGCGCGGCGATTTCCGTACGTCGGTCCTCACCGCGGTGAACATGGGCCGCGACGCCGACACGACGGCCGCGGTGGCGGGCGCCCTCGCCGGCGCGATGTCGGGGGCGTCGGCGATCCCCCCGGAGTGGTCGGCCCCCATCGGCCCGGTCCGCGGCAGCTGCCTGCCGTCCATGCGCGGCTACCACGTCCTGGACATCGCGGACCTCCTGACCCCCGACGAATCCGAGGCCCTCTGATGCCCCAGACCCCTTTCTCCGGCGACCCGCAGGGGCGCACCGCTTCCCCGGGCGGTGACCCGCTCGGCGACGGACGGGGAGACGCACCCGGCGCCCCATGGGGCGGCGCACTCGGACACCCGCCGGGCGGCGCGCTCGGGCACCCGCCGACCGCCGCGCTCGTGCACCCGCCGGGCGCCGCGCTCCGGCACCCGCCGGGGGCCGTACTCGGGCACCCGCCGGGCGCCGGGCTCGGACACCCGCCCGGGAGCGCTCCGACGAGCAGCGACCCGCCGGTCCAGCCGTCACCGGTCCAGCCATCGCCGGTCCAGCCCCTGGTGGCCGGGGCGCCGGCGGCTCAGTCCCTGGCGGTCCAGGCGTCACCGGTCCAGCCTCCGGCGACCGGGTCCCCTTCGATCCAACCCCCGGCGGTCCAGGCCCCGGCTGCCGAGACCCCTACGGTCCAGGCCCCGGTGGCCGGGGCGCCGGCGGCCCAGTCCCTGGCGGTGCAGCCCCCTGCGGTCCAGCCCCTGACTGCCGAGGCCCCTACGGCCCAGCCCCCGGTGGCCGGGGCGCCGGCGGCCCAGTCCCTGGCGGTGCAGGCCTCACCGGTCCAGCCCCCGGCGGCCGACTCCCCGCCGGCCCAGTCCCCTGCGTCCCGCGCCCAGGCGGGCTACGCCTCCCTGTCCGCGCCGCCGCAGGCACCGGGACCCGCGCCGGGTGGTCTCGTCGGTGCCGGCGAGAGGGGCCTGCTGCCGCCGGGGGACCTCACGGTGGCCACCCCCGAGCCGACGGGCCCCGAGGCCGGACGCGGGCCGGCCACCGCCTCGCGCGCCGGGGAAGGTGCGGCGGACCCCCGGGGGGAACGCACCACACGGCGCCCGACCCACCGCCCCCGCGCGGCGAGCCGCATCGAGGGACTGCTCCTCGGCCTCGCCGCGGGCGACGCCGCCGGGTGGCCCGCCGCGCGCCACCGCGCCGCCCGGATGCCCGAGTGGACCCGCCGCCTCACCCGTGAGCTGGACACCTTCGCCGAGCAGAACGCCACCACCACCCTCCCCGTCCCCATCGCCCTCAACCAGCCGCCCGAGCCCCTCCGCCTCGGCCCCTCCGACGACGCCGAGTGGGCGGTCTTCACCGCCGAGACGCTCCTCGCCGCCGACGGCGAGCTGCTCCGCGGCCTCCCTCGCAGCCGCCGCCTGTGCGCCGCGGTCGACCTCGCCTGGAACTCCCTCGCCGCCGAGATCGCCGCCGCCGCCGACCGCGCCCCCGAGGTGGAGTCGGCCGTGCTGCCCCTGCGCGCCCGCATCTCGGTACGCGCCGGGCTGGGCAATCTCGCCACGGGCCTGCGCCCGCCCGCCACGGGCCACGACAACCCGCACTACTTCGACGACGCCGCCTGCGTACGGGCGGCCGTCCTCGCCGTCGCGCACCCGGGCGACCCGCGCGCCGCGGCCGAGCTCGCGGAGTTCGACGCGCGCTACACGCAGGACGGCGACGGGGTCCACGGCGCCCGCGCCATGGCCGCCGCCGTCGCCGCGGCGCTCGGCGGCGCGCCGGTCGGCGAGGCGGTCGACGCCGCGCTCGACCAGCTGCCGTACGCCACCGAGATCGGCCGCAACGCCCAGCACGCCACCCGGCTCGCCCGTGCCGCCGACACCGCCTTCGAGCTGGTACCGCTCCTGGAGCACCAGATCGTCGACCACGTCTACAGCTACGGCATCGCCGCCGCCGAGACGGTCCCGGTCGCCCTGGCGCTCGCCATCGCCGCCGGCGGCAGGGTCACCGAGGCGGTACCGGCGGCGGCCTGCCTGTCGCGGGTCGCCGACTCCGCACCGGCTCTCGCGGGCGCGCTGACCGGCGCGTTCAGCGGCGGCGACGGGGTGCCGGCCACCTGGCGGGAGGCGTGCCGGACGCTCGCGGGCTGCGCACTCCCCCGCCTGGCGGGCACGGACCTGGTGGAACTCGCCGGGCGGCTGGCACACACGGAACTCGCCGCACCGGGTGGACAATTCCGACATGACGACCATCACCCCCACGCCCTCGACCCTCGAGGACCGGATCACCGGCAGCCTCGTCGGAGCCGCCGTCGGTGACGCCCTCGGCGGCCCGGTCGAGGGGTACAGCCCCGAGCAGATCGCGGAGCGCCACTTCGGCCGCGTCACCGGCATCGTCGGCCCCTGGCACGGCGACGCCTGGCGCACCGCCCGGCCCCTCGCCCCGTACCACAAGGGCGACGGGCACGTCACCGACGACACCCTGATGACCCACGCGCTGATCCGGGTGTACGACACGGTCCGCGACCACCTCGACGCGTACGCCATCGCCGACCACCTCGTCCCCGACCTGATCTCCACCCCACGCTGGATTCCGGAGCTGGAAGCCGAGGCGCTGCCCCTTCAGCGGATCTTCCTCGCCGAGAAGTGGCTGGTCACCCGGCTCCACTACGGCCATGTCGACCCGCGCGAGGCGGGCACCGGAAACATCGTCAACTGCGGTGCCGCGATGTACATGGCGCCCGTCGGGCTGGTCAACGCCGCCAACCCGGAGGCCGCGTACGCCGAGGCCCTCGACATCGCCGGCGCCCACCAGTCGTCCTACGGCCGTGAGGCGGCGGGCGTCTTCGCGGCGGCGGTCGCCGAGGCCTGCCGGCCGACCGCGACTCCGACGACCGTGGTGGACGCGGCGCTCTCCCTCGCCAAGGACGGCACCCGGGCGGCGATCGAAGCTGTGTGCGAGGTGGCCGCGCTCCACACCGACTTCGAGTCCGCCCTGCGCCCCCTCCGCGAGGCGGTCGCCCCCTTCGACACGGTCGGCCCGGACTACCGCTCCCCCTCCCTGGCCGCGCGCCGGCCCTCCCGGCTGCACTCCATCGAAGAACTGCCCATCGCCCTCGGCATGCTGCTGGTCGGTGAGGGCGACTACCGCCGTACGGTGCTGGGCGCCGTCAACTACGGCCGCGACTGCGACTCGATCGCCACCATGGCGGGCGCGATCGTGGGCGCGCTGCACGGCGAGGCGGCGATCCCGGCGTTCTGGGTGAAGCAGGTCGCCGAGGCCAGCCGCCTCGACCTGCACGCCCCGGCGGCGGTGCTGGCCGAGGTGGCCCGCGAGATCTTCATGCGGGACACGGTCCGCCGCCGCGCCCACGAGACGGCGTTCATCGCCCTCTCCCCCCGGCCCGGGGTGACCCCGTGAGCGTGCGCCTCACCTGGGTCCAGCCGGAGGACCTGATCGGCCACGAGCTGCGGCAGGCCGCCGAGGACGGGCGCGACGCCTCGGCCGTCGAGGCCCGCTGGCTCGCCGCCGGCGGCACCCGCGCCCCCGCGGCGGCCGGTGCCTCCCCCTCACCCGCGCCCCCGCACCTGCGCGCCCTCGCGGAGCGCCTCCTGGACGAACTGGCCGCCGTGCCAAGCCCGTTGGCCGCGGCCGAGCCCACCTCCCTCCCCCGTATCATCCGGGCCTGCCCGGCCTGGCCGTCCCCCGAACCGCTCACCGCCTCCGCCACCACGCCGACCAGGACCTCGGCATGCGCCCCCGCCCACGCCCCCGCCGAAGCAACCCCGACCGGCGGCACCCGATACGCGGCCGCCGGACGCCGGCCGGGCCGGGCCCGAGCCTGCGCCGCAGACGCCCCGCCGCGGGCCTCCGGCGAGGCGCGGGGATCCGGACCGGCGGACGCCCAGCGGACCGGCGCGCACCCCGCGACAGCGCACCCCGCCCGCGCCGCGGGCCCACCCGCCGCCTGCACCGTGGCACCCGGCCTGGGTGAGCGGCTGCACGCCGCCTGGCTCGGCCGCGCCGCCGGGTGCCTGCTCGGCAAGCCCGTCGAGAAGCTGTCCCTCGCCGCCCTCCGCGCCCTCGCCCGCGCCACCGGGAACTGGCCGCTGACCTCCTGGTTCACCGCCAAGGGCCTGCCCCCGGCACTCGCCGCGGCCCACCCCTGGAACCGCCGTTCCGCCACCACCTCCCTCGCCGAGAACATCGACGGCATGCCCGAGGACGACGACCTCAACTACCCGCTGCTCACCCTCCTGCTCCTCCAGCGGTACGGCCACGGCTTCACCACCGCGGACGTCGCCCGCCTCTGGCTCGACGAACTGCCCGCCGGCCGCACCTTCACCGCGGAGCGCGTCGCCTACCGCAACCTCCTCTCCGGGCTCGAACCCCCGCTGACCGCCACCCACCGCAACCCGTTCCGCGAGTGGATCGGCGCCCAGATCCGCGCCGACGTCCACGGCTGGACCCACCCCGGCGACCCGGCCGCCGCGGCCGAACAGGCCCATCGGGACGCGGTCCTCACGCACACCGCGAACGGCGTGTACGGGGCGATGTTCGCCGCCGCCGTCATCGCCACCGCCGCCTCCGGCACCGCCGACGTCCACCGGGCACTCGCCGCCGGGCTCACCGTCGTCCCGCCGGACTCCCGCCTCGCCCGGGCGGTGCGCTTCGGCATCGCCACAGCCCGCGCCCACGCCGACTTCGACACCGTCACCGACCGCCTCCACACCGCCTACGGCGCCTACCACTGGGTGCACGCCGTCCCGAACGCCGCCCTCCTCTCCGCCGCCCTCACCCACGCCGACGGCGACTTCACCCTCTCCATCTGCCGCGCCGTCTCCGGCGGCTGGGACACCGACTCCAACGGCGCCACCGCCGGCTCCGTCGCCGGCCTCCTCGCCGGGCACCCCGACCGGATCCCGGACCGCTGGACCGCCCCCCTCAAGAACCGGCTCGCCACGTCCGTACGCCCCTTCGACGGCATCGGCTTCGACACACTGGCCGCACTCACGCACGACCTCGCCCACCAGGAGGCACACCGCCCATGACCCACATCGCGGTACTCGGCAGCACCAACATGGACCTGGTCGCCTATGTGCACCGGGCGCCCAAGCTCGGCGAGACCGTCACCGGGCGCGAGTTCCGTACGGTCCCCGGCGGCAAGGGCGCCAACCAGGCCGTCGCCGCCGCCCGCGCCGGCGCCCGGGTGTCGATGATCGGCGCCGTCGGCTCCGACGACTTCGGCACCCGCCTGCGCGCCGAGCTCGACGGCGCCGGTGTGGCCACCGAACGCCTCCGTACCGTCGAAGGCCCCTCGGGGACCGCCCACATCGTCGTCGACGACGACGGTGACAACGCGATCATCGTCATCCCCGGTGCGAACGGCACCGTCACCTCCCTCTCCCCCGGCGACGAACCGCTCATCGCCACCGCCGACTCCCTGCTGCTCCAACTCGAACTCCCCCTCTCCGCCGTCATCGCCGGCGCGGAGGCCGCCCGCCGCCACGGCGTCCGGACCGTCCTCACCCCCGCACCCGCGCAGCCGCTGCCGCCCGAACTCCTCGCGGCCACCGACCTCCTGGTGCCCAACGAGCACGAGGCCGCAGCCCTCACCGGGGTCGCCGACCCGCACGCCGCCGCCGAGCAGCTGCTGCGGTACGTCCCCGAGGTGGTCGTCACCCTGGGCTCGTCCGGCAGCCTCTACGCGGCGCGCGGCGCGAGCCCCGTCACCGTCCCCGCCCCGCGCGTGCGGGCCGTGGACACCACCGCCGCGGGCGACACCTTCACCGGCGCCCTCGCCGTGGCGCTCGGCGAGGGACGTCCCGTACCCGACGCCCTGGCCTGGGCGTCGGCCGCCGCCGCGCTCTCGGTCCAGCGCCCCGGCGCCTCCTCCTCGATGCCGTACCGCTCGGAGATCGACGCCCTATGACCAGCACACCGACGACCAGCACAGCCCCGACCGCCGCCGCGGCGACCAGCACCCCTCCCCTCCGAGGACTCCGCGTCCTCGACCTCGCCACCCTCTTCGCCGGCCCGCTCGCGGCGACCATGCTCGGCGACTTCGGCGCCGACGTCATCAAGATCGAGCACCCCCGCAAGCCCGACCCGTCCCGTGGCCACGGTCCCGCCAAGGACGGCGTCGGCCTGTGGTGGAAGCTGCTCGGCCGCAACAAGCGCACCCTCACCCTCGACCTGTCCACCCCCGGCGGCCGCGCCACCCTGCTGCGTCTCGCCGCCACCGCCGACGTGGTCGTCGAGAACTTCCGCCCGGGCACCCTGGAGCGCTGGGGCCTCGGCTGGCCCGAGCTCTCCGCCGCCAACGACCGCCTGGTCCTGGCCCGCGTCACGGGCTTCGGCCAGACCGGCCCCTATGCGCACCGCCCCGGCTTCGGCACCCTCGCCGAGGCGATGAGCGGCTTCGCCGCCATCACCGGCGAGCCCGACGGCCCGCCCACGCTCCCTCCCTTCGGCCTCGCCGACTCCATCGCCGCCCTGGCCACGGCCTACGCCGTGATGACCGCCCTGCACGCCCGCACCGCCACCGGCCGCGGCCAGGTCGTCGACATGGCGATCATCGAACCGATCCTCACGGTCCTCGGCCCGCAACCGCTCTGGTACGACCAGCTCGGCTACGTCCAGCCCCGCACCGGAAACCGCTCCCGCAACAACGCCCCCCGCAACACCTACCGCACCGCGGACGGCTCCTGGGTGGCCGTCTCCACCTCCGCCCAGTCCGTCGCCGAACGCGTGATGCGCCTGGTCGGCCGCCCCGACCTCATCGACGAGCCGTGGTTCGCCGAAGGCACCACCCGCGCGGACCACGCCGACGAGCTGGACGAGGCGGTCGGCGGCTGGATCGCCCGGCACACCCGCGAGGAGGCCATGTCCGCGTTCGAGAAGGCCGAGGCGGCGATCGCCCCGGTCTACGACATCCGCGACGTCATGGAGGACCCCCAGTACCGGGCGCTGGGGACCATCACCGAAGTCCCCGACCCCGAGCTCGGCCCGATCCGTATGCAGAACATCCTCTTCCGCCTCTCCGAGACTCCCGGCTCCATCCGCTGGTCCGGCCGCCCGCACGGCGCGGACACCGACACCGTCCTCGCCGAACTCGGCCTGTCCGCGGACGAGATCACCGCCCTGCGCGCCGAGGGCGCCGTATGACCCCCAGAACCCCGGTGACCGCCGCGGCCCAGGTGGCCTCCAGAGCCGCGGTGACCTCCAGGACCACGGTGCCCTCCAACACCCCGGTGGCCTCCATGACTTCCCTCCCCTCCATGACTCCCCTCCCCCTCACCTTCCTCTACGCGCCCGGGGACCGCCCCGACGTGGTCGCCAAGGCGCTGCGCTCCGGCGCCGACGTGGTGGTGGTCGACCTGGAGGACGCGGTGGCACCCGACCGCAGGGCGTACGCCCTCGACGCCACCGTCGAACTGCTCTCCTCGCCCCACCCCGTACCGGTCCACGTCCGCCTCCCCGGTCCTCACGACACCGCGCACGACAACACAGCCATCGCATCGCTGGCCCCCCTCCCCGGCCTCGCCGCTCTGCGTGTTCCCAAGGTGACACACGGCACTGACATCCAGCGGATCGCGGCCCTCGCCCCCGGCGTCCCACTCCACCCGCTGCTGGAATCCGCCCTGGCCATCGAGCGTGCGCACGCCATCGCCACCGCCCACCCCGCCGTCCGCTCCCTCACCATCGGCGAGGCCGACCTCCGCGCCGACCTGGGCGTACGCGACGACCGCGGCCTCGACTGGTCGCGCAGTCGCGTCGTGGTCGCCGCCCGCGCCGCCGGCCTGCCGCCGCCCGCCCAGTCGGTCCACCCCGACATCCGCGACCTCGACGGCCTGGCCGCATCCTGCGCCCACGGCCGCGCCCTGGGCTTCCTGGGCCGCGCCGCGATCCACCCCCGCCAGCTCCCGGTCATCGAGCGGGCCTACCTCCCCACCCCCGAGGAGGTCGCGGCGGCGGAGGAGGTCGTCGCGGCGGGCGCCGCCGGTGCGGGCGCGCTCGCCCTGCCCGACGGCCGCTTCGTCGACGCGGCGATCGTCGCCGAGGCCCGCCGCACACTCGCCCTCGCCCGCCGGACCTGACCGGACCTGACCTGGCTTGGCCTGGCCTGACGAGAGCTGGCCTCACCCGCGTACGCACGAGGCGGCCGCCGGAACCTCTCGGTCCCGACGGCCGCCTCAGGGCTGCTGCGCGCGTCAGCGCGGTCCGGCGGACTTCGCCTGCGCGTCCGTCTCGCCGTCCGCCTCCGCGTCCCCTCCGGCGTCGCGCTCGGCGTCCGCGGGTACGGAATCCGTAGGCGCGGAGTCCGCGGGCTCGGTGCCGACGACGGCGTCCTTGCCCGCCGCCGCCTTCGCCGCGGGCGCGTCCGGCTCCACGACCTCCTCGCGTCCCGGCCGTACCCGCGCCGAGATCACGATGTACGCGACCGCCGCCAGGAAGACCAGGATCGCGGTCCACACGTTGAGCCGGAGGCCCAGGATGTGGTGCGCCTCGTCGACGCGCATGTACTCGATCCAGCCCCGCCCGGCGCAGTACGCCGCGACGTACAGCGCGAAGGCGCGCCCGTGGCCGAGCGTGAAGCGGCGGTCCGCCCAGATCACCAGGAGCGCCACGCCGACGCACCACAGCGACTCGTACAGGAACGTCGGGTGGTAGAGCCCCGCCTCGCGGTTCACGCCCTCGCTGATCTCCAGCGCCCACGGCAGGTCGGTCGGCTTGCCGTACAGCTCCTGGTTGAACCAGTTGCCCCACCGCCCGATGGCCTGCGCGAAGGCGATGCCGGGCGCGATGGCATCCGCGTACGCCGGCAGCGGGATGCCGCGGCGGCGGCAGCCGATCCAGGCGCCGAGCGCGCCGAGGGCGATCGCGCCCCAGATGCCGAGGCCGCCCTCCCAGATCTTGAAGGCGTCGACCCAGTCCTCACCCTCGCTGAAGTACAGCTGGTAGTCGGTGATGACGTGGTAGAGCCGGCCGCCGACGAGGCCGAAGGGCACCGCCCAGACGGCGATGTCGGCCACGGTGCCGGCCCGGCCGCCCCGGGCGAGCCAGCGCCTGTTGCCGTACCAGACGGCGACGAAGACACCGATGATGATGCAGAAGGCGTAGCCGCGCAGCGGGAGCGGTCCGAGGTGGATCACACCGGTCGACGGGCTCGGAATGTAGGCAAGGTCCATGGCAGGACCGACGCTACCG
Organism: Streptomyces sp. NPDC030862; assembly: GCF_055571835.1. NCBI lineage: Bacteria > Bacillati > Actinomycetota > Actinomycetes > Kitasatosporales > Streptomycetaceae > Streptomyces > Streptomyces sp. NPDC030862. Next base: position 117,093 of record NZ_JBVIEN010000008.1, on the reverse strand, counting down.
TGCCGGGCGGGAGACACGGGAACCCGCCCGGCAAAGAGTGCATAACAAGAGGGGTGCTCAACCCCGCCCGGGTGACGGGGAGCCCTGGCCGGCCGGAGAGCCCGGGGCGGGGGGCGAGGCGGGCGCCGTCGGGAAGGCCGTACCCCGCTTCTTGCCCTTGTTGGCCTCGTCGACCCACTTCTTCAGGTTCTCCACGGAGATCTGCTCCTTGCCCTTGGTCGGGAAGATCGATTCTCCGTTGAGCAGCACGGTGGGCGTCCCCCGGAAGTCGCCGTCCCGGAAGGCCTGGGCGGACTTGTTGACCCAGCCGTCGTGCTCGCCCTCCGCCACACAGCTGCGGAAGGCCGGCGTGTCGAGGCCCGGCACCTTCGCCGCCAGCTCGAAGAGCCGCTCGTCCTTGGCGAAGGCGTCGTCCGGCTCGGGGGGCTGGTTCTGGTAGAGCACGTCGTGGTACGGCACGAACTTGCCGGCGTCCTGGGCGCAGGCCGCGGCGTTCGCCGCGTTCAGCGAGCCGCTGCCGCCCATGTTGCCGTCGATGATCGTGGCGAGGTGGTATTCGACCTTGACCTGGCCCGACTCGGTCAGTTCGTGGACGGTGTCCCGGACGGCGTTCTCGAACTGGGCGCAGGCCGGGCAGCGGAAGTCCTCCCAGATCGTGAGCGTGGACGGGGCGTCCGTGGCGCCGACGGGGATCGCCAGCCCGTCCTTGCCCGTGGCCCCGGAGGGCGCGGCGACCGGGCCGTCGCCGGAGCCGTCGCTCTTGTCGCCGGTGTTGGCGGCGATGACGCCGACCACCGCGGCCAGGCCGAGCACGCCGACGACGGCCGCCGAGACGAGCAGGGTGCGCCTGCGCCGCTCCCGCGCCTTCTGCTGCTCGCGTTCGATCTGGAGCCGTTCTCGCGCGCTCCGCTTGCCTGCACTGTTCTTCTCGCTCACGCCCACAGCAACGAACCGGGGAGGCGCGGGCGCGCCTCCCCGGTCCAGATCCACCCGTTCGAGCTACGACACTCCCTGAGAGCGCTTCACTCCTCGCGCGAGTTCGCCCGCCAGTTCCCGTACGGCCGCGATGCCCGCGGCGTGGTCCTCGGCGTCGAGCATGCGCTTGACGAAGGCGGAGCCGACGATGACGCCGTCGGCGAAGGAGGCGACCTCGGCGGCCTGTTCGGCGTTGGAGACGCCGAGGCCGACGCAGACCGGCAGTTCGGTGGTGGCGCGGGTGCGCCGCACCAGGTCGGCGGCCTGGGCGCCGACCGACTCGCGGGTGCCGGTGACGCCCATCAGCGAGGCGGCGTACACGAAGCCGCTGCCCGCGCGCGTGATGGTGGCCAGCCGCTCGTCCTTGCTGCTCGGCGCGACGACGAAGACGGTGGCGAGGTTCTGCTTCTCGGCGTGCTCGCGCCACAGCGCGGACTCCTGGACCGGCAGGTCGGGCAGGATGCAGCCGGCGCCGCCCGCCTCGGCCAGCTCGGCGGTGAAGCGCTCGACGCCGTACCGGTCGATGGGGTTCCAGTACGTCATCACGAGCACCGGCTTGCCGGTGGCCTCGTGGGCCTCGCGGACCGTGCGCATCACGTCGGCGATCTTCACGCCGCCGCGCAGCGCGATGTCGTCGGCGGTCTGGATGACCGGGCCGTCGAGGACCGGGTCGCTGTGCGGCAGGCCGACCTCGACGACGTCGGCGCCGCCGTCGAGGACGGCCTTGATGGCCTCGATGCCTCCGTCGACGCTGGGGAAGCCGGCCGGGAGGTAGGCGATGAGGGCGGCGCGCTCCTCCGCCCTGGCCTGCTCCAGGGTGTCCTGCAGCAGCTGGATGTTCCCGCTCACTTGGTCTCCCCCTGGGTGTCGCGCTGGATCTCGGCGGCGCCGTTCTCGGCGGAGGCGTCGGCCTCGACCACGGCGGGCGGCTCGGCGTCGTACAGGCCGAAATAGCGAGCGGCGGTATCCATGTCCTTGTCGCCGCGGCCGGAGAGGTTGACGATGATCAGGCCCTCCTCGCCGAGTTCGCGCCCGACCTCCAGGGCACCGGCCAGGGCGTGCGCGGACTCGATGGCCGGGATGATGCCCTCCGTACGGGACAGCAGGCGCAGGGCCTGCATCGCCGCGTCGTCGGTCACCGCGCGGTACTCGCCGCGCCCGCTGTCCTTGAGGTACGCGTGCTCCGGGCCGATGCCGGGGTAGTCCAGGCCGGCCGAGATGGAGTACGGCTCGGTGATCTGACCCTCCTCGTCCTGGAGGACGTAGGAGCGGGATCCGTGCAGGATGCCGGGCTCGCCCGCGGTGAGGGTGGCCGCGTGCTCGCCGGTCTCGACGCCGTGTCCGGCCGGCTCGCAGCCCACCAGCCGGACGGAGGCGTCCGGGATGAACGCGTGGAACAGGCCGATGGCGTTGGAGCCGCCGCCGACGCAGGCGATGGCCGCGTCGGGCAGCCGCCCCGCCCGCTCCAGGATCTGGCGGCGGGCCTCGACGCCGATGACGCGGTGGAAGTCGCGCACCATGGCGGGGAAGGGGTGCGGGCCCGCGACCGTGCCGAAGAGGTAGTGCGTGTGGTCGACGTTGGCGACCCAGTCGCGGAACGCCTCGTTGATGGCGTCCTTGAGGGTGCGGCTGCCGGACTTCACGGGGATGACCTCGGCGCCGAGCATGCGCATCCGGGCGACGTTCAGCGCCTGGCGCTGGGTGTCGATCTCGCCCATGTAGATGGTGCATTCGAGGCCGAAGAGGGCGCATGCGGTGGCGGTGGCGACACCGTGCTGGCCGGCGCCGGTCTCGGCGATGACGCGCGTCTTGCCCATGCGCTTGGTGAGCAGGGCCTGGCCCAGCACGTTGTTGATCTTGTGCGAGCCGGTGTGATTGAGGTCCTCGCGCTTGAGGAAGACCCGGGCTCCGCCGGCGTGCCGGGCGAACCGGGGCACCTCGGTGAGGGCGCTGGGGCGGCCGGTGTAGTTCATCAGGAGGTCGTCGAGCTCGGCCGCGAAGGCCGGGTCGGCCTTGGCCTTCTCGTACTCGACGGCGACCTCGTCGACCGCGGCGACGAGCGCCTCGGGGATGAACTTGCCGCCGTAGGCACCGAAGTAGCCCTCGGTGCTCGGGACGTGACCCTCGGGGTCGGGAATGAAGAACTCGCTGGGCATGCGACTGCTCCTCACGGGGGCGGGAGCGCCCCCGGATGACGTGCGGGACGGTGGTCACGGTGTGCGCCGGTGCCACCGCTCCTCACCCGTCGCGTGTGACGTCGTGGAGACGTCGCGGGGCGTGCCCGTACGCACGTACGGGGACGCTCGCTCCGGCGAGGGGTGGCGGGCTAGCGGTGGTGGAGGCGCGCGGTGCGCGCGCGCCATCGCATGCCGTTGACCTGGCCGGGCTCGTCGCCGATGACGTAGCGGACGCGGCGCCCGTGCACCCGCCGGGCCGGGGCCCGGCAGCCGCGCGGACGGCAGCCGCGGGCGAGCCGGGCGTACGCGTCGGGGAGGGCGTACGGGCCGGTCGCGAGGCCGGGCGCGTACGGGCGGCGGGGGCGGCCCGCCGTCGAGGAGCCGGCGCCCACGCCCGCACCCACGCACGCGCGGGTGACGGCGGTGGCGGAGGCCGTGTGGGAAGCCGTGGAGGGCGCCGTGCGACCGGCCGCCCGCGCGCACGCCCCGTCGGCCGACGGCACCGGGCGCGCGGGCGCGGGGTGCGGGGTCGGCGCGAGGGCGCGGGCGGCGGCGGTCATGGCGGGGTCAGCCCCGTCCGTGCCGCAGGGCGGGGTGGGCGCCGGCGGCGACCAGGTCGGCCACCGCGGCCTTGGGGTCGCGGCCGGTGACGAGCGACTCGCCGACGAGGACGGCGTCGGCCCCCGCGTTGGCGTAGGCGATCAGGTCGTGCGGGCCGCGGATGCCGGACTCGGCGATCTTGACGATGCCGTCCGGGATCTCGGGGCCGACCCGCTCGAAGGTGGCGCGGTCGACCTTGAGGGTCTTCAGGTTGCGCGCGTTGACGCCGATGACGCGTGCACCGGCGGCGACGGCGCGCTCGACCTCCTCCTCGTCGTGGACCTCGACGAGCGGGGTGAGGCCGATGGACTCGGCCCGCTCGATGAGGGACTCCAGGGCGGGCTGGTCGAGGGCGGCCACGATCAGCAGGGCGAGGTCGGCGCCGTACGCCCGTGCCTCCCACAGCTGGTAGGCGGTGACGATGAAGTCCTTGCGGAGGACCGGGATGTCGACCCGGGCGCGGACGGCCTCCAGGTCGGCGAGGGAGCCGCCGAAGCGGCGCTCTTCGGTCAGGACGGAGATGACGGCGGCGCCGCCCGCTTCGTAGTCCGCGGCGAGCCCGGCCGGGTCGGCGATCGCGGCGAGCGCTCCCTTGGACGGGCTGGAGCGCTTCACCTCGCAGATGACCTGGACGCCATCGCCGCGGAGCGCGGCCGCGCCGTCCTTGGCCTGGGGCGCCTTCGCCGCCCGCTCCTTGAGCTCGTCGAGGGAGACCCGCGCCTGCCGCTCCGCGAGGTCGGCGCGTACGCCCTCGATGATCTCGTCGAGCACACTCACGCGAGAGGCCCCCTTCCGGAGGGTGATGTTGGAGCCGGATCAGTCACCTCGATGGTATCCGCCGACGGCGACAGTGTGCGCACCCGGTGGTGCGCACCGCGCTGGCCTGCGGGTTCACGGAGCGAGCGCGGACCCGAAGGGCAGGTTTCGGACGACGGCGAACAGCACCAGGAGGGCGCCGAAGGACCAGACCCACACCTGTCCGATGTCGATCCGTACGGGCTGCGCGCGCACGGCCCGTACGAGCCAGAGGGCCATCAGGACGGCGAAGGCGACGTATCCGGCGACGGCGACGGCGTTGGCCCCGAGGGCGGCGGCCAGGTCACCGTGGACGAAGGCGTGGGCGCTGCGCAGGCCGCCGCAGCCGGGGCAGTAGAGGCCGGTGAACCGCAACAGGGGGCAGACCGGGTAGTGGCCGGGTTCGTTGGGGTCGACGGCGCCCACGTACGCGAAGGCGGCGACGACCGCGGCCAGCGTCCCCACGGGCGCCGCGAGGCGCCGTACGAGCGGGGGCGGGGGCGGGGCCGGTGCGTGCGGCGGACCCGAGCCGCGCGGGGCCGGTGCGTGCGGCGGGCCGGAGGCGGGCGGGACCGGTGTGTGCGGACCCGCGCCGTACGGGTCCCCGCCGTACGGGTCCGCGCCGTACGGGGCGGGGCTGCTCGGGCTGTTCGGCATGGCGTCCTCCACCCGGGGATTGTCTCCGGCGATACGGAAAAGGCGCAGCCCGGCCGTGCCGGACCGCGCCCCGTGTCGCCGGTGCGCCCGAACGGGTCAGGAGCGGCCCGCGTGAGCGGTCTCGGGCGTGTGGTCGGCGCGGGCGGCCTCCTCGCGGGCGCGCTCGAGCTCCGGGGACGGCTTCGCGCCGAGTCCGGCGGCCTTCATGGCAGCACCGACGACACCGCCGAGCAGGACGACGCCGATGCCCGCCCAGAAGCCCACCGGGTTGGCCGCCACCATGAAGGCACCGGCGACGCAGAAGCCGGCGAAGGAGATGATGACACCGGTCCAGGCGGCCGGGGTGTGTCCGTGGTCGCTGCCCGCCATGAGTTGCTCCTCGTTGATGTTGCTCTGTTACGGCCCCGCCGAGTGCGGACGCTCGCCGATATTGTCCCGCACGCGCGCGTGCGGGGTGATCCGGGGTCACCCCTCGCGCCGACGGCCGCCCGGGGTCGTCCCCTGGGCGTCAGGCGCCGCGCGTGGGGTCCTCGCCGCGGTCCAGGGCCTTCCACAGCTCCTCGGGGCGCTCCGGGTCCACCGGCCGCCGCGCCGCGCGCGCCCGGGGGGCGCCGTCGCGTTCGTACCGCCCGGACATGGCGGGCCAGGTACGGCCGTAGCGCAGGGCCAGCAGTCCGGCCAGCAGGAGCAGCAGGCCGCCGGCCGCCGTCACGTACGGCCAGGGGGTGTGCGTGAGAGCGTCCACGCGGGCGGCGGTGTCCCCGGTGGTGCGCGCCGCCTTCTCGTCCAGCGCGGCGCTGTCGGAGGCGCCCAGGTACGCGGCGGCCGCCGCTCCCGCGCCGGTCAGCGTGAGCAGCAGGGAGACCAGGAGCCGGCCGGCCCTGCGGACCGCGAAGACGGCCACCAGGGCCGCCAGACCCACGATGGCGAGGGCGGTGGGTACGCCGGTGACGTCGCCGCCGGAGGCGTCGAGCGGGGCCGTGCCGCCGCCCACCGCGACCTCGCCCTCCGCCCAGGTCTGCCCGGAGGCGAGCAGGACGACGGCCGCTCCGAGGGCGCCGAGGAACAGGGCGGCGGCGAGACTGCGACGGCCGCCGGTGGCGGCCGTCGTCTCGTCCGCGCGCGTGGCACGGGGCTGGGGTACGGATGCGGCAGTCACGTACTCCACTATCCCTTACGCCGTCATGCGTGGTTCATCCGGTTGGCGGTGTGCACGGCGCGGAGCACGGCGGCCGCCTTGTTGCGGCATTCGGTGTCCTCGGCAACCGGGTCGGAGTCGGCGACGACACCGGCGCCGGCCTGGACGTACGCCGTGCCGTCGCGCAGCAGGGCGGTACGGATGGCGATGGCGGTGTCGGAGTCGCCGGCGAAGTCCAGGTAGCCGACGCAGCCGCCGTACAGTCCGCGCCGGGAGGGCTCCAGCTCCTCGATGATCTGCATGGCGCGCGGCTTGGGCGCGCCGGACAGGGTCCCGGCGGGGAAGCAGGCGGTCAGCACGTCGAAGGCGGTGCGGCCCTCGGCGACGCGGCCGGTGACGGTGGAGACGATGTGCATGACGTGCGAGTACCGCTCGATCGACATGAAGTCGACGACCTCGACGGAGCCCGGCTCGCACACCCGGCCCAGGTCGTTGCGGCCGAGGTCGACGAGCATGAGGTGCTCGGCGCGCTCCTTGGGGTCGGCGATGAGCTCCTCGGCGAGCGCCTGGTCCTCCTGCGGGGTGGCCCCGCGCGGGCGGGTTCCGGCGATGGGGTGCACCATCGCGCGGCCGTCCTCGACCTTGACCAGTGCTTCGGGACTGGACCCGACGACGTCGAAGCCGTCGAACCGGAAGAGGTACATGTACGGGGACGGGTTGGTGGCCCGCAGCACCCGGTAGACGTCCAGGGCGCCGGCCGTGCAGGGCGTCTCGAACCGCTGCGAGGGCACCACCTGGAAGGCCTCGCCCGCGCGGATGCGCTCCTTGATGTCCTCGACGGCGTCCTGGTAGGCCTTTCCGCCCCACAGGGCGGTGTACGGCGGCAGCTCGGAGGGCGGCAGGGCGGCGGGCTCCGTCGCCAGCGGCTTGGCCAGGTCGGCGGCCATGGCGTCGAGGCGGGCGACGGCGTCCGCGTACGCCTCGTCGACGCCGGTGTCGAGGTCGTTGTGGTTGATCGCGTTGGCGATCAGCAGGACGGTGCCGTCCCAGTGGTCGAGGACGGCGAGGTCCGAGGTGAGCAGCATGGTGAGCTCGGGCAGCCGCAGGTCGTCGCGGCCGTGCTCGCCGATGCGCTCCAGGCGGCGCACGACGTCGTAGCCGAGGTAGCCGACCATGCCGCCGGTGAAGGGCGGGAGGCCGGAGGCGAGGTCCCTGGGGGTGTGGAGCGTCTCGATGGTGGCCCGCAGCGCCTCCAGCGGGTCGCCGTCGACGGGGACCCCGACGGGCGGGGTGCCGAGCCAGTGGGCCTGTCCGTCGCGCGCGGTGAGGGTGGCGGCGCTGCGGACGCCGATGAAGGAGTACCGGGACCAGGAGCGGCCGTTCTCGGCGGACTCCAGCAGGAAGGTCCCGGGGCGCTCGGCGGCGAGCTTGCGATAGAGCCCGACCGGGGTGTCGCCGTCCACGAGCAGGCGGCGGCTGACGGGGATGACGCGGCGGTCGGCCGCCAGCTTGCGGAAGGTCTCGAGATCCATGGCGGCAGACCCTATTCGGCGAGGGGGAGGACGTCGGCGTCGAAACAGGTACGGGCGCCGGTGTGGCAGGCGGCCCCCACCTGGTCGACCTTGACCAGGACGGTGTCGGCGTCGCAGTCCAGGGCGACGGACTTGACGTGCTGGACGTGACCGGAGGTGTCGCCCTTGACCCAGTACTCCCGGCGGCTGCGGGACCAGTAGGTGCAGCGGCCGGTGGTGAGGGTGCGGTGCAGGGCCTCGTCGTCCATCCAGCCGAGCATGAGCACCTCGCCGGTGTCGTACTGCTGGGCGATGGCCGGGACCAGCCCGTCGGGGCTGCGCTTGAGACGGGCGGCGATGGCCGGGTCAAGGTTGCTGGTCATGTCGCCATTGTGCCGTGGTCCCGGGGGCGGCCCGGGGGTACGTCCACTGGGCGGACCGGGCCTTGCCGCCGTACGCTGGCGCCCATGTCGACCCATGCCAAGCGTGAACGACTTCTGCTCGCCGACCTGTTGGAAGCGGCAGGCCCGGATGCCCTGACCCTGTGCGAGGGGTGGAAGACCCGCGACCTCGCGGCCCATGTGGTGGTGCGCGAGCGCCGCCCGGACGCCGCTGCGGGAATCCTGATCGGGCCGCTGCGCGCCCGCCTGGAGCAGGTGCAGGCGGAGTACGCCTCGAAGCCGTACGACGAACTGATCCAGCTGATCCGTACGGGGCCACCGAGGATGTCCCCGTACGCGCTCAAACAGGTCGACGAGGGGGCCAACACGGTCGAGTTCTACGTCCACGCCGAGGACGTGCGGCGGGCCCAGCCGGACTGGACGCCGCGCGAGCTGGATCCGGTCTTCGCGGACGCGCTGTGGTCGCGCCTGGAGAAAGGGGCGCGGATGCTGTGCCGCAAGGTGCCGGTGGGTCTGGTGCTGCGCCGCCCGAACGGCCAGACGGCGGTGGGCCGCCGGGGCACCCCGGTGGTCACGGTGACCGGGGAGCCGGGCGAGCTGACGATGTTCGCGTTCGGCCGCCAGGACGCGGCGAGCGTGGAGGTCGAGGGCGACAAGGAGGCCGTGGAGCGGCTGCACGGGGCCAAGCAGCTGGGTCTCTGACGGCTGGCGCCGGACGTCTCCGACCTGCGGCGACGGCGCGCGATCGGCCACTGTCAGTGGTGGCGGGCATCATCGGACGTACGCGGTTCATCCCGGCGGACCCCGGAGGCGGACGATGATCAGGATCGCGATGACCAGCGTGTACGTCGACGACGAGGCGAAGGCGCAGGCCTTCTACACCGGCGTGCTCGGCTTCGAGACGAGAACCGACCTGGATCTGGGCGGGGCGCGGTTCATCACGGTGGCCGCGCCCGGCCAGGACGTGGAGCTGCTGCTGGAGCCCGGGGACAGCCCCCTGGCGGCGCAGTACCGGAAGGGGCTGCGCGAGGCCGGGCTGCCATGCCTGGTGCTCTCGGTGGACGATCTGCGGGCGGAGCACGAGCGGCTGAGCGGCCTAGGGGTGCGGTTCACCCAGGCGCCCACGGAGCAGGGTCCGGTGCTGACGGCCGTGCTGGACGACACCGTCGGCAACCTCATACAGCTGGCCCAGCGGGCGGCCTGAGCCGTCCGCCGGGCCTGGCGCGCGGGTCCGGCCCGGCCGCCGGGCTGGTACTCGGCGGATGCGGATGCCGCGTCACCCGTCCGCCGGGCCTGGCGCAGCGCGCGGCGGGTGCCGCGTCAGCGGACCGGGTGGCCTGCCTCGCGCAGGGTGTCCTTGACCTCGGAGATCCGCAGGTCGCCGAAGTGGAAGACCGAGGCCGCCAGCACCGCGTCCGCGCCCGCGTCGATGGCGGGCGGGAAGTCGGTGAGCTTGCCGGCGCCGCCGGAGGCGATCACCGGGACCGTGACGTGCTTGCGCACGGCCGCGATCATCTCGGTGTCGTAGCCGTCCTTGGTGCCGTCGGCGTCCATCGAGTTGAGCAGGATCTCGCCCGCGCCCAGCTCGGCGGCCCGGTGGGCCCACTCGACGGCGTCGATGCCGGTGCCGCGGCGGCCGCCGTGCGTGGTGACCTCGAAGGTGCCCTGGGGGGTGCGGCGGGCGTCGACCGACAGGACCAGCACTTGGCGGCCGAAGCGCTCGGCGATCTCCTGGATCAGCTCGGGGCGGGCGATCGCCGCGGTGTTGACGCCGACCTTGTCGGCACCGGCGCGCAGCAGCTTGTCGACGTCCTCGGCGCTGCGCACGCCGCCGCCGACGGTCAGCGGGATGAAGACCTGCTCGGCGGTGCGGCGCACCACGTCGTAGGTGGTCTCCCGGTTGCCGGACGAGGCGGTGATGTCGAGGAAGGTCAGCTCGTCGGCGCCCTCGGCGTCGTACAGCTTGGCCATCTCGACGGGGTCGCCCGCGTCGCGCAGGTTCTGGAAGTTGACGCCCTTGACGACCCGGCCGTTGTCGACGTCCAGGCAGGGGATGACTCGGACCGCGAGGGTCATGAGGACTGCGCTCCTCGCTCTGTTCCTCGGTACGCCTCGATCTCGACCTCGACGACCAGCCGCGGGTCGACGAAACCGGAGACGATGATCATGGATGCGGCGGGCCGGACGGCGTCGAACAGCTCCTTGTGGGCCCGGCCGACCTCGTCCACGTCCCGCGCGTGGGTGATGTACATGCGGGTGCGGACCACGTCCGCCGCGCCCAGGCCGAGCTGCTCCAGCGCGCCGAAGGCCACGTTGAAGGAGTTGACCGCCTGCTCGTAGGGGCCGCCCTCGGCGATCTCGCCGTCGACGACGGAGGTGCAGCCGGAGACCAGGACCAGGCCGTTCGGCAGCTCCACGGCGCGGGAGTAGCCGAACTGCTCCTCCCAGGGCGCGCCGGTCACGACCTTGCGTACGGAAGCGGTCATTCGGCCACCGCCGCGACGGCCGCGAGGGCCTCCTCCAGGGTGAACGCCTTGGCGTACAGGGCCTTGCCGACGATCGCGCCCTCGACGCCCTCGGGGACGAGCGCGGCGATGGCGCGCAGGTCGTCGAGCGAGGAGACGCCGCCGGAGGCGACGACCGGCTTGTCGGTGGCGGCGCAGACGTTGCGCAGGAGCTCCAGGTTCGGGCCCTGGAGGGTGCCGTCCTTGGCGATGTCGGTGACCACGTAGCGGGAGCAGCCCTCGGAGTCGAGGCGGGCCAGCGTCTCGTACAGGTCGCCGCCGTCGCGGGTCCAGCCGCGGCCGCGCAGCGTCGTGCCGCGGACGTCCAGGCCGACGGCGATCTTGTCGCCGTGCTCGGCGATGACCTTGGCGACCCATTCGGGGGTCTCCAGGGCGGCGGTGCCGAGGTTGACCCGGGTGCAGCCGGTGGCGAGCGCGGCGGCGAGCGAGGCGTCGTCGCGGATGCCGCCGGAGAGCTCCACCTTGATGTCCATGGCCTTGGCCACCTCGGCGATCAGCTGCCGGTTGTCACCGGTGCCGAAGGCGGCGTCGAGGTCGACGAGATGGAGCCACTCGGCGCCCGCCCGCTGCCAGGTCAGGGCCGCCTCCAGGGGAGAGCCGTACGACGTCTCCGTGCCGGACTCGCCATGGACGAGCCGTACGGCCTGGCCGTCCCGGACGTCGACGGCGGGGAGGAGTTCGAGCTTGCTCATCTCAGCGGGTCCTAGATCCTTGGAGGGGGTCGGAAGGTGGGTCAGAAGGTGTGGAGCCAGTTGGTCAGCAGCTGGGCGCCGGCGTCGCCGGACTTCTCCGGGTGGAACTGCGTCGCCCACAGCGCGCCGTTCTCGACGGCCGCCACGAACCGCTCGCCGTGCGTGGACCAGGTGACCTTCGGCGCGCGCATGGCGGGGTTCGTGATCTCCAGGTCCCAGTCGTGCACGGCGTAGGAGTGCACGAAGTAGAACCGGGCGTCGGCGTCGAGGCCGGCGAAGAGCTCGCTGTCCCCGGGCGACTCGACGGTGTTCCAGCCCATGTGGGGCACGATCGGGGCCTGGAGCGGTCCGACCGTGCCGGGCCACTCGTCGAGGCCCTCGGTCTCCACGCCGTGCTCGATGCCGCGCGCGAAGAGGATCTGCATGCCGACGCAGATGCCCATCACGGGGCGGCCGCCGGAGAGCCGGCGCTCCACGATCCAGTGGCCGCGGGCCTCCTTGAGCCCCGTCATGCAGGCGGAGAAGGCGCCCACGCCGGGGACGAGCAGCCCGTCGGCGTTCATGGCCTCGTCGTAGTCGCGGGTGATCTCGACGTCGGCGCCGACGCGGGCGAGGGCCCGCTCGGCGGAGCGGACGTTGCCGAACCCGTAGTCGAAGACCACGACCTTCTTGGAAGTCATTCCCAGATCCCCTGAATCCGCATGACGCCGGCGACCAGGCACATCACCGACGCGATGGCCAGCAGGACGATGAGTCCCTTGGGCATCTCCTGCTTGGTGAAGGAGTACACGCCGCCGGCCAGGAAGAGGCCGACGACGATGAGGATGGTCGAGAGACCCGTCACAGCGCGCCCTTCGTGGAGGGCAGGATCCCGGCCGCGCGCGGGTCGCGCTCGGAGGCGTAGCGCAGGGCGCGGGCGAGGGCCTTGAACTGGCACTCCACGATGTGGTGGGCGTTGCGCCCGTACGGCACGTGGACGTGGAGCGCGATCTGCGCCTGTGCGACGAAGGACTCCAGGATGTGCCGGGTCATGGTCGTGTCGTACGAGCCGATCATCGGCGCCATGTTCTCCGGCTCCGTGTGCACCAGGTAGGGGCGGCCGGAGAGGTCGACCGTCACCTGGGCGAGGGACTCGTCGAGCGGCACGGTGCAGTTGCCGAAGCGGTAGATGCCGACCTTGTCGCCGAGCGCCTGCTTGAAGGCGGCGCCCAGCGCGAGGGCGGTGTCCTCGATGGTGTGGTGCGAGTCGATGTGCAGGTCGCCGTCGGTCTTGACGGTGAGGTCGAACAGACCGTGGCGGCCGAGCTGGTCGAGCATGTGGTCGTAGAAGCCGACGCCGGTCGACACGTCGACCTTTCCGGTGCCGTCGAGGTCTATCTCGACGACGACGGACGTCTCCTTGGTGGTGCGCTCGACCCGTCCTACGCGGCTCATGAACTCTGCTCCTTCTTCAGTGCGCGAACCGCATCCAGGAACGCGTCGTTCTCTTCGGGGGTGCCGGCGGTGACCCGCAGCCACCCCGGTACGCCGTTGTCACGGACCAGGACGCCCTGGTCGAGGATCCGCTGCCAGACGGCATGGGCGCCGCCCTCGCCGGTGAAGCGTCCGAACTGGACGAAGTTGGCGTCGGACTCGGTCACCTCGTACCCGATGGCGCGCAGCTCGGCGACGATCCGGTCGCGCTCGGCCTTGAGCTGCTCGACGTACCCCAGCAGCGTATCGGTGTGCTCCAGGGCGGCGAGCGCGGTGGCCTGGGTGACGGCCGACAGGTGGTACGGCAGGCGTACGAGCTGGACGGCGTCGACCACGGCCGGGTGCGCGGCCAGGTAGCCCAGGCGCAGTCCGGCGGCGCCGAACGCCTTGGACATGGTCCGGGAGACCACCAGGTTGGGCCGGCCCTCGATCAGCGGCAGCAGCGAGGGGCGGTGGCTGAACTCCACGTACGCCTCGTCGACGACGACCAGCGACGGCTTGGCGGCCTGCGCGGCCTCGTACAGCGCCAGTACGGTCTCGGCCTCGACGGCGGTGCCCGTGGGGTTGTTGGGCGAGGTGACGAAGACGACGTCGGGGCGGTGCCGGGCGATGGCGGCCCTGGCCGCGTCCACGTCCACGCGGAAGTCGTCGGTGCGCGGCCCGGAGATCCAGCCCGTCCCGGTCCCGCGTGAGATCAGGCCGTGCATGGAGTACGAGGGCTCGAAGCCGATCGCGAGTCGGCCCGGTCCGCCGAAGGTCTGCAGCAGCTGCTGGATGACCTCGTTGGAGCCGTTGGCGGCCCAGACGTTGTCGAGGCCCACGTCGTATCCGGTGGTACGCGTGAGATAGGCGGCGAGGGCCGTACGGAGCTCGACGGCGTCCCGGTCGGGGTAGCGGTTGAGCGTACGGGCCGCCTCCCGGACGCGCTCGGCGATGCGCTCGACGAGCGGCTCGGGCAGCGGGTACGGGTTCTCGTTGGTGTTGAGGCGTACGGGCACGTCGAGCTGAGGCGCGCCGTACGGGGACTTGCCGCGCAGCTCGTCGCGGATGGGCAGGTCGTCGATGCCGACGGTGTCGGGGGCGGTCACTGCTGCGGCACCTTCCAGCCGAAGCGGGCCTTGATGGCCGCGCCGTGCGCGGGCAGGTCCTCCGCCTCGGCGAGCGTCACCACGTGGTGGGCGACCTCGGCGAGCGCGTCGCGCGTGTAGTCCACGATGTGGATGCCGCGCAGGAAGGACTGGACGGACAGGCCCGAGGAGTGGCAGGCGCAGCCGCCGGTGGGCAGGACGTGGTTGGAGCCCGCGCAGTAGTCGCCGAGGGAGACCGGCGCCCAGGGCCCGACGAAGATCGCGCCCGCGTTGCGGACGCGGTCCGCGACGGCGGCGGCGTCGGCGGTCTGGATCTCCAGGTGCTCGGCGCCGTACGCGTCGACCACGCGCAGGCCCTCCTCCAGGCCGTCGACGAGCACGATCGCGGACTGCCGGCCGCGCAGGGCGGGCAGGATCCGGTCCTCGACGTGCCGGGTGGCCGCGACCTGCGGCTCCAGCTCCTTCTCGACGGCCTCGGCGAGGTCGACGGAGTCGGTGACGAGGACGGCGGCGGCAAGCGGGTCGTGCTCGGCCTGGCTGATCAGGTCGGCGGCGATGTGCGCCGGGTCGGCGGTGCCGTCGGCGAGGACGGCGATCTCGGTCGGGCCGGCCTCGGTGTCGATGCCGATCCGGCCGGTGAAGTACCGCTTGGCGGCGGCGACCCAGATGTTGCCGGGGCCGGTGACCATGTTGGCGGGGGCGCAGGACTCGGTGCCGTACGCGAACATGGCGACGGCCTGGGCGCCGCCCACGGCGTACACCTCGTCGACGCCGAGGAGGGCGCAGGCGGCGAGGATCGTCGGGTGCGGCAGGCCGCCGTGCTCGCGCTGCGGCGGCGAGGCGAGGGCGATGGACTCGACGCCCGCCTCCTGCGCCGGTACGGCGTTCATGATCACGGACGAGGGGTAGACGGAGCGGCCGCCCGGCGCGTACAGCCCGACGCGCTCGACCGGAACCCACTTCTCGGTCACGGTGCCGCCGGGCACGACCTGGGTGGTGTGCGGGGTACGGCGCTGCTCGCGGTGGACGATACGGGCGCGCCGGATCGACTCCTCCAGACCGGCGCGGACGGCCGGGTCCAGCTCCTCCAGCGCGCGCGTGAGCGCGGCCGCCGGGACGCGGACCTGGTCGAGGACCACACCGTCGAACTTCTCCGCGTAGTCGATCAGCGCCGCGTCCCCGCGATGATGCACGGCCTCGCAGATCGGCCGCACCTTCTCCAGGGCGGCTTCCACGTCGAACTCGGCACGGGGCAGCAGGTCGCGCAGGGCGCCGCCCGTCGGGAGGGCGTCGCCACGCAGATCGATTCGTGAGATCACAGGTCAATTCTCTCAGACGGCGTCGCACGGCCGGACGTCCGTATCACTGGCTGATACACGCCGCAGTGGCGCCTTGTCGTCACACCTGACCGTTAGCGTTCGGTCCGTCACACAGAGGGAAGAACAACCGTACGAACAGGGGAAGCGGAGGGGGCGGCAGTGACCGAGCCGCACGACGACGACGTACCGGGCGACCTCAGCCCGAGCGAGCTGGGCATGTGGCAGGCGTTCCGGATCGGCGCGACCTACGACCTGAGCGTGGGCAACGCGGTGCTGGACGATCCGTTCTCGCCGCGCTCCTGGCCGCCCGAGCGCAGCGTACGCGCCCGGGTGGTCGCGCTGCTGCTCCTCGACGGGCCGCCGGCGCTGCCGGGGCGGGTGTCGGCGCTGAAGCTGCGCGGGGTGCAGATCACCGGGACGCTGGACCTGGCGGGCGGCACGGTCTCCCCGTACGTGGAGCTGCACGGCTGCCGGTTCGAGAACGAAGTGGTGCTGCCGGAGTGCCGGTTCGGCACGCTGCGCATGGTCGGGTGCGCGATACCGCGACTGGAGGCGGCCCGGCTGCACACGGAGGGCGATCTGCATCTGCCGCGCTGCCGGGTGGAGCGCGGCATCCGGCTCACGGACGCCCAGATCGGCACGGACCTGCTCATCAACCAGATCCATGTCCGGCCCGACCGGAACGGGCGGGCGATCGTCGCGGACGGCATGTCGGTCGCGCAGGACCTCCAGGCGGAGCTCATCGAGACGTACGGCGAGCTGTCGCTGCGCGGCGCGAAGATCGGCGTGTCGCTGAACCTGCGGGGCAGCCGGCTGCGCGGCGCGGAGGGCCGGCGGGCGCTCAACGCGCCGCAGCTGAGCGTGGAGCGCACGCTCTACATGACGTACGCATGGGTGAGCGACTCGGGGAACGTGGCGGGGACGACACCGCCGGGCGGGCTCGCCAACTTCAACACGCCGATGCGCGGGGCCCGGATACAGCCCTTCGAGTGCCGGGGCGGGGTGCGGCTGGACGACGGGCGTTTCGGTGACGCGGTCGACTTCCACCACGCGCGCTTCCTGCTGTCGTCGGAGCGGAAGGAGGAGCTGTCGCTGCGCCGGATCGTCACCCCGGAGCTGCGGTTCAACGGCGAACGCCCGGAGGAGGGCCGGGTCGTGCTGAACGGCGCGAAGGTCGTCACGCTGATCGACCTGTCCACCAGCTGGCCGGGGCCGGGCGGGCTGGCGATGGGCGGTTTCGTGTACGAGAACCTCGTGCCGTACGGGCACTTCCCGCTCGCCCGGCGCCTGGAGTGGGTGGCGGCGGCGACCCCCGAGTACGCGCCGGAGCCGTACGAACGGCTCGCGGCGGTGCTGCGCAACAGCGGGGAGGACGCGGACGCGCGCGAGGTGCTGCTGGCCAAGCAGCGCAGGCGGCGCGAGACGCTGCCGCTGGCCGCGAAGCTCTGGGGGTACCTCCAGGACTGGACGGTGGCGTACGGCTACCGGCCGGGCCGGGCGGCGCTGTGGATGGCGGTGCTGTGGGCGGCGGGGGCGCTGGCCTTCGCGCGGTGCGACCCCGCCGCGATAAAGGGGGACGAGCACCCCGAGTGGAACGCCCCGCTGTACGCGCTCGACCTGCTGCTGCCGGTGATCAACCTGGGGCAGGACGGGTACTGGCGCCTGGAGGGCATATGGCAGTGGGCCTCGGCCGTGCTGATCCTCCTGGGGTGGGTCCTGGCCACGACGGTGGCGGCGGGTGCCTCACGGCTGCTGCGGCGGAGCTGAGGCCGAGCTGAACGGATGGCCGCCTTCCGTACCGGCGTGCGGCGGACGCGCCCCGAAGCGCCGCCGGGACACCGCTTTCTTTACGGTCTCTTGACATTCGGGGGTGCAACCATTCCGCCGCTACGAAAGCTTCACAGCAGGCCACTGGCGCGGTCCCCACCTGCGTTTTTCAATGGTCCGCACCATGTCATTGCTCCGTGCTCTGCTCAGCACCGCCCGTGCGGGACGGCGCGGCGGCCCGCAACCCGCGGACGGGCTTCCGCCGGACCACGCGGTGCTGCTCGACGCGCCGGACGAGCGGCTCGGCCCGGCGCTGGTCGCCGCCGCGCTGGGGGACCACGCCCCGGCCGCCGCACTGCTGGCGGCCACCCGCGAGGCGGCCGAGTGGGAGAGCCGCGACCGGTACGTGGTGCGACTGGCCGCGTTCGCGCGCAGCCGCGACGAGTGGCTGGCCCGCTGGCTGGCGCTCGCCCCGCGTGACCCGGACGCGCTGCTGGTCCACGCCGAGCTGGAGATCCGCAGGGCATGGGCGTCGCCGGCACGCGCCGAGCGGCTGCGCGAGCTGGAGCCCCTGATCGGCGCGGCGGCCGACGCGGCTCCGCGCGACCCGGTGCCCTGGCGCCTGGCGCTGGACCACGCGCGCGGCACCCACGCCACGCACACGGCGTTCGAGTCCCTGTGGGAGCAGGCCGTGCGGCGCTCCGCGCACCACTACGGCTGCCATGTCGCCGCGCTCACCTACCTGTCGGTCCAGCGGCGCGGCGCGCACCGCGAGTGCTTCCACTTCGCCGAGCAGGCCGCGGCCGACGCGCTGCCCGGTTCGCTGATAAGGGCACTGCCGGTGCGGGCGGCGCTCACGCAGCTGACGGCCGGCGGCGTCGACTCCGTACAGGCGGACCGGATCGACGCGGCGGCGGACCTGGCCATCGAGCTGTCCGGACGGTACGGGGCGGGCGACCCGTGGCCGGCCGAGGTGCGCAACGTGCTGGCCAACGTGCTGGTCGGGCGGGCGCGGTGGGCGGCGGCGCTGGAGCAGTTCCGGCTCATCGGACCGCATGCGACGTCGTTTCCGTGGGCCTCGGCCGGGGAGGATCCGCTGGGCCGGTTCCTCGACGCGCGCGCCGGTGTGCGGCTCGAAGTGGCCCGCGCCGGACGCGCGGCCGTCCCGTTGCGCGGACGGGCCGGTCGTGGCCGTACGGGCGGCCATTACGCTTAGCCGCTGTGACCACCGCTCGCCTGCCTCTCTTCCCGCTGAACGCGGTGCTGTTCCCCGGCCTCGTGCTGCCGCTCAACGTCTTCGAGGAGCGTTATCGCGCCATGATGCGCGAGCTGCTGAAGACCGACGAGGACGAACCGCGCCGCTTCGCCGTCGTCGCCATCCGCGACGGGCGCGAGGTCGCGCCGACCGCGCCCGGCCTGCCCGACCAGACCGCGCTGCCGGAGAAGGGGCCCGCGGCCGGTTTCGGCGCGGACCCGATCCAGGCCTTCCACCGGGTCGGCTGCGTCGCGGACGCGGCGACGATCCGGGAGCGGGAGGACGGCAGCTTCGAAGTGCTCGCGACCGGTACGAAGCGCGTGAAGCTGCTGTCGGTCGACGCGAGCGGGCCGTTCCTCACGGCCGAGCTGGAGGAGCTGGACGAGGTGCGCGGCGAGGGGGCGGGGGCGCTCGCCGAGGGCGTGCTGCGCGCCTTCCGCGCGTACCAGAAGCGGCTCGCCGGGGCGCGCGAGCGGTCGCTGGCGACGGGCGTGGAGCTGCCCGACGAGCCGTCGGTCGTCTCGTACCTGGTCGCCGCGGCGGCCGTGCTGGACACCCCCGCGAAGCAGCGGCTGCTCCAGGCGCCCGACACGGCGACGCGGCTGCGGGAGGAGCTGCGCCTGCTGCGCGCGGAGACGGCGGTCCTGCGCCATCTGCCGTCGCTGCCGGCGGTGGACCTCACCCGCACTCCGACGAGCCCCAACTGACGCGAGGAGCACCGCAGGTGGCGAAGAAGGCGAAGAAGCAGGAGAAGGGGGCGGGCGGGACCCCGGCGACGGTGGCGCTCACCGCCGCGGGCACGCCCTTCACGGTGCACGCGTACGACCACGACCCGGCGTCCCCCTCGTACGGGGAGGAGGCCGCCGAGGCGCTCGGCGTCTCGCCGGAGCGCGTCTTCAAGACCCTGGTCGCCGACGTGGACGGGGAGCTGACCGTCGCGGTCGTGCCCGTGGCCGGGCAGCTCGACCTCAAGGCCCTCGCGGCGGCGGTGGGCGGCAAGCGCGCGGCGATGGCCGACCCCGCGGCGGCCGAACGCACCACGGGCTACGTCCGCGGCGGCATCTCCCCGCTGGGCCAGCGCAAGCGGCTGCGTACGGTCCTGGACGCCTCGGCCTCCGCGCACGCCACGATCTGCGTCTCGGCGGGCCGCCGCGGCCTGGAGGTGGAGCTGGCGCCCTCGGACCTCGCCGCCCTCACGGACGCGGTCCTCGCACCCATCGGCCGCGGGTAGGCGGTACGGCGTCCCGCGGCCCGCGTCGCGCGACCCGCGTCAGGGGGTGGCGCCGTCCTTCGGGGTCGTGGGGCCGTAGGCGTCCCACTCCGAGATCGGGTACGGCTCCGGCTCCGGGTCCCGGGGCATGAAGAGGGCCGCCAGGGCCAGGTGGACGAGCATGGCGGCGACCGGCCACGCCAGCAGCGCCCCGTGCGCGTTGAGCTCCAGCGGCGCGTCGAACGTGACGCCGGGGCCCACCGCCCGGGCGTGCGCCACCACGTCGTGCGTGGGGCCCAGGAGCGTACCGACGCCCCAGCCGAGCAGGGAGCCCAGCAGGCCCCCCAGGGCGAGACCGGCGACGACCGCGATGCCGCCGTGCCGGCGCGTGAACCAGAACACGGCCGCCGCGCTCAGCGCGCCGAAGCCCAGCCCGAGCAGCGTGAACGTCCCGTCGGCGCCGACCGCGCCCTCGCCCTCGGTGTCCTTGACGAACACCGCCTTGCCGTCCGAGACCAGGCCGATCCGCGGCGCGAGCCACAGCCACAGCAGCCCCAGCGCCGCGCCCGCGAGCGTCACGCAGGCCGCCACCAGGACGCCCTGCCGTGCTTCGGCGGCCATGTCCGGCGCGCCGTCCGCCCCTTCCGCCCGCTCGGCGCGCTTCGTGGCGGCGGAGGGGTACGGCGGCGGCCAGGCGGAGTCCTGCGGCGACGGCTGGTGAGGCGGCGTGGGAGGCGTAGGCGGCGTAGGTGGCGTCAACGGTGCGGTCACCCTGCCATCGTGCCAGGCGCCCGCCGGGGCCGCCTCATCGGACCGCCGCCCGCCGGTACGCCCACGTCGCGGCGGTCAGCGACAGCACGCCGACCACCGCGCAGACCGCCAGGTCCACCGCGACCGCCGCCCAGTCGGGACGGGTGTCGAACGTCCGGGCGAGCGCCTCGACTCCGTACGTGGACGGCAGCAGGTCCCGCGCCCACCCGACCGGCTCCGGCAGCCGGGCGGCCGGCAGCACGCCCAGCAGCAAGGCCGCCGACATCCCGAGCTGCCCCAGCAGCGTGGCGAGTTCCTGCCGCGGCGCGAGCAGCCCGAGCGCCGCGCCGAGTCCGGCGAGCGCGGCCCCGGCGAGCGGCACGACGGCCGCCAGGATCCACAGGTGCGTCAGCGGCAGCTGGAACAGGACGGAGCCGACCACCGCGGTGACGACGGTGCCCGGCACGGTGAAGGAGGCGTACGCCCCGGCCGCCCCGAGCACCACCGCGGCGGGCGGCACCGGCAGTGTGGCGTAGTGGTCGAGTCCGCCGCTCGCCCGCAGCTGCCCGAAGTACTGGGCGAGCAGGTTCAGCGCGACGAAGGCCACCACGAGCACGGTCGACCCGGCGACCACGGCTCGCGCCTCGGCGCCGCCGTCGACGACACCGCGCATCAGGACCATGATCCCGACGGACTGGAAGGTCGCCACGAAGAGGAGGGGGATGCGCGCCACCCGGGCGCGGGACAGTTGCGCGCGGTAGACGGCGCCCAGCGCGGGCAGCAGCCGCGCGCGCGGCGCGAGCGGCGCGGCGGCACCGGAGGTGACCGCGCCCGGCGCGGGCATGTCCGGCGCGGGAGCGCCCGGCGCGGGGTCACGCGGCGCGGGGTCGGCGACCGGGGCTGAGTCGACCGCGCCGGGGGATCCCGGCGACAGGGCGGCCCGTGCGGGCACGATGCTCACCTGATGCTCCTGTTCATGCCTTGACCAGCCCCTTCGCCTCGCCGCCCAGCGCCAGGTACACGTCTTCCAGGCTCGGCGTGGCGAGTGTGAAGTCGTCGAGCGCCGCGAAGGCCGCGCCGCCCGTCACCGCCGCGACCGCCGCCCGCGCCTCGTCCGGCGCCAGCCGCAGCACCCACCGGCGCCCGGACTCCTGCGCGGAGGCCCGCAGCGCGGCGACCTCGGGCACGTCGAGCGGCGCCCGGTCGCGCCACACCAGCTCCACCCGTACGTCACCGGCCACCCGCTCCTTGAGTCCGGCGGGGGTGTCACAGGCGATGACCCGGCCGCGTTCCAGGACGGCGACCCGGTCCAGTACGGTCTCGGCCTCGATGACGTTGTGCGTGACGAGGACGACGGTGGTGCCGTGCTCGGCGCGGCGCCGGTCGACGGCCGCCCACACGGCGCGCCGCGCGACCGGGTCCATGCCGGTGGTCGGCTCGTCGAGGATGAGCAGGGGCCGCCGTCCGACGAGCGCGGTGGCGAAGCAGGCGAGCCGCCGCTGGCCGCCGGAGAGCCGCTTGAGGGGCCGCCCGGCGAGTTCGGTGAGGCCCAGCTCCGCGAGGACGGCGTCCCGCTCGCTGCGCGCGTCACGCGCCGGGAGGCCGCGCAGCCGCCCGGTGGTCTCGGCGGCGAGCGCGACGGTCAGCTCGTCGAGGGCGGTGGACTCCTGCCCGAGGTAGCCGATCAGGCGCGACGCCCGCTCCGGGTGGCGTACGAGGTCGTGGCCGAGCACCTCGACGGTGCCGGAGTCGGGCCGCATGAGTCCGGTCAGCTGGCGTACGAGCGTGGACTTGCCGGCGCCGTTCGGCCCGAGCAGGCCGAAGATCTCGCCGCTGCGGACCTCCATGGTGATCCCGTCGGTGGCGCGCACCTCGGGCGTCGCGGGAGCCCCTCTTCGGGCGCGCGCGGCGGGGTACGTCTTGACCAGGTCCCGCACCACGCACACCGTACTCACGAGGGATGAGCCTAAAGGGTCGGGCTGCCCTATTCGCCCACGGGGGCGTGTTCGGCGGCCGCCCGTACGTCGATCTCGCGCCAGAAGCCGGCCCTGATGGCGTACCGGTCGTGCTCGTCGATCTGGTCGTCCTTGTGGGCCAGCAGCCCGAACCGTGCCGCGTACCGCAGCAGTTCCCCGTCGATGCGGTGCGGGATGCGCGGGTACATGCTGGACAGTTTCCCGACGTGACCCTGGTCGGGGAGCCGCTCCATCCAGCGCCGCGCGAAGACCTGGCCGACCTCGAAGGGGTCGCCGCCGACGGTGGTGATGTCCTCCTCGCGGTCCGCCCAGCGCTGCTCGGCGCTGGTCAGCTGGGCGAGGGTGGGCAGCGACGCGGTCTCGGGCGGCTCGCCGACCTGGCTCCCGGGGCGGTCGATCCAGCCCCGGTCGGAGGACCAGCGCAGGGTCGCGTTGGCGGGCTGGGGGCTGGCCGGGGGCGTCTGGGGGTGGGCCGCCGGGCCGCGCAGGCCGGCCAGGTCCTTCGGGGTCGGCACCGCCCTGCCGGTGCCGGAGCCGGAGGGGCCACCGGAGCCGTTGGCAGCGGCGGTCGGCGCGGGGGCCGGGGCGGGCGCCGCCGGGGCCGGGGCCCCGTTGCGTACGGCGGCGGCCGCGGAGGCCGCGGCCTCGGCGGCGGCCAGGGCCGACTCGGGGAGCGGCGCGGAGAGGATGGCGGCGATCTCGGGGCGGGGTGCCGGGGGCGGGGCGCACACGCCGCCCAGCTCCTTGGCCCGTACGGCGCGGGTGATCCACGCGCGGTCGAGGACGCGCCGCTCGTCGGCCTCGGCGACGAGGTCCTCGGACTGGTTGTAGTCACCGTCGGCGGCCTGGACCGCCCAGAGGTGGACGGCGACGCCGTGCTCCTTCGCCGACATCAGGCCGGGCAGCAGGTCGCCGTCGCCGGTGACGAGCACCACGTCGGAGCAGGCGCGGTTGCGGGCGAGCTCGGTGAGCTCGGCGTGCATCGCGGCATCGACGCCCTTCTGCGCCCAGCGGCCGTCGCTGCGGGTCAGGGCGCCGAGCCGGACGGTGACGCGGGGCATGACGCGCAGCCGGCGGTGCTCCGGCTGGGGGACGCGGTCGGGGGCGCCGTCGAACCAGTAGATCCGCAGCAGGGGCTGGGCCGTGTCGCTCTCGGCGCGTTCCCGCAGCCCCTGGATGAGGGCGGCGTGGTCGACGGTGATCCGGGAGCGGGCCGGTTCCCCGGCGAGGAGGCTGGCGGCGGCGCCCAGGAGGTAGCCGGCGTCCACCAGGACGACGCAGCGGTCCACGTGTTCCACCCTCTTTCGGGAACCTCGGGATCGGAAGTTGCTTCGGTCTCTTCGGTCGTGCGGGTTCTTCAGGCGCTTCGGGTCTTCGGGTCTTCGGTACGGCGTGTGCTGCGGGTACGGCCTGTGCTGCGGGTACGGCGGGTACTACCAGTGCTGCTGGTACGGCGAGTGCTGCGGGTCTCCGGGTACGTCGGGATCTCCGGTTGCGTCGATCTTCGCGTACGCCGGGTCTTCGGGTTCTTCGAGTTCTTCGAGTCTGCCCGACTGCGGGGGGGTTAACGGCCGGAACTGGATCACCGGCGTGGCGGATCACCCTACGCGCCCCGCAGGGCTCCCGACTACGGTCCGCAATGATCCAAAATGCGCGGTTTTTACGCGTGTGTGAGTCTGAACGCGGCCCTGGCCCCTACACCCCACGGAGGCATCACCATGGCCAAGAACCGGAAGCAGGACCGCAGTCAGAAGCAGCCCGCCGCCGCCGAGCGCGGTGCTCCGCAGGCCGCCGGCACGATGGAGGCCGAGCCGCGCATGGCCCCCGTCACCCCGGCCGACGTGGCCCACAAGGGCCGGAAGAAGCGGTTCGGCCACAACTGAGCGAGCGTGAGCTGCCGAAGGGGCGCACCCGTGACGACGGGCGCGCCCCTTCGCGCGGGGTGGTGACGGTTCAGCCGGCCAGGCAGGACGGGCCGAGCAGCACCTTGAGGTCGCCGAAGAGCGCCGGGTCCGGCTGGACGCGGTGCCGGTCGAGGCGGAGCACGGTGGTCGAGCGGGGGCCCTGGAGCTTGATGCGCACCTCGGTGTTGCCCTTGTGGTGCGTGAGGATCTCACCGAGGCGGCTGACCATCGGCGGGGTGACCTTCACGGTGGGGATGGTGAGCACCACCGGTGCGTTCGTCCCGGCCGAGGAGAGGTCGGGGACCATCAGCTCCATGGCGACCAGCCGGGGCACGTCCTCGCGCTTGTCGAGGCGGCCCTTGACGAAGACGACGGTGTCCTCGACCAGCTGGGTGGACACCAGCTGGTACGTCGCCGGGAAGAACATGCACTCGATGGAACCGGCCAGGTCCTCGACGGTGGCGATGGCCCAGGCGTTGCCCTGCTTGGTCATCTTGCGCTGGAGCCCGGAGATGATGCCGCCGATGGTGACGACCGCACCGTCGGCGTGCTCACCGCCGGTGAGCTGGGAGATCGCGGCGTCGGCCTTGTCGGACAGCACGTGCTCGATGCCGAAGAGCGGGTGGTCGGAGACGTACAGGCCGAGCATCTCGCGCTCCTGGGCGAGCAAGTAGGACTTCTCCCACTCGATGTCGGAGAACTCCACGTCGAGGCCGAAGCCGGGCTCGCTGCTGTCCTCCTCGCCCATGCCGCCGAAGAGGTCGAACTGTCCCTCGGCCTCCTTGCGCTTGACCGCCACCACGTTGTCGATCATCGACTCGTGGTGCGCGACCAAGCTCTTGCGGGTGTGGCCCATGGTGTCGAAGGCGCCGGCCTTGATGAGCGACTCGATGGTGCGCTTGTTGCAGACGACCACCTCGACCTTGTCGAGGAAGTCGGGGAAGGAGCTGTACTTCCCCTTCGACTTGCGGCACTTGATGATCGACTCGACGACGTTCGTACCGACGTTCCGCACGGCGGAGAGGCCGAAGAGGATGACGTCGTCACCCTGGGCGGCGAAGTTCGCCTCCGACTCGTTGACGTTCGGCGGGAGCACCTTGATGCCCATGCGGCGGCACTCGTTCAGATAGACGGCCGACTTGTCCTTGTCGTCCTTGACCGAGGTGAGCAGCGCCGCCATGTACTCGGCGGGGTGGTTGGCCTTGAGGTACGCCGTCCAGTAGGAGACGAGTCCGTACGCGGCGGAGTGCGCCTTGTTGAAGGCGTAGCCGGCGAAGGGGACCAGTACGTCCCAGAGCGCCTGGATGGCCTCGTCGCTGTAGCCGTTCTTCTTGGCGCCGGCCTGGAAGATGGTGAAGTTCTTCGCCAGCTCCTCGGGCTTCTTCTTGCCCATGACGCGGCGGAGGATGTCGGCCTCGCCGAGGGAGTACCCGGCGATGATCTGGGCGGCCTTCTGCACCTGCTCCTGGTAGACGATCAGGCCGTAGGTGACGCCGAGGACCTCCTTGAGCGGCTCCTCCAGCTCAGGGTGGATCGGGGTGATCTCCTGCTGGCCGTTCTTGCGCAGGGCGTAGTTCGTGTGCGAGTTCATGCCCATCGGGCCCGGCCGGTAGAGGGCCGAGACGGCGGAGATGTCCTCGAAGTTGTCGGGCTTCATCAGCCGCAGCAGCGAGCGCATGGGGCCGCCGTCGAACTGGAAGACGCCGAGGGTGTCGCCGCGCTGGAGCAGCTCGAAGGTCGTGGGGTCGTCGAGCGGGAGGCTCAGGAGATCGATGTCGATCCCCTTGTTGGCCTTCACCATCTTGACGGCGTCGTCCATGATCGTGAGGTTGCGCAGGCCCAGGAAGTCCATCTTGAGCAGGCCGAGCGACTCACAGCTCGGGTAGTCCCACTGTGTGATGGTGACGCCGTCGGTGTGCCTCACCCAGACGGGGACGTGGTCGGTGATGGTCTCGCTGGACATGATCACGCCGGCGGCGTGCACGCCCATCTGCCGCACCAGGCCCTCGACGCCGCGCGCGGTGTCGATGACCTTCTTCACGTCCGGTTCGTTCTCGTACATCGACCGGACCTCGCCGGCCTCCGAGTAACGGGGGTGGGAGGGGTCGGTGATGCCCGAGAGCGGGATGCCCTTGCCGAGGACGTCGGCGGGCATGGCCTTGGTGATGCGGTCGCCCATCGCGTACGGGTAGCCGAGTACGCGCGCCGAGTCCTTGATGGCGTTCTTGGCCTTGATGGTGCCGTACGTGCCGATCATGGCGACCTTGTCGGCGCCGTACTTCTCGGTCACGTACCTGATCACCTCGACGCGCCGACGCTCGTCGAAGTCGATGTCGACGTCGGGCATGGAGACGCGCTCGGGGTTGAGGAAGCGCTCGAAGATCAGGCCGTGCGGGATCGGGTCGAGGTCGGTGATGCCGAGCGCGTACGCCACGATCGAGCCGGCCGCGGAGCCTCGGCCGGGGCCGACGGCGATGCCCTGGTTCTTGGCCCACATGATGAAGTCGGCGACGACGAGGAAGTACCCCGGGAAGCCCATCTGGATGATGACGTCCATCTCGTAGTCCGCCTGGCGCTGGCGGTCCTCGGGGATGCCCTCGGGGTAGCGGCGGTGCATGCCGCGCTTGACCTCCTCCTTGAACCACGTCACCTCGGTGTGGCCCTCGGGGATGTCGAACTTCGGCATGAGGTCGCGCTTCTCGAACATGCCGGTGGTGTCGATCTGCTCGGCGACCAGGAGGGTGTTGCGGCACCCCTCCTGCCAGGCGTCCGAGGAGTCGATGGCGTACATCTCGTCCGTGGACTTCAGGTAGTAGCCGGTGCCGTCGAACTTGAAGCGGTCCGGGTCGGAGAGGTTCTTGCCGGTCTGGATGCACAGCAGCGCGTCGTGGGCGCCGGCCTCGTGCGCGTACGTGTAGTGCGAGTCGTTGGTGACCAGCGGCGGGATGCCGAGCTTCTTGCCGATCTCCAGCAGGCCGTCGCGGACGCGGCGCTCGATTTCGATGCCGTGGTCCATCAGCTCCAGGAAGTACCGGTCCTTGCCGAAGATGTCCTGGTACTCGGAGGCGGCCTTCAGGGCCTCGTCGAACTGGCCGAGGCGCAGCCGGGTCTGGAGCTCACCGGAGGGGCAGCCGGTGGAGGCGATCAAGCCCTCGGACCACTGCGCGATGGTCTCCTTGTCCATACGCGGCCACTTCTGGAGCCAGCCCTCCTTGTACGCGTCGGAGGAGAGCCGGAACAGGTTGTGCAGGCCGGTGTTGTTCGCCGCCCAGATCGTCTTGTGGGTGTAACCACCGGAACCGGAGACGTCGTCCCGCTTCTGGTGCGGCTGGCCCCACAGGACCTTGCGCTTGTTGCGCCGGGACTCCGGGGCGACGTACGCCTCGATGCCGATGATCGGCGTGACGCCCGCCTTCTGGGCCGTGTGGAAGAAGTCGTACGCCCCGTGGAGGTTGCCGTGATCGGACATGGCGATGTGCGTCATGCCCATCTCGTTGCAGGCGTTGAACATGTCCTTGAGCCGCGCGGCACCGTCCAGCAGGGAGTACTGGGTGTGCACGTGAAGGTGCGTGAACGGCGGCTTCGACACGGCTGCGGCCTCCGGGAGAGTCGGGGATGGGGACGCTCGGAAGTCTACGTGGGCCCACTGACAGTCTTGGGGCACCGGAGAGTACGGTCGCGCGTTGAGACGGACGGAACACCTGTCCGTTTTGTCATGTACGAAGCCAAGGGGCGCGCCCGCGCGCCCCGCCCGCACGTCCGTACCAGGAGGCACCCCGCGATGTCGGTCCCCCAGCCCACCGCCGAGGAGCGCGGTGAGCAGATCCTCTCCGTCTTCGGCACCGCCTTCGGCGAGCTCCTGGCCGCCGACCCGGCGGCCTTCCGGGTCAAGTTCCGGAAGATGGCCGCCTCGGCCTTCGCCTTCTACCGGGGCACGGCCTGCCTCTTCTACGCCGACCTGGACCAGGAGCGGGAGGGCGGCCCGTACCTGGACGAGCGCACGGGCCGGGTGTGGATCCACGGTGACCTGCACGCCGAGAACTTCGGCACGTACATGGACGCCAACGGCCGGCTGATCTTCAACGTGAACGACTTCGACGAGGCGTACGTCGGCCCGTTCACGTGGGACCTGAAGCGGCTGTCCGCCTCCCTGGCGCTGATCGGCTACACCAAGGCGCTCGGTGACCGGCAGATCACCGAACTGGTACGGATCTACGCCGCCGCCTACCGCGAGCGCATCCACGCCCTGGCGGCCGGCGCCCGCCACGAGGACGTCCCGCCCTTCACGCTGGACACGGCCGAGGGGCCGCTGCTGGACGCCCTGCGCGACGCGCGCTCGCTGACCCGGTTCGGGCTGCTGGCGTCCATGACCGAGATCCGTGAGTTCGAGCGGCGCTTCTCCTCCGGCGCCGGGACGATCGAGCTGGACGCGGCGACCCGCTACAAGGTGCTGGCGGCGTTCGACGGGTACCTGGAGACGCTGCCCGAGTCGAGCCTGGCCCGGCCGGACTCGTACCGCGTGAAGGACGTGGTGGGGCGGCGGGGCATCGGCATAGGTTCCGCCGGGCTGCCGTCGTACAACATCCTCCTGGAGGGCAACAGCGACGCCCTGGAGAACGACGTCGTGATCTACATGAAGCAGGCCCAGACCCCGGCCGTCTCGCGCCATGTGACCGACCCGGCCGTCCGCGCGTACTTCCACCACGAGGGGCACCGGACGGTCATCTCGCAGCGGGCGCTCCAGGCGCACGCCGACCCGTGGCTGGGCTGGACCGAGCTGGACGGGGCCGGACAGCTGGTGGCGGAGGTCTCGCCGTACGCCGTGGACCTGGACTGGTCGGACATCGACGACCCGGAGGAGATCGCGGCGACCGTCGCGGACCTGGGGCGGGCGACGGCGACCATGCACGCGGCGGCGGACGACGAGAGCGGGCACTCCCTGGTGCCGTTCTCCACGGAGCGGGCCATCGACGCCGCGATCGCGGCGGACGAGGAGGGCTTCGGCGAGCTGCTGGTGGACTTCGCGCACCGCTACGGCGCCCGGGCGCGCGCCGACCACCAGATCTTCGTCGACCTGTTCCGCAACGGCCGGATCCCCGGGCTCTAGGTCGCGGGCCGCAAAGGCCCGGCTCCCCTGCCTTTAGGGACCGCTTACCGTCCGGCGTGGCACACTCGTGCGGCGATGGAAGACATATCCGGGACCCGGCTCAGGTGGCTGCGGGCGGCGCTCTTCACGGCACTCGTCGTGACGCTGTCCGTGGCCTCCCACGTGCTGCTGTCCGGGGTGCCGCTGCCCCTGCCGACCGTCGCCGCCGTCGCCGCCGGGGTCCTCGCGGTCGCGTACGCGCTCGCGGGCGAGGCCGAGCGCGGCTTCTGGCGCATCGCGGGGCTGCTGGTGCCGCTGGAGCTCGCCGCCGACACCGTCTTCACCTCCGGTCAGCACGCCTGTTACGGGCCGTCCGGCGGGCCCGTGGCGGGCGCCCTGCGCTCGGTGGGCGTCGACGTGCTGTGCGGGGGCGGCGGAGTGGGGACCCCGCTGCCCGGCGTGGCCGCCCCGGCCGGCGGCGCGGCCGCCCTGCTGCACTCCCCCGACCCTGCGCTGCCGTGGATGCTGCTCGCCGCGCACGTCTCGGTCGGGCTGGTCGCCGCGGCCTGGCTGCGGCGCGGTGAGAGCGCGCTGGCCGGGCTGGTGCGGGCGGTGGCCGCGTTCGCGTTCCGGCCGCTGCTGATCGCGGTCGCCGCGGTGCGCACGCGCGGGCAGGGCGTACGGCGGGGCCCGCGGCCCGCGGATCGGCCGGTCCCGGCCCGGCACCGGCTTCTCGTGCACTGCGTGGGACGGCGTGGACCGCCGCTCCGCCCGGCGCTCACCGCCTGAGCGGAACGGCCGAGCGGAACCGAGCGGAACCGAGCGGAACAGTCCACCCCGAGAACCACCCCCACCACACGGAGAAGTACGACCATGAGTGCACGCAACAGCCAGGCCAACAAGGCGGCGGCCCGCGAGCGGCTGCGCCAGGAGCGCGAGCGCCAGGCGAAGAAGGAGAAGGTCCGCCGGCAGGTCACCGTCGCCGTCTCGGCCGTCGCCGTCCTGGCGGTGGCCGGCGGCATCGGTTACGCCGTCGTGCAGGCGAACAAGCCCTCCCACTGGGAGGCGGTGAAGGACGCCAAGAGCGTCACGGCACCGAAGAACACCACCGGGGACGACGGCACCACCGTCGTCGTCGGCAAGGCCACCGCCAAGAAGACGCTGGAGCTGTACGAGGACTCCCGCTGCCCGGTCTGCGCCGTCTTCGAGCAGCAGGTCGGCGAGACCATCGAGAAGGACGTCGCGGCGGGCAAGTACAAGGTCCGGTACGTGGGCGCCACCTTCATCGACAACTCCGACCAGGGCGAGGGCTCCAAGAACGCCCTCTCGGCGCTGGGCGCGGCCCTGAACGTCAGCCCCGAGGCGTTCCTGGACTACAAGGCGGCGCTCTACTCCGTGAAGTTCCACCCGGAGGAGTCGAAGGACAAGTTCGCCGACGACTCCTACCTCCTGGAGATCGCGGAGACGGTGCCCGCGCTGAAGAACAACGCCGCCTTCAAGAAGGACGTGGAGAGCGGCACCTTCGACGCGTGGGCGATGAAGATGTCCGCGGCCTTCGACAAGAGCGGGGTCCGGGGCACGCCGACGCTGAAGATGGACGGCAAGACGGTCACCGACGCGGACGGTGAGGGAGCACCGATGACGGCGCCCGAGTTCACCACCGCCGTGGACAAGGCCCTCAAGGGCTGAACCGGCGGGCCCTTCGGGTACGTCTTTCGGCCAACGGGCGGGTGAACTCCTGGGAGTTCACCCGCCCGTTGGCCCTACCGGTCAGTAATCTGATCGGCCGTGACCAGTCGACACACATCCGCATCCGTCCCCACCTCCGTCCCCGCCCCCAGCCGCCGCACGGTCGTCAAGGCCGCCGCCGCCACCGCGGTGGCGGCCCCCGTGCTGGCGCCCGGCACGTCCGCCGCCGCGGACACCGCGTCTCCCGTCTTCCGCCACGGTGTGGCCTCCGGCGACCCGCTCCCGGACGGCGTCCTGCTGTGGACGCGCGTCACGCCGTCCCCGGACGCCCTCCCAGGGTCCGGCAAGGGCCCGGACACGGAGGTGAGATGGGAGGTGGCCGAGGACCGGGCCTTCACGGGCGTCGTCGCCCGGGGCACGGTCACGGCCACCGCCGCCACCGACCACACCGTGAAGGTCGACGTAAGGGGCCTGCACCAGGCGACCGCCTATTACTTCCGCTTCGCCACGGGTGCCGTGGTCTCGCCCGTGGGCCGCACCCGCACCGCCCCGGCCCCCGACGCCGCCGCGCCGGGCATCAGGTTCGGCGTGGTCTCCTGCGCCAACTGGGAGGCGGGCCACTTCGCCGCGTACCGCCATCTCGCGGACCGCGCCGACCTGGACGCCGTGCTCCACCTCGGCGACTACATCTACGAGTACGCCTCCGGCGCCTACCCGGCCCTGGAGAAGGTCGTACGGCCCCACGAGCCCCGGCACGAGATCGTCACGCTGGCGGACTACCGGCTGCGGCACGCCACGTACAAGAGCGACGCCCACCTCCAGGCGCTGCACGCCGCGCACCCGCTGATCGCGATATGGGACGACCACGAGTTCGCCAACGACGCCTGGCCGGGCGGCGCCCAGAACCACACGCCGGATACGGAGGGCGCCTGGGCGGCGCGCGTGGCGGCCGCGAAGCAGGCGTACTTCGAGTGGATGCCCGTCCGCGCCTCCACGGAGGGCACGGTCTACCGCCGGCTGCGGTTCGGCAAGCTGGCCGATCTGCACCTGCTCGACCTGCGCTCGTTCCGCTCCCAGCAGGCGTCCCACGGCAGCGGGAAGGTCGACGACCCGGACCGTACGATCACGGGCCGCGCCCAGCTGGACTGGCTGAAGTCGGGTCTGGCCGCGTCCGACACCGCCTGGCGGCTGGTCGGCACCTCCGTCATGGTCTCGCCGGTCGCCTTCGGGTCCCTGCCGGCCCATCTGCTGGAGCCCGTCGCGGAGTTGCTGGGCCTGGCCAAGGGCGGTCTCGCGATCAACGTGGACCAGTGGGACGGGTACACGGACGACCGCAGGGAACTGCTCGCGCACCTGACGGACCGGTCCATCCGCAACACCGTGTTCCTCACCGGGGACATCCACATGGCGTGGGCGAACGACGTGCCGGTGACGGCGGCGACGTACCCGCTGTCGCGGTCGGCGGCGACGGAGTTCGTGGTGACCTCGGTGACGTCGGACAACCTGGACGACATCCTGCGGGTCGCGCCGGGGACGGTGTCGGTGGTCGCCGCCGGGGCGATCCGGGCGGCCAACCGCCATGTGAAGTGGGTCGACATGGACCACCACGGATTCGGCGTGCTGGACGTGACCGCCGAGCGCACGCAGATGGACTACTACGTCCTCTCGGACCGTACGAAACCGGACGCCACGGCGGCGTGGACGCGGTCGTACCTGACGCGGAGTGGAACGCAGAAGGTCGAGCGGGTGTACACCCCCGTACGCTGAGCGGACCTTGATGGTCGATTTTCGGCCAACCTGCCGCGTGTTAACAGGAGATCACACGGCCGTCGCGGGTGGTGCGTTCCGGGAGATCGAATCCGGACACACCACCCGCTCTCGGTGGCGCGTTCGTTACGTGCGTGTCTCAACACCCGGAACGGACCGAAGCTTTTCTCCCCGATGTCTTCATTTACTCAACGATTGATTGGGCTTGTTCGATGCTCATCAAGATCTGACATGGCCCCGTAATCTCCCCGCGGTGGCGAGGAAGGCCCTCTCCACAACCCCCCGCGAGGAGTCACCATGCGTGCTCTTGCCCGAATATCTCCGCGTCTGCACCGTCGTGCCCTCGGTACGGCGGTGATGGCCGGAACCCTGGCCCTCTTCCCGCTCTCCACCCCGACGGGCGCCCTGGCCGCCAAGGCACCCGCCGCGGACAGGGTCTCGGCCTCGGCCGAGGAGTGCGAGGAGGGTACGGGCGTGAGCACCACCGCCCGCGAGCTCCCGGGCGCCTCCCACGCCCACGAGCCCAACGAGGTCACCGACGCCAAGGCCAAGGCCATGGACGCGGACCTGAAGAAGAGACTCGAATCCGTGCGGGCGAGCGGCGCCGCGGGCCTCACCGCCACCGCCACCACCATCCCGGTGTACTTCCACGTCATCCACGACGGCGACACCGGCAAGCTCAGCACGACGGCCATCAACCAGCAGATGGCCGTCCTCAACTCCGCCTTCGGCGGCCAGGGCACCGGCAACACCGACTCCGGCTTCCAGTTCACGCTGGCCGGCACGGACTACACGGACAACGCCGCCTGGTACAACCTGAGCTCCGGCTCCGCCGAGGAGAAGGCGATGAAGTCGGCCCTCCGCAAGGGCGGGGCGAACGCGCTCAACTTCTACACCGCCAACCTCGGCGGCGGGCTGCTCGGCTGGGCCACGTTCCCGTCCTCCTACAAGTCCAACCCGACCATGGACGGCGTCGTGGTGCTCGACGCCTCCCTGCCGGGCGGCGCGGCCACCAACTACGACCAGGGCGACACCGGTACCCACGAGGTCGGCCACTGGATGGGGCTGTACCACACCTTCCAGGGCGGCTGTAACGGCAACGGCGACTACGTCTCCGACACCCCGGCCGAGAAGAGCCCGGCGTACGAGTGCCCGACGGGACGCGACAGCTGCGCCAGCAAGACGGGTGTTGACCCGGTTCACAACTTCATGGACTACACGTACGACGCCTGCATGTACCAGTTCACGGCGGGCCAGGTGCAGCGCATGAAGGACCACTGGACGGCGTACCGCACCGTCTGACGGGAGGCCGCCCGTCTCCCGCGTGGGGGGGGGGGGGGGGGGGGGGGGGGGAGGGGGGGGGGGGGGGGGGGGGGAGTGGGGGGGGGGGGGGGGGGGGAGAGGTGGGAGAAGGGGGCGAAGCGGGGAGCGGAGAAATATACGAAATGAGTGGGGTTCAGGACGTCGAC